>NZ_JAUEYN010000013.1:0-283970 GCF_032489675.1 Bradyrhizobium sp. SZCCHNR1043
GCGACGGAGGTCACGCCCAAGTTTGTATCGCCCTCCGACCCGGCGGCGCGCTGGACGGGAGCGCACGGCGGCCAAGCTAACGCCGATCCACCGAACCGCGCGCGGTTGTTTCGGTCTCGACGATCATCACAAGGTCAGATCCGATTGGGAGGATGGCAGGCGCTTGCGCGGCTGGGTCGCGCGAACCGACGAGATTAATCTGCTCACGGCAGCTTACGGCAACGTGTTCGGAGAGAAGGTGCCTCTGCCGCCAGTCAATCCTTCCTTTGATTTCGTAGTCCCAAATGACGGCTCGCTTCCACTGGATGGTGCGGTTCCCTCAATTATTAATAGGCGCGGAAAACCTAGGGCGATGGCCGCAATAGCTGATCTGGACGCGCGATTGGAGTCTGTTACGCTCGAACATCCGGACCCGGTAACCATACGGGCGCTGTATCAGGAGCTTAAGGTTGATCGCGCACCTCAGGTCGTAAACGGCTCGAGATTGCGCTATCGGGCACTCATAAAAACTCCCGCCGGCTCTAAAGAACTAACATAAATTCGCGACGTCGGCTCTGGGTCAACCACGGGCGTGGCCGCAGGCCGAGGGCACAGCCGGTCTGCCCTCAGCTCCGGAATTCCCGTGCGTTCGGGCACTTGCGCTTCGGGCCAAAAGCGGAGATCGCCTGAAACTCAGGTGAAGTTCACGGCCGTTGTATTGCCGCCACTTATAATGACGCCGACCCTTTCTCCTTTCGATGGCTTATAGGTGCCGGACAGCAGTGCCGCGAAGGCGGCAGCCCCACCTGGTTCTGCCACGATCCGCAATCTTTCCCAAAGTGCCTTTTGTGATGCAACGATTGCATCATCCGTCACGAGCACGACACCGTCGACATATTTCTGAACAATTGGATAAACGCGATCACCTACTCGACGCGGCGCAAGCGAATCGGCTGCGACACCCCCCGCCTCTGCATCTGTAGGACGTCCGGCTTCCAAGGCCGTAGTCAGCGTAGGCGAAGCGGCGGGTTCAACCCCGATAACTTTGATACGTCCAGCGTACCAAGCTGCGACTCCAGCGATCAGGCCCCCTCCACCAACAGAAACGAGCAACGTTTCTATATCGGCAGCCTGCTCTTGAAGCTCAACTCCAATGGAACCCTGACCGAGAATCGTCTGGTCCTGATCGAACGCATGCACTGGCAGCGCGTCGGATTTTCGTACCCAATTCTCACTTGCAACGAGCGCGTCGGCATACCGATCACCTTCGACCACAAGGTCGGCACCGTACGAGCGGATGCGTTCGATTTTGGACGGCGACGAAACAGTAGGGACAAAGATTTTTGCTGGGATCTTAAGCTGCATGGCTGCATAAGCGACGGCCGCACCATGGTTCCCTCCCGATGCTGCAGCTACGCCGGCTTTAGGGATATCGCGAGTCAGCAGGTTTGCGAATGCACCGCGGGCTTTGAAAGAGCCCGAACGCTGCATGAGCTCAAGCTTGAGCAAGAGCTTGCCAGCCGAGACGCCGACATCGGACGGGTCGATTTCGAAGATCGGCGTGCGCCGTATGTAAGGACGGATGAGCTGCTCACAATAGGAGATGTTTTCCCTGCTGAGCCCGTCGAACTGAACAGTCATCGCGCCTCCAAATGCCTTCACCGTTGAAAGAAGCATCGGTTGACATGTATCCAGATATTTCGTTAATTAGCAATATGCCTAAGTTATTGGATGATTTGGATGCGGCCTTGCGAGCACTATCCAACGATCGGCGTCGCCTAATTTTGGAGTGGTTGAAGTCTCCGAAACGTCATTTCAGGGCCCAACAGGATGGCGATCTCGTTGAGGACGGCGTTTGCGGTGTTCTGATCGCAGAGAAACTTGGCGTCAGTCAGCCAACCGTCAGCGAGCACCTGAAGGTTCTGTCTCAGGCCGGCTTTCTCCGCGCCAAACGCGTGAAACAGTGGACCTTTTACAAGCGTGATGAAAGCCGGATCGCAATTTTGAAGAAAGCGATCGTCGACGAAATATAGCCTGCTTGCGGTCAGCTTCGGGTCAAAAGCGTTCCTATGGTCCTTTTGACGGCCTGCTTCCGGTTCGCTCCGGGAGCGGACGTCGCGAGCGCCAGCCGAGAAGGTCCGTGAGGCGACGTCTCGAATCAGGCTCTCGGCCGTGCCAACTCAGCGCTCCTGAAATAGTCGCGCGGCGTGCCGTTGACGCGCACGCACTCGACTCAGAAAGGTGCCGAGGTGTCTATTCGTCGTCGACCCAAGCGCAACGATGCTAAGGGAGTCGCTCTAGTGCCTTCCTCCCAATCGATACGCGGCCGTCACTCATCATGGGGGGCCGCCGTCCTTCTCAGGAGCGACATTGCCTCGTCTCGGCTACGAGGGCACCGAATAGTGGCCATTAAACCAGAAATGGATTGGCTCCGTCGATTGCTCGGCCATGCTGGCGTACTGTGGATGGAGGACCGAAGCACGTCTGGCAAGGCGAACCGGGTTCGCATTCCACACATCCCGGTGCCCTGATCGACCCATAGCTTTGCCCTTCGAGGGCAGGATGGGTATGTCCGCCGAAGTCTATGGCTTGCTGTTCTGCCAGATCCCTGAGAGCGGGTTCGGCAGCGGGACATAATCGCGCGTGTTCTAAAGGGCAGATCGAGGGTGAAGATGGTAAAAGGGTCGCGCCGGCCGGGCTGTCGTGAACGGAGTCGCTAGCAAGTATGGACGCGTCTCCGCCATTCGGCTTTCATCCCTGGCGCATCATGATGTATCGCTCGCCGGGGGCAGTCGGTCCCGCGTCCCGGCTTCGCCGTCGCAAGCTGACGCTCCTGCGGCTGCCCTCTTGACCGGTCTCGCGATCGCAGTCGGTCCCGCGCCGCAAGGCGGCGCTCCTGCGGCTGCTCTTTCGCGCTCCGCGCCCTGGCGGCTGATCGCCGCGCCTTCTCTTCAAAGAAGATCCCAGGGCAAAGAGGTTCCCAGGAGCAAGCGGCGCCTCGCGTAAGGCGGCTTCGATTCCCTTGATCTCTATCGTGGTAGGCGTTCGCCCCGCGGCGATCATTCATTCCGACCTCGGGCCGGACGCACGAGGCTGCGGATCGTGAGCTCGTCGTGTAGATGCCGAAATCTGGCAGGCTCACCTCTGCGATGCTTGGCAGGGCCCGACCACTTTGAGCGCGACCGATCGTCTTGCAGTCCAGCTGTCCGAAGCCGTGCCGCGTGGTCTAGAATCGTTTTCCTTTGGTTCCATCAGCTTCGCGGCAGCGACGCTACAACGCCACCCGATGACTCCACACGAGCGAGCGCTTCGAGTCTCGGACGCGGAAAAGGTTGTCGCCGGGAGCTGTAGGGTTGGGGCGCAAGGCGAGCCCGTCTTTGTGAAATCCGCCGGCTCGTTCAGGCCGCAGGTATATCTTCCTTGGCCGGCCCGCGTGCGACGATCTCGAGCGCGCCATCGGGCAATGGACGTTGCAGCTCCTTGGCCTCGTTCCATGGCGCACGCAGCCAGACCTCCCTTTCTTCTTCGGTCGTCAGGATGACCGGCATCGCCTTGGGGTGGATAGGTGCGACCACGGCGTTGGGTTCCGTGGTCAGGAAGCCGTAGACCAAATGAGGGCCTGGCAGCGGCTTGGATTTCGTGCCGCGGTCGCCTTTGAACTCGGTCCAGATGCCCGCGAAGCTGGTCAAGGGGCGATCATCAGACAAGGCAAACCAGACGACGTCCTTCTTCTTCGTCTCCGGGTTCGGCTCGGGCGCATATTCGGCGAAGCTGTTGAAAGGCACGAGGCACCGGTTCTCGGGCTTGAGCCAGCCGCGCCAATGCGGAGACGACGTGTTGCGGATGTTGGTCACGGGTGGCCCGCCAGTCCGCGGAGGTGGCGGCATTCCCCACCGCATCATCATCATCTCGCGGTCATCTCCGGTGCCGCGAATGATCGGAGCCGGATAGTCGGGGAAGACGCCCGGCATCGAGGGGAGATTGCCCGCGAACTGGCGAACGATCCGAAAAAGTGCGGCGATCGCGGCCTGGTTGGTGGTGATCGAGTAGAGATTGCACATCGTCAAGATGATCCCGGAACCAAGCGTCTCGCGGTCGGCATGTGGTGAGAGTAGATGTGCTCGGTACTTGTCTTCAGGTCGATCACCGCGCCGCAGAAGCAGCGCGAGCCACCTGACTTGGTTTGGGTCGGCAGAGGACATCCGGCCTCCCGCATCTGATCCTTCCAGGCGACGAAGGCCTGGTGCTGGCGCCATTCGTCGAAATCTTGCTGCGACCGATTCGATAGGAAGACGTTCCATGCTGCCTGGAACGCGTCGCGCGCCTGCTCATAGGTGCTGGCGCGGCCGAGCTGTTGCTCGCCTGGATGACTGCCTGGATAGAAGCCGCAGAACCACTGCCAGACGGGCGAACCGGAGGGGCCTTCGGGGCGCTCTGCAATCGTTCCTGCCTCGACGTCTCCGAAGTAAATGCGCCAGGTCTCGTTTGGCGAGTGCGGATCGCGGCGACGGGTGAGTGTAGGCATGCCGCATTGATTCCAGTCCGGCGGCTGAAAGTGAAGCCGCTACGCCTTGGGTGCAACTACATCGTCGTCCTCAATCTCTGGGCCGGGCGGTTCGGGAACCTGAACGGGAGCGCTTGGTCTTGAGCTCGATCGAGAGCTGGATTGCACAGCGCTGTGCGCTCCTGTTTGGCGGCGAGAGGTCGTGGCCACCCTGCCGCTCACGGAACTCCATTTGGAAAGACGGTTCTCAGATACCGATCGTCAGCCCTCCCCCGCGCGGGAATTCGCGAGCGGTCGCCCGCGCTTTGGCAACATCGGCCGTGAGTATTATTCTCGAGATGAAATGTGGACGTGCGTCGGCTACACGAACGCAGGCTACGAGCCAAGCGTGAGCGAGCGCTTGCAGCAAAACGCCTTGGATTAGACGCAAGCGCTTCATGGTGGCGGCAAAGACGCGTCGAATTTTCTTCTCAAACAGCTCCGGCTTTGCCGGCATTTCAACACGGACATCTTTCTCTCACGCGGGAGCGACAGCTGAAGACGTTTGGAAAGCGGTCTCGTGCCTGGATCTCGATGGGGTCTGTGCTGCTTTTTCAGGTCGACAGGTTGTGTTCGCTCCGAACAGGTTCTGACCAATGCCCATTCCGCCGCTCGATCCCGCTGTCGCCGACCTCGCGCCGACCGATTCCGTTCTGACATCGTATGATGAGGAACATGTTGTGACCTATCTCCGCCTTCTGGATGCAACATCCGAGGGCGCGGACTGGGAGGAGGTTGCCCGGCTCGTCTTGCACATCGATCCGGTCAACGAACCCCAGCGTGCCCGCCGCGCCTTCGATAGCCATCTGGCGCGGGCGAGGTGGATGTCTGAGAAGGGTTATCATCAGTTGCTACGCGGATCGGATCAGACGTAGCTCTGAGCTCCTGAGGCTGCGGCAGGCCCGCTTGGATTGGAAACAACCGCGGTCCGTCGCGAGCATGGATTGAACGGGCTTGCGAGATCATACGCAGGCAACCGAACTCAAGTTGCGGTAGAAGCGATCGAACGCATGCGGCGCAGCTTCAGCCAGCTTCGAAGCCGCCTTGCGGCATGCGCCGCGATCCACGGTCTTGGCCGGCACTCAGATCCTTCTCCGGGCGACTGAGGGCGTGGACAAGAGATCAGGGCGGAAGCCGCACGCGGAGCGTCCCTGGGTCGCGCCTGAGGCGTCATCTGGCTGCCGCTCGCGCTTGATCCTGCCGGTGGGTCTGCGAGCTCGCCCAATGGCAGTGGGCGGGCGATCGCTATCCCAGGATTTTCGGAACTGCCCTTGAGCGCGGCATTCAGCATGCCACTGATCGGCCTCCTATGCTCAGCCGCACCGGTCACCGATGAAAAGACGGCTCGTGGCCGATAGGGGCTGTCACAAAGGCTGCGCCCGCCGCGGCAAAGACGAGTCGCTTCCTTGAGGCGAGGGGGTGCCGAAACCGCGCCCCTCGATCTCCGGCATCCCCCCTCGCTGCCCTGCGCGTCGATCATGTCCGTCGACGCGCCGAACGACCCGCGAGGGCGCGAACCTGTCCCGGAGGATGCTCGATGCCCGATCAGATAGCCGGTTCCCCGCCGCGCTTTCTTCGTACACCCGAAGCTGCGCGTTATCTTGGTCTGTCCGGCCGCACCCTGGAAAAGCACCGCACTTACGGCACCGGCCCCTTATATCGCAAGATCGGCGGCCGCGTCGTGTATGCGCTCGACGATCTGAAAGCCTGGGCCGATCGCGGCACCAAGACGTCGACGGCTGATCCCGGCCAGGGCACCGTTCTGCCGGCGAAGCGACATCCAGGTCTCATTCCCTATGCAGGGCAGGAGCGTCGCGCGTCGCGGGCTGGGCGGGCTTGAACGTGCGAGGTTTGCGCAAGTCCGAGCGCGATCAGCTCGATCTGTTTCGCGCGCTGCCTGGCGATCTGGCGCCGCGCGATGCGCAGGATCTGATGGCCTATCCGTTCTTCTCGCTGGCCAAGAGCAAGCGCGTCGTGCCGATCTACTTCCGCGCGGGGCCTGTCGCCATTCGGGTCGAGGCCGTCCCCGAACATGGCATGGCGACGATCTGGGATGCGGATGTTCTGATCTGGGCGGCGTCACAGATCGTCGAGGCTCGCGACGCCGGACTGAAGACGTCGCGCCTGATGGCCGCCACGCCGTATGAGATCCTGACGTTTGTCGGTCGCGGCACCGGCGTGCGTGACTACGACCGTCTGAAGGCAGGACTTGATCGGCTGCAGTCGACGACCGTGCTCACCTCGATTCGTCAGCCGGCCGAGCGGCGGCGGCACCGCTTCTCCTGGATCAACGAGTGGAAGGAGACGGCGGATGCCCATGGCAGGCCGTCCGGATTGCAGCTGATCCTGCCGGACTGGTTCTATTCGGGCGTCATCGATGACGCGCTCGTGCTGACGATTGATCGGGCCTATTTCGCGCTGACGGGCGGGCTGGAGCGCTGGCTGTACCGCCTCGTGCGCAAGCATGGCGGCCATCAGGATGGCGGCTGGAGCTTCGATCTCCGCTATCTGCATGCCAAGTCCGGCAGCCTCTCGCCGCTGAAGCATTTCGCCTACGATCTTCGCGAAATCGTCCGCCGTCAGCGCCTGCCGGGCTACGAGCTGGTCCTCACCCGCGATCCAAACGGCACCGAACGGCTGAACTTCGCAGCCGCCGTTACTGACCCGGTCGCAAGGCGTTTCGCCAAGCATCACCCCTCGAGCTCCGCAGGGGACAAGCTGTGAATTGTCTCGTGCTATCGGGGACCGGAGGACGCGTGCCATCGAGGACCGGATCGTCGTGCCATCGGGGACCGAAGTCGACCCTAAGCCTTTGGTCTGGCGCGTCCTTTCCGCCTTCTAACTTACCTAACCGCAAAATCCTTCGGATTTTGTCTAACGGGCCCGCGCTTTGGGACGCCGGTGCACGCTGGCTTCTCCTGCTGTCGACAGCGGAGACCGCGCGAGACGCCCCCGGTTTCCTCATTCCCGGCCCGCAGAGCCGTCCAGATTTCGTCAACCTCAGAGTTTGCCAATGAGCGAGCTGACGCGTGTCCAATTGCTATGGCTGCAGGGAAAGATTGAAAACCGCATACGCTTCGGTCGAACCGTGCGGGAGCTCCGCCTCGACCATTATCGCCGGGAGGTCGCGTTCGCGCCGGGAAGCGTCTTTGCGTTCGTGCGCTGGTCGTCGAACGATTACGGCACGGTGCTGTCGCGGATCAACGTTCTGCAGGCCGTTGGCCCCGGAGAAGCCTGTGCGACCGTGCCCTTCGTCGCTCCGGGAGCAGCGATCCTGTTGCAGGTGTTTGGCTGGCCGAAGGTCGAGCGGGTGCTGCAGCAGATCGACGCGATCGAGGCGCTCGGCATCGATCCGGCGGATGTCGCACCGGATCATTGGTGGCACGTTCAGAACCGCATGGCCGTCGGACAACCGCCGCGTCCCTACACGGATCTGCGCCATCGGGCCTGGCTGCATCGAAGGACGATCATGCCATGACGAAAGGGCTTGCCATTGGCGTCGCGATACTCGCCGGGGTGTGGCTCGTGACGGAGGTCGGGCGACCAAGGTTGCGTCCGCTGCTCATCTGGAATGTCTCCGGCAGCGTTCCGATCGGCCTCTATCTGGTTCGGCCGGTCCGGCAATGGGTCACCAACGAGATCGTCGTTGTCCTGCCCCACGGCGTGTTGGCCGGATGGCTTGCGGACGAAGGCTACCTGCCCAGGGGCGTACCGATGCTGAAGCGCATTCTCGCTCTTCCAGGCCAAGCCGTTTGTCGTCACGAGCATGTCATCCTGATTGATGACGTCGAAGTCGGCATCGCGCAAGAGAGCGACAGACAGGGCCGGCCGCTACCGGATTGGCGTGGCTGCCGCATCATCGGCGGTGACGAGCTCTTTCTGATGAACAGGCAATCGGATAGTTCGCTGGATGGACGCTATTTCGGTCCGACGGCGACATCGGACGTCATCGGGCGTGCCATTCCCGTGTGGACGAGGCAGCCGTGATGATGCACGCGTTCTGCGCACGACCTGCGAACGTCATGCCGACTTTGATGAGCAGCCGCTGCGATCGGAAACGGTCGTCATTGAGGTCGGCACGAGAGGCTTTGAATGACAAAGCCGACCGCAGCGGAATTCCTCGTGACGTTGTCATGCGGTGCGATGCGTCGGCCTCGATGATGATTGTCCGTCGCAGTCTTCACGGCCGCCGATGCTTCGCCACTGTTTCCGGCAGGCCGACGCGGAGCGTCAGACCGAGAGCCGAGGCGAGGGTCCAAAGCCAGCCGCAAGCTGCCGACGGTCGATCGCAAGCTGCCGACGGTCGATCGCAAGATAAAAGCGGCTCGCCTGTTGATCAGCAAGCCATTGACATGGCTCGCGTTCAACCGTGCCGTCCGGTCGGAGCGCGTGTCGCGCTGATGCTCTTTCTCAACAACATCAATGCTGCTTTCGGCACTATAGCCTCAATCCTTGCCGCGGGGTGCCGCGCATGAGCACCAGAGAGCGCGAATTCCGCATCCGTCCGGGGCGCATACGTCAGGCGCGTGAGAGGAAGGCCAGGAGCTTCATCAATCGCGTCCTGCGCGCGGCGAACGCCGCGGGGCACGTCACACTGCCCTCGGTGATCGACGGACGCCGGCCGGCCCGCACCCATTCGACCTTCGGCCGCGGCCGTCTCAGCTTCAGTCGCGAGCGCCTCTTTGCCTCGGGCCGCCGCGTCACGGTGAAGGCCCGCATCGCAAGGCACAAGGGCCACGCGTTCCGGTCGGCGCCGCTGGCGATGCATCTGACCTATCTCAAGCGGGAGGGGGTCACCCGCGACGGCGAGCCGGCAAGGATGTTCGATGCGCGAGCTGATCACGCCGACGAGGCCGCCTTCGAGGCGCGGAGCAGCGACGACCGGCATCATTTCCGCTTCATCGTCTCGCCAGAGGACGCAGCCGACATGGTGGACCTCAGAGCGTTCACGCGCGATCTGATGCGGCAGATGGAAGCTGATCTGTCGACGCGTCTCGAGTGGATCGCGGTTGATCATTGGAATACGGACCATCCGCACGTTCATGTGCTCGTACGCGGTGTCGATCAGACGGGCGCAGATCTCGTGATGGCCCGCGACTATATCGGCCGGGGCCTGCGCTCCCGGGCCGAGGAGCTGGTGGCGCTCGAGCTCGGTCCGAAGCCTGAGCACGACATCCGCAACGCACTGGAAAGAGAGATCACCGCGGATCGCTGGACACGGCTCGATCGTGAAATCCGCATGGCCTGCGATGAGGTGGGGGCCATCGATCTCCGTCAGCGGGTGGCAGCGGGTCCTGATCCCGAGGTCCACCGCCTGATGCGAGGGCGCCTGCAATATCTCGAGCGCCTGGGACTGGCAGCGGCGGCCGGACCCAACGAGTGGATGGTCGAGCTTGGCGCAGAGCGACAGCTCCGCGAGCTCGGCACGCGTGGTGATATCATCAGGACCATGCATGAGGCGTTCGCTCGCCGTGGTGAGGAGCGGAGCGCTGCGGACTACGTCATCGACGGGATCAACAGTCCATCATCGATCATGGGGCGGTTGGTCGATCGTGGACTCCACGACGAGCTGACCGGCGAAGCCTATGCGGTGATCGATGGCATCGACGGCCGTGCCCACCACGTTCGCTTCCGCGGGATCGAGGCTTTTGCGCAGGCGCCTCAGCTTGGCGGCATTGCCGAGATCAGGCGCTTTGGCGCTGCGGAAGAGGCGCGGCCGACCCTGGTCCTGGCGACGCGCTCGGACCTAGCCCTGGCCGATCAGATCAAGGCCGAGGGAGCGACCTGGCTCGATCATCGGCTGGTCGAGCGTGAACCTGTCTCCCTGGCCCTCGGCGGATTTGGCGCGGAGGTGAGGAGCGCGCTGCGCAGCCGGGCAGAGTATCTCGCGGACCGGGGACTGGCGCAGAGACATGGCCAGCAGATCGTCCCGCAACGGGATCTTCTGAAGACACTACGCAGGCAGGAGCTTGAATCCGTGGGCGCGCGGCTGTCGGCGACCAACGGCGCGCCGCAGCTGAAGGTCGACCCCGGCCAACAGATTGCGGGCATCTACCGCCAGCGGCTTGTCCTGGCCTCCGGCCGCTTCGCCATGATCGACAATGGTCTCGGTTTCTACCTCGTCCCGTGGTCGCGCGACATCGATCACCGGCTCGGTCAGAAGGTCACGGGCCTTGCGAAGGCCACTGGCATCGACTGGCAGCTTGGTCGCAAGCGCGACCTCGGTCTTTAGCACTCGGGAGACACCACATGCCTGCGACCCGAATCCAATGGGCACAATTACTCGCCGTCGTGCTGATCAACCTGCTTGCGATATGGGCCGCGACCGAATGGACGGCCTGGCGGCTCGCCTTCCAACCGCGATTGGGGACGCCATGGTTCATGCTGTCCGGCTGGCCAGTCTACTTCCCACCGACCTTCTTCTGGTGGTGGTTCATCTACGATGCCTATGCGCCCTCCATCTTTGCCGAAGGTGGGGCTATCGCGGTCAGTGGCAGTCTCGCGTCTATTGCGGTTGCGGTCGGCATGTCACTGTGGCGGTCGCGGGAGGCGAAAGCCACAGCAACTTACGGGTCCGCGCGCTGGGCCGAGCTGGGCGAGGTGCGCAAGGCGGGACTGCTCGGCGAGGACGGCGTGGTCCTGGGACGGTTGGGAGCGCGCTACCTGCGCCATGATGGACCGGAGCACGTGCTCTGTTTTGCACCGACGCGGTCTGGCAAGGGCGTCGGTCTCGTGGTGCCGTCTCTTCTGACGTGGCCGGGATCGGCGATCGTTCACGACATCAAGGGCGAGAACTGGCAGCTCACGGCAGGATTCCGCGCGCGGCACGGCCGCATATTTCTGTTCGACCCGACCAACCCGAATGCCTCAGCCTACAATCCGCTGCTCGAAGTCAGGCGAGGGGCCTGCGAGGTGCGTGACGTCCAGAATGTCGCCGACGTGCTGGTGGATCCCGAGGGATCTCTCGACAAGCGCAATCATTGGGAAAAAACCAGCCATTCGCTTCTGGTCGGTGCCATCCTGCACGTTCTCTATGCCGAGCCCGACAAGACCTTGGCCGGCGTTGCCGCGTTCCTCTCCGACCCCCGGCGCACGATCGAGGCGACGTTGATGGCGATGATGGCGACGCATCATCTGGGCGCGGCCGGGCCGCACCCGGTGGTGGCATCGACAGCGCGCGAGCTTCTGAACAAATCGGAGAATGAGCGCTCGGGCGTCCTTTCAACGGCGATGTCATTCCTCGGTCTTTACCGGGATCCGGTGGTGGCTGCTGTCACGGGGAGATGTGATTGGCACATTGCTGATCTGGTTGCAGGGGAGGAGCCCGCGACGCTGTATCTCGTCGTGCCGCCATCCGACATCTCACGTACGAAGCCGCTCATTCGTCTGGTTCTGAACCAGATCGGCCGGCGTTTGACCGAGGATCTCAAGGCAAAGCAGAGCCGCCATCGAGTCCTGATGATGCTGGACGAGTTTCCGGCGTTAGGCCGGCTCGACTTCTTCGAATCCGCTCTCGCCTTCATGGCTGGGTACGGCATCAAGAGCTTCCTCATTGCGCAATCGCTCAATCAGATCGAGAAGGCCTATGGGCAGAACAATGCCATTCTGGACAACTGCCATGTCCGCGTCAGCTTCGCGACCAACGACGAGCGAACCGCCAAGCGCGTCTCGGACGCGCTCGGCACCGCAACCGAAATGCGGGCCGTGAAGAATTATGCCGGGCATCGCCTGGCGCCATGGTTGGGTCACCTCATGGTGTCGCGCCAGGAGACGCCGCGTCCGCTCCTGACGCCGGGCGAGGTGATGCAATTGCCGGCGCCTGATGAGATCGTGATGGTCGCCGGCGCACCACCGATCCGCGCCAGGAAGGTGCGATATTTCGAGGATGCGAGACTGGTCTCGCGCATCCTGCCGCCGCCGGACATCGCCAGGACCAGAGCGTCTGTGGGGGCGGATGACTGGTCATCGCTTGCGCCCCTTACGCCCGTGCTCGCCGGATCCCGGCTGACGGTGCCCCCCGAGACAAGGGACGAGCAGGCCAATGGCGGCTTGCGCCGCGAGCCGGAGCTGCCGCAGCACGAAGCGATTGCGAGCGAAACGACGAGCGTAGATCCGGCGGACGAGTTTTCTGTCGTGTTCGATGACGATGATGGGACGCCGCAGCTGGTCGGCTCACGCGATGCGAGCACGACGGGGATTGCGCGTCAGGCTGCGCTCGACCCGCGCGATGACATGGGCTTGTGAGGACAAACCAATGCGGGATCGAATGAATGTCTACTTCCCGCCGGAGCTGCTGCGGCAGATCGTAGAGCTCGCCGATCGCAGGAAGCTTTCGCGCTCGGCCATCGTCGAGGCGGCGGTTCAGTCGTTCCTGTCGCCGGATGCGGCTGATCGGCGCGAGGCGGCGCTCACACGCCGGCTCGACAGGCTGTCGCGGCAGATGCAGCGGCTCGAGCGTGATGTCGGCATCCTTGCCGAGACGCACGCATTGTTCGTTCGCTTCTGGCTCACCGTGACGCCCCCGCTGCCGTCCGAAGCGCAGGCCACAGCGCAGGTCAAGGGACGCGAGCGGTTCGAAGGCTTTGTGGAGGCGCTCGGCCGCCGGCTGCAGAAGGGGCAGAGCTTCCTGCGCGAAATCCCCGAGGATTTCGTCAGACCGCCGTCGAGCGAGCCCGGCTCCTGAGGCGGAGGAAGCGTCGATCGGGACCGTTCCAGCGCGCGGGTTGAGCTTGGCATCTACGCCAGAGTTTCTTTCCACCCGCCAGGCTCCGAATGTTCGAATCTTGCGCGTGCCAGGCCAGGCAAGCTGACCTAATCGACGGACCGGATGAGGTCCGAACGATGAAGAAAAAACTCACTTTGCAGCTATCCAGCGAGATTCTCGCCCGCCTTGCCGGCGCAGCCGAGGAAAGATGCGTGAACCGCACGATCGTCGTGGAAAAGGCGCTCGAACGGTTTCTAGCCCAGCCGCTGGATGGACCGATGCCGGCGCAAGATCGCCTGCAGGGCCTGGAACAGCAGCTGCAAACGATTCAGCGCGACATCGCGGCCCTCAATGAGACGGTCGCCCTTCATGCACGCTACCATCTGGCGTTGACGTCGCTGGCGGATCAGGAGAGCACGGGCGCAGCAAGGGGCGGTGATCGTGATTTCGACCAGGCGATGCGGATTGGCGCGATCCAACAGCTGCAGCGTGACTTGTCGGAAAGGCAGCGACAGACGGGACCCGATGTCGCTGCGCGAGCCAGTCAAGTGAGCCAGCCATTTCCGGCTCAATTTCGCCGTGCCGAGCCTTCGATCGCCGAGGTGTCCTGGGGCGTGCCTGCCGCCGGGGAGGGCGGCGAGGATCCCTTTCGCCTCCCGCCACAAGCGAGCCGTTGAGCGCGCCCGCGAGCACGCGGATCACGGCGGTTCGTTGTCGGCCTACACCTTCGGCCGCAAGGGCACCGAAGCCGGAGAGCAAGGCCACCGCGAGATCACAGGCTGGCGGCTCGCCGCCCTGGTGTTTCTGCCCTTCGCCATGGGCTATTTCCTGTCCTATCTGTTTCGCACCATCAATGGACTCGTCTCTGCCAGTCTTGCCTCAGAGCTCGGGTTGAACGCGGCCGATCTTGGTCTGATCACGGCGGCCTACTTCCTGGTCCTTGCGGCTGCCCAGATCCCGGTCGGCATGATGCTCGACCGCTATGGCCCGCGCCGGGTTCAGAGCGCGCTTCTTGTCGTCGCGGCCTTGGGCGCGGAAGCCTTCGCAAGGTCGTCGGGGCCGCTCTCGCTGCTCCTCTCACGCGCCCTGATCGGGCTCGGGGTCGCTGCTGCTCTGACCGCGGGCCTGAAGGCCATTGTTCTGTGGTTTCCGCGCGAGCGGGTGGCGTTGGTCAATGGGTACATGGTCATGCTCGGGGCGCTTGGCGCTGTCAGCGCGACGCTGCCCGCCGAAGCGATCCTGGTGAAGACCGGATGGCGCGGCCTGTTTGACATCCTGGCCGTCGCGACCGCTGCAGCGGCGATCCTGATCTATTGCCTGGTGCCGGAGCGCGAAACGCAGGCGTCGTCCGCGTCGGAAGCAGGTGGCTTGCGGAGCATTCTTCGCGACGTCCGGTTCTGGAGGGTCGCGCCGCTATCCGGAGCCTGCATCGGATCGGCGTGGTCGCTCCAGGGCTTATGGGCATCCGCGTGGCTGGCCGACGTGGAGGGCATGACCCGCGCCCAAGTCGTGACAGCGCTGTGTCTGACCGCCCTGATGCTCAGCCTCGGTGCGTGGATGCTCGGTGCGCTGGCCAACTGGACACGACGCAGGGGATTAGGTCCAGAGCATTTGCTGGCTTTGATCGCCGTGCTCTCCATGGCGGCGCAGCTGGCCCTGGTATGGCGGCTGCCATTGCCGGCGATCGCGCCATGGCTGATCATCGCGATCGTCGGCGCCGCCACCGTGCTCAGCTTTGCGATCATCTCGGACTATTACCCGAAGGAATTGGCTGGCCGCGCCAACGGGGCCTTGAACGTGGTGCATTTCGGGTGGGGGTTTCTGGCTCAGTACGGGATCGGTGTTTTGCTGGCCCAATGGCCGCAATCCAATGGGCACTATCCTGTCATCGCCTATCAGGTTGCCTTCGGAGTGAACCTCGCGCTGCAGGCAGCAGCACTGATTTGGTTTGCCGCTCCACGAGAGCAGAGACCGCGATCATCGGAGGCGAGCAGCGGGACCGAGATTGTCGTGGCCGACCTCGCCGCGACCTCAAGCGAGCACCCGGCTCTCTCCCGCGAGCCGGCAAGCCATGCCAGATGGTGAGCCGACGCCGCGGCGCCGGTGGCGACCTTCGCCTTTGCTAGAGCAGCGTTCGCCGTCGCTCTCGGCCGCGAGGGGGCGGTGCTGCGGGCCCATGACCCGCGCTCTGAAAGCTGCTGCCCCGCCTTGGTGATCTGCTTGTCCCGCCCGAAAGAGCCCTCCTGTCTCTACGCTTTCCTGCGCCAGGCTACACCCGAAGCGCTGTTGGTCTTGCTGCTGCAGGAGGTCTGCATCTCTGATCATCACAAGCGATGCTGACCGCGCTTCAATGATCGGAGATGAGAGTGACCGGCTTCGTCCAGACACAGCGCATCACGCGTGGCACCCGCATGCTGCGGACGGCATTGGGGCCTGCCATCGCGCGTCATCTCGACGATCAATCCGTCGTGGAGATCATGCTCAATCCGGATGGCCGGCTCTGGGTCGATCGGCTCGCGTCTGGCTTGGCCGATACCGGTGAGAGTCTTGCTGCCGGTGATGGCGAGCGCGTCGTCCGGCTGGTCGCGCACCACGTCGGGCTCGAGGTCCATGCGGGCTCTCCGCGCGTGTCGGCGGAGCTGCCGACGACGGGCGAACGTTTCGAAGGCCTGCTGCCGCCGCTCGTTGCAGCTCCGACATTCGCCATCCGCAAGCCCGCGATCGCCGTCTTCACGCTCGACGACTACGTGGCTTGTGGGATTGCGACCGCAGAACAGGCCGGCGCGTTGCGGCGGGCTGTTGCCAACCGTTGCAACATTCTGGTGGCCGGCGGCACCTCGACCGGCAAGACCACGCTGGTCAATGCCTTGTTGGCTGAAGTGGCGATGACCGGCGATCGCATCGTGCTGATCGAGGATACGCTCGAGCTGCAATGCTCGGCGCCCAACCTCGTGACGCTTCGAACCAAGCAGGGTGTGGCGTCGCTTTCGGATCTGGTGCGCGCCGCGCTTCGGCTGCGCCCGGATCGCATTCCGATCGGCGAGGTCCGCGGGCCCGAGGCGCTCGATCTCGTCAAGGCTTGGGGCACCGGCCATCCCGGCGGCATCGGCACCATTCATGCCGGGTCCGCACTCGGCACCCTCCGGCGGCTGGAGCAGCTGATTCAGGAGGCCGTCGTGAGCGTCCCACGTGCTCTGATTGCCGAGACGATCAACGTGATCGCCGTTCTCGCCGGGCGCGGCTCGCAGCGGCGGCTCGGCGAGCTCGTGCGTGTCGAGGGGCTCTCACCTTGCGGGGACTACATCCTCGTTCCCTTGGGAGATCAGCGATGAAGGCGCGACTGTCTCGCTGGTCCATCGCCACGATTGCGATTGCTACAGCTGCAGTGCTCGTGGCGGTGGCGCCGGTGCATGCGGCGGGCTCGAACATGCCTTGGGAGCAGCCGCTCAACAAGATCCTGCTTTCAGTCGAGGGACCGGTCGCCAAGATCATCGCCGTGATCATCATCATCACGACGGGTCTGTCACTGGGTTTTGGCGAAACCTCCGGTGGCTTCCGGCGGCTCATCCAGATCGTCTTCGGTCTCTCCATCGCCTTTGCCGCCTCGAGCTTCTTCCTGTCGTTCTTCTCCTTCGGCGGCGGCGTGGTGTTGTGATGGATAGTGAGATCAAGGGCTTCAGCGCGCCTGTGCATCGCTCGCTGACCGAGCCCATTCTGCTCGGGGGCGCGCCGCGATCGGTCGCGATTGTCAACGGCACCGTGTCGGCGGCGCTCGGCCTCGGTTTGCGGCTCTGGTTCTTCGGCCTGCTGCTCTGGTTCGTCTGCCACATGGTCGCGGTCTGGGCGACACGGCGCGATCCATCCTTTGTCGAGGTCGTGCGCCGCCACCTGCGGATTCCCAATCATCTCAGCCAGTGAGGCTCTCATGTTCAATTTGGCCGAATACCGCCGCACCAATATCCGGCTTGCGGACTTCCTTCCCTGGGCGGCGCTGGTGGACGAGGGCGTCGTCCTCAACAAGGACGGCTCGCTGCAACGGACGGCGCGTTTTCGCGGGCCTGACCTGGAGAGCTCGGTCGCGTCCGAGCTCACAGCAGTCGCCTTCCGTCTCAACAACGCTCTGCGGCGCCTGGGGTCGGGCTGGGCGATCTTCGTCGAGGCGCAGCGGCATTCGGCCGGAGCCTACCCAACTTGCGTGTTTCCGGATGCCGCGTCCGCCCTGGTCGATGCCGAGAGAAAGGCACAGTTCGAGGAGCAGGCGGCGCACTACGAGTCGAGCTATTATTTGACGTTTCTATACCTGCCGCCGCGAGAAGACCTAGCCCGTTCCGAACGCGTGCTCTATGAAGGCGCGCCGCAGCGGGAGGGCGCGCGCGGCCGCGACATCCTGCGAAGCTTTGTCGATCGCACCGACCGCATCCTGCAGCTCGTGGGCGGCTTCATGCCGGAATGCGGCTGGCTGGGCGACGACGCCGTGCTGAGCTATCTGCACTCGACCGTCTCGACCAAGCGCCAGCGGGTCCGCGTCCCTGAAATCCCCATGCATCTGGATGGGCTGCTCGCCGACCAGCCGCTGACCTGCGGCCTCGCGCCGATGCTGGGGGCGGTCAATCTCCGCGTGCTCACCATCATCGGCTTTCCCTCTGCAACGACGCCAGGACTGCTGGACGAATTGAACGGGCTTGCATTCGCCTACCGCTGGTCGACCCGCGCCATCATGCTCGACAAGCAGGATGCCGTGAGGCTCGTGACACGGATCCGCCGGCAGTGGTTTGCCAAGCGCAAATCTCTGGCGGCGATCCTCAAGGAGGTCGTGACCAACGAGGCGGCAAGCCTCGTTGACAGCGACGCCCACAACAAGACCGCTGACGCCGATGCGGCGCTGCAGGATCTCGGCTCCGATGAGATCAGCCAGGCCTATGTCACCGCGACCGTGACGGTGTGGGATCCTGATCCGGCGAGGGCTGACGAGAAGCTGCGCTTGGTGGAGAAGGTGATCCAGGGGCGCGATTTCACCTGCATGACGGAGACTGTGAATGCGGTTGAGGCCTGGCTCGGCAGCCTTCCGGGGCATGTCTATGCCAATGTGCGCCAGCCACCGTTGTCGACGCTGAACCTTGCGCATCTCGTCCCGCTCTCGGCGGTCTGGGCAGGTGAGGTGCGTGACCATCATCTGAGGGCGCCTGCGTTGCTGTTCGGCCGCACCAAGGGCGCGACGCCATTCCGGTTCTCGCTCCATGTCGGCGATGTCGGCCACACGCTGGTGATCGGACCGACCGGAGCCGGCAAATCGGTGCTGCTGGCGCTGATGGCTCTGCAGTTCCGCCGCTATCCGAATGCGCAGATCCTTGCGTTTGATTTCGGCGGCTCCCTGCGGGCCGCCGCGCTTGCCATGGAAGGTGACTGGCATGATCTCGGTGGAGCGCTGTCGGCCGATAGCGAGACCTCGATCGCGCTGCAGCCGCTGGCAGGCATCGGTGATGTGATGGAGCGCGCCTGGGCGGCGGATTGGATCGCTGGCCTGCTGGTCCGCGAGAAGATCGTGGTGACGCCGGACGCCAAGGAGCATCTCTGGTCGGCGCTGACCTCGCTGGCTTCCGCGCCAGCTTCTGAGCGGACCCTGACCGGCCTGTCGGTGTTGCTGCAGTCGAACAGCTTGAAACGGGCCCTCAAGCCCTATTGCCTCGATGGCGCTCACGGACGACTGCTGGATGCCGATCATGAGCTCGTCGGCGATCGGTCGGTCCAGGTGTTTGAGACCGAGGGGTTGATCGGGACCGCTGCAGCTCCTGCTGTCCTCGCTTATCTGTTCCACAAGATCGCTCGGCAGCTCGACGGCCGCCCGACACTTCTGATCATCGATGAAGGGTGGCTGGCGCTGGACGACGCAGACTTCGCGGGCCAGCTCAGGGAGTGGCTGAAGACCCTGCGCAAGAAGAACGCCTCCGTCGTTTTCGCGACTCAGTCGCTATCCGACATCGACGGCTCGCCGATCGCACCCGCCATCATTGAGAGTTGCCCGAGCCGCATCCTGCTGCCGAACGAGCGGGCGCTCGAGCCACAGATCATGGGCATCTATCGTCGCTTCGGTCTCAATGATCGTCAGATCGAGCTCGTCAGCCGTGCGGCCCCCAAGCGCGACTATTACTGCCAGTCGCGCCGGGGCAACCGCATGTTCGAGCTCGGTCTCGGCGAGGTCGCGCTCGCCTTTGCCGCGGCGTCGTCCAAAGCCGATCAGGCCGCGATCTCGGACGTTCTGAAGTCCGCCGGCAGGGACGGCTTTGCGGCAGCGTGGTTGCGGCACCTCAAGCTTGGCTGGGCAGCAGACCTCATCCCCGGCCTCGACAATCTGGAGACGCGGCAATGATCTCTGGCAAGCGATGGGCCACGTCGTTGGCGCTGCTGGTTCTGACCTCGGCGGGGCCGGTGCGGGCCCAGCTCGTCGTCTTCGATCCCAACAATTATGCTCAGAACGTGCTGACCGCTGCACGTGAGCTGCAGCAGATCAACAATCAGATTCTGGCCCTGCAGAACCAGGCCGAGATGTTGATCAATCAGTCGCGCAACCTCGTCAACCTGCCGTATTCGTCATTGACGCAGCTGCAGCAATCAATCGAGCGGACGCAGGATCTGCTGAAGCAGGCTCAGCGCCTGGCCTACGACGTGCAGCAAATCGAGCAGGCGTTCAAGACGATCTATGCGCCGGCAGCCGCCGGCGTCAGCGCCGCTGACCTCGCAGACAATGCGCGCTCACGCTGGCAGACGTCCGTGGCCGCGCTGCAGGATGCGCTCAAGCTTCAGGCAGGCGTGGTCGGCAATCTCGACACCATCAGGAGCCAGTCCGCCGCGCTGGTTGCCGCGAGCCAAGGAGCCGCCGGCGCCTTGGCTGTCAGGCAAGCCGGCAACCAGATCCTGGCGATGCAGGCGCAACAGCTCGCGGATCTGACGGCGGTTGTGGCCGCCCAGGGACGGGCGCAGAGCCTCACCATGGCGGAGCGCGCGGCGGCCCAGGATCAAGCACGCGAACAGCTCCGCCGCTTCCTGACGCAGGGTCAGGGCGACCAGCCCTCCAACGTACGAATGTTTCACTGATGATGACGAGCGTTCCGGACCAAATTGGCGGATCCCCCGCCGCGGCTGCCCGGCAGCTCATGATTGAGATTGCCCGATGACAGGAACGGGGATCATCGATCAATTCCTGGAGACCTTTACCCGGACAATCGACAGCGGCTTTGGTTTGGTGGGCGGTGAGGTCGGATATCTCGCAACCACGCTCGTTACCATCGATGTGACGCTTGCTGCGCTCTTCTGGGCGTTTGGCGGCGAGGACGATGTCGTCGCCCGGCTGGTGAAGAAGACCTTGTTTGTCGGCGTGTTCGCCTACCTGATCGGCAATTGGAACAGCCTCGCCCGGGTCGTCTTCGAGAGTTTCGCAGCACTCGGCCTGAAGGCCTCGGGCTCGGCGCTGTCGGCGGCGGACTTCCTGCGCCCGGGCAGGATCGCGCAAGTGGGTCTCGATACCGGGCGGCCGCTCCTCCAGGCGATCTCGGGCCTCCTTGGATATGTGAGCTTCTTCGAGAACTTCCTGCAGATTGCGGTCCTGTTGTTTGCGTGGGTGGTCGTGCTGCTCGCCTTCTTCATTCTGGCCATCCAGCTCTTTGTCACCCTGATCGAGTTCAAGCTCACGACGCTTGCTGGATTTGTGCTCATCCCGTTTGGTCTGTTCGGCAAGACCGCCTTCGCAGCCGAACGTGTGCTCGGCAATGTCATCTCCTCCGGTGTGAAGGTTCTGCTGCTCGCCCTGATCTCAGGAACCGGCTCGACCCTGTTCGGTCAGTTGACCCAGGTGACGGGCGGCGATCCTCCGACCGTCGAGAGTGCCATGGCCCTGGTCCTGGCGTCCCTGGCGCTGCTCGGCCTTGGATTGTTCGGGCCCGGGATCGCCAATGGTCTTGTCAGTGGCGGACCGCAGCTTGGAGCAGGGAGCGCGGTCGGGACGTCGCTTGCAGCGGGTGGTCTCGTCGTGGCCGGCGCCGGCATGGCCGCTGGCGGAGCAGGGCTCGCAGGCGGCGCGATCTCTGGCGCAAGCCGTACTGTCGCGCCGCTTGGTGCGGCGGCGTCCGGCGGAGGGCGCGTCAGCGGCGCTGCCGCCGAGGCAGCAGGAGCGAACGCGAGTCCCCTTCGCCAAAGGGCGAATGTCCAGGCCGGCGGCTCGGATCAGCCGGGTCAGGCCGATGGCTCGGGCTCTCCGACGTGGGCGCAGCGCATGAAGGCAGCGCGCGCCGTCCATCAGGGCGCATCTACAACGGCACAAGCCGTTCGCCATGCCGAGCGCGGCGGGCAGGGAAGCGCGGTCGATCTCTCCGAGGGGAAATCCTGACATGTTCAAGCGGTCATCTGTTCATTACGGCCATACGCCCGAGCCGGTGACGCCCTATCAGAAGGCAGCACAGGTCTGGGATGAGCGCATCGGCTCTGCGCGCGTGCAGGCCAAGAACTGGCGGCTGATGGCATTCGGCTGCCTCACCCTCGCCGCAGGCTTCGCGGCCGCCCTGATCTGGCAGTCGGCCCGCGGTACGGTGACGCCCTGGGTGGTCGAGGTTGGCCATCTCGGCGAGGTCCAGCGGGTGGCGCCTGCGGTGGCTGACTACATGCCGACCGATCCGCAGGTCGCCTTCCATCTTGCCCGGTTCATTGAGGACGTGAGAGGTCTGCCGGCCGATGGCATCGTGCTGCGCCAGAATTGGCTGCGCGCCTACGACTTCACGACCGATCGCGGCGCGGCTGCCCTGAATGACTATGCCCGCTCCAATGATCCTTTTAGCAAGCTCGGGAAGATCCAGGTCTCGGTCGAGGTCTCCAGTGTGATCCGCGCCTCGCCGGACAGCTTCCGGATCGCCTGGGTCGAGCGTCGCTACGAGAACGGCGCCTCGGTCGCGACCGAACGCTGGAGCGCGATCCTCACCCTCGTGCTCGCCATGCCGGACGATGCTGACCGCCTGCGCAAGAACCCGCTCGGCGTCTACGTCCAAGCCATCAACTGGTCGAAGGAGCTGTCGCAATGAGCAAGCCAATGGTCCGGAAGGCTGGAGGGCCAATGATCGCGGGGGCCGCCGTTCTGGTTCTGCTCTGCAGCTGCACAACGACCAATCTGCCGAAGATAACCTATGACAGCGAAACACCACCATTGCCGGCGCCGCCAGCTGCGCTGGATGGAAAGGTTCCGCCGCTTCATCTTCCGCCGCCCTGGAAAGTGTCCCTTGGTGGCAAGGCGGGAGCTCAGGAAGAAGCGGAGCCGCTCGACCGCGTCGAGATGGCCAATAGCGCGGCGCGGGTCGAACCGCGCAAGAAGGGCTACTTCAACGCGACGCAGATCTATGCCTACAGTCCCGGCGCGCTCTATCAGGTCTATGCGGCGCCCGGGCAGATCACCGACATCATGCTCGAGGAAGGTGAACAGCTCACAGGGTCGGGGCCCGTGTCCGCCGGCGACACCGTGCGCTGGGTCGTAGGCGATACCGAGAGCGGTGCGGGCGAACGCCGCCGCGTCCACGTCCTGGTCAAGCCGACGCGTGCCGCGATCGAAACCAATCTCATCGTCAACACCGACCGGCGGACCTATCTGCTCGAGCTGCGCGCCCGCGAAAAGCCGTATATGCCCGCCGTGGCTTGGTACTATCCCCAGAATGCCGAGACGAGAGCGCGCCAGCTCGTCTTGAGGCCGGAGCTGCCCAATCCGGCGCTGCGGCGCTTCCGCTATCGCATCGAGGGGGATGATCCGCCATGGAGGCCGGTCAACGCCTATGACGACGGTCGCAAGGTCTATATCGAGTTTGCCCCTGGCATTGTGCAGGGTGAATTGCCGCCCTTGTTCGTCATCGGGAGCGATGGTGCGCCCGAGATCGTCAACTACCGTGCCTTCCGCAACATCATGATCGTCGATCGGCTGTTTGCCGCGGCCGAGTTGCGCCTCGGCGGCGAGGAGCAGCGCAAGGTCAGGATCGTCAGAACCGACGGAGCCTCAGGGTGAAAAACGAGGAGGATGAGGCTTCTGCGTCTCAGGCTCCGTCTGCAGCCGAGAAGGCTGAGCGGCGCACGAAAAGAATGCGCCTGAACGGAGATCTTCCCCCCGTCACACGGCTGTCGCGCAATGTCCTGGCCGGCGGCAGCGCAGTGGCGCTCCTGTTGATGGGGGGCGCCGTCGTCTGGACATTGCAGACCAACAGGCCGAGCAAATCGGGCCCATCCGAGCTCTACAGCACTGATCATCACGACATCGCGGACGGTGTTTCGGCCCTGCCGCGTGACTACGCCAGTCTTCCCAGGAACGTCCCAGTGATCGGACCGCCGCTGCCCGGGGATCTCGGCAAGGCGATTGTCGCTGCGCAGGGCCAGGCGCTTGCGGTCACCCCCGATCAGGAGCAGCTCCGCCATGAGCAGGAGCGGGATGCCGCTCGCTTGAGCCGCCTGTTTGCGACGGTCAATGTTCGTGGCACCGAGGCCGCGGCGAGCGGGCCTCAGACCAGCGAACGCGCGGGCGCGATGTCCAGTCCCGACGACGCGTTCGCCCAGAATGGCCAGGACCGCAAGCTCGCCTTCGTCAATGCCGCGGTCGATCGCCGGACCACGAGTGCCGACCGTGTCAGCCCGCCGGCCTCCCCCTATGTGGTCCAGGCCGGGACCGTGATTGCGGGAGCCCTGATCACGGGCATTCGCTCCGACCTGCCGGGGCAGATCACCGCACAGGTCACCGAGAACGTGTTCGATTCGCCGTCAGGCCGCTTCCTGCTTGTCCCGCAGGGCGCGCGGCTGATCGGGATATACGATAGCCAGGTGACGGCCGGGCAATCGCGCGTGCTCCTGGTCTGGACCAGGCTGATCATGCCCAATGGCCGGTCGATCGTCCTGGAACGGCAGCAGGGCGCCGACGCTGCCGGCTATTCGGGTCTCTCGGACGAGGTCGATAACCACTTCAGGCAGCTGGTTGGCGCAGCGCTGCTCTCGACGCTGCTCTCGATGGGCAGCGAGGTCAACGCGGGCACCAATCAAAATACGAACAATGCCGCGATCATCCAGGCGCTCCGCCAGGGCTTCGGCAGCTCCATGAGCCGCACAGGTCAGCAGCTCGTCGGTGAGCAAATGAACGTCCAGCCGACTCTGACCGTAAGGCCGGGCTTTCCGGTCCGCGTGATCGTCAATCGTGATCTCGTGCTCGAGCCGTATCAGGGGTAGCAGTCATGGCAAAGTTGAAGATCTCGGAACTTCCCGACGAGAAGCCGGTCAAAATCACGGTCGAACTGTCAGCGGGCGTGTTTCGCGATCTGCAGGCCTATGCCGAAGCTGTTGGCCGCCATTCGGACCAGCCGGCCAATGATCTTGGTCGCCTGGCCTCGGCAATGGTGGCACGTTTCATGGCGACTGATCGGGCGTTTGCCAAGTCGAAGCGGGCACCAGCCATCAAGGCCAAATAGACCCGGAGCCGCGCATCGCGTTGGCTTGCTCCGCTCAACCTCGGCGTTGGCCTATCGTCCATTGAGGAACAGCAATGTCCAACCCGGAGCGGCCCTGGCTTGCGTGCCCTGGGCGGCAAAATGGCCGAAGATTCCGGATCGCGCTTATCCAACCTTCACGAGCCCTTCCAAGTCCGGGCTGCAGGCCAATCCTTCAGCGGGCTGCGACAGAGCATCCTCTGTCAAGCGCGGGGACAGTGCGGATGGGGCAGACGCTACAGGAGAGGGGCTCTCATGCAGGACCTTTGGGATGCCCGTATGCTGGCGAACCAATTCCAGGATGGCTGATGATACCCCGATATAGGCTGCCCCAATGTCATGCCCTTGCAACGGCAGCTTCGCTCCCAGTGGCCTCACCGGGCAGCCATGGGCAGCGATGACATTCTTGAAGATCCAGCTGGGCATGACCCCAAGATAAGACGAGATGCTGTTGGCGAGGCCGAATTCCTGACAAGCCTGTATGAGCTGCCCGATCACTCGGCGCCGTCCGTCGGCGCTGAGCGCGCGATCGCAGCCGAAGCGCGATGCTTCCCAGACAGCGTCCGAATGCGGCAGCGAGCCTTCGACCAGGTTCGGCCACAAGGACTTGACCATGTAGGGGCGTGTGGTCGGAATCAGCCGTGCAGTTCCAAGCGCCTGATCTTGCTCGTCCACCACCAGGATGTAGGTGGCTGCCGGTGTGTCGAACTCATCATATTCCATGCCCTGATAATGAGGCACGGACCACCCCTGGCGCTCGACGAACATCCGGTACCGCAGCCGATGATGCGAAATCCAGGCTTCACCATATCGATGGATGGTTTCCCACCTGATTAAAAGGGTACGCATGAGCATCTTCCAATGTGCCACGTGACGGGAAGATGCAGACTAATCGGCACAGCGTCAGCGAGGCAGCTACCCAGTCGAGTAGTTCGCGCGTCTGTGGAGCGGCTGCTGTCCTACCGGCTGCTCGGAGGAAGACAACTGTCAGACATCGCCCCAATATCACCTACAATCTGGCGCAATTCTGAGTTGTATTGAAGTGTAGTTCTTGGCTTTTGCAAGGCTCGTCCAGGCCCGTTTGAACGGGTTCAGTGTGGGATGGCCGCGAGGCCTGACTTGCGCGCGCTGCGTGCCGGGAGAATGTCCCTAGTGCGCATGATCCGATCGAAACTTAAGCCAGCAATCTCATGCTTGCTGACACAAGTGCCGAAGAGCGCTCATCAAACAGGCACTTTGCTGCGCGATCTGGTTGCCGGAGTCGGCAAGATCGTCAGGGCCGCCGCTTCCGGAGAAGGGCAATGTTGATGACATCGCGACTTCTGAAAAGATCAATCGAATATGATCGTCAATTGCACGACGAAGCGTATCATGGTACGGTCTACCTCAGGTTGGGTTGGAGTTTGAACAAGCAAGCGCCTGCTTCTCGCCTTGATAGAGGCAGACGAGGGGACAAGGACGGACCGTCGACGATCGGGACATTCAGACGGATTCGTTTTCACGATCACATCTGGGCGGAAGTTTGCTGGGCGGAAGTTTGCGCAGCTTTGTCTGCCGTGAGGTAGCAATGGACCTCTTCAGCTTCATCGATTGTGCAAACCGCACGCAGTCGCTGTCCGACCTCTTCGATCTTCTCGTCGGTTCTGCAGCCGATGAGGGCTTCGGCCAAGTGGCTTATGGCGCCCTGAACTACGAAGAGTCGGTACGGCTGCCAGAGCATCCTATGCCGGCCATCGCTCTCAACTTTCCGCTCGATTGGCGGAAGCACTATTTCGAGCGAAAGTATCACGAGATTGATCCGGTCGTCAGGCGAACGGCAATTCACAGCAGGCCGTTTCTGTGGGATCACCTGCTCGAGCAGAAGCAGTTGCAGGACGGCGAGCGGTTGGTCCTTCATGAGAGCCGCGAAGCCGGTCTCAAGCACGGGATGAGCGTGCCGCTGTTTGGACCGTCGGGGCGCATCTCCGTTCTATCCTTTGCATCCAGCTTCGACGATGCCAACCCGATCCGGCAAATGAAGCATCTTCACGCCTTGGCGTGTCAGTTCCATGTCGCCTTTGGCGA
The DNA here is from genome assembly GCF_032489675.1 of Bradyrhizobium sp. SZCCHNR1043. NCBI lineage: Bacteria > Pseudomonadati > Pseudomonadota > Alphaproteobacteria > Hyphomicrobiales > Nitrobacteraceae > Bradyrhizobium > Bradyrhizobium sp. SZCCHNR1043. The sequence continues at coordinate 26,780 of NZ_JAUEYN010000013.1, forward strand.
GCTTGCCCCGCCAGCGATGGGCAGGAAGGCGATCAAGCTTTCGCCGCGCGAACGTGAATGCCTGACATGGACGGCGGAGGGTAAGTCCTCCTGGGACATTGGAATCATTCTCAAGATCAGTGAAAACACGATCAACTTCCACATCAAGAAGGCCGCGAGAAAGCTTGGCACGAACAGCCGGACGGTCGCCGTCGTCAGGGCGATACGGCTTGGTCTGATCGAGGTCTCCGGACTATCCGGCTCATCTCCGCCGATGTGGATGGATACAGCACCGACTGAAGCCGACGCCGATCAACCGTCGCCATTCTGACATTTGCGGGCAGGCTCCGCTATTCTGCGCGGCTCAGGCAAGGGGGCGATGGTCGCATGCAATCGCGATCGCCGCGGCCGAGCTCCGCCGTTAGCCCATAACGCCCAAGAATAGGCCTCCTTGATTTCGGACTTTGACAGAGACGCGGGACTCTTCCAGCCTGATGCGTGGGCAACGGGCGAGGCTCCGGATGAAGTACGTCTCTATGAAGTACGTCTATATGTTGGCTTTCTGCATCGCCGTCACGGTGAACGCGACCGGTGATGTGTCTGCAGCGGAAGTCCTTCCGGGGACCACCCTGCAGATCGGGGCCGGTGGATCAGACATTACCACGCTTGACCCCCATCGTGCGACGACCAGCACCGACAAGCCGCTGATCGGCCTGATGTTCAACGGCCTGGTTCGATTCAAGCCAGGGAGCGCTGATCCCAAGGATCTTGAACCCGATCTCGCCGAGCGCTGGGAAACGTCCCCAGACGGACGAATCTGGACCTTCTTCATCCGAAAGGGTGTCAAGTTTCACGGCGACTGGGGCAGCCTCACCGCAGATGATGTCGTCTACTCGCTGACACGTGCCGCAGACCCCAGCCGATCGAGCTTCGCTGCAGACTTCTCCGCGGTGGAGAGCATCGCCAAGGTAGACGGGTCCACCGTTCGCATGACCCTGAAGTATCCAGATCCGAATTTCCTCGGCCGCTTGTCCAACTATCACGGCGGAAACATTGTCTGCAAAAGAGCAGTGGAGGAGTTCGGAGACAAGTTTTCCTCCAACCCCGTCGGTACGGGTCCGTTTGCGTTTTCAGAGCATGAAACGCAGCGGCATGTGAAGCTGGTCGCAAACGAGGGCTATTTCCGCGGCCGGCCGCAGATCAGCAATATCATGTACCGTACGATCCCCTCCGACAGCGCCCGCGAGCTCGCCTTTGCGTCCGGAGAGCTCGACGTCATCCAAGGCCGGCGCGAGCAACGCTGGGTCGATATGACCCGCCAGCGCGGCAACATGGTCGTTGATGTCTTCCGTCCAGGAGAGTTTCGAACGCTTCACATCAACAGCAGTATTCCGCCGCTCGATGACCTGAAGGTCCGACAGGCAATCGCCGCTGCGGTCAATCTCGACGATCTCGTGCAGTTTGTCGGTAAGGCCGTCAGTCTGAAAGGCTGCTCGGTCGTGCCCCCGGGCTATATCGGAGAGGACTGTTCATCAGGGGCTTATGCTTACGATCCGGTGAAGGCCAAGGCGCTTCTGGCCGAAGCGGGCTACCCAAATGGCGTGACGCTCAAGGTCGTGGTGTCCAATATCTCCGCTATCCTGCCGACAATGGAAATCATTCAGCGCCAGCTCGCAAAGGCCGGTATCAAGCTGGATATGAGCGTTGTCGATCACGCCACGTATCAGGGCCAAATTCGCGGCAATGCGAGCGCTCTGGTGTTCTATGGCGCCGCCAGATTTCCGGTCGCCGACACGTACCTGACCGAGTTCTATCACTCGAGCTCGAGCATCGGAAAGCCGACGGCGGTTGCCAATTTCTCCCATTGCGACGTTGCGGACGCCGACATACAGGCGGCGCGGGTGGAAGGCAGTGTGGAGCGGCAGCAGGAGCTTTGGAAGGAGGCTCAGCGCAAGATCCACGACGCCGTCTGTTCTGTTCCGCTGTTTGAGCTTCAGCAGGTCTGGGGGCACAGCAAGCGTGTCAACTACGGCTATGAGCTTAAAGGAGCCATGAATCTCGCTCCGCCGATCACCGAGGCGACGACGCTTATGCCGCGCTGAGCGACTCCTGGGAAAGCCGTGCGGCCGTCGTGCGTGCCTGCTGCAGGAAGGCGTCGACCAGACTTGCATTGCGGCTGTCGCGCATTCGACAGAGCTGGAAGTCGTAAGACAACGCGGGCTCGAAGCGTCTGATGGCCAGACGGTCCTGAAGCCCGCTGAACATCAAAGGGTGCACCAGCGCGACGCCGAGGCCAGCTGCCACGAATTCGCACAGGGTCGGCGAGACATTGGCAACGAGCACGGTGTTGGGTCTGACGTTGTAGGCGTCGAACATCGTCGCAATGCACTGACCGGCCTGGCTCTCAGGATCGAAAGACACGAAGGGAATGTTGTCGAGATCATCCGGCTCCACAACGTTCTTCATGGCGAGGGGATGATCGGTCGGCATGATGCAGACGAGCGGGTGCTGGGTCAGCGGTTCGGCGATCACGTAGGGATTGTCGATCCGCGAGCTGACAAGGCCGACATCGAGCTTGCGTGTGACCAGCCAGTCCACGATCCATTCCGAGCTGCGTGACTTGACCGAGCAGAACACGTTGGGATGCTGCTGCAGGAAGCCCATCGTCGCCTGCTGGATGAACGAACGCGACAAAGCCGGCATGACTCCGACAAGAAGCTGCCCCTGCTCCTCGCGGCGGATGGCCTCGACGGCATTCTCCACCTGGCGGACACCTGAAAAAATACGATCAATCTCCTTGTAAAGCCGCATGCCGCGCTCTGTCGGAGCAAGACGGCCCTTGATGCGATCGAACAGGCTGAGCCCGGTATCCTCTTCGAGATGAGCGATCAGTTTGCTCATCGCGGGCTGGGAGATGTTGAGGATCAAAGCGGCTCGGCTGATCGAGCCGCTCTCGATCACCGCTTTGAACGCCTCAACCTGTCTGAGATTGATCTGACGAGCCATCCCATAACCCTGAAGAATACAGCCAGAGATTTTCGACTTTGACCAAATATCTCTTTTTGTCGTCATATTGGGCAAGAGGAAATCTGATGCATCCTGAGATAATAGTTATCGGTGCGGGCACGGTCGGTGCTGCGATCGCTTATGGGCTTGCGCGAAGACAACGCCGAGTGCTCGTGCTCGACGGTGACGATCGCGACCATCGTGCGGCGCGGGCCAATTTCGGCCTTGTTTGGCTACAGGGCAAAGGCCAGAACATGCCCGCCTATCAGCAGCTGTCACGCCGTAGCGTCGACATGTGGTCCGACTTTGCGTCGGAACTCACTGATCTGGCCGCGTTGGATCTTCAGTATGAGCAGAATGGCGGTTTGGCGTTCTGCCTCGGAGATGACGCGTTCGAGAAGCGCCGCTTGGACCTTCAGCGGCTGCAGAATCAGCTTGGCGGAGCGGGGGCGGATTGGCGGATGCTCGATCGCGCTGAACTGGCCAAACTGCTTCCGAAGGTTCGATTGGGGCCTGACGTGGCCGGCGCCAGCTTCGGCCAGCGGGACGGGCATGCCAATCCGCTTCAGCTCCTTGCGGCTCTTCATGCCGGAATCCTGCGTCTGGGTGGAGATCTGCGCCGAAACGCTGCGGTGCGGCAGATCGTGCCCAGCGAGGCAGGCTTTACGGTGACGTTCGGAAACGAAACGGTCAGCGCGCCGCGCGTGCTGATCGCTGCGGGTCTCGGGTCTCAGGCGCTGGCGCGGCAAGTGGGTCTTGAAATCCCGCTGCGGCCTCAACGCGGGCAGATCCTGGTGACCGAGCGCCTTGAACCATTTCTGCCTCTGCCGACGAGTGGCTTGCGTCAAACCCGGGAAGGCACCGTGATGATCGGTGCTACCCATGAGGAGACCGGTTTCGATAGCTCTGCGACCGCGATCGCGGCGGCAGATCTCAGTCGGCGGACGCTTCGCATCGTGCCGGGGCTTGCTGAGGCTAAATTGGTTCGGCAGTGGGCTGGGTTGCGCATCATGACCCCTGATGGGTGTCCTGTTTACGCCCAGTCCCAGAAGCACCGGGGAGCCTTCGTGGCGTTGTGCCATTCAGGCGTCACGCTTGCAGCTCTGCATTCCACCGTCTTGGCCGATGCCATCTCGGCCGGCCAGTTGCCGGATTCGCTCGATATCTTTCATCAGAGTCGCTTTGATGTTTCGAAAGCTGCATGAGCCCGTTGAGACCGTGACTGTCTATGTCGAAGGCAAACCTGTCACGGCGGAGCCGGGCGAAAGCCTGGCAGCTGTGCTGCTCCGGCAGGCTGCCGTCTGGTCACGCCCCACGCCGGTCAAAGGGAGCGGGCGAGCTCCCTATTGTATGATCGGCGTCTGCTTCGACTGTCTCGCTCAGGTGGATGGAATCGCCTCGGTTCAGACCTGCATGACCCCGGTTCAGGAGGGCATGAAGGTTGAGCGCCAGCAGCGTAAGCGGTGCTTGCCGTCATGAGCACCACCGATCTTCTCATCGTAGGGGCTGGCCCTGCTGGCATGACAGCGGCCATCACAGCCCGCCGCTATGGAATTGACGTCCTGGTTGTGGACGATCAAAGTTCGCCTGGCGGGCAGATCTGGCGCTCGGTCGAAACCCAAGCGGCGACCCCGAGGGGAGCCATCCTTGGAAGGACTTATCAGGACGGAAAGGCTGCGACCGATGCATTCCGCGTCAGCGGCGCGCGGTACGAGCCTCGTACACAGCTTTGGCAGGTCGAACCTGGTTTTCGTGCCTTCGTGACCCATGATGGCAAAGCCCGGACGATCGAGGCGCGCGCCATCGTCCTCGCAACCGGCGCCCAGGAGCGGCCTGCTCCGTTCCCAGGCTGGACACTGCCGGGAGTCCTCACGGTGGGTGCCGCTCAGGTCCTGTTGAAGACCGCCGGGCAGATCCCGTCCAAGCCGGTCTGGGTCGCTGGTTGTGGCCCGTTGCCGCTTCTCTACCTCGTTCAGTTGCTTAACGCCGGAGGCCAGATCGCCGGCTATCTGGACACGACACCGGCCGGGAGTCATTGGGCGGCGCTCCAGCATCTGCCGAAGGCCCTGCGTGCCAGTGGGGCGCTCCTCAAAGGGCTCGGGTGGACGGCCGTCCTTCGACACCGGCGTGTGCCCGTCGTCCGTCATGTCATCGACCTCGTGGCGCACGGATCGGACCGGATCGAATCCATCAGCTATCGAACGGCCGATGCACAAGAGAAGACCGTTTCCGCGGATAATCTGTTTGTGCATGAAGGTGTCGTGCCGAACGTCCATGCCCCGCTGGGGCTGGGCTGCGCGGTTGAATGGCGTGACGAGCAGGATTGCTACGTTCCGGTTCTCGATCAATGGGGTGAAACGACCAAAGCCGGTATCTTCATTGCCGGGGATGGCGCGGGCATTGCTGGTGCGAAGGCCGCGCAATTTCGTGGGGCGCTCGCAGCACACAGGCTGGCAGTCAAGCTCGGCTATGCGGACGAGCAGATCGTGCTCAAGGAAGCGTTGCGCGTTCAAAAGAGTTTGGCTCGCGAACTTGCCTTGCGGCCCTTTCTTGACACCATGTTCAGACCCCGCGGCAGGATTTTTAGTCCGTCCGATGAGACTGTCATATGCCGCTGCGAGGAGGTCACGGCAGGAGAGATCCGGGCGATGGCGCAGATCGGCGGCTCCGGCCCGAACCAGATCAAGGCCTTCACGCGTGCAGGGATGGGCCCCTGCCAGGGGCGGCAATGCGGTTATACCGTCACCCGCATCCTCGCGGAAATCCAGGATTGTCCTATAGGGGAGATCGGCTTCTATCGAGTCAGGCCCCCGCTCAAGCCCGTGACGCTTGGAGAGCTGGCCACACTCGATCAAAAGGAGGAGGTGTTGTGAGGCACTTTCCTTGTCTGGAGAGAAGAGTTCAGTCCGAACATTCTGGTTTCTGTTCGCGAATGTGCTGGGTGATCCAATGATCAGCTTTGCCTTCAAGCGGCTGTTGCTGGCCATCCCCACCTTGCTGGTGATGCTGACAGCAATCTTCGTGCTGGTGCGTCTCGTTCCGGGTGATGCGGCATCCGTCATCCTCGGCGACCAGGCAACCGAAGCCTCGCTTCGCGCGATGCGAGCCCGGCTCGGGCTCGATCAGCCGATCCAGGTTCAATATCTTCACTTTCTCGGTGAGGTGCTCACCGGAAATCTCGGGCAATCGCTGAGCAGCGGCCGGACCGTCGTGCAAGAGGTCCTGCTGGTGTTGCCCTCGACGATCCAACTCACCTTGGCGGCCATCGTGATCGGAATCGTCCTGGGTCTGCCGCTCGGAATCCTCGCAGCGCTCGGCCGCAACAGCTGGATCGACTACGTCTCGCGGCTGGTCTCGTTGGTCGGGCTATCGTTCCCAGCGTTTGTGTCAGGCATTCTGTTGCTCATCGTATTCGCGATCCAGCTGGGATGGTTCCCCGTTCTCGCGTCCGATAGCACGGATCCGATCGAACGGTTACGAAGCCTTGCCTTGCCTGCGCTGAATCTCGGCTTGATCCTGATGGCCTATGTGGTGCGTGTCACGCGGTCATCCATGCTGGGAGTCCTTGGCGAGGATTACATCCGCACAGCGCGCGCGAAGGGAGTGACTCCCACGCGCCTCGTCATGCGACACGCTCTGCGCAATGGCCTCATTCCGGTGGTTACCGTTGTTGGCCTCTACTTCGGTACGTTGATCGGAAATTCGGTGCTCACGGAGATCATCTTCAACCGACCCGGCCTCGGCAAGCTGATCTTCGGGGCACTCAACGCTCGCGACTATACGCTGCTCGAGGGGCTGATGATCATCTTTGCCATCTGCGTCATCGTCGTGAATACGCTGACGGACATTACCTATGGGCTTATCGATCCGCGGGTGAAATACAAATGACGGTCGGGGTTGCATCGGTTGCAGTGTCGCAGCCTAGTCGATTGTGGTTGGCCTTCTCCAGAAATCCTCTCTTCTGGCTGGGTGCGCTGCTCCTCGCGCTCATCATCGTCGTGGCGGTGCTCGCGCCGGTGATCGCGCCTCATGACCCGCTGGAGCAGAATATCGTGGCCAGGCTCGAGCCGCCGTCAGCGGAGTTTCTGTTCGGAACGGACAATTACGGCCGAGATGTCCTGTCCCGTCTGATCTATGGAGCCCGCATCTCCCTGATGGTCGGTTTCGTCGCTATCCTGATTGCGATGACGATCGGCTGCACGATAGGAATCGTTGCGGGTTATGTCGGAGGAGCGCTGGATCAGCTCGTGATGGGGGTGCTCGATGTGATGCTCTCGTTTCCAGCTCTCCTGCTCGGCCTCATGATTGCGGCGATGCTCGGCGCCAGCCTTCAGAACCTGATCATTGCAATCGCAATCACGGAGATCGCGCCGTTTGCGCGAGTTGCCCGGGCGCCAACGATTGCATTGAAGCAGCAGGACTTCGTGATCGCGGGCCGAGCGCTTGGGTTCGGACCCGTCCGGATCATGGGGGTTCATATTCTCCCCAATCTCATCTCGGATGTGGTGGTGATGAGTTCACTATGGATGGCTTCCGCGATTCGCACGGAAGCATCGCTGAGCTTCATCGGGCTAGGCGTTCCGCCACCGACACCGACCTGGGGCAGCATGATCCGCGAAGGGTTCGACAACATCCTCGACGCCTGGTGGCTCGCGGTCTTCCCAAGCCTTGCGATCTTGTTGACCGTGCTCGCCCTCAATCTCCTGGGAGACGCTCTGCGAGACGCCATCGACCCAAAGCTGCGGGGGGAATAGCAGGCATGACATCGTTTCCTAGGCCAGCTCTCGACCTGCGCAATCTGCGGACCGAATTCCGAGTCGGCGGCCATTGGTACCCGGCAGTACGAAACGTCTCGGTATCACTGATGCCAAACGAGACGCTCGCGGTCGTGGGCGAGTCGGGCAGTGGCAAGAGCGTCACGGCCCTGTCCATCCTACGGCTGCTTCCGCATGCCGGTGCTCGCATCCAAGGCGGAGAGGTGTTGTTCGAGGGTCAAGATCTGGTGACCTTGTCCGAGCGGGACATGAGCACGATCCGGGGCAATTCGATTGCGATGATCTTCCAGGAGCCGATGACGAGTCTCAATCCGACCATGACCGTGGGAGACCAGATCGCGGAGGCGATCCTCATTCATCGCGGAGGGTCGCGCATGGAGGCCAAGGCTGAGGCGCTTCGGCTCTTGGCGGAGGTCAAGATTCCATCGCCGAAGAGCCGACTAGATGAGTATCCGCATCAATTTTCGGGAGGGATGCGCCAACGCGTCATGATTGCCATGGCACTTGCCTGCCATCCGAGGGTTCTTCTGGCCGACGAGCCGACGACGGCACTCGATGTGACGATCCAGGCGCAGGTGCTGACTCAACTCGAAGAGCTCAAACAGGCCTACGGAATGTCGATGCTGTTCATCACGCACAATCTTGGCGTGGTTGCGCAGATCGCCGACCGCGTTGCCGTGATGTATGCGGGCGAGATTGTCGAGCTTGCGACTGTCGACGCGCTGTTCGCAAAGCCCATGCACCCTTATACGGCGGCGTTGCTGCGCGCCATGCCGCGAGCTGACCGGGCCAGCGAGAGTCTGGAGCCGATCCCCGGCAGCGTTCCCGCCCTGTCTGCTGTTCCAACAGGCTGCGCCTATGCGCCCCGCTGCCCGTTCAAGGACCGCAGCTGTACCGAACTGCACCCAGAACTCGTATCATCAGGTGATCCCGGACATTTGGTGCGCTGTCCCGTCAGACCGGTCGGAGGAGTGCATTGATGACGACATCCGTGGGAAGCGGCGACTTTGTTGTACGTCATCTTTCGAAGACCTTCGTGAGACACGGAGGTTCAGGCGCCAGATGCGTCCGGGCGGTCGATGATGTGTCTTTCCGCATTCCAAAGGGGGCTTCCCTTGGCCTCGTGGGCGAGTCCGGTTGTGGCAAGTCAACGGTCGCGCGTACCATCCTTCGGCTCATTGAGCCCGATAGCGGATCAATCTTATTCGACGGCATCGATGTCCGCGCCGCCAAGGGGGCCACCTTGCGCGCGTTGCGGCGCCGGATGCAGATCGTGTTTCAGGATCCGTATTCTTCGCTCAACCCGCGCCGAACAATCCGGCAGACTCTGGAAGAACCCCTTCGTGTTCATCTGCGGCTCTCGTCCAAGGACATCCGCGAGAAGGCGGAAGCCGCCATGCTTGAGGTCGGGTTGCCGCGGGAAGCACTGGAACGCTATCCGCACGAGTTCTCGGGCGGGCAGCGGCAACGAATTGGCATTGCACGGGCGCTGGTCTTGGATCCCGAACTGGTCGTCGCAGACGAGGCCGTTTCTGCTCTCGATGTGTCGGTCCAGGCGCAAATTCTTCGACTGCTGGAGGGGCTGCGCGAACGCCGCGGCCTGTCGTTCTTGTTCGTTTCGCATGATCTCGGGGTGGTCCGCCATTTCTGCGACCGGGTCTCCGTCATGTATCTTGGGCGCATCATCGAAGAGGGGCCGACGGCAGATGTTCTTGACCGTCCGTTGCATCCTTACACCAGGCTTCTGCGCGACAGTTATCCAGTGCCGGATCCGAGGGCCCGCCGGCCTCTGATCCAGATCGTGGGAGAGGTTCCTTCTGCAGCCAATCCGCCTTCGGGCTGTGGCTTTCATCCGCGTTGCGCGCGAGCGGAAGGTCTATGTTCCGTCGAAAGGCCGCAGTTGGAGACGTCGGGGGACGGCCGATTCCGGGCATGCTACTTCCCGGAAACAAGCGAGATCGCGTGGGGGGGCCTGCGCATCGGAGCGCGATGACTTGAAGCCCCGCCAAAGAAGTTCATTGGCGAGTGTGCCGTGATCGTAATCCAGTCGTCCAATTCCTTGGATTGAAGTCGACCGAGCGGAAGCTTCGCTGGAGGCTAGCGCGAGAGCCGCTCCCTGATCAGCGGCGAGTGGGGCTTATCCGATCCGATCGGTGCAGCATTCGCGCGTTGCTGACCGGCTCAGGTCGGGGAAGGTAGGTGGCAGGTCCGTCCGGGGCGAAGTCGAGCGAATAGCCCAATCCTCGCACCGTACGGATATAGTTCGGCTCGCCACGTTCACAAAGAGCCTTGCGAATCCGGCTGATATGAACATCGATTGAGCGAACGGCGTTCTCCTGAGTATGTGCTCGAATGCTGGATAGGATCTGCTCCCGAGAAAAGACCTTTCGGGGGCATTCGAGGAGCTGTTGCAAGATCCGATATTCGACGGGGCAGAGGCGAATGCAGCGCGCTCCTCGGGAGACGCGATGCGCGTCGGACTCCATGACAATGTCGGCAAATCGAAGCACTTTGGGACTGGAACAAGTCGATTCGCGCAGAAGGCCACGCAGCCGGTCGATGAAGATGTCCGGAAGAAACGGCTTCAATATATAGCTTGTCCGATCCGCATGGACGCACGCCTCCTCGAGGTGAGGCGATACGCTTGCCATGATCAGCGTCGGGACATTCTGCGTTGCAGGGTCCCGGTGCAACTGTTCGAGCGCGAAGGCTACGCGATCCCCGCACGATACATCGTCCAGGGCGATCAAGCCGGGGCGCGCGGCGGTGGCGGAGGCGATCGCATCTGTCAGGGTGTCAGTCAGCATGCAGTCGAAGCCGTTGCTCTCGAGAATGTATTTGAGCAGGCTCGTGAATCCCTTGTCGCCGACCAGCAGGACGCGTGGTCTCGAAGGCACGGAGATGGAGCGGCCTTCGTCGCGGGCTCTAGAACCAGGCGCGGACATCTGGTCGCATCCCGCCGCGGATTGGTCGACCCCCGAATCCGGTCTCCAGCCGGTCGCGAATGCAAGGCCCTTGTCCTGATTTTTAGCTGAGTTTGCGACACTGCAGAACTCCTCGGCAGGCTCGTCACTGCCAGCTAGGACTGCCTTGTGCACCATTCCAATCTCCATCATGTGTCTGCATCATCGGATGCAGTAGAGCAGCTTCCGGCGCGCGCGGAAGCTACCAAGCCGGATAGGGGGCTGGACGTGTACGGCTGCCGTCGGCAACCTTGGGACGGGTACGGATCCGTGAATGGTGATGCAATTCCGCATATGGCGGTCGTCGCTGCGGAACAAGAAGACTGCGCTCCGGACAGCGGACCTCTACCAGGGTTGGTAGTGGCAGTGTGTGGTCGGCCGCCCTATCTTTGCGGTGCAGGCTCTCCGTGCCGCAGCCGGTCGCAAGTCATCAAGCTTTGGCGCGTCCAGTCGAAGGATCCATGATATGATTTTCGGAGAGGCGCAGATGGTCAGCCGCATCGGATTTGTGCAGGGTGATCTGATGGAGCCGGCTGACAAGAGAGGACGAGGCTTTCTCACGGATTGCTGGCGCGAGGAATTCTCGGTTGCCCAAAAAGTCGGCTTCGAATTGATCGAGTGGAGGATCGGTGAAGAGCCGATCCTGATGAATCCTGTGATGTCGACCACCGGACGAGATCAGATGCGGCGGCTTAGTCGCGAGTGCGACATCTGCATTCCATCGCTGTCCGCCGACTTCATGATGCAATCCCCCTTCTACAAGGTCACCGGCCGTGAGCATTGGGCGAGGCTCGATCTGCTCGGTGCCGTGATCGAGGCGTGTGCTGAGATCGGCATCAAGCTCCTCGTGGTGCCACTCGCGAACGGCGGGCAACAGCTTTCCTCCCGCGAGGCGGCGGCACTTCGATCCGGACTGGATCGGCTTGCGCCGCTCCTTGAGGCTTGCGGCGTCGTCCTCTCCCTTGAGTCTGATCTCGATCCGCTGCCCTTGGCATCGCTGATCGAACCATACCCGGCAGACCGATTCGGCATCACATACACGGTTGGATGTCGACCTTCGACGAGCGCTGATGCGCATGAGGCCCTTGCCGCCTGCGGCAACCGGATCGTGAACGTCCACCTGAAGGACTGGAATTTGCACGTCAACCGCGCTTCGCCGTCTCGTCAGCGAACCAACCTCGCCGGCGCGCTCAATCAGCTGAGACTCGCAGGTTATCGGGGCGATCTTATTCTTCAATCGACCCCTGGTAACTGTCGAGCAGCATTGCTCGCCCAGTATGGTGCCATGGCTGCGACCTGGTGGAGCTTCGGTGGGCCAGATCATCTCAGTCTTGCTCCAGGGATGGTCGAGGCGAACGAGAACCTGCAACAGCTGTCGCATACGCGGTGAGCCTGGAGCTCGACGCCACGCCGAGACGAATTCCCTGCAGGCTGTGACTTCGCACCTCTCCGCATGAATTGGTGCGTCCCGGAGCTCGCTTTGGACGAAGCATGATCCTGGCGGTTGCCTTTGACCGAGCGAGGATGACGCCTCCGCGCGCGTGAACAAGTCGTGCAAAGATAAAGGCGATCTATTGACTGCAAAGGCAAGTCAATGCGCGCATTTATGCGTTTCATCGCCAGCCCATTATTAGTGTCCGAGGCGCGTACGTTAGCGAGATGCTTCCGTATGTTTACAGGATTATTATGTTGACCGGATCGTGCTGCTCCAAGAATACTTGAATCTACGTTAGGTTGCGTCATGGAGCAGCGACATGCAGACGTCGGTTTCGATCATTGGTGCCGGGAATTGCGGATGTGCGTTCGCGGCCGATCTTGCCAGTCGAGGAGCGAACGTACTGTTGTACGCGCATCCCGAGCATCGCCGGCACGCGGAGACAATCGACCGCAACGGCTATCTGGAAGCAGGCCTCAAGATCGAAGGCCGCTTCCATCCGGATGTCAGCTCGGACATGGCCGACGTCGTCCGGTTCTCCAAGTTCATCATCATCACGGTCCCGTCATATGGCCATGAGGCCGTCCTGAGCGAACTCGCAAAGTTCGACCTCAGCAAGCATGTCGTCATTTCGATCACGGGCAACTTCTTCGCTCTCATGGCGCGCAGACAAATCAATGCGCGGTACATCCTCGAAACCGCCACGGCGCCCTACGCCTCGAGAATGCAGGATGGCAAGGTGACGGTGATGGGCATCAAGAGCATCATGCCGATCGCAGCGATGCCGGTCGACGTCAGTGAAGCGTTGCGCGATGAGATTGGCGCGATCTTCCCGATGCCGCTGGAGTGGCGCAGCAATGTTCTCGAGATCGGCATGTCTTGCATTACCGGAGTGATTCATCCGACGCCGGCGCTGATGAACGCCGGATGGATCGAGACGCGAAGGGGCGACTTCTATTTCTATCGTGAAGGAATGTCGGCGTCGGTCGCCCGCGTCATCGACGAAGTCGACAAGGAGAGAATGGCGATCGCCAGGGAATTTGGCTTCAAACCGCAGTCTGTCGTGGCGATCATGAACAGCTACTACGACAGGGCCTTCGCCAGTTTCGGCGAGTTCGCCAGAGAGACGGTCGAACACAACACGACCAAGATGGCGCCGACGCACATGCGCGACAGGTTTATTGTGCAGGACGTTCCATACGTTCTGGTTCCCTGGTTCGAGCTCGGCGTCAAGGTCGGCCTCCATTCCACCGCGATCAAGTCGATCATCGATCTGGCCTCCATCGTCAACGAGACGGACTATCTGGAGACCGGCCGAAATCTGCGCAGGCTGGGACTGGATGCGGCTTCCAAGGGCCAGGTGATCGAGACATTCAGTGCACCGCTTGCGCCCTGGGACGATGAGCTTCGCCGTATCGCGTAGATCTTGGCCGCTTCTCGACCATGAGGCTTGTATGACGATCATCAGCAGCCGGCAGGACGTGCCAAACAGCTCGGTGTCATCTCACCTGCCGGCAATCGGCTATAAGGTGCTCTCGGCAGCGGTGCTCGCCGTCATGTTCGCCTTGATCAAGAAGTTGGGCGGCGAGTACCCCGTGGGACAGATCGTCTTCGTTCGGAGTTTCTTCGCTCTGCTGCCGATTCTCTGGCTTGTCCGGCGTCTCGGCGGTTATCGCGTGCTTCGCACCGGGCGGCCGGGCGCTCATCTGCGCCGCTCCGTTGCCGGTCTTTGCTCCCTCTTCTTCAGCTTCACGGCGGTCGGGATGCTGCCGCTCGCGACCGCGACGGCGCTGGGCTACGCAGCACCGTTGTTCATTACGCTGTTTGCCATTCCCTTGCTCGGGGAGAGCATTCGCCTCCATCGTCTTGTTGCCGTCGTTTTCGGATTTGGCGGCGTGCTGCTGATGGCCCATCCCGATGGCCGGGGGCTCTCCGCGGGAGTCTTGTTCGCGCTGGCCGGTGCGGTGGCTACGGCCCTTGCATTGATCTCCATCCGCAAGATGCGGGACACCGAGACGAGCATGGCCATTGTTTTCTACTTTTCGCTGTCGGGCACATTGGTGAGCGCAGCGACACTGCCGTTCTCTGCAGTCTGGCCGAGCGTGACTGACTTGCCGATCCTCGTCACAATTGGTGTTCTGGGCGGCGCTGCTCAGATTCTGCTCACCAAGGCCTACCAGATGGCGCCGGCGAGCGTCGTTGCACCCTTCGAATACGCCACCTTCGTCTTTGCCTTTCTGATCGGTCTCCTCGTCTGGCGTGAGATGCCGGTCCCGATCGAGCTGGCCGGGATTGCCGTCGTGATCGCCTCAAATCTCTTCATTGCGATGTACGAGCAGCTGGCCGGAGTTTCGCCAAAGCTTCGCCTGCCCGGCAAGTGGCACCACACCGCGACGGTCCGCGCCAAAACCGACTGAAATGATCGGCGCGGATCCGGCTCAACCCCATAACTCCGACGAATAGGTGCTCGCAAAATTCGACTTTGACTTCCTGCTGCCATTCGCGCGGAAGATGCTCAAAGGCCAGCTTCGTGCCACTTCGATAGAGTTCGGTTTGCCAATCATGAGTCGGACGGCTGCGCTACCTCACCTCGTCCGATCGGCACACATGTTGAAGATCCCTGGAGGCCCGCATGACATACACCGCTGCCGAGCTGTTGGCCGAATGGGTCAGCGCGAGCAAAGTTCCAGAAGAAGCCCAGATCAGCGCGGCGAAATGCGTGCTCGATTTGATGACCGCCGCGATAGCCGGCCATGAGACGCCAAATGCGGTGGCCGTGCGCCGAATAGCGAGCGCGACCTGGGGCCATGGACCGGCGACGATGTGGTTCTCAGGAGAGCGGTCGACCGCTGCGGGGGCAACCTTCGTCAATGCGGCCTGCGCGTGCTCGCTCGACCTGGATGATGGCCACCGCGCCGCTTCGGGGCACCCCGGCGCAGCGATCATTCCGGGGGTATTGTCACTGCTCGGCAGTCCGTCCTTGGATGGGCAACGGGCGCTTGCCGCCATTGCCATCGGATATGAGATAGGCGTTCGTATTTCTGCTGCCCGGGATCTGCGAAGCGTGCCGACGGTGAACAGCGGCCTCTGGAGCGGTCAAGCGGTTGCGGCAGCGGTGGGTTGGCTGAGAGGGCTGTCGCAGAGCCAGATCGCACACGCGATCTCAATCGCTGGGACAACGGCACCGAGCCAGTCGGCTACTCCATACACCCGGTTCAGAGGCAACAGTGTCAAAGAGGGCATCCCATGGGGAGCTGCCAATGGCATCCTGGCGGCCGATCTGGCCAAGCAGGGCTTCACCGGACCGATCGACATTCTGGACAGTTCAGAACGTTACGATCGCGCGCGGCTTCTCGACGGGCTCGGAACGAGTTGGCTCATCAACAGCACCTATTTCAAGCCCTATAGTTGCTGCCGTTGGATTCACGCGCCGATTGACGCGCTGATCACATTGCTGAGCGATCATGACATTCATCCGGGAGCCATCATCAGCATCGATGTGGAGACCTTTGGGAGGTCGTTGACCCTGAGCAACGAGGTGGAGCCGCGTACGCTGGAAGGAGCGCAATACAGCCTTCCGTTCTGCCTCGGTGTCGCCGCGACCAGCGGCGCACCAGCGTTGCTCCCCTTGAGCAACGAGTCGCTGACAGACCAACGAGCCATCGAGATCGCTGGACGCGTCCACATGACGGTCAATCCCGAATTTGAGCTGATGTTCCCGGCTGCGGTTCCTGGGCGGGTTCGCATCACCACGGCTTCGGGCACCTTTGAGCGGACCGTGTTGGCGCCGAAGGGAGAACCTACGAACCCCATGAGCTGGGACGACATCGGGTTCAAGTTCCAAGCCATTGCAGCTGGTCGCGCCGATGCTCGTGTCGCGGCTGGGATTCCAAATGCGATCGGCGCGTTGCGAAGGGGAGATGTTGCGCCGTTGCAATCGATGCTGGAAGCAAGGCTGTTCGCCAGCTCGAATGACGCGTCGCCCGTCGAGCGGCTTGAGGTCGCCCAGTAGGCCCAGCGAGCGATGAGACGGCGGCAAAGAGTCATCCTGGCAACAGGTCTATACAGATGGCTTTGTCCCATCCCCTGGACGGGAGCGTACGTGTGAAGCCGGCGAGGAGGGACCGGCCACTCAGTTTCTGCATATCGGGAAATCCTTCAGTGCGGTGAAGACGACGATACGGTCGCCGTCGACGTGAAAGCGCCATACGTCAATCGGATCGACCTTTAGTCTCTGTTTGAAATCTTGTTTTGAGCAGCGAGAAGGCCGGCATGGTCAAGACACCAGTTTTCATCGGACCTAGCGTCGCAACGGATGCTCCTTCCCTTGCACGAGCGGATACTGCCCGTCTGCTCTGTCCCCATCGGGCAGATTGCGGGACGAACTGGCGGTGGTCAAAGGCGAACCTTGTGTTCGCAGCAAAGCTGCTCGGCTGCTTGCGCACAGGAACGTCACCGCCACCATCTGCGCTCGAATGGTCCGGATTTGTTGAGCACTGGACTGTCATCGTTCGCGACGACATATGTGTGCTTGAGGGAACGGTATGGCGTCTCCCATTGTGCCAGGGCAGCTTGGCTGCACCTCTTTTGGCTATTGATCCTGCCGCAGGGTGGGCGCGCGCGCTCGGGGAATGGCTTACGATAGGGGCGCCTCACAGGAGCGCCGGCGTAGCCGGACTTCGTCCGGAGCTGATCTCCGATCGTGCGGCACGATGGCTGGAACATCAGCTCGCCCCCGCAGATTGAGCTGTGGCCCAGATCGCTTGACCGACATTGCCAAGGGCGGACGAAGCGCTTCTCAAACGGGTGTGAGCGCCATTTGAGAGCGCGCGTGAGCTTTGAGCGTAAGCAAACTTGATAGGGTCGCGCGACCGCCGTCGATCTGCTGAAATCCTTAGCAAAGTGGACCTGAGGCGAGGCTGGTATGCCGCAGACAGCAGCGGGGCCTCATCATCGCTGCCCGGAATCGCGCGATTTGAGTGAAACCGAAAGTCCCTGGAATACGCAAAATCCACTGTGTTGCGCTCGATCGGTGTCAACTCCGCAGATTGATAGCCCCGTGCAGGAGCCCTCGTTGCTAGCCTCTGCAAACCTTGGTGAGAGAGCGGAAATGGCAGGGACGAGTGTGTAATGAGCGAGTTCAACTGGCGGTCGTCCGAGTCTTACAAGAAGCTCGAAACAGCCGATGCGGCCGACTTTGCCTGGGAATGTCTACGTCGTAATCCAGACTATCGGCGAGATTACAGCGATCTGCTTGCACAAGACAAAGACGGCCCGACCGATCCTGAATTCCGGCAGCGATGGGGGCTTTCTTTTCGCGGCTGACCCAATGCGCCGGTTTGATGCTCAGGCCATATTCTGGGCGCCGGAAGTGCTGCCGACTGTGCTTCGGGTTGCTCCGACCTCGCAAGGTGCGCTCGCGCCATTCTCTCATCTCGACCTTCGCGGATCGCCCGGCGCCGAGCTGAGACGGGCGTCCGACGGCTGGTACGCGGTGCTGCAGTTGGGCGGCGCCACGCACCGGCTGATGCTCTCCCGGCTTCCGGCGAAGGGGACGGCCGTGGCTGTCGAACTGCCGCTCGACCGTGATTTCGATTTGCAGACGCGCGCGGCCTATCGGCTTTGGACGGCGCTGAGACGAGGTCCGATCCGGCTGCCGGCTCACACCGGGCCCATTCAGCAGCGCCGGCGCCTCGTTCTTGCGCTGCGCGCCTTGGATGGCCGCCTCGAGGGCCAGAATTATCGGGCGATCGCCACGGTTCTGTTCGGGTCCGAGCGAGTTGAAGATCGGGGATGGAAAACGCACGACCTGCGCAGCCGGACGATCCGGCTGGTTCAAACAGGTCAGACCCTGATCCGAGGCGGCTATCGAAATCTGCTGCGTAGCCAACGGCGATCAGCATGATCGGCGCGCTGGTCCGTCTCGCAGCCGCCGCGGACGTCGACCCTCTGGCAAGGACTGCATCAGGGGATGCGAAAACTCAGTCATTCGGCTTGGCCGATGTCCTGAGCGCATTACTCGTCGTCGCGCGAGCGGAGAAGTTCAGCCATCTGCAGCGCCTTTCGGCGAAGCCGCTCGTCGGATATGCCGAAATAGAGCTCGAGCAGTTGGCGAGATTCGCGTTTGGTCACAAGCTCACCGAAGTCCACCGTCTGCTCATGAGACGCCTCTGGCACAGCGGCGCCTGCCTTGACGTCAATCTCGTCAAAGAACCACGTGATCGGAACAGCGAGCTGGTTTGCGATTTCGTACAGCGCAAGATGCGCTGATCCGGGTCTCGCCCGCTTCATACTTTTGAATGAGTTGAGCTGTTACGCCGAGGCGTCCTGCCAGGTCATCCTGGCTGAGATCGAGCAGGTTCCGTCGCAGGCGCAAGCGCGTTCCCACGTGCTGATCGACATGATTGGGCTTCTTGGATGACCTCCTGAGCCGCTTGCCTTGGTTTGAAGCTTCGGCAGATCCTGGCAACGGCATGCGCCGGGATTGCCGCTCGAGGAGCAGCCGGACTATCATTACGGCCAATGGTCCGTGGCGTTTACGACTATGTGCTTCGTACAGGCAAGCCGCTCTTCGACGACGTTGATGCCGTCATCCGGCGCCCGCACCGAAATGACAGGTTGCGGGTGCACTACAGGCGCCTCATCCTTCCCTGCGGTTCGACTGGCTCCAGACCAGCTCGGCTTGTCGGTGCGTCTCTCGTCGAGAACGTTACATCAACCCCTTGATAGCTGCGCGATGCAGTACGAGGATGATTGATGCACCCCTGATGGCGAGTGGTTGAGTGCGGTCTTGCGAGCTTTCCGGCTGTTGAGCGGCCCGCTTGCAATGCGTCAATTGCCTTGAAACCTGGCAGTTCGTGCTTGGGTCCGCAGCAACGCGGCGCGGCATGCCTTTGGCTCAATTCAGGCGCGACATGTCGCAACCGTCTGCTCAACCGGAACCGTTGATTGCGCCGTCCCATGATATGACGCGGATGGGACGGTTCGGACGGCCACAGCGACTGCGAATGACCAAGCTGGCACCGGCAAGAATGGAAGATTGGTCCGTTCGCGCCACAGCATGCATTCTGACCGCGCGGGTGTTGAGGCTGGCCGTGAGGCGGGCCCGCGGAACATCTCAGGGCATGATCTGGGAGATCGAGGTTCATTCTGGATGGCGCAACGATCGGACCCCGCATCGGCTTCCAAACGTGCGTCCGCGCCATGACGGAGGCCGTTCAGCGCCGTGCCGAGTGAGGCGAACAGGCATTGGCTACTCGCGTAAGACGAGTGGCGATGATAGTGGCAACGCAGCAATAGGCCGCACTGCGGACGCCGGACGAGCTTTCTAGCCGGTGACTCCGCCGCTGGTGTAGGATCACCAATTTCGGTAGCTCGCCAAGCGCAGGCTTGCGTGGCATGAGTCAAGCTGGCCGAACGCAACCTCCTTTCGTCTCGGCACGTCGCGTGAAATGAGCCGGCGTCAAAGACAACGCCGTTTCCTGCGTCGCGATGCGAGCTCTCCGCATTGCGTCGTGACGGGACTCTGGCAGTCTGGGACCTATTGATGACGGCCTGAAACAGATATTGTATTGATGTTGATACGACTGGGCGATATCGTCTCACGTCGAGAAGGAGAGGCGGACTTCGTCCGCTGGGTGCACGTCGATCCCTTGCAACCGATCGGCTGTCGGCGACCTTCCACCGACCGTTTTCGGCCTGGAGTTCGGTGATGTCTCTTGATGAAACCCTGCGGATTTTGGCAACCGTCGAGCCAGGTGGTCTGACGCTCGATGAGCAAGCCATCGAAAGCAATCCCGACGCCGTGCTGGTTGCCCTCGGACGCAGCTTTGAAGCGCTCTCTGCAGAACTCGCAACTCTCCAGCAGCAAGATGCGCAATCAGCTGCGGCCACCTGGGATGCAAAATCGCAGATCTCCGGCGTGGTGGTGCCCGGTGTCGAGCGCATCGAAGCGGTCTTGAGTTCGCTTGACCCGATTGAACGCGCCATCATGGCGATTCCGGCCAGAACGGTCGTTGGTCTGGGGGTAAAGGCGCGACATGCTGCACATGTGCTCTCAAATTACTGGGCGGACGTCCCCGAGAGGCTCGACTGGGATGCCCGGACCGTGCGGCATCTGATCGAATCCGCTTGTTCAGTCGCCGGTGTAGAGCTGAGCTAAGGTCTTTGCTGCGGGCCGTTTTCGTCATGGAGCGGTGCGATGACCTTTGGCGGCTGGCGTGTGCCGGCGCGCTCGCCCCTGTTGGGCGGCCAAGTAGGTCGATTGGGCAGCGAAGCTTGTGAGCCTCAGCGGCGCTGCGCAATGAGGACCTGCGATTCAATGACTTCTACGACGCCGCCGGCGGTTGCGAATGGCGACATCTCCATCGTCAATTCCTGCGCGAGCTGACCTTCGAGAACGCCCAGCTGTTCAGGCGAGGAGGTCGACATCGATAGTGCGCGGTCGATCAGGCGAGCGACAGGCACGAGACGCTGCTCAATGACACCAATTCTGGTGAGCTGACCGAAGCGCGACTCCAGCAGGATCGGTTCGTGACGTAAGCGCTCGGGTGCGAAACCGACACTCTTGTTGGTGAACCGATCGACGACGTCCGAGTAACGCTTGTACCAGGCGTTCTGTGGGACATCGAGACGTACGTCATTGAACAGCATGACTGCGCCGTCCTCCTCGATCAATGGGTCGAGCTTTCGCAGCGTATCGGCGCGATCCATCCAATGAAAGGCGCGTCCAATCGCCACGGCGCGAAAGCGGCCGAGCTGCGGGCTGAGGTCGAACGAGCTACCTTCGATCAGTTCGATCTCAACGGCCGCCGCGTTGGCGATCGCCTGAGCAGCCTCTAGCATGGCAGGCTCCGGATCTATTCCGATGACCTTGCCGACCAGGGGCGCAAATGCGATGCCGAGCCACCCTGGCCCACAGCCGAGATCCATCAATCGGTGGTCCTTGGTCAGACGAAGGTGATCCGCCACGACTTGGATGAGCGCGGGTGCGTAATTCGGTCGCCCGGCCACGTAGTGAGGGACCGTCGATTGAAAGCGAGGGAATGAAGGGGAAACTGGTTCGGACGTCATCTGTATCGTTCGGCCGCCGTGCAGAGGCTCATGTCTTGTGACGCCTCCCGGTGTGGGCCGGTCCGGCCACGGCGCGGCCCCATGAGATTGTGAGCGCTTCTCCTTCGCACGCGCACCGAAATGTCAGTTTGGACGGGACGTGCTTGGGACTTGGCGCGCCTACAGGCAGGCTAGAAGTCTTTCAATGGCATACGAAGCTCGTAGGTTGCAGGTGGAGCCAGCAGCTCGAAGTGCTGAATCGGACGTCCGACGCTGTCGAAATGAATGCGCACCACCTTCAAGAGCGGTGCGCCTATCGCGACATTGAGGCGTGCTGCGACGATGGGGTCGGCTGCAGCTGCCGTCACAATCTGCTCGCCAGATGTGAATGTGATGCCGAAGCGCTGCAGAATCGCATAGAGCGACCCTCCTTCCATGTCTTCAGGACCAAATTGCCGTCCGATCGCTTCCGGAATGTAGGTCGTGACCTGCATGATTGGCCAGTCATTCATGTAACGGATGCGAACTGTGCGCTGGAAAAGGTCGCCTGGCTGGGCTTGGAAGTGCTCGCGAACGTGACGAGGGGCCACCTTGAACTCGAACTCGACCACGTGAGCTCGCGTTGTGCGCACGATCTCCCTGTTTCGAGCAGCGAGGTCCATCATCGGCACGGTAAGAGGCTCCGGCTTCGAGAGCTCCCGTACGAACGTGCCGATACCCTGGCGGCGTTCGATCAGTCCGAGCTCATCGAGAGTGTCCAAAGCTGCCCGAATCGTCACGCGCGAGACGCCGAAGAGCACAGCCAGATCGGCCTCCGCCGGCAAGACTTCTCCTGGTGCATAGCGGCGTTCTGCAATTTCGTCCTGCAGGACCAAGAACACCTGATGATGAAGCGGTATGTCGCGCCGCCGTCTTGCAAGGATCGCGGGCCGTCCTTTTGGGCGCTTGGGCTTATCTGTCGGACGCGTCTTCGGCGCCGTTTTCTTGACGGCCGAAGCAGAAGCGTTCGAATGCTGCGGAGCTCGCGGCGCCACCACCTAGCCTCGATCCCACAGTGCCGCGGGCGTGTTCATCGGCTCGAACTCTCCACGATGCTATTTCGATGCTAGCGTCTGGAGAGCCTTTTCGACGAATCTGTTCGTAAATGTCTCCGCGAGATCGACCTTCACGCCACGCAATTGTGGGTCGACGGTCGACAACACCTGAAATGCGATCCCCGCGCTCTCGGCGCTGAACCGGCCATCGGGCGAAAACATGTCTCGGGTGCCCCGGATGGAGGCGAGAAAGATGTTTCGATCAGGTTTGGCCCATTCCTCCGGGAGCGCATCGGCGATCTCATCGACGGACGCGCGATCAATCCACTGCAGGGCGCGCACCATCGCGAGAACAAAGGCCTGGAGCGTATCGGGATTGCGTTCGATGAAGTCTGACCGCGCGTAGATCGTCCCTGACGGATAGAGACCGCCAAAAATGCCGATGGTCCCCTCGTTGGTGCGAGTGTCCGCGACCAGTTTGACGTCACCTGCGGCGGTCAGCGCCGTAAGCGCCGGCTCACCCGTGACGACCCCATCCACAGCGCCGTTGCGGATCGCTGCTACGGCACCTGTGCCACCTCCGACACTGACGAAGGAAATGTCGGCCGGAGAGACACCAGCTCGCAAAGCGATGTACTCCACCATGAACTGCGTTTGGGATCCCAATGCCGTGACCCCGATCTTCATGCCTCTCAGGCTGCTTGGGTCGCGATAGTCCGCAGCCTTCTCTTTTCGCAGGGCCAATGCGAACGTCGGATGCCTGCCAAACAGCACAACCCCGACGATCTTTTGTCCCTTGGCATGCATCTGAATCGTGTGGTCGAAAGCGCCAGCGGTGAGTTCAGCACTTCCTGCCACGAGAGCCTGGAGCGCCTTGGATCCGCCGCTCACGTCAAGAAGCTCCGGGTCGAGGCCCGCGTCCCTGAAAAAGCCAAGGCGCTCGGCAAGTGTGACCGGTGCGTATTGTAGGAATGCCTTTCCGCCGATCGTCACTCTGACTCTGGACGTCTCGACGGAGTTGCCCGCCCAGGCCGAATTCGCCGAGCCACACAACGCCAATAGCGGAAGCCCGAGAAAACTACGTCGCTGTAACACTGGCCGGGTCTCGCGAGCGTTGGGAAGGAATGTATGCCGGTAGTGAACTTTTCTCACGATCCGATCACATTCGAATCATACGAACGATCATCCGCACGAGCAAGACAAAAGCTCGCCGAGGTTGCATGAGTCGAATACGCGCAAAGCGATCATCATTATAACCTACGACCAAAAATTGTCGAAAGTAGTTGTTGGACGTCTATTGGGGCCGGCCAGCCGGCTACGCGATGAGGTCGAACTATCCCACGCGCTCAAGATCGGCCGGCGACGCTCGCGACCTGCGAAGCACACGCGGCAGATATGCAAATCGCTCAACCCGTGAAGATGCGCGGTACGAAGGGCGGAGGGAGTGTCGTAAGACAACGCGGCCGGTGCGACAGTCGAGGAGGGCGGTTCTGGAAGGCTGCCTTTTTCTATGCTGGCCGGGTCGATGCTGGCCGCTCCTAGGGCTGAATTCACGACCACGAGCGTTGTGGCTGTCGCTCGACGGTTAGCTCTCGATTGAGCTGCAAGATCGATCACCGGTCAGTCCGCGGGCCGCAAAGGGAGGGGATCCTGGAAGCCTTCCTGAACAAGACGGTTGAAATTGCCGTTTATTGATCTCTCCAACGGGAGATTTGAGGAGCTTTGTCCCGCAATGCAGGACCATGCGCGAAAGTTTGGCGGTCTTGCCGACATTTACGACGCCAGCTGGCCGACTTGATGAAGATCGCGACGATCGCTGCTGCCGCGAGCGTGGTCTCTACCTTTCGCCGAGGATCTCGGAGCCTTACAGATCTTACGATCGGTCTCCGGCTTCGCAATCTGGCCTCGGGCGATTCGACCGAGAGCGCCGCCGCCGACTAGCTGCACCGGTACGGAAGCTGCCACGCCGTTGCCGTCCGGCGCGCTTCGCCGCCCAACGGCGATGAGACGAGAGCGGTCAGCTCAGCAAAATGATCACAGTCCCCGACTTCACCAGGCGATTCGATTGGAAGTAGCGAGCACGTCAAACTCGCCTGATATGACGGAGTTCAATCAGGCTGGGACGTCCGTCTTGCGGGTTACCCAGACAATACCGGCGCGCTTGCGGCAGACGAACGAGAGGATCTCCGCGGCAGCTGGCAGGCGAGCGAGCAACGACAGCCCGGGCCGTCCTGCGGACTGAATCCGGAATCGCATGAAGTCCGCCTCAGCGGAGGCTGGCGCAGCCCCAAAGGCCGATCGCCACCATCTTCGCAACTCACGCGGCGAGTAGTAGAAAACGTCAGTCTTGAGCTGCCGCAGCATAAAGTCGGCCCACTCTTTGCTGCTCTTGCCTTCCCGATAATAGCCGAAGCCGAGCCGATGCGCGGCTCGCATGTAGAGATGTGCCAATAGGTCGGGCATGTGATGTACGAAGTAAAGTCCCACGTGTCCCTCGAACCACGATGTGCGGTCAGGAAACAAAGCCAGGAATGCCCCTCCGGGCTTTAGTACGCGCGCGATCTCGGAGACCGCAAGCTCCGGGTCTCGCACATGCTCGAAGACCTGGTTGGATATCACAACGTCGAAGAACCCTTCATCGAAGTCGAGGCGTCCATTGCGGAGCGCTCGGAAGTGCTCAGGACGTTCCGAGGCCGGCGCATCGAGGTCCGCTCCGAAGAACTCGTAGCCCGCCTTTCGTCCATAGACCACCACCTCGCCGCGCCCGCAGCCGTAATCCAAGACGCGGGGACGTTCAACGCCTGCTAGCGAAAGTGCTCGTCGAAACACAAACTCGTAATTCGGGCTCATAGATGGAGACTTCGCAAAAACAGCGCGCCTCTGCAACACAATGTTTCTGCATGTGACGGCAGATTTCGAATATTGCCGCTTCGAACGAAGCAGCCAAATTCATGCTCCAGCAGCGTCACGACGTCGGTCAGCCGCCTGGGATAATTGTTACCGATAGTGTAGATCCGCCATGGCAGCCCGGGTGCCCGAAGGGGGCTAAGCATGTTTCCATCCAATCCGGGTTTATCCGTATCGGATGGCCGATCAGGCGAATGATGGCGATATGTATCCTTGCAACCTTGTCAGGTGGGTTGACCAGGCTAAAACTCTGAGGGAAGACGCTGCGCAGGTTGGCGCTGCTACGCTGGTGGTGCCGACGGGCCTGCGAAGCTCAACTCGCCAAAGTCAGCTCCGCCTCTCCTTGATATGAAGCAGCGTTCATATCCAGAATGCCGTTTGGCATCCGCTTGCGACGGAGAACGGCGCTAGTCACGCCCGTCGCCATTGTGCTCGATGCCCTCGCCGATATAGCCGATCTGGCTCCCATCAATTCCGTGCCGATGACCTCGAACGCCAGCAGGCGCAGTCCCGCGCGCCCACGCGAGATGGAACGGTGGGCGTGGCGCTGGACGTCTCCACGCTCGCCGACTGGATCCGAGCGGCGGCTGCTACATTGATGCCGCTGGTCGAGGCGATCAAGGCGCATGTGCTTAAGGGCGAGCGCATCCATGCCGACGACACCACGGTGCCGGTTCTAGCCAAGAGCAAGACGCGCAGCGGCCGGGTGTGGACCCACGTTCCCAACGATCGCCCCTTCGTCGGGCATGCGCCGCCAGCGGCGTCGTTCTTTTACTCGCCCGGCCGCACCGGCGCACATCCCGAGGGCATCTTGCCGGTTATGCCGGGCCAATGCAGGCGGATGCCTATGCCGGCTTGAACGACCTCTACAAGGCCTCGCGCGAGCCGGTCCGATCATCGAGGTCGGCAGCTGGGCACGTGCAAGATGCAAGTTCTTCGAGATCGCGCGGCTGAAAGCACGCGCCGATCGCAACCGAAGTGATCGCGAAGATCGATGCGCTGTTCGCTGTCGAGGGCGAGATCAACATCCTGCCGGCCCACCAGCGCAAGGCCTTGCGCAACGAGCGCAGCAGCTCGCTGGTCGAAGAGCTTGAAGCTTTCCTGCGCGAACGCCGCACCGGGCCGCCCGGCAAGAGCGAGACCGCCAAGGCGATCGACTACAGCCTCAAGCGCTGGGAGGTGTTCACGTGCTTCGTCGATAACCGTCGGCGGAGCATGACCACAATGCTCCCGAACGCGAGCTGTGCGCCGTTGCCGTCGGCCACAAGAACTGGACCTCCGCCAGCTTCGACTAAGGCGGCCGCCGTGCCGCCGCGATGCACACCCCGCCCCAGACCGCCAAACTCAATAACGTTGATGCCAAAGCTTGGCTGGCGGACGTGCTTGCCAAACTGCCTTAGCATTCGGCCAGAAAGGTCGCCGACCTGCATCCCGGGAACTGGAAGGCCGCCCAAACATCGGCCGCCGCCTGATCGAACCAGTCAAGCCTCGAATTTGAGCAACCGCTCAGCCGCTAGTCACAAATCTCGTATCGTGCAGGTCAATTCGGATGTTCTTCGCCGCACCTACCTAGGTTGATAGTTGCACGCGCAAATCATCCTGTGATCGAAATGAATTCATGGAGCAATGCCGCTTGTCGTCAAATCGGGCGACCGTTTCCTGCGGGCAAACGTGCGCTCACTCGGCACGACGTCGCCGCGCAATCGAAGCGACTGCATATTGAGGAAGGCAGCGATGATCAGACAATCGGCTCCGATCCCGCTCTCCGCTTATGACCAGTCGTTCGGCCTGGCACCGTCGGTCATTCGTGTGCTCAGTTACAGATACGTGCCCGACATCGAGCGGTTCAACTTCGCACTCGCTCGGGCGTTCGAGCGATTTCCGCAATTTGCGACCACGCTCGCTCGGTCGCAGCGTGGATCGTCCGAGCTGCTACCGCTACAGAGCCCGCAACGCCTGATAGTACGATCGCCAGTGATCTGGGATCCCGATTCAGATACTGCGAACCACCTTCCACTTTTCGTGACTGGCTTGGATCTGGCGCCAGGAGATCCGGTTTTCACCGCTACTCTGACCCCCGTAAACGGCGGAGCTGTGATTGGATTGAGCATGTCGCACGCGGTCGGCGATGGCTATTCGTTCTATCTTTTTATGTCATATTTGCTCGAACAGTTGGCAGCCGCGCCTCCGTCTCGTCTATCCCCCGAGCAACAGCTAGACCAGATAATCCAGTCAAATACGCCGGATTTGCAGATTGCATCTAAACAACAAGAATTCCGCGTGAAGCGCGCATTCAGCGTAATCGCTTTTGGCCGGGAGCTTTTGGATTCGCTACGCGCCGAGCTTGCGACGGATCAGTTCGTGCCGACCCTCAACGAAGCACTGACGGCATTTCTATTTCACCGTTACGGCCCGACACTTCTGGGCGGCGCTACGGCGCTCCGTCTTCGCGTGCCGGTAAACGTGCGGAATGTACATCAAAATATAGATAGCACGTTCATTGGCAATGCGTTTCTGGAGTCAATCGTGCCCGTTGCAGACGTGATCGACTCGCCATCAGCGGCGCGTGACACGGCGAGAAGAATACGTGTGGCTGTGAACAGCGTGCGAAATCCGGATTACTTGTCGTCGGCTCTCAATATCCGGAACGACCGAATCGAGTTGAGCGCCCCAGAAACCTATATATTCAACAATCGAACTGACGTTGTCTCAACAAACTATGCGCGAATGCCAGTTCACACAATTGACCTTGGCAACGGGCCGCCGGTTCGAATCTTTTGCGCACTAACCGCGCCAACTGGCTTTGTCCTTGTGCCAACATTTGATGGACTTGAAGCGCACATGTGCCACCTCGCATGACGACGTCACGCGTGCTCCGGTCGACAGAGGCCGGATTCGCAATAAATCCGAAGCGAAGCAACGACCTCTTGAAGGAATGGATAACAACGCAATGACTCAACATCGCAACAATGAGATTGACGGCCGTGACGTGGCATTTGCAACCCCTCCGCATTTGGACCACGTCTTCCTGACGGTCGGCGCCGAAGCGTTGAAACTCATCAACGAATGCGAATTCCTTCGCGGTGAACAGTTTAGTCGATTTGCAACACGCTCTTCGGAGAGCTCACTTCTGTCATCTTACACCGCGACGCGAGCCTACGGCAAAAACACTGTTGTCGAGATATTCCAAGACAGATTCGGTGGCAACGATACGTTTAATGAATACTGTGCAGGCATTGTACTCAGCTTCGATCACCCCGGCGAAATGAAAGGGGCTCATCGAGCACTTCGTTCGGCCGGGGTTCCGTTTAGCAGCGAAATTGTTGAGCGGGTTACGCCAGGGGCCGATGGTGGTCGTGACCGAAGCCCTTGGTATGAATTCACCAGACCCGAACTGGGCGGGATCAGCCCGGTCGCATTGTTTCTGCATGAAATGCAACCCGGCTTCTTGGCAGAAATCGGTGCGAAGGTCGGTCCCGGTGGCCGGCAGGATCGGTCGGAACGTTTCAACGCGGCCCTTGGCCGGTTGCATACGGCTGACCACCTTATGGAAGACATTGCCCTGGTGACTGTCCGACTGCGTCCCGGTCGAATTGAACGGGTGGCAGCAATCCTCTCGACCTTGGGATATGAGGTGTCAGCCGTGGAATCCGGCATCCGAGTGCGTGGAATAGATGCCGAATTTATCTTTCTCGCGGACGAGTCCTCACGAGAAGGAACCGTGGAGCTAAAGATAAAGATGGCCAGACCCGTCCCTGGCCGCCGCTTTGATTTCGGCTCCGAGTCGTTCCTCGTGCTGTCGCCTGCAGGCCCCGACGATTGCTCGGCCTCGTGGACGTTTCTTCCTCACCGCAAGGCGTTGTGAGGCTGACATGACAGACCACCTGCAACCGGCTGGAGCTGATTGCGCTATTGCCGGACTAGCGCGCTCGCATGATGGAAGATCAGAGTTGCCGCAGCCGTTCTCGGCGTCGTGGGATGGGTCGCCTGGGCCGACACTAGCATCCTTGTGGTTGAGACGCATCGAGGAGCACCCGGAAGCGATCGCACTCCGATGCGGAGACATCGCCCTTACGAGCCGCGAGCTGAACGAGCGAGCCAGCGCAATTGCTGATCGAGTTTTGGCGCTTGCCCAGAACGGACAGGAAATTGCCATTGTCGCTGGCAGAGGCTCTCATCTCGTGGTTGCGATCATCGCCGCAGCCTTGTCGGGGCGGAGCAGCTCAGTTTTGTCGCCGTCGATGTGGCGGCTCGACCTTATTGCGGCGACATCCGGTAAGATCGTTCTTACAGAACGCACCCTACTGGCGAATTTTCCATCTTCGCTGGCCATCTGCGTAGACGATTGGGACGGCATCGAGCGATTGAATGGTGCCCATTTCATCGAACCAGCGCCACCAAAGTCCGACAAGCCGCTGGCGGTCGGATCAAGCAAGGCGATCGTTGCCCAGCATCCAATTGTGACCTTTGTGGACGGTTTGAAGCAACGGCGCTTCCATCCAACGCGAATTGCGCTGTTCTCGGATACTCACTCAAAAGAGTTCCTGCCGGAGCTCTGGGCCGGATTACTTTTGAGCTCTGTTACCCATTTAATGCCGGCCGCGACCGATTCGTTAGCGACACTCGTCAAGACGCTGCCTTCGGAGACGGATGAGCATGGAAGCATGTCCATCTTTTTGACAGCGCCTACGGCGGATGCCCTGTTGGCCGCAATACCCGATCTACTGAGAGCCACCGACGGGCTAATAATCCATGGAACAGGGCTGAACCCTGCGCATTCTGCTGCAATTGCTGCTCACGCCGCAAGCCACAGCACGCTTGTAGCGCTCACGGGATTCGGACAATCACCGGAGCTATTTCTGCCGGTCAGCCCGGCGGACAGCGACCCGTTGGTCGCGATTCACGAAACTAAAGACGATGCATTATTAGTTGTTGCCGACAAATCCGGTGATCCAGTCGAACCTGGAGTGATTGGCCATATTTGGCTGCGCTCACCATCCGGTGCCTTCGTGCAGACCGGCGTGCAGGGCTGGAAAGCGCCAGCCGGCAGACTAGAGATCTTCGTTTCTGCGGAGTGGAATATCCCGCACGCATTTGAACCAGAACGGAGCCGACTGATTACCTACTGGCGCGAACGCCTGGCAGATCTCGCCCCTTGCATCCACCTGCCGGAAGACCGGCATCGCGCGCCAAAAATGAAAACTGGATACGCGAGCATCATGAACAGCCTTCCTCCTGAATTGGAGGCTAGCGTTACCGCGCTTGGCAGGAAGCAAAATGCGTCCGTGCAGACGATTTTACTGGCGGCGTTCGCCTTAGTTCTACAGCGATATAATCGCGATACGGATATCGCCATTGGCACGTCATTCCCACGGAAGAAGGGCGCTTTGACTCAATCGAACGGGGGCGTCTTCACGGATGTCGTCGTGGTGCGGCCTGTGGTCTCAACATCGCGCTGCTTTTCCGAGTTAGTCGATCGCTTGACGACAGAGGTGGCCCGTGATGCAGAACACCGAATGCCGTTCGCGGACCTGGTCGAGGTTTTGCGGCCAGAATCCGACGCCGCGCACGGCGCGATTTGTCAGGCGTTCTTCGCATTTCTGCAGGACCAGGCGGATCTAACAGAGGACGAAGCGACGAGCGACGGACTTCGACCTATGGGTCTGAGCGGGGCAGCCCATGGTGATCTCTCACTGAATGCCATCCACAATGGCTCATCACTCATTGTTCGATTGGCCTATTCGACGGCTCTATTCGACGAAGCAACGGCAAACCGTATCGTCGGGCACTTCGTAACCATGATCACCGAAGGCGTTAGCCGCCCAGAAGCCGATCTTGCACTTCTGGAGATTCTACCGACGCCCGAGCGTGACCTTATCCTCAAAGAATGGGCTTGCGGACCAGTTGAGGTGGAAAATCGCCATCTCGTTCACGAACGCATTTCGGCTCAAGTCAAGCGCAGTCCAAGTGCCTCGGCCGTTGTTGATGCCGTGCGTACGATGTCATATCGAGAACTCGATGAGGCCGCGAACGCCTTGGCAGTACACCTGCAGTCTCTCGGTGTTGGTCCTGACTCCGTGGTCGGCGTTTACATGGGACGCTCCGTTCAAACAGTCGTAGCGTTGCTCGGAATTCTAAAGGCTGGCGCGGCGTACCTGCCCCTCGATCCTGAATATCCGAGCGACCGCTTGTCTTTTATGGTTTCGGATTCAGGAGCCGCGATCGTCGTTTCGACGATATCAATGCTGTCTGCGGCTCGTTCCTTAGGAGCCCACGTTGTGCCAGTCGATACGGTCATGAACTCAGGCGTCCAGCTGGCGCCCGTCAACACCGATTCGGCCCGCCTCGCCTATCTGATCTACACCTCCGGTTCGACAGGACGACCAAAAGGCGTTCGCGTCACGCATGGAAACCTCGCGACATTCCTCACCG
This sequence comes from Bradyrhizobium sp. SZCCHNR1043, assembly GCF_032489675.1. Taxonomy (NCBI): domain Bacteria; kingdom Pseudomonadati; phylum Pseudomonadota; class Alphaproteobacteria; order Hyphomicrobiales; family Nitrobacteraceae; genus Bradyrhizobium; species Bradyrhizobium sp. SZCCHNR1043. The sequence continues at coordinate 58,362 of NZ_JAUEYN010000013.1, forward strand.
CAATGGATGCCCAATTCGGCGCCGACGCGCCAGGCACTTGGCTCGCGGTTACAAGTATCTCTTTTGACATCTCGGTACTGGAGATATTTTGGACATTGACGAAGGGCTTTCGAGTGGTGATCAGAGCCGATCAGAGGCTCCAAAATGCGACCTCCTCGCCACCGTTGCCTGCACGTCCGGCTTCGGCGTCGGAGCGGCCGATGGAATTCAGCCTTTTCTTTTTCGGTAACGCCGCGTCTGACAGTGATAGGAAAGCCGAGCGATATCGCCTGTTGTTCGACGCCGCTAAATTCGCCGACCAAAATGGCTTCACCGCCATCTGGACTCCAGAACGGCATTTCCACGCCTTCGGTGGACTTTATCCGAATCCGTCCGTCCTTTCGGCAGCGCTGGCAGCCACAACTCAACGGATCAGCATTCGCGCGGGAAGTGTCGTGCTACCTCTCCACGATCCCTTACGGGTCGCCGAAGAATGGGCGCTCGTGGACAATCTATCCGGCGGCCGCATTGGAATAGCGTTTGCGTCGGGCTGGCAGCCCGATGATTTCGTACTCGCTAGCGATCGGTACGAAGGCCGAAAGCAGGAGATGCTTCGGGGTATTGGAGAGGTTCGAAAGTTATGGAAAGGCGACACGGTACGTCGGCGGAACGGTGTTGGTAAGGAGATCGACGTTTCTGTATATCCGCGACCGGTTCAGGAGGAATTGCCAATCTGGTTGACGAGTTCGCGTCATCCAGAAACGTTTGTCGCGGCAGGTGAAGCCGGCGCTGGTGTTCTCACCCACTTAATCGGTCAGAGTCTCGACGAGCTTGCTGAGAAAATTACAATCTATCGAGATGCATGGAACCGGAGCGGCCGGCCGGGGCGGGGACATGTCACCCTGATGGTACACACCTTCGTGGGCAATGACGTGCACGTAGTGAAAGACTTGGTGCGCCAACCCCTCAAAGATTACATCCGCTCTTCATACGATCTTATGGCGGGCTTAGGCGTCGCCCGCGGGGTCAATATTCGAGATCTCCCAGAGCAAGAACTGGAGGGCTTGCTTGACCTTGGGTTCGAGCGATTCTTCGCGGAATATGGACTCCTCGGCTCGATCGGCGACGTCGCGACGACCGTGGCAAAGCTGTCTGAGATCGGTGTCGACGAAGTTGGGTGCCTCATCGATTTCGGCATCGACGACAGACTCGTCCTAGAGGCGTTGCCGCACCTAGCCTCAGCTAGAGAATTGTACTTGACCAAGCGGGGGGCAGACGAGACGACGTACCAAGGTGGCAGCAGCGTTATCGACGATATGCGACGTCATGATGTCAGTCATATCCAGTGCACGCCTACCCTTGCCAGCATGCTATTAGCGGAGCGTGGATCGGGCGATCAGATGCAACATCTGCACCGACTCCTCGTCGGCGGCGAAGCACTGCCGCCGGATTTGGCTTCTGCCCTTGCCAACGCCGTTGGTGGCACGGTTCACAACATGTATGGGCCGACTGAGGCTACCGTGTGGGCAACTTCTTGCGCTGTGTCGCCCGATCAGGCGCCAAAGATCGGGCGACCGCTGCCGGGCTATCGTACCTATGTCGTTGATGCCGCGATGCGGCCAGTTCCTATCGGCGTAGCGGGTCAATTGATGATCGCAGGCGGAGCCGTCGCTGACGGTTATCATGATCGGCCTGAACTAACCAGCGAACGGTTTACGGCAGACCAATTCTCAGGCGACGGTCATGCGCGACTCTATCACACCGGGGACTTGGTCCGATGGCGTCCATCCGGGGACCTGGAGTTCCTCGGAAGAGTTGACCACCAAGTCAAGCTACGAGGCCGACGCATCGAGCTGGGCGAAATCGAGGCTGCGATCGGTGCGCACGAAGCCGTCAAACGTGTCGTTTGTGACGTGCGTGGAGATGGCGATGGACGGCGACTTGTTGCCTACGGCGAGATTGTTGCCGGGCATGCGCCACCAACTGTTGCTGAACTGCGTACGTTCTGTTCACGCACCTTACCGGAGTACATGGTCCCCTCGGACTTTGTCTGGATTGACGCCCTGCCGCAGACGCCCAACGGAAAGATTAGTCGGCAGGCACTCCCAGATCCAGTCGTGAATCACAATGCTAACGAGGGGGATATGGCGCCGCTCGGCGATCTCGAAGAGAAGATCGCGGCGATTTGGCGAGAGGTTCTGGAGATCGATAGAGTCGGCCGGAACGACAATTTCTTTAGCCTTGGTGGAAATTCCGTACTGATTGTTGGAGTTCGGAGTCTGCTAATCGACCGCGTTGGGGATGTCTCTCTCGTGGATCTTTTCCGCCATCCGACGGTCGCGACACTCGCCACCGCATTCGCGGCGCGCGCTGAACCACAAGAGGCCAATAACAGCTCCGCGTCGCGCGCTGCGGAAGCGGCGGAGCGCCGCCTTGCTGCTTCACGCAGCCGACGAAAGCGGACCAGTACAACAGGAGCGTCAGCATGAACTACGAGGATATAGAGGCGATTGCAATCGTCGGCATGACAGTGCGTGTCCCTGGAGCGCGGACGACCGACGAGCTCTGGCACAATATTTACGGAAAGATTGAATCGGTAACATGGTTCAACCCGGCCCAATTGGATGGTGCTGGAGTTCTACGCCAGCTTTATGGTGATCCGGCCTATGTTCCAGCCGCGGCGGTGCTTACCGATGCCGATCAATTCGACGCGGAGTTCTTTGGCATTAGCCGGAGCGAGGCGACGATGCTTGATCCGCAACATCGGATGTTCCTGGAATGCGCTTGGGAGGCGCTCGAGGACTCTGGTTATGACCCTCACCGATTCGAAGGAATGATCGGCGTCTATGGCGGCTGCTATATGAACCGCTATATCTTTAATCTTTATACTAACGAGGAATTCGCACGGTCGCCCCTGGTCCATTACGCATGGCGTTACAATGACAAGGACTTCATCACGGGACAGGTGGCCTATCAGCTCAATCTTCGAGGTCCGGCCATCACCGTCCAGACGGCTTGCTCGACATCGCTGGTCGCGACGCATTTGGCATGTCAGGCGCTGCTTTCGCACGATTGTGATATCGCGCTGGCAGGGGGCGTTACAATACGAGTGCCGTTAAGCGCCGGTTACTTGGCGCCGGAAGGAGCGATGTTCTCGCCGGATGGCCGTTGCCGTCCATTTGATGCTGCTGCCAACGGAGCGGTTCCGGGTGAGGGGTGCGCAATTGTCGCATTGAAACGGCTGAGCGACGCCATCGCCGATGGCGACAACGTCCGAGCGGTAATCCGAGCTGCGGCAATCAACAATGACGGACGTAATAAGGTCAGCTTCGCAGCACCTAACCCAGAAGGGCAGATGCGGGCTATCATCGCGGCACACACGATGGCCGCGGTAAATCCAGACACAATCGGATACGTGGAGGCGCATGGTACCGGTACGCGTCTTGGAGATCCCATCGAGGTGTCGGCATTGACGGATGCCTTTCGTCTCCGCACGAAACGCCGGAATTTCTGCGCTCTGGGTTCGTTAAAGGCCAATATCGGGCACCTCGATGCCGCGGCCGGGGCGGCTGGACTAATCCGGGCGGTGTTGGCGCTCGAACGAAAATGTATCCCGCCACAGGCGAATTTTGTAGAGCCGAATCGCGAACTCAAGCTCGATACATCGCCCTTCTATGTGCCAACAGAACCCCAGGAATGGAAATCTGTCGACGGGCCGCGCCGAGCTGCCGTCAGTGCGTTTGCGGTGGGCGGCACTAATGCCCATGTCATTCTCGAAGAAGCACCGCCAAGAGCCGCTGTTAGCCCGCGGCACCGAACGCACGAATTGCTCGTGTTGTCCGGACACAATAGAAAGGCAGTCGATGCGGTGGCGGGACGTCTCGCCAACCACATCGATGAACACCTCGATCAGAACCTTGCGAGCGTAGCCTTCACCCTCTCAGAGGGGAGGTCGAAACTGCAATCGCGACGCTTCGTCGTGGCCGCAGACGCCGCCAGCGCAGCGCACGCCTTGCGTGAGCCAGCACAGGCGGTCACTTCCGATGGGTCAAAGCCTCGGATCGTATTCATGTTTCCCGGGGTAGGCACCCAGTATCCCGACATGACACTCGACATTTATGAGAGTGAATCTGAATTTCGGAAACAGGTTGATCTATGCGCCGCTATTGTGTCGCAGCGTCTTGGTATGGACGTTCGTCACTATCTGTTTCCATCTCGCTATCCAGGCGTCGAGGTGGATCGGGAATCAGTGCCGCACGTGCTGTCGGCGATCTTCACCGTCGAATACGCCCTCGCTATGCTTTGGCAGTCTTGGGGCGTCAAGCCCGACGCCATGCTCGGTCATAGCCTCGGCGAGTATGTTGCCGCATGCATGGCGGGAGTTTTGTCGCTACCCGATGCGTTAGGCTTGAGCGTGAGGAGGGGGCGCCTTTTCGATCTCATTCCGGAAGGCCGTATGATGGGCGTGCCTCTTTCCGCATCTGAGATCAAGCCGTTCCTTGGCGATAAGCTATCCTTAGGAGCGGTAAACGCCCCTGAACTGTGCCTGGTCTCTGGGCTCAACGGCGATCTCGAAGCGCTCAGCGAGAAGTTGGCGCTGCGCGGGGTCACGTGCCGCGTCTTGCCCGTGCGAATGGCAAGCCACTCCTATTTGGTTGATCCCTATCTCGACGATTTCACAAGGACCGTGGCTGAATACCACCTTTCACCGCCGACAATTCCCTATCTCTCCTGCCTTACCGGGAATTGGATCAGACCCGAAGAAGCAACGGATCCTGGCTATTGGGCCCGACAGCTTCGATCACCCGTTCAATTCGAATCCATGGTTCGCACGGCCCTTTCTCAGCTGGGCACGGTTTTGCTCGAGGTTGGACCAGGCAATACGCTCTGCACACTTGCCGGGGCACAGCATGCGGAATCACGCCCGAATGCCATACCATCATTGCGGCACCCTAATGATCCGCGTACCGACTTCGAAAGCTTGCTAGGGGCAGCCGGCCGATTGTGGCAGTCTGGCGTAACCATCGACTTGAAATCCCTGACCTGTGCTGGCACTCCACAGCGAGAATCGCTGCCGACCTATCCTTTCCAGCGCAAGCGCTATTGGGTCAACCGTGGCAAAGCTATCGGCCCCGGATCGAGTGGCGAAGAGCCAGGTTATGCCGCAGAAGGAACATTCTCTCCGGAAGTCGGTCCGATCGATGTGTCGGACAATATCGCGGACGTAGTTATGTCCGAACGCGAGCGAGCCGTCGCGGGGATTTGGCAGAGCCATTTAGGGTGCAACCAGATCGGTCTTGATGATAATTTCGAGTCAGTCGGCGGCCATTCGCTTCTTGCGGCACAAATGCTGCCACATCTTCGCGCACTAAGCGACGCACCCATCAAGATAACGGATTTCTTCGGTTCGCCAACCATCCGCAAATTGGCCGCACTGATTGACGCAGCAGGAATTCGATCCGCCGTCGATCTTTCTGCGGAAGTGGTTCTGGATCCGGCAATTCGAGCATCCGGCCTTCCTGCGGCCCGGCCGGGAGAAGCATCAGCAGTATTGCTTACCGGCGCCACTGGATTTCTCGGTGCGTTCCTATTGTCTGAACTTCTTCAGCAGACGGAAGCGACCGTCTATTGCTTGGTCAGGGCTGTGGATCCGGTGGAAGGGGAACAACGATTGCTGGAGACCTTACGAACTAACCGATTGCCAGTTCCGAAGCCTGGTCGGCTCGTTGTCGTTCCAGGCGACCTTGAGAAGCCCAGGCTAGGCGTGCCAGCCGCCGACTACGAGGTTCTGGCTGGTCGTCTCGATGCAATATATCACTGCGGAGCACGCGTGAACTTCGTTCGGCCGTATTCGGTCTTAAAGACCGCAAACGTCCTCGGAACTGAAGAGGTTTTGCGCTTGGCGACTCGCCATCGTCTCAAGACCGTCCACTACGTTTCGACGCTGTTCGTCAACGTGGGAGCCTTTGCAACCGGCGCAACGTTCGTTGCCGAAGAAGATCCGCTTCCACCTCCGGTCGGACATTCATCGTCCTACACAGAGAGCAAATGGGTTGCCGAAGGCCTCTGTCGTCTTGCCGCTGAACGGGGCGTACCTGTCGTGGTCTATCGGCCAGGCAACGTTCTTTGCCATCAGCATACCGGGATTTGCAATCCGGAGGACTTCTTCACCAAGTTTGTCCAGGGGTGCATCGATCTCGGCTTAGCCCCGCGCCGGCGCGCAGCTTATCCAGTCGGCACCGTAGACGATGTCGCTCGGATGCTGGTGATGTTCTCGCTGCAAGAAGATGCGATTGGCCGTACATTTCATCTTGTCCATCCCGAAGTGCTAGAATGGGAAGATATGTTCGGCCATTTTGATGAGTTCGGGTATGAAGCGCCGCTCGTTTCGTGGGACGAGTGGCACGCGGCCTTCGTCCGAAAGGTTGAATCGGGGAGCGACAATGTTCTCCTGCCTCTGACAGATATGATCGACAACGTGAAAGTCGACAATCGCGATTGGCCGCGGTTCGGTGTCGATAATTCCAAACGCTTCCGCGAACGACTCGGGCAACCATATCCGGTACTCGACCGCAGCTACTTTGCGAGAATGTACGGACGTCTCGCCGAAAGTGGCTTGTTGCCTACACCAACGCTGAAGCCAGCCTCACATTCGCCGTTCCTCGTTCCTGCGAAATAGGCGTCAGACCGGCGGTGTTTGAATGATGCAATCCGAGGGGGAGTCCAGATTCTTTTGGGAAATCGACGTTCGTCGCGTACGAGTCATCTATTGGCCCAATTGATCCTCACAGGGCTGTCGGCTAAGCTGAGGGCAATTGCAGTCGGTCTTTCCACGCGAGTTTCTGACCAAGCCTGGGTGACCAACGCATCTAGTCCGGCGTTGACGGCTGAACGCGACGAGTATCTCGTAGCTGAGGAGGTGCTGCCAATATTCTAAACGCGTTATGGACTCTTCCGGATCTTGGAACGATGGTGATCCGCACTCTTCGCGGATCTCCAGCTAGAAGCTGAGGCGATCGAGAGGTGCGGACAGTCCTATGCTTCCGGCCTTTGTATAAGATTCCTTGTATAGGGGTCTTTGAGCGTCCAATAGTTGAAGGATTGATTACGTGTTGTACGCCGACATCGCATTCGAATCTGGAAATTATTGAGAAGAGAGGAAGTCGGCGGGCATACTGAGGCCCCTCGAGTATTCGACGTTCTGCGCCGAGCGACGTTCCTCGTGTGAGGCTGACAAAGATAAGACTGTTAGAATACGCGATGTTGAACGAGATGCCGCTTGTCCGAGAGGTCGCGCTCACAATCTATGGCCATCCGTACTAGTTTGTCGTGGATCGCCACCATTCTGGCGCTCGCGGCGCAGTTTCACGCTCTCTTTCATTCTTATTCCGACCGGGCCTTACGCTCGCTATCGTCATCCATGACGCTGACTGCGGCTGGGGGATGGCAACTCTCGATCCGAAGAATGCCGTCCAATCAGGGCAAAAACGGCCGCCGAGCCGACCACGGCAGCGATCGCGGCAATTGCAAATATCGTCGCAAATACGTTGATACCGGACAAAATTGAATTGGGCTGTTCCAACGATGTTCTCATCACGGCACCGAACATCGCAATCCCGATAGCGAATCCACCTTGACGGAGAATTACGCTTATCGCAGAAGCCGCTCCAGCCTGCTCGCGACGTACAGATCCGACGATCCTCGCCGTTAGTTGCGGATTGAGTGCACCATTTGCGCACCCCGCGATGGCCATGCCAACAAGGCCCACGACGAGATGCTGCATCTGTGCCGCCACGGCCATCACAAAAGCGCCGATCGAGACGATCAGAAGCCCGGCGCCAAAGAAGACTCTTGCTTCCATTGCCAGTGCAATGCGGGCGGAGAACATGGGCAATGCAACCATCGGCATGGTTGCAGCTAGCATCAGAACCCAAGCGTCACTAAAAGAGCGGCCCAACCGTTCTTGCAGGAAGAGGGGTAGATAGATTAGCACGGCCCAGTAAGCGACCGACAAAGCAACTGGCACGAGACAGAATCCAACAAATGTTCGGCTGGAAAACATATCGAGTTCTATAAGTGGTTGAGTGCCAAAGCGTTGAGTTGACCAGAAGGCGACAAAGAGCGCCAGTACCCATAGAATTGCAAGCCAACTGGGAATTTCGAACGTCGAGATGCGTGTGCCATGAAGCAGGAGCCAGACGACCGAAAGAAGCAGCGCACTCAACGTCGCGATGCCGCGCAGATCAATTTTCCGCTTAGCTGGATCGCGAGATTCGTCGACTACCATGATCGCGGCAATTGCAATAAATAGGCATATGGGGATGTTGATTAAGAACACCCAATGCCATCCCAATAGGTCCGCGATCAGGCCGCCTCCGGCCGGACCGAGGGCCGTTGCGACTCCTGCCATTGTTCCTGTCCAGGCGAACGCCCGAGCGCGACTTGCTGTATTTGTGTAGCGATTACCAATTATTGCGAGCCCAGAGGACATCATAAAGGCCGCGCCGATACCTTGGCCTACGCGGCCGATGATCAGAGAGATCTGAGCCCCAGCAAAGGCACATTGGAGGGACGCGAGAAGGAAGATGGCATTGCCACCAAGCAACATCACGCGTCTGCCGAAACGGTCGGCGAGAATTCCGGCGGACAACAAGAAGGCCGTTAGCGCAATGCTGTAAGAATCCATGAGCCAAGCGAATCCGCCGACATCGAGTGCCAGATCCTGCTTTACGAGGGGCATCACCATAACGATTGCCGTGATATCGAAATTCACGACGAATAATACCATGCCTACAATCGTAGGAACCAACGTGTTCAGCAGTGATGTTGATTCGTCTAAGCGGGTCGAACTTTCCGCGGTCAATGTCGTCCCCTATCTGAAGGTGTTGCCACATTTCGTGTGGGCTATCGGAGCTCTAGCGGATGAACGGATCCGATGGAGAACGCGCACGTCGGGAGAACTTCCGAGAGTGGAAGACGACGCATTCCAGGTGATTAAAGCCGGTTCGGAACGCAAGACGATAAGGTCCCAGCTGCGGGCTGCCTGGCCCGGATTGTCTTCTGCAGTCGCACAAATGCAGGCTTTGCGACCAATGTTCGTTTCTCGAAGGCGCAATGGGCATACCGCTTTAAATACCGAACAACTCCGGAGGACGCGAATGATCGCTTCTCAAAACGGCATGAATCTGTATCATGTTACGCGAGGTCCCAAATGATCCGTCGCTTGCCGCCCTTCGGCCCGCTTGTCGCGTTCGACGCAGTCGCCCGCAATCGCTCGTTTACGCGGGCGGCCGACGAACTGGGGGTTACCCAGAGTGCAATCAGTCATCAGGTGCGCCGCCTTGAAGAATTCTTCGGTATGCAACTTTTGATACGCCGCACTCCAGGAGTCGAATTGAGCGATGACGGGGCAAGATTAGAGGGCGAGCTCGGCCCACTCCTCGACGAGATAGCGGGTCTTGGGCCTAGCTTAAGATATAGATCGACCCGACAGATGCTGCGCTTGGGAGCTGGCTCGTCGTTAGCCGGATGGTGGTTGATTCGCCGGTTGAGAGCCTTTCACCATTCCAACTCGGAAATAGAGATTGATTTCCGGCTTGTTGAGTCTGAGGCTGTTGGTGAACCGCCGCTGGATGTGCGGATATTGTGGACTACTCTCGCAGAGTCCCGCGCCACGCCATTGCAAGAGCCGCTCCTACGCGAACGTATCTTTCCGGTCTGCGCCCCGTCTCTTCTTCCTCAGGGCATGCCTTTGTCGGACCCAACGGCACTGCTCGATCTTCCATTGATACAGAAAGGTCATCCCCCTGAGGGTGAATGGAGTTGGGCCTACTGGTTCGGGAAACTTGGGCTTAAGCGCACCGAACCGCACGGTCTTTTGTTAGGGGACATGGGCCTTTGCTTGACCGCCGCTGTGGAGGGGGCTGGCGTCGCCATCGGCCGCTCTCTCCTCGTCGCCGATGCAATCAGCGACGGGCGCCTCGTGCCCGCACTAGCGAACGCTCCTCATGTACTATCAAACAAGGTTCACATTGCGCGTTGGAGCCAGGATCGAATTGGAGATCCACACACCAAAGTGCTGGTAAACTGGCTCGCACAGGCCGCCGAGGACACGGATCGCGCTATGTCAAACGACTGGCATGTGTTGTAGGAATGTACGGAGTTGCGAGACGTCCGTTAAACTGAGCCCCAAGTCGAGCGCGCTTCCGAACCTGGCTGAACCGCCCCGGGGTTGCGGAGGCCATTTGGTTTACGATGCGCGGCCATGGCGGGTTGGTCCAGCATGGCGTAGTATCGTTGTTCGGCTTCGGCCGGCGGGAGGTTGCCGATGGGCTCAAGGAACCTGCCGTTGTTGAACCAGTCCACCCATTCCAGGGTCGCGAACTCGACGGCTTCGAATTTTCGCTATGGCCCGAGCCGATCACCTCAGCCTTGTAGAGGCCTTTGAGGTTTCGGCGAGAGCGTTGTCATGGTTGCCATATCATGCGCCTGCCGTAGTTTTCGAGCCAAGATCATACAATAAGTTCCGCGCGACAGGGATCCACGGCGCGGAGCCTCGCCTGAAACGCCATGGGCTAAGGCAAAACACGCCCGGAATGCCCAGCTTCCCTTCGCCGAAAGGCCTCGCTGAGCCGTTCGGTCCCGAACGGCTGCCGGATAGCCTTTTGAGCAGCCGCTTCGAAATCGGTAGGGTACACTGGCGGGTACACCCAAAAAAACGCAACAAAAAACTCTATGTATATCAGTTGCATAGCGTAAAGTTCGATCCCGCCCCTGGGCACCATGTCTCAAATCAGGCTTTGATCTTCCTCGGTTTTTTCCCCTTTTACTCCCACTTTCTTCAACCGGGCCCAAAAGTGGGAGACTATTGTTCGCGGTTTGATCGAGGGACAGGAGCGGCATCGCGCTCGCGGCGAGACGTTTTTGGTTGGCCATCTTGGTATAGTGCGCGGCGTCCTTCATCGCCTGCCATCCGAAGATCGCCATCAGCTGCTTCTCGGTCGCGCCGTTCTCGGCCGCAATGCATGCGCCCGTAAACGTAAGCCAGCCATTCTTGATGTGTTGTCGGCCAAATTTAACGACGTCCGATCTTCGCTGACCGGTGAACAGAATAGCGCGAGTGCGAGATGCGCCTTGGTGCCGATTGGATGCTTCTTGGCATATTGCAGCACTTCAGCAATCGTCCAAGTGTGGAAGCCCTGCGATCCGGTCTTCATGTACGGCACATCCCGGGCCGGATTTCGCTCGGCGCCGGGATGCTCCGCCGCGATTGCATACTTGACGACTTGGCGCAGCGCCTTGATGTGACCGTTGGCAGCCTCGGGAAATTCCGCTTTGCGATCGCGCAGCGCGCGCACCTTGCTGCTCGGCATCGAGGCGTAGGGCAAGGAACCGATCAAATTCGAAATCTCGTCCGAGACCGGTTCGCTACACAAATTATCGAGAATGCCGCGTCGGGCTGACTTGGTGCTGGTGTCGAGTCTCGTGAATTCCGCCGAGGCGTAGTATTGCTCAATCAGCCATCGCAGCGACCCATTCTTCGCGCGCGTGCCCTGCGGTTGTTCGGTCTCTCTGGGCTCGATCTTGCCATTCAGAGCGGCCTGGTACTCTCTCCCGAATTCGTCGGTACCTGGCACGGCACGAAGTCGGATCTTGGGTCCTCGATTGCGCTGGAAACACCGGCGACACATTACCGTGTCGATCCATGTCCTCGTATACGTACTTGATACGCAGAGTGGTCACTGCGAGTCCATTTAATCACGCGGCAACTTCATCCCATGGATTGGTGCTCTTCGCGCCGGCGAGATCAGCATTCGTGTCGAAGCCGTTCCGGAGCACGGCATGGCGACTATTTGGGACGCCGACGTCCTGATCTGGGCTGCTTCGCAAATCGTTGAAGCTCGCGATGGCGGACTGAAGACGTCCCGTCTGATGGCGGCAACGCCCTACGAAATCCTGACCTTCGTCGGCCGCGGCACCAGACCGCTGATGCCAGCGTGATTTGTTTGCACGACTAACGACTCTCTAGTCGCTCTCAGAGCAAGTCTCTCTCATGAAACCCAGAGTTGGCATTTACCTCTCCGAGGGCATGGCTGCGCGGTTGGCAGAAGCGGCCAAAAATCCCCGTGCCACTCGTTCTCTGGTTTCCCGGGATCGCGTCCCGCTCCTGAACGGCTTGATGGTGATGCTGGGCGCGCTGGGTGCGGTCACGGCGACATTGCCGGCCGACCTGTTGCTGGAGTGGATTGGTTGGCGTGAACTATTTGGTCTGCTTGACTGTCGCCAGTGCGCTCACGATTTATCTGATCGTGCCCGAGAGGACTGCAGTTCCGGGCGGCGCGGTCGCAGCCGGTTTGAAAGAGGTCTATGCCGATCCGCGATTCTGGCGCGTTGCGCCGCTCTCGGCATCCTGCATTGGAACGGCCTGGGCTCTCCAACGGCTCTGGGCGGCGCAGTGGCTCAAGGACGTTGAGGGCCTCGATCGTGCGAGCGTGGTATTTCATTTGTTTGCCATGGCGGCCGCGCTCAGCCTGGGTGCCATTCTGCTTGGGGTCGCTACCGATCGGCTGCGAAGGCGCGGTGTTGGACCGGAGGTGCTCCTGGGGCTTGTTGCGGCTGTCTTTATTGCAACTCAGTTCGAATTGATCCTGCGCTTGCCCTTGCCGTCATATTTGCAGTGGGCCGTTGTAGCGGCCGTCGGCGCGGCTACAGTGCTGAGCTTCGCGACTCTGGCCGAGTATTTCCCGAAACAGCTCGCCGGAAGGGCCAACGGCGCGCTGAATCTGTTCCACATTGCCGCGGCCTTCGTTGTGCAATACGCGACCGGCGTTGTACTTCAGTATTGGACACCTCAAGCGGGACACTATCCCGAAATCGCCTATCGGACAGCCTTTGCTCTCAATCTCGCGCTCCAGGTCGTGGCTTGGATCTGGTTCGTGTCTCCGCGCGTCAGCGCCGACTCGCGACAAATGCGCGCGAGCGCGATGTAGATACGAGACCGGAGCACAAGGAACTCTCCCTGATCACACTGGTGGAGGTGATCAAAATCGTTAGAAGCCCAGGGCGCTCGAGGTGCTTCGCCCTATTGCGCAGGGACGTGCCTCTTCGGTCGAGCCGCCCGGGACAGGAGCAGCGCAAGCGGGCCCATGAGAATCCCGGCAGCCAGCATCATATAGGCAAGCCACCACCCGCCGGCGCTCTGGGGTCCTCCCGCCGCGTCGAGGGCCACGCCCGTGCCCCAGGCTCCGAGGGCCGACAACCCGAAGCCCACAGTGGAGTGCAGCGCCAACGTGGCTCCCCGATAATTGGGGTCGGCCGCTGCGCTCATTCCCGCGGTCAACGCTCCAGAGTCGGCAGGGACCGTTACGCCGTAGATCAGCAGCAGCAGCACCAGCGCCCAGGCCGGGGCGGTTACGTTGAAGGCGATGATGGTCGCCACGCAGGCGGACGTGATCATCACCGCGATAATCGCACGGTGCCGCCCGAACTTCAGCGCGGCTTCGTTGCCCAAAATGCTGGCGGGCATCGAGATGATTGCAAAGAAGAAGCTCACTACGACTGGCGACAGCCATGATGGCGCGTCCTGGTGCGCAACCACGAACGTCCAGAAACCTACGAGCCAGGTACGGATGCCGTAGAGTTCGAAACAGTGGGCACCGTAGCCGAAAATGTAGCCGAGTGCCTCTCGGTTGGCGAACACCGGCTTGAAGTTCAAAAGACGCCCTGTCTTGGGCTCCGGTCGGCGAGTTTCCATCAGCGCGCACGCCATCACCATTGCAATGGGTCCGATTCCGGTGATCACGAACGCAGCAGGCCAGCCCCATTTGTCCGCCGCCACCTGCGCCACCAGAAAAGAGATACCCACCCCGAACGAGAAGCTCGATGTGTACAGCGTGACCGCACGCGAACTGTTTCCTGCCGGGAGCCGGTCGGTGAGCGCCTTCAGGCCCGGCATGTACGCCCCCGCAAAGCCGAGTCCGGCGATCGACCAGATGATTGTGCCCGACCAGAATCCTTGCGCAAACAAACCGAAGGCGATGGTCGCAAGTCCGCTCACGACCGATCCGCAGAGGAGCACCAAGCGCGCGTCGATACGGTCCGTCAGCGTCGTCAGTAGGGGCACCGCGAGCATGTAGCCGAAGGCGTAGCCGCTTGCCATCAAGCCGCCTTCGGCGGCACTGAGCCCCCATGCCGGCATCAGGTGTTGAGCCAGATTTGCCGAAAGGGTCACGTGCGGCAGCAGGTTGCCCACCTGTCCGAGACACATCACCGCGATCAGCGGCCGGCCGGTCAAGTTGCGGATGCTCGCCTCCCCTCGATTCTGTGGGCATTCATGCGGTTCGCCCAGGCTGCAGGAGCAACAGCGCGACGAAGGCAGACAGCGATGCGAGAGCGCTGACCCACAGCGCGACGCTACCGACATGTTCCACCATGAGCCCCATCGCGAGCGGTGCGACGGCTCCCGTTGCCCGTGCCGGAAGCGAAATCATGCCGACGCGTCTCCCGAAGCCGGCGGGTCCGAACAGAGCCAGCGGCAGCGTGCCGCGCGCGATGGTGATGATCCCGTTGCCAGCGCCGTACAAGACCGCATAGGCAGACGCGAACAGAGGACCTCCCAGGATCAGCGTGATGACGCCGATGGGATTCATCAGTGTAGCAAGTCTCGCCGAGAGCAGCGGGTGGAAGCGACCGAGCCAACCCGCTTCGAGAAGCCGGGCACCAACTTGGGCGGGCCCCACCAACGTTCCTGCGAACAACGCGGCAGCCGGTGAGGCACCCAGGGACACCAGCATCGTCGGCAGGATGGCCGAAAACCCCGAGCTGACGAACCCGACGGCGGCGAACATGTAGGCCAGCACCACGATCGCGAACGTTTCGCTTTCACGCGAGGGGAGTTGAGGATGATCCACCGTCCCGGCTTCCTGTCGTAGGGGCGCGGCACGCGGCAAGTAGAGATTGAGAGGAAGCGCCAGGACCAAATGGATCAGCACCCAAGCCTGGCACGCCACTCGCCAGCCGTATTGGGCATCCAGCCACGTCGACAAGGGCCAGCCGACGGTGCTGGCAAACCCGGCGATCAGCGTGATGCCGGTGATGGAGCGTCGCGCCTTGCTGCCGTAGATGCGCGCGAGCGTTGCGAACGCCGCCTCGTAGAGGCCCATTCCCATGCCGATCCCGAGCAGCACCCAGGATACGACCAGGAGTGCTGGCCCCTCTGCGATCGAGAGCACGAACAAGCCGCCCGACAGAACAAGGTTCGAGGCCGCGAGCAGGCCTCGGCCTCCGAACGTGTCGATGGCATGCCCCACCCGTGGCCCCAGAAGTCCCGCGATCACGAGGGCGCCCGAGAGCGCCGCGAAGACATGGGTGGGTGCAAGACCCAAATCCCGCGCGATTGGCGCAGCGAGGATGGCCGGAAGGTAATAGCTCGAGGCCCACGCAATGGTTTGCGTGGTGCCGAGTGCAACGACGACCGCGACCGGACCTGCAGCCTGGCCCGCAGGAATTCGATTCATGAGCACCCGCAGCCCGAAGCTCCCGTCTTCTTGGCCGCCTCGTCGGCGCCGCAGCAGGCCGATGCATCCTCCTTGGGAGGGCCGCCGCAGCAGGCCGTCGCGAGCGTGGCCGCCGCGACGCTTCCACGCGTGCAGACGCCGGTCTCCGGCAGCACGAGCTCGACCCTCGCCGCGGCGGCCTTGTCGCCCGCAAGGTCGGCTGCGATCGAGCGGACCTGTTCGTAGCCGGTCATCATGAGGAAGGTGGGGGCGCGGCCGTAGGACTTCATGCCGGCCACGTAGAAACCGGGCTCGTCGTGTGCGAGTTCGCGCGCACCATGGGGGCGTACCGTTCCGCAGCTATGCTCGTTCGGATCGATGAGGGGAGCGAGAGCGACGGGCGCCTCGATGGCCGGATCGAGTTTTAGGCGCAGTTCGGACAGGAACGACAGGTCGGGACGGAAGCCCGTCGAGACGATCAGTTCATCGGCGACCACGCTACGCGCCCCGCAGCACGCGCCGGTCGCGATCCGTAGCCGGCCTTCAACTTCCGAGATGTGCGTGACGCCGAATTCGGCTTCGACCCGGACCTTGCCGGAGGCGACGAGCGCGGCGAAGGCGGCGCCTAGCTCGCCGCGTGCCGCGAGCTTGTCGTTGCGGCCGCCGCCGAACGCCTTCGCAGGGTCGGCGCCGCGCAAGAGCCAGACCGGCTCAGTGCCAGGTGCCTTTTCGGCGAGGTGGGCGAGGTCGATGAGCGTACCGACGGCCGAATGGCCGGCGCCGAGGACGGCGACCGCCTTCCCAGCGTATCTGGCTCGCTCGGCGCCGCGGACGTCCGGCATGCCGTAGGTGATCTTGCCCCCGTACTCCCGTTCTCCGAGGGCGGGCAGACCGTTTGCGCCCGCGGGATTGGGAGAGAACCCGGTGCCAGACACGTCGATGACGGCATCAGCCCGCAGCACCTCGGGCCCCTTGCCGTTCTGATAGCGGATCTCGAAAGGAGCGCCCTCGCGACCCTTGGTCTTGGCCTTGTCGAATCCGACCCGGCTGATCGCGGTCACGCGGCTCGAGGTGCGTATCGACTCGCGGAGCGCGGTTTTCGTCGCCAACGGCTCCAGGTAGCGGTCGATGAGCTCGCCGCCGGTGGGGTAGGATTGAGGGTCCGGAGAGTTCCATCCGGTCGGCGCGAGCAGGCGCTGCGCGGCTTTGTCCACATTGTACTCCCAGGGCGAAAAGAGCTGGACATGCTGCCACTGGCGAACGGCATGTGCCGCTTCGGGTCCGGCCTCGAGCACGATCGGCTCCATTCCGCGCTCGAGAACGTGCGCAGCCGCGGCGAGACCGACGGGGCCTGCCCCCACGATCGCCACCTTCTTCTTCTCCGTCATGATCGTCTCCTATCCTTCTAGAATTATCGAATATTAATCGACCAGAAATCAAGCCGCCGGCTTCTTGCTCCGGCACTCCACTTCGTCGGCGCAGCACTCGGCCGCCATGAAGTCGACCAACCCGCGCATGATCTCGTAGTTGGCGTGGCAAACGAGCGTGGTGGATTCGCGGACCTGCGTGATCAGGCCGACGGAGACCAGCGTCTTGATGTGATGCGACAGCGTGGACGCAGGAATCTTGAGCTTTTCCTGGAGCCGGCCGACCGGCAGACCGGCCCTGCCGGCTCTCACGAGGGCCCGATAGATCTGGAGCCTGGTCCGGTTTCCAAGCGCTTCCAGGCGCGCTGCGACGTCTTCGATCTTCATGTGGCAAATATGCGCCGGCGCGCAGGAAGAGTCAACGGTATTTCTAGAAATTTCGAAATAGCGCGTGCTCTGGTTCTCTCAGGCATACCAGGCGAAGAAGCGATCGAGAACTTGACGGCCATTCGCCTCGAAGCACCGCCCGTGACTCACGATTATGCGCTCGGGGTCCCAAGACAAGACTCTGTCAATTGCGGCTCGGGCTCTTCTTCGGTGCAACAAGAGTGGCAAGCGCATTCCGAAAAAGATCTGGCCATTGGGATGGTACATTCCCGTGAGGCGCGCAGCCGAGCGCCAGGGCTCGCTAATCTTGTCCAGCTCAAGGTTGATGATCGTATCGGTGAGAATGAGCGTTCTGGACGCCTTGTGAAAGAAGACGATTTCTCCGAAAATGCCTCCTGGGATGGCAGTTTGGTCGATTTCACCTCCCCACGCCGGCGGCGGCGTCGACGTAAGCTCATCATCAAACCGCACGTCAATTCCTCGCGCCCGTGCGCGTCGGCGTGCGCCCGGAGACCCCCACGTAGTGGCATCGGGGAATGCTCGCGACCACTCCCCGATGTGAGCATAGTGAAATTGGTTTGGTGATACGAGATGGCTGATCGAACCGATCGATCGTAGGTGGCGCGCGAGTTCGAGATCGAGCGCGATGGGTGAATGGAGGAATAGTTCACCATTCTGAAGCTGCACGACGGTCATGCGCGTCGAAAACGGCAGTGGCAGCGTCACGCCAGCCATCGTCAGGTACTCGAATGGCCCGTCGACGACCCCGATTCCTGGCGCGAAGGGCTTGTATTCGTTAATCGGGTCGTACAGCGATGGAGTACGCGACATGGCGGTCTGCCGGGTGTTCCGGGCCGCCGATTATAGCCCTCTCGCCTTTCAAGACCTAGAGCCGGCGCAGGTTTAGCGGGGCGGCATCGATTGCACCTCTATCCGGCGGGTTCAGCGTGCACGCTCTGCTCCCGGTGTTGTGGAGTGCGATGGATCGCGTCGAACCAGGCAAGAACGGCCTCGGCCGAATAGGGGAGCTCAGCTCCCAAGCCGCCGTGAAACTGGCGCCAGCGTTCCACGTAGGGCTCCCGCACCGCCGTCAGGAGCGGGGTTCCCGCGCAGACGACGTCCGCGCAGGAAGCGAGCAGCCCGTGTCCTGCGGCCTCGGCTCTGCCAAACCGACTGATGACGACGAGATCCACTGCATCCCTGATCGCGGATTCTATGCAATGCGCCATCGAGAGCAGGGCCTGTTCGTCCAGCTTGCAGCCGCGGGACTCGCTTCCGCGATCCTGGGTGATCCTCGCCCGCTCCCCGGTGCGAAGGTCCAACAGGTCGAGCATCCGGCATTTTGCGGAGCCCGGCACCATGTTGACCTCGGCTGACCGGCAGCGACATGACCGAGATCAACACACTTGAATCGGGGCCGGGCGGCTCCCGCCGCCCGGCCCCGGTTCTCTACGCCTTGTAGTGGGGCGACTTGAACGATAGCCGTTTCGTCGTCTCGGGAGCCGAAGCGATCTTGCGGATGTCCGCCCACGTCTGCTTGTAGTTGGGAATGATGAGCTCGTTCACTCCGGCGTTGACGACATTGCCCTGCACGCCGGTCGGGAACCCAAAGAGCATAAACGTCTGCTTTGGCTTCGCCGACGGCGTTGGCTGGACCATCGCTTGGGTCGAACCGGCATCATTATAGACCTCGACCAGATCGCCTTCGCCCAGGCCGAGCTCCTTCATGTCGTTCGGGTTCATCTCGATGAAGGGGTACGGCGTCCGGTCCATGACGAAGTCATTCTGGGCATCCATGAACGCATTCTGCCAAACGAGGTTGGTCCGTCCGTTGTTGACCAGGAACTTGTACTTGGCCTTCTGCTCGGCCTTGCCCGCGGCCTGAAGCCCGCGCCAGGGCGCGGCCATGAAGAATGCCTTGCCGTCCTTGGTCGAGAACTTTCCGTCCGTGTACAGTCGCTTGGTTCCCTGGATCTTGTTGTCGGCGAAGCCGACAGATGGCTCCTGGAAGCCGTTCGTGCCCATCGCGCGGAGGCGTGCATACGTGACGTTATCGCCGCCTTTCTCGTGCTTGCGGTAGCCGTCGTTGAAGGCGTCTTCCTCCGTCTTCCAATCGAACCCTTTGAACTGATCGGCGTAGGAGGCATTGCCCTGCTCGCGCAGCACGCGCTCCATCGTGTTCGCAAACCGGGCGGCGATGAGGCAGTCCGGCATCGCGTTGCCGGGCGGATCCATGTAGCGCTCGGTCAGCCGCATTCGTCGTTCGCCGTTCATGGATGTCAGGTTCATCTCGCCGGAGATGGCTGCAGGCAACCAGACGTGGGAGGCTTGTCCGATCTGGGTCGGCACGATGTCGACGTCGACCGAGAACAGGCCGCCCTGCCGGATCGCGACCATGATGGCGTCGACCATGGCCTTGCGGTCGCCCCAGGGCACGGTGTTCATGGCGTCCTTCACCATGTCCGTCCGGCGCTTGTACACCTGCTTGAACTTGAACGCGTTGAGCGTCGTCTTGTAGTGGTCGCAGGCCCAGATGTGATGGATGCCGCCGCGCCCCTCGATGAGGAGCTTGTCGACGTAGGCGGCCGGCCGCCCGACATGGGCGTCGGATGGACGCGAGTAGCCTTCCTGGTGGCCGCCCAGGCGCACGACTCCGCCGCCCGGCCGGCCGACGTTGCCGGTCGCGAGCGCGAGGTTCACGATGGCGCCGTTGGTGCGGTAGTTGTCGTTGCCCCAGATGATGCCCTTCTCGTATCCGAACATCGTCCGCCGGCGCTTGCCGCCGGCCTTCGGCTCCGCGATCCACTGGGCTGCCTTGACGATGTCCTCTCCGCGGAGCCCGGTGATCTTCGCCGCGTCCTCGATCGACGTGCGGTTCGCAGCCAAGGCCGACGCGAAATCGGTCAACGGTTGATCGGCCGGCGTGCCGCCGGGCCGCGATATCAGACCGGCGGCCTGACCCGAGGGCAACGTGCTTGCCGCGATGAACTCCTTGTCGATCCACCCCTTGTCGGCCACGTAGGTCAGAAGCGCGTTGAACAGCACGAGGTCCGTGCCAGGCTCAAGCGCGAGGTGGAGGACACGATCCTTCCCGCCCTCGGCTTCGCAGGCAGCCGTAGTCGCGGTGCGGCGTGGATCGATGATGATGATCCGGCTGGCCTCGACGGGTTCGCCGGGGAATTCCTTCTTCCTCTTGTCCATCGTGGTGCCGCGCAGGTTCGGTATCCAATGGTTGAGGAAGTAGTTGGTCTGGGTCTCGAGCGGATTGGTGCCGATCGCCACGATCGTGTCCGCAAGCTCGGCGTCCTCGTAGCAGTTGTTGAGCTCGCCGACGCCCATGTCGCGCGTCGCATGCACCTCGGAATTGTAGGCGGGCCGATTGTGAATGCGGACGTTCTTGATCTTCATGGCGCCGAAGTAGAGCTTTCCGGTACCCCAGGTGTTCTCGTATCCTCCGGCCGATCCGCCGTGGTCGAACATCGACACGAAGAGGCCGTCTTCGCCCTGTTCGTTGATCACAGCTGCCGTGACGCGCGCCACCAGATCGAGCGCGTCATCCCAGCTCGTCGGCTGCATCGAGCCATAGCGCCAGACCATCGGGTCGGTCAGACGCTGCAGCTGGGTGTTCCGTTGCTGGGAGGTGTGGTTCTCGGCCATCCGCGCGCCGCGGATCGAACCGAGACCGGAGTTCACGACACAGTCCGTGTCCGGCTTGATGACGAGGTGAACGTCCTTACCGTCCTGCTTGACGATGTTGTACATGGACGGCGAATACCAGGCCGCGGTCTCCGCGCCCTGCTGCTTGGACAGGTCGACGCCAAATTTGTTGGACTTCGGATCGAAGCCACCCTGCTTGTTGATCGCCCAGGTGTAGGCTTTGTAGCCGCATCCGACGATACAGTAGTGGCAGGTGACGTTGTGCTCCTTGGCATCCGCCGGGATGATCGGGAGGCGGTCGGTCTGGCGCTTATAGGTCATGTTGTCCCTCCCTCACAGAACGTTGGAAAGCCGGCCGTACAGGAGCTCGTCCACACCGTCGGCGTAGATGTCGCCCTTGCCGTCGATCCGGAGCTGGTATTGCGCGAGGTTCTGGGTGGCGTGACCCCAGATCTGCTGTCCTCCCTTTTCGACGTCGTAGCGTCCATAGTGACCGGGGCAGCTCAGCGACCTATCCTCCTTCGAGTAGCTCAGAGGGAAGCCCTTGTGCGGGCACACGGTCGAGAACCCAACGATATCGCCGTCGGGACCAATTCCGCCCTCCACGCGGGTGCCGAGCTTGATCAGCACGCCCGGCGCGTCCGCATCCGGATACGCCACGTCCATGGGCTCATTCGTTTTGAGCTGAGACACGTTGGCCAGGCGGCTCGATGGATATGCGACGCGGGCTTGGGACGGGGCAGCCTGAGCGGGCGTCGACATCGCGCTCGCGGCCACGGCGCCGGCGGCGGCCACGGTTGCGCCGCTTAGAAATCGGCGCCTGCCGGCGTCGACCATCAGATCGCACTTTTTCATGAGGGCTTCTCCCGGGTGATGCGCGGATCATTGGGCTGATCCGTTCATCTCTGGACTTCAATTCCCGGGCCAGAAGCGCGAACGGTCTAAGTTCTTGAAGTCTCTAGGACGCGCTGCAGCAAGCCGTCCAATTATCCGAACGTTCACAAAGCGAGATGTTCAGAATACTGAACGTGTCAGACCGCGTTGATGCCGAAACGGCGCATGCGATCCCACAGCGTGGTTCGCGAGACACCGAGCAGCTTCGCCGCTTCGGCGATCTGCCCGCCCGTATCCTTGAGCGCGCGCTCGATCTCCTGTTGTTCCGCGGCGTCACGCGCCTCGGCGAGCGATCTTCCGGACGGCTGGCTCGCGCTGCGCATCGTCTCGGGAAACAGATCGACCGGCATAAGCCATGGGCCCGTCGCCAACGCGACCGCCCTGTCGAGCCGATTCCGCAGCTCGCGCACGTTGCCGGGCCAGGGGTGAGCCAGAGCGGCACTTTCGGCGCCGCTACTCAGTCCGCGCAGGTCCGGATTTGCGCTGGCAAGTTCGGTGAAGAAGCGATGCATGAGAAGCTGAATGTCTTCGGGCCGCTCGCGAAGCGGCGGAATCGCGACCGCGACGACGTTGATGCGGTAGTACAGGTCTTCGCGAAATCGCCCCGCAGCGACTTCCGCCGCGAGATCCCGGTTGGTGGCACAAACGACGCGCGCCCGGAACGGGACGATGGCTTCGCCGCCCAGGCGGTAGAAGCGGCGTTCGTCGAGCAGCCGAAGCAGCTTTGCCTGAAGTTGCAGTGGTAGCTCCGCGACCTCGTCGAGAAAGAGGGTCCCGGATTGAGCGCGCTCCGCATACCCGAGGTGCCTGCTGTTGGCGCCCGTGAAAGCGCCTTTCTCGTGTCCGAAGACCTCGCTCTCGAGCAGATTGTCCGGGATGGCGGCGCAGTTGACTGCCACGAATGGCCGGGAAGCGGCATCCGAAATGTTGTGGAGGTGGCGTGCGCAGACCTCCTTGCCAGAGCCGGTCTCGCCGGTGAACAGCACAGGCGTATTGCGGCCGGCCATGCGGGCGAGCAGTTCCTCGATGCGGCGCATCTGCTGCGACAGTCCCAATACGCCGTCCGGAACCGCCGGCCTACGGCCGATCAGAGCGCGGGCGCGCGATATCAGATCGTCGAGTTCGAATGGCTTGGTCACGTAGTCGCCCGCGCCGGCCCTGATGAGAGCCACCGCATGGTCGATCTGGCCGTATGCGGTCATGAACAGAAACGGCGGGGCGGCACTTTCGCCGCTCACTTTCCGGAAGATGTCCTCACCCGACATGTCCGGCAAACGGATGTCACAGATGACAAGATCGGGGGCACCTCGCCTCAGGCCCGCGAGAGCTTCCTGGCCGCTGCGCCACCACTCGACCTTGCAGCCTTCCAGCTCCAGGTACTGGTTGAGGGATTCTCCCATGATCGGATCGTCTTCGATCACAGCGATGGACACTGACTCAGGCAACATTGCGCTGCTCCTCCCCCGAGCCATCGGGTATCGCTATGGAGATCGCCGTTCCGCCGCCGGCCGGATGCTCGACTCGGATGGAGCCGCCGACTTCCAGAACGAGACGCCGAATGATCCAAAGGCCAAGGCCGGGCTCTCCGGGCCGTGGCGCGGCATCCGCTTCACGGCTTTCGAGGTAGCTGACCCTATCCTGGTCGAGTCCGGCGCCTTCGTCGCTCACTGTCAGGACTAGGCTGCCGTCCACCAGCCCCGCTTCGAATGCGATACGGCCGGCGGGCGCGCTTGCTTGGCACGCGTTGAGCAGCAGATTGAGCGCGGCCTGACGGACGGCATTCGCTCTGACGGGAATCTCGCCGGGAAGCTCGTTCGCCCACGACAGCGAAAGGTTTCTGCGATCGAGCTCAGGACCGATCAGAAGACGCAGGTCCTCGATGTCGCTTGGCTTCAGCGGACGCATCGCGGTGTCGACACGGTGGGTCACCAATGCGGACCTCACGACGTCGCGGATGCCCGCGAGCCCCCGCTCAAGAAGAGAGAGTGCACGCTCCCGAACCCCGAGCTGATGGCCATGTCGCCGGAGCGTCTCGATCGCGTTGAACATGCCTCCCAGCGGATTGTTGATTTCGTGGGCCATCCCGGAGGCAAGACGGCCGAGGCTAGTGAGACGTTGCTCTTCCGCGACGCGAGCAGCCAGCGCCTCACGCTCGTTCCATGATCGCACCATCATGTTGTAGTGTCTGAACAGGCGACCGAACTCCGAACTGGGCGGTCCGACATCCTCATCTGCGATGCACCGCAGTTCGCCGGACTGCCCCCGCCTGAAATGCGTGGTCAAGAGCTGCACCGGTCGCAGCATTCTGCGCACCGCGATGAAGCCGACCGCCGCGACCAGCATAGTGATGGCGATATTGGTCGCGACCAACGTCCAGAGCACGTCCCGCCGCTCCTTGAATCGGGCGCCGACGTCGAATTGGGTGTAGATCACCCCGATGCGACGCCCCTGATCGAGCAGCACGCGGCGGACGCCGGCACGCTCGGCCTGCTCGTCAAGCCAGCTATCGTTTGCGTCCGCAAACCGATCGACGATCGACTTCGGCACGGGTGCAAAGGCCGGCACGGTACGGGGATCGAAGGAAGCCAGGACGATGCCGTCGGGTTCCGCCACCACCGTCTCGAGAATCGTCAAGCCGCGGTACAGTGAACGAGCGCGGTCGAGATTGTCGAACGTCTCCCAGGCGTCCCCACGGATCACCGCAGGCATCACCGACGACGAAAGCCCGTCCAGGTAGGCGGCGGTCAATTCCCGGAAATGGCGATCCTGGGTTTCGGCGAGCCTCTTGAGCACCTGATCTGTGAGCACCACCCCGATGGCGACCATGAGCAGCGCCACAAGCGCAGGGACCTTGATCACGACCGGCAGATTCGATCTCAGGTCGAAGCGAGCGCTCATCCGAGGCTCCGAACATAGTTCATCTTCGCCCCAATCGTGTCGAACAGGGATGGATCGCTTCTCGTGAAACCGTCGAGATGCAGCATCTGCAGCACCCGACGGGCCTCCGGATCGGACGACATCCCGACGAACGCTGCGGCCAGGTCATCGACCGAAAGTCCGCTCGGGCGGCTCTTGCCGCACGCCACCGGCGGAAATCCTAGCCATTCCGATTGTCGCAACACGCGAGTTGGAGCCGTCAAATCGGGCTCTACGATGCTGAGGACTTCCCACACGTAGCCATCGACGGATCCGCTATCCGCCAGCCCGGAGGCGACTGCGCGGACGACGTTGCGATGACCATAGGTGAAGAAGTGATGCCTGAAGAAATCCTCCGGCTTGGTGTGCATATCGGTCAGAAGGGCGCGAGTGACGAGGAAGCCGGAATTGCTGTCGGGATCGGAGAACGCGTGCGTGTCGCCTTTCAGATCGGGAAAGGACTCGGCCTTACGGCGGGCATCGACGATCACGTAGGACTGGTAAAGTGGGCGGCCCTTCCACACCGGTACCGCTACCAGATCGAGCTGCTCGCGAAATTGGACGTAGGGGTAGCCGCAGATCCAGGCAGCATCAATTTGTCCGTTTACCAGGAGGAGCGTGATCTCCTGGTAGGTTCGGCGCGTGAGGATCTGGACTTCCCTGCTCCAAATGCGCTCAAGATAAGAGCGAAGTGTCGCCAACAGCTCCAAGTCGGAAGTCAGAAGCACGGGCGTGAGCCCAATCTGCACCGGCCGCGGATCAGCCGCTACGGCGCGTCTGCTTTTAAGAGCAATCGTACTCGCCGCTAGTCCGGATAGGACTGCGCGCCTCGTGACTCGCGTTCTATTCGCATGTGATGCAGGGGCCTGCCTTTGACGCAAACCCATGGCGATTCCTCCTAGAGTCGTCGCCCCTTTTTTCTTAGAGAGTATCGAATGGCGTCTGGCGCGGCAACGAATATGACAGGCATGTGACGGTGAGGTATTGAGATAGCTCAAGCAACAGCTCACCGGCGCGCGTCTCAAGGACCTGCGGGAGCTCAGCGCCACTCTGTGGTTGACAGAATGCTGTAATATCCATAAGTCTAGAAATATGGATAATGAAGAAGCGGTCTTGGCGCTCGCCGCGCTCGCTCAGCCCACTCGGCTGAACGCATTTCGTATTCTGGCAAGTCATGAGCCGGAGGGTCTGTCGGCCGGAGAGCTTGCTCGCGCCCTGGAAGTTCCCCAGAACACGCTCTCGGCGCACCTTTCGATCCTTTCAAGGGCGGACCTCGTCACCTCGGAGCGACACAGCCGGTCGATCATCTATCGCGCCAATCTTGCCGAATTCCAGAAGGTGGCGCTGTTTCTGCTGCAGGACTGCTGCGGCGGCCGGCCGGAAGTCTGCGCACCATTGATTGAAAGCCTTGCGCCTTGCTGTCCTCCGAAAAAGAAAAGGGAGCGAAGCCGTGTCTGATCACCTCTACAACGTTCTCTTCCTCTGCACCGGCAACTCCGCCCGTTCAATCATGGCGGAATCGATCCTGCGAAAGAATGCCGGCGGCCGCTTCCGGGCGTTCTCGGCAGGCAGCACGCCGAAGGGCGCGGTCAACCCGCTGGCGCTACGCACTCTCCAAAGCCTGGACTATCCGACCGACGGCTTGCGCTCGAAGAGCTGGCTCGAGTTCGCCGCCCCCGATGCACCCGTCATGGATTTCGTCTTCACGGTCTGCGACAACGCCGCCGGTGAGACCTGTCCGGTGTGGCCTGGACAGCCGATGACCGCTCACTGGGGCATCGAGGATCCCGCCGCAGTCGAAGGTATTGATCTCCAGAAGGAGGCGGCATTCGTGACCGCCTTCCGGTACCTGAAGAATCGCATCGGTACCTTCACCAATCTTCCTCTGCGCAGCATCGACAAACTGTCGCTCGGCACCAAGTTGCGCGAGATCGGCCGGTCGGAAGGCGCGAGTTCATCCCGCAACGACGTGGCCTGACACATGAGCATCTTCGAACGTTACCTCACACTTTGGGTTGCCCTCTGCATCGTCGCCGGCGTCGTGCTCGGCCACTTCATGCCTAGCTTCTTCGGAGTGGTTGCAGCCGCGGAAGTGGCCAAGGTCAATTTGCCAGTGGCAGTCCTGATCTGGCTGATGATCGTGCCGATGCTGCTGAAGATCGACTTCGGTGCTTTGAGCCAGGTCCGAGAGCACTGGCGCGGCGTGGGGGTTACCCTGTTCATCAATTGGGCCGTCAAACCGTTCTCGATGGCGCTTCTCGGCTCCTTCTTCATCGGCAACGTGTTCGCGCCGATGCTGCCGTCCGCGCAGATCCCATCCTACATCGCGGGTCTGATCCTGCTCGCAGCCGCTCCTTGCACCGCGATGGTGTTCGTCTGGTCGAACCTGTGCGAAGGAGAGCCTCACTACACGCTCAGCCAGGTCGCATTGAATGACGTGATCATGGTCTTCCTGTTCGCGCCGCTGGTGGGGCTTCTGCTCGGTGTAGCCTCCATCAGCGTTCCCTGGGCGACGCTTCTGCTCTCGGTCGTCCTGTACATCGTTGTGCCGGTCGTCGTAGCGCAGGCCTGGAGGACGTCCCTTCTCGCCGCTGGCGGTGGTGCCTTCGAGCGGACCATGCGGAGGCTGCAGCCATTGTCGCTTGTTGCTCTGCTGGCGACGCTAGTTCTGCTGTTCGGTTTCCAGGGTGAGCAGATCGTCAAGCAGCCGGTCGTGATTGCGATCCTCGCCGTGCCGATTCTGATCCAGGTCTATCTCAACGCCGGTCTCGCCTACTGGCTGAGCCGGCGCTTCGGCGTCGCCTGGTGTGTCGCTGCACCTGCGGCGCTGATCGGCGCCAGCAACTTTTTCGAGCTCGCGGTTGCTGCTGCCATCAGCCTGTTCGGACTAGACTCCGGAGCTGCGCTCGCGACCGTGGTGGGCGTGCTGGTCGAAGTGCCCGTGATGCTGTCGGTGGTCCGCATCGTGAAGGCGACTCGCGGCTGGTATGAATCCGGAGCGAATGCGGCCAAGCCCGCGATGGAGGCTCACAGATGACCATTACGATCTACCACAATCCAGATTGCGGTACGTCCCGCAACACGCTCGCTATGATCCGGCAAAGCGGCATCGAGCCTGAGATCATCGAGTACCTCAAGACGCCGCCGTCGCGCGATAAGCTCCAGGAGCTCATCACCACCATGGGAATTCCGGTTCGCGACCTGTTGCGCGAGAAGGGAACGCCCTACAAAGAACTCGGCCTCGACGATCCGAAGTGGACCGACGACGAACTGCTGGATTTCATGATCGCGCACCCGATCCTGATCAATCGCCCGATCGTCGTCACGCCGAAGGGCGTCCGGTTGTGCAGACCGTCGGAAGCGGTCATCGATCTCCTTAACGGCCCGTTCGGGCGGTTCGTCAAGGAGGATGGCGAGGTCATCGAGCCCAGATGAGCCGGTACAACGACCGCATTAGATCGCTCGGTCGAAGGTGATGCCGGGCGCAGTGTCCGACGGCTTAATCGCCAGAGGGCGGGCCTCAGGCGTGCCCGGAACACACCATCGATACCCATTTTGTTGTTGCCTCGTAGCCCGTTGGTCACTCCCATCCGTTGATCCATCGCAACAGAGGAGCTCGCGGCGTTGCTATTGAATATCCGCAGGTATCCCATCGCAAAGCGATGCAACGAGGCGTTCATTTTGAACGCAACGCTCGTCACACCCATCGGACTGACGGCAATTGCATGACTGCAGCGTCTGCAGGACAGCTTATTATGTCTCACTTTCGCGCGCTGAACGCCCCGACGCCGTATCTGTTTTTCACCGGGAAGGGTGGTGTCGGTAAGACGTCGCTTGCATGTGCCACCGCTGTTGGCCTCGCCGACCGTGGACTACGCGTTCTTCTCGTCAGTACCGACCCGGCGTCGAACCTGGACGAGATGCTCGAAGTCACTTTGACTGATCGCCCAGCGCCGGTGGCAAACGTGGCCGGACTTTCGGCCATGAATATCGATCCCGAAGCTGCTGCCGAGAGCTATCGCACCCGGGTCCTCGAACAGCTCGGACCGGAAGTCACCGCCGGTGAGCGGTCGACTGTGCGCGAGCAGCTCTCCGGAGCTTGCACCACCGAAATAGCCGCCTTCGACGAGTTCGTGGGACTGCTGGACGGCGATATGGCAGGATTCGATCACATCATATTCGATACGGCCCCGACCGGCCACACTCTAAGGCTGCTCAGCCTGCCAAAGGCATGGACCGGCTTTCTCAAGGACAATGACCGAGGAGCGTCCTGCCTCGGGCCGCATTCAGGCTTGAAGATGCAGGAGGACCGCTTTCGCAAGGCGCTCCAGGCCTTGGGCGATTCCGAGCGGACCACTATCGTTCTCGTCACCCGCGCCGACAAGGGGGCCATCCGTGAGGCGGCCAGAACATCGGGCGAACTCGATGCGCTCAATCTCTCGAACCAGCTCTTCGTGGTGAACGGGCGCTTCCACGCGGCGGATCGAACTGACGTCGTCGCGACTGCCCTTGAGCGGGATCAGGACGAGGCACTAGCGGCAATGCCTGCGTCGCTCACGAAACTTCCGCGAGACGAAATCCCGTTGCTTGGTTTCGACATCGTGGGTCTGACGGCTCTGAGGGCGCTTCTGTCGCCCTCCAGCCAGCCTTCAGTTGCTGCGAGCATGCCGAACCTGGAACCGGTTGACCTGCCGGGCCTGGACCGGTTGGTCGATGACATCGCGCGGGATAAGCACGGCCTCATCATGGTCATGGGCAAGGGCGGCGTCGGAAAGACGACGATTGCTGCCGCCATTGCCGTGGGATTGGCCAAGCGGGGTCATGCCGTCCACCTCAGCACCACCGATCCCGCAGCTCATGTCGCTTTCGTGGTCGATGGCGCCATGCCTGGCCTCACCGTTGACCGGATCGACCCTCGGGTCGAGACGGAGCGGTATGTCGCGAAAATCCTGGCAAGTCGGGGTTGTGATCTGGACGAGCAAGGCAAAGCTCTGCTGCTCGAGGACCTCGCTTCGCCATGTACCGAGGAAGTCGCCGTCTTCCATGCCTTCTCGCACGTTGTTGCGGAGGCCCGTAGCGACTTCGTCGTGCTCGATACGGCGCCCACGGGCCACACGCTACTCCTGCTGGATGCGACCGGGGCCTATCATCGCCAGATGACAAGCCAACTTGCGCCAAGCGGAGCCGGGCGTATCGTCACCCCGCTAATGAGGCTGCAAGACCCCACCTACACAAGGGTGATCCTGGTGACGCTGCCGGAGACGACTCCGGTTTCAGAGGCCGCTGCTCTTCAGGAGGACTTGCGGCGCGCCTGCATTGAGCCATTCGGCTGGGTAATCAACAAATGCCTGATTGCATCGGGAACTCACGATCCCCTGCTGCGATCGCGACTCGTCAGAGAGCGGACTCAGATCGCTCGCGTTCGGAACGGCCTCGCAGAGCGGGCATTCATGGTCGGTTGGCGAACCAAGTCTCCTGTTGGCGTGAGGGAGCTGGCGGCGCTGTCGTGATGACGGCGTCTCCCGACCTACGCGACCGGCAGCGAGATCGAAGTGGGCGGCCACGCAGTGGGTGGCTTGGAGGCTCGGTTACCAACCTCAGCTTGGACAACCATGGTTCGAGCTGATCTCGGGAGTACCCATCTACTTCCAGCCAGCATTCTTCTGGTGGTGGTACGCCTATGACGCGTAAGCGCCGCAGGTCTTCGTAGAGGGGGCTTACATCGCGTCGTCTGGCGGATTCATCTCGATCACGGTTGCCGTTGGCATGTCGGTATGGCGGGCGCGCGAAGCCAAGACTGCCGCGACCTACGGTTCAGCTCGCTGGGCGACGCATCAGGAGATTCGGGCTGCCGGCCTTACCGGCCCTGATGGTGTCGTGCTCGGGCGTTTCGAGCAAAATTACCTGCGTCATGATGGACCGGAACATGTGCTGTGCTTCGCGCCGACCAGGTCCGGTAAAGGCGTCGGTCTGGTGGTGCCAACGCTGCTGACCTGGCCGGGCAGCTGCATCGTTCACGACATCAAGGGCGAGAACTGGACCCTGACCTCGGGCTTCCGAGCCCAACACGGCCGGGTCTTGCTGTTCGATCCGACCAACGCGAAGTCAGCCGCCTATAATCCATTGCTGGAGGTGAGGCGCGGCGAGTGGGAGGTGCGCGACGTGCCGCTGCACTTTGATGAGCTCGACCTGTAGGTCGTGCAGCACGGCGCGATAGATCTTTCCGCTTTCGTGTTGCGGGTCGTCTTTTGGATGATTTCGACATTTGCTGACATCTGATGGCGTAGGCTCAAAAATAGCTCGCGCCTGACTTGGTGTCAGTCGGAATCAATATCGGCTGATTGGGTGCGGCGACCCGCAGGGGCGTCGCACCTACTCAACCTCGAAGCTCACCGCTCCTTGTCGCCCATGTGGTGCGGCGTCGACGTCGCGGGTCCGCCGCGGTAGTGGTGACCGCCGGTGCCCTGGGTCTTGGTGGAGACGCCGACCGTCTCCTTCTTGCCCATATGGTGGGGGACTTCGGTCTTCGGCCCTCCCTGATAGTGATGGCCGTTCTTTTCGGTGTCGGATGATCCGGTCTGCGCCATCGCTGGCAACGCAATGAGCGACAGGGCCGCGGCAGCGGCAAGAATTTTGGGAAGGGTCATATTGGCTTCTCCATTGTGAAACTTGGACGACAGATGTCGGGTCGCGGTCTTGCGTGAAGATCCCAGACGAAGCTCGTTTGCGCTGTGAAAAAATCCACATCAGCGAACGGATCGCTGACGATAAGAAACCGCGCAGGAAGCAATTTAGAGTTGGGATCGCTTCTAAGATTGACTTGCATCAATCGGTAGCCGGTAAAAATCGGCACTCATTGCAACCAATCAACTGATCAGCGGGAGGGTTCCATGAAACGTCTGGCACTGCCTGTCGCATTGCTGCTTGCAACGGCGAGCACAACGTCCTGGGCGCAATCGGCCGCCGATCACGAAGCGCACCATCCTGACCAGAAGGGGGCGCCCGCCGCCGCACAACCTCAGTCGCCTGCCGGCCAGCCCGGAATGATGGGACAAGGCATGATGGGTGGCAGGGGCATGATGGGCGGCAACATGCCCATGGCGAACATGATGGGGATGATGGGGCAATCGGGCGCTGAAGGGGGCTGCGCTGGCATGAGCGGGTTGGCCACCATCGACCGGGTCGAGGGCCGGATCGCCTTCCTTAAGACCGAGCTCAAGATCACCGATGCGCAGGACGCCGCCTGGAATGCCTTCGCCGACGCACTCCGCACCAACGCAAAGAGCCTTGGCGAGGTGCGCGCCTCGATGATGCCGCAGACGGGGGCTGGGCAGCAAGGCTTGGTCGATCGTCTTGCGCTGCAGGAGAAGTGGCTGGCTGCGCGCCTGGAAGGCACCCGCGCGATGAAGTCGGCGCTGACAAACCTCGTCGGCACCCTTTCCGACGAACAGAAGAAAACCGCCGACGAACTCCTGGCGCCACATATGGGCATGAACGCGATGGCGCGCATGATGCCGTCCGGCCAGATGCAACCGGGAATGATGACGCAGGGTCAGGGACGGTAAGGCTCCGACTCGCCCATTGGAGGGCTGCCATGGCCCACGCTTTCCTCCCTGAGACCCTCCGCGAACACAGATCGCAGGCTGGTCCAGTGGTCAGGCCATTGGCGGATTCTTCCGAGCCGGCCGCCGGTGCCGCTCCGACGGCCGCCATCGGCGTGTGGCCTGGCGACAACATCACGCCGCCCCATCAGGCGCTCGGCTGGATTCCGAGTGTTTACTCCGACACGGACGACCTGAAGCGGGCGGGCCAGCGCATCGTCTATCTCGTCAACCCGCATGTCGGGCATCTCGGCATCTTCGTATCCACGAGCGTCGCGCGTCTCGACTGAGCCGCGCTCTCTAATCCCAATCAACTCTGTCAAACAGCCTGCCGCTCGCCGCAGCCTTGCTCACGGTCATGCCGCCGCGATCCCGCGGCCGTGTCGGCCCGAGCTCTGCTGCAGTTGGCGTCCTCGTCAGACGAGAGGGCGCGGGGAAGGCCGGGTGCTGGTCGCACCCGCGGTCCGCGTGCAGCAAAAAAGCACGCGGCAGAACCACAGGTACGGCCGAACATCCGGCCTTCCCCGCGCGATGGCTTTACGGCTTATACGCGATCTCCCCGGGGACCGGCTGTCTTGCCCCCGTCGCCCGCTGCGCTCGTCATGAGCGCCGCGACCTTGACGCCAGCATCGGGGCGCCAGGACCACGCGACTTCGCCGTCCGCACCTCATCAGTCGTCGCGCAAAAGCGCCTGACGAAGCCGCGGCCACCGCATCCCCCGCCTCACGTGCCGTGACGATCGCGATACGCCCCTCTCGGCGAAGCAGGATGGCGGGAATAAAATCACTGATTTGGGGGTGGTGTCAATAACGTTTCCGGCATTCAGAAATCTGCGGCATGCAGCTTTGCCGTGAGGGTGCACGTCGACTGCCGTGTTGGCCGCCATCAAACTCACGGATGGTTGCCGACCTGCCTTTCGAGCACGACGAATGATCGCCGTTTGCCGCTCATCAGAAACACGCGGAAAGAAAAGTGCAGCGTCACCGTAATCCCCCGCGTAATCCCTAGCGTTCTCCCCTTGCTTGGCGATCTGGGGGGTAGTGCCTCGAGATAAATGTTGCGAACCGGCTTACGCAAAAGGTGGCGTCGACTTCGCCAAAGCGCCTAATCTTGTCGACATTGAAATCTTCAAACATCACTTCGCGGTATAACTTGGACACATTGTCAAACATTGCGGGAAGGGACCCTTCGGGATCGAGCTTTCGTTCGACCAACGTTAGACTCCTTACCTCGGTGCGAAAGCGCCACTTGCATTGCTTTAGAGAAAGCCTCAGGCCAAGTGCCAGATTTCTAGACTTTCCGTCGTAGAGAGTTATGTGGGGCTTTCCCTCCGGGAAATCCGGCTTACGCCAGACTCTGTCTTTCTCAGGAAGGTCGCACTCAAGCAGAACTGTATTTTGCTTCTCTGAGAAAAAAGCGGCAATTCCCCTGAGAAATACCGATTGCGGGCTATATGCCAATCGTTCCAGCAAGGCGTCTTGCTTTCGCTCGTACGGACCTCGCACAGTAATATGAGGGCGGCGCAAGTAGTCTGGCTCGCCCACGAACCTAATCAGTTCAAGTGCCGCTTCTAGCCGCTCGTCACTCAGGTAGAGACCATAGAACCAAGCCATTACACAATGCCTAGATTACCAAATATCTGACTTTGCGTTGGTTCATGTCTATTCGTGTAAGCATGTCAAACATCCTGTCCCCAAAGAGGGCAGCTTCCTTGAAGGCGTTTGTCCTATTTTTCTCGTCGGCGAAGTACGCGGCTAGCTCGTCCGGTGATTTTGCCGTAGTCCGTAGAAATGAAGAATACAGGGCGATTGCATCCTTAACCGCAGTTTTGGCCTTCGGTCTCCGATCGGCTATCTGGGCTAAGCGATCTATGGGTGCGAGTTCGCAGAGGTCGGCGACGTCCTTCGGCTCCACACTCGTGTCGAAGGTAGACAGAATACCGATGGTGGCGAAGCACGTCAGTGCTCGACTAAATTTTAGCTTGTAGTTCTTAATTTGCTGCTTACGTCGTCTTGCGCTGTCGACCTCACGATTTGAGCCGAGGGCGTTCCGTCGATTTTCGTAGTTTAAGCAAAGTGTCTTCCAAAATCGGATTATGTCATTAGTCAGGAATGTAGGTCTGAAGTCTTCGGGGTGATGCGGGTAATCGCGAAAATATGACTCGATAATATTCTCTGTGGCTGTTTGGAATGCTGCGGCGTTCGTCAGTGGGCGCCCTTCAAGGAGGAGTAGCAATCGGGCGGTGAAATGATTTGCGTAATCGTCCGACCGGCCTCCAAGATTATCTAATATTTCTGGCACAAAGAGCACGCTTAGAAACTCTCCATCGTTAGAGAACTCAGGAAAATGCATGGCGCGAGCTATGTCGATTATTTCAGACATCATCTGAATTTTCGAGATGTTGAGCCCGGCGTATTCTGAAGGCCGCTTGTTGCACAAGAAGAAAAGGTCGATGTCCGAATGTCTGCCGGCTTCAAGGCGTCCGTAGGATCCCGACGCAAAGATGCTTAGATCTGGAAGAGATTGTAAGTGCTTGGATTGGCTGATTTGGTTTCTGAGATCATCTAAGCGAGTGCTGGAGAAAGCTGCGCGCTCGACGAGACATTCCTGAACTTCACGTTTTAGCCCAAGCTTATCACGCCACTTCATTGGCTTACCCACGAGCGCTGGTGCAAAATGGTTGAGGAAGTATCTAGCTGGTCACTAAATGGTGCATGATAGTTGCGATTGCAGAGATTGCAACCCGCTGAGAGCGTGTTCGAGCGCAAATAGGGTGTGCGAAAAGCACCCCGTTTTGTCGGGCGTTTCGATAGCAGTGCAGGAAATATACCCGTCGGCCCGTCGGGTTACGGTGACGCTGCACTAAACTTTGCCAACGACGACGAGGCATCCGGCACGCCGAGGCCCACCCCCGCGAACAAGCCGGCCGATCAGGAGCCGAAATAGCGGCTAGATGTCGATGTGACCTCTCTCACGGTCAGCCGCGCGATTGCGCGTCAATGTCGGCCCATGTGTTCCTGGCACGCCGAACAAGGGATGTGATGACATGCGCTGGAGTGACTCAGCCAAGGGATTTGCGGTCATCCTGGCGGTGACCGTCGCGGGATGCCTGTCCACGACCTATGTCGACCACCGATTTGCCGCGCTTGAAGCATCCGCGGATGCGACAACGAGCCCGCCCCCGACATCCTCCGCTTGCGTCGACGAAGACGGGCGCTGGCACAATTGGCCGTGGGCGAATGTGCCGATGCTCTCGCCGGCGTGTCGGCAAAATCGATAGCACGTAGGGCGGATGAGCGGAGCGTAATCCGCCATGCAGGATCATCGATGTCGGCTTTGGACCGTCGGCCGCAAGCTCGATGAGCAACCCCTCGCCGATCAAGCTGGTTCACGGCAGGAACGAGCTTCCTCCAGGAATGAGCGCCGACGGCTGTTGGCACGCAGCGTAAGCTGGCGGATTACGCTTCGCTCATCCGCCCTACGAACTACGAACGGTCGGACTCTTTCTGACTCAAAGTCACAGGCATCCCACGACAGCCACGAATCGCCTTTGACTCCAGGTTGCCAAAGTGATCATCTTCTCCATTGACGGGAGAGGCGGGCTCCAGCCAATCACACGCACCCAGGGAGGCGATGATGAACGGCAACAACAACAAGCTCGTGGCGGAGGCGATCGGGACGTTCTGGCTCACGTTCGGCGGTTGCGGCAGTGCGGTGATCGCGGCGGGCGTGCCGAATGTCGGGATCGGCATGCTCGGCGTGTCGCTGGCGTTCGGGCTCACCGTGGTGACCATGGCCTATGCGATCGGGCACATCTCGGGCTGTCATCTCAATCCGGCTGTCACGGTGGGGCTGGCCTGCGGCGGGCGGTTCCCGACCGGGCTGATTGTGCCCTACATCGTCGCGCAGGTGGTCGGCGCCATCGTTGCTGCTGCCGTGCTGTACGCGATCGCGAGCGGCGCGCCGGACTTCAGCACGGCGAGCGGCTTTGCCGCCAATGGCTATGCGGAGCATTCGCCCGGCAAATATGGGTTAGGGGCCTGCCTGCTCAGCGAGTTCGTGCTGACGATGATGTTCCTGTTCGTGATCATGGGCGCGACCCATGGCAAGGCGCCGGTGGGATTTGCGCCGCTGGCGATCGGGCTTGCGCTGACGCTCATTCACCTGATCAGCATCCACGTCACCAACACCTCGGTGAACCCGGCGCGTAGCACCGGGCCGGCGCTGTTCGTCGGCGGCTGGGCGCTGGCGCAGCTCTGGCTGTTCTGGGTGGCGCCGCTGCTCGGCGGCGCGGCCGGCGGCTTCATCTATCGCTGGCTGAGCCCGGAGCCGGCCGGCGAGGTGACCGGCGAGCGGACGGGGCAGGGCGCGGTCGCGAAAAGCGCCTAGGAAGATCTCCTCACGCGGTTGGATCGGGCCGCGTCACGGCCGATGCTGCGGTCGCGCCGCTCTTGATCGCCGCCGGCTCTGTTGGATAATGCGCGCCTTGTCAGCGTTCACGATCTTGCAGGTGCGGTGATGAGCCGGGGGAACAAGGAGCCGGTGTCCGATCGCGTCGCTAGGGCGGCCGAGGCGCTGCTGGCCGAGCAGCACTACGTCAGCATCGCCGACCTGTTCTGTGGCCTCGGCTGGCTCGATGCGAGCTTGCTGGAGCAGTGGCGGCGCGGACAGGTCGGCTCGCTGGAGGAGGTCACGCGCTCCGGTCTCCCGCGCATCAAGGAGGCGATGACGCATGTTCGTGCCTGGGCGCTCGCCAAGGGGCTGAGCCCGAGCGAGACCGCCTATGTCGCACAGACGCCACGCCGGCAGCCGCTGCGGTTCAGCCGCAGCAATGATCCGCAACTTGAAGAGCTGTTCCGGACGCACTGGGTCTCGCCGGCGCTCTCCGAGAAGAAGCGCGAGCGTGTGGCAGCGAAGGCGAGCCGGGTGCCGGAGCTGGTGGCGATCCTGCCGACGCGGGACGGTTGGAGCTGTCATCGCTGCGGCGGGACCGGCGATTTCCTGATGATGGAGGACGGTGGTCCGGCATGCCTCTCATGCGTTGGTCTCGGCGATCTCGTCTTTCTGCCCGCGGGCAACGCGCTGCTGTCGCGGCGGGCCAAGGCGAAGAGCAAGCGCCATGCGGTCGTGGTGCGCTTCAGCCGGACGCGTGGGCGATACGAGCGGCAGGGGCTGCTGGTCGAGCCGCAGGTGCTGGCCGAGCTGGGCAAGGACACCGCGTGAGCACGGCGCAGGACGCGCCGCCGATCGTCTCCATGATCCCGCCGTGCTACGATGCTCGTCCGGAGCGGGGCATCCGATGCGCCTGCTCCGGCGTTCTGCTGCGACAGGTGAGGCCGCAATGTTCGTCGACTTGCCCGGTGGCTGGCCGCATGATCCGAAACCGGAGCCGCCGAAGCGGCGGCTGTCGCCGCGGCGTGAAAGGCTGCTGCTCGTGCTGATCGGCTTCAACATGATGCTGCTTATGGTCGCACCTATCGGCGGTGCCACGCTGATCCACTGGCTGGTCGCCGCACTCTCGCGCTGACGCGGCGCGAGCCGCCGAGCTGTAGAGGCCGGCCTACACCTTCATGTCGATCACGGTCCGGCTCATCTCGTCGCTCGCCTTCAGCACTTTTGCATTCGCGGCAAAGCTGTATTTGGCGACGAGCTGGCTGATCATCTCCTGCGCGAGATCGACATTGGGCGCCGCGACCAGGCCGTCCTTGTTGGCGAACGGCGCCGAGGGATCGTAGCTCGCTGTGGTCCCGGAGCCTGCACGGGTGATGCTCGTCTGCGTGCCGCCGCCGGCGACGTCGCTCTGCACCAGATCGAGCGGCACATAGGCTTTCGGGGCGCCCGCCGGCAGCGTGCCGTCGGCATTGGGCAGCGCGCCGGTGCTCCGTGCATTGGCGACGTTCGAGGCGGACACCTCGAGGCGGCGCGAAGCCGCGTTCATGCCGGAAACTGCGATGGTTGCGGTGGGGCTCATGGGACGCTTGCCGACGACGATGATCCCCGCAACTAAGCCCTGCGCGTGCCAAGCAAGCGTCAACATCGGCCGCGACATTCGATCGTCCGCGGCAAGGTTTCGTTGACCATCGGCCGGTCGCCAGCGGCGGCCGACGGCGCTCAGGACGAGCTGTTCTGATCGTCACGCAGCAGCGCCAGGGCGCCCGCCGCGTCGTCCGCGGCGGAGACGAGCACATATTCGCCGCGCGCCGCGCGGACGCCGCCGGTGACGACGACCGCCCGCTTCGGGCACAGGCCGAAGCAGCTCGTCATGACGACGCGCGCAGGCTTCTCGCGGGCGCCACTGCCGCGCTCCCGCTCTGATGTCAGCGCATGCTTGATGGCCTTGTTGATGGCCTTGGGGTCATCGCTGCGCTTCAGGCATTTGCGGCAGACGAGCACCGGGGCGGCGCGGTTGGGGCGGACGAGGGGAGGGACAGCCATGCCTCCCAGCTAAGCGGCCTCCCGAGACGCCGCATCCCTCATGGATGGGGAGCCGTCGTGCGGCCGGCGAGGTTCCGGGGCCAGCGCGCCGGTCGTTGCGCCGCAACCTGCCGAGGTTGGGCTATTGCCCATGGTCCGAGCATATGATCTGGTCTGGGCGAGGCCGCTGCGCCCGCCTGGGGATGGCGGCGGGCTTCGGTTCCCGGCGCCGCGGCCGCCATGCCATAGTGCTGGCCGATCCGCGTCGAGCCTCTGCTTGGCCGGGGTAGCAGCGACTGGAAGGAGACCGCGCGGCGTCATGGCGGGCAGCGACAGCGACAAATCACGGCTGGACGACGCCGCCCGCGCCGGCTGGCTGTATTTCATCGCCGGCCACACCCAGGACGAGATCGCCCGGATGCTGCAGGTGTCGCGCGCCTCGGCGCAGCGGCTGGTGTCGCTGTGCCTCGCCGAGCGACTGATCACCTTCCGGCTCGAGCACCCCATCGCGTCCTGCATGGCGCTCGCCGCCCAGCTCAAGGAGCGGTTTGCGCTGGTGCATTGCGAGGTGGTGCCGACCGACCCGGCTGCGCCCACCGGGTCTGCAGGAATCGCCGAACGCTGCGCCAACCTGCTGGAGACGACGTTGCGGGCCGAGACGCCGGTCATCATCGCGCTCGGAACGGGGCGGGCGGTGCGGGCCGCGGTCGAGCGCGTCACGCCGATCGACCGCCCCGAGCACCAGATCGTCTCGCTGGTCGGCAACATCCTGGCCGACGGCTCGGCGAGCTTCTTCGACACCGTCGGCCGGCTCGCCGACCGCACCGGTGCGCGGCATTATCCGATGCCGCTTCCGTTCCTGATGGGCACCGAGGACGAGCGCGACCGCATGGTCCGGCTCGATGCCATTGCCAAGGTCAAGGCGGTGGCCGACAAGGCCGATCTCAAGCTGGTCGGCATCGGCCAGATGGACCAGAAGGCGCAGATGCATGTCGACGGCTTCGTCACCCGCGACGAGCTCACCGAGATGATGCGGCTCGGCGCCATCGGCGAGATCACCGGCTGGGCCTATGACGCCAAGGGCAAGGTGATCGCCGGTGGCACCAACCGCAGGCTCACCAGCATTCCGCCCGAGGTGCCGGCGCGCGCCATGACCATCGCGGCGGCGCTCGGTCCGGCGAAGGTCCCGGCGATCCGCGCTGCGCTCAAGGGGCGGCTGATCAACGGCCTGATCACCGACGAGGCCACGGCGCGCGCCGTCCTGGCGTGACAGCCTTAGGCCTGCGCCGCTGCTGGCCTCTGCGGCAACGGCGCGGCTCTTTCAATCCAAGGTCATTTTCTTGCCGCGCCGCACAACCTGTGGGCGCCGACGCATGCTTGACAAAGTCTGACCGGTGTTGTGAACATCAGCTCAGCCCGTGAGCATATGTTCACGCATCGCGGGATTGAGGGAGGACACCGTGAAGACCATCTTCACTCGGACGAGCATGCTTTGCGCGCTGGCAGGCGCTGCGCTCCTGACCGCGCCCGTCATGGCCGAGACCAGCCTGACCATCGCCACCGTCAACAATGGCGACATGATCCGGATGCGGGGCCTGACCAGCGAATTCACCAAGGCCAATCCCGACATCTCCGTGAAATGGGTGACCCTGGAAGAGAACGTGCTGCGCCAGCGCGTCACCACCGACATCGCCACCAAGGGCGGCCAGTTCGACATCCTCACCATCGGCACCTACGAGGTGCCGATCTGGGCCAAGAAGAACTGGCTGGTGCCGCTCGACAAGCTCGGCGCCGACTACGACGCGAACGACATCCTGCCCAAGATCAAGGATGCGGTCTCCGTCGACGGCAAGCTCTACGCCGCGCCGTTCTACGGCGAGAGCTCGATGGTGATGTACCGCACCGACCTGTTCGACAAGGCCGGGCTGAAGATGCCGGAGAGCCCGACCTGGGACTTCGTCATCGATGCCGCCAAGAAGCTCACCGACAAGCAGGGCGGCGTGTTCGGCATCTGCCTGCGCGGCAAGGCCGGCTGGGGCGAGAACATGGCGTTCCTGACCGCGATGTCGAACTCGTTCGGCGCGCGCTGGTTCGACGAGAAATGGCAGCCGCAGTTCAACACGCCGGAATGGAAGAAGACGCTGTCGACCTATGTCGACCTGATGAAGGAGGCCGGCCCTCCCGGCGCCAGCTCGAATGGCTTCAACGAGAACCTGGCGCTGTTCAACTCCGGCAAATGCGCGATGTGGATCGATGCCACCGTGGCGGCCTCGTTCGTGACCAACCCGAAGGAGTCGAAGGTCGCCGACAAGGTCGGCTTCGCGCTGGCGCCGAACACCGGCCTCGGCAAGAACGCCAATTGGCTATGGGCGTGGAGCCTCGCGGTGCCCGCCGGCTCGCAGAAGGTCGAGGCGGCGGAGAAGTTCATCGCCTGGGCGACCAGCAAGGACTATCTCAAGCTCGTCGCCTCCAAGGACGGCTGGGCCAACGTGCCGCCGGGCACGCGCACCTCGCTCTACAAGAACGAGGAGTATCTGAAGGTCGCGCCGTTCGCCAAGCTGACCCTCGCCTCGATCGATGCCGCCGATCCGAACAAGCCGACCGTGAAGCCGGTGCCGTATGTCGGCGTGCAATACGCCGCCATCCCTGAATTCCAGGGCATCGGCACCGCAGTCGGACAGCAGTTCTCGGCTGCGCTGGCCGGCTCGATGACGGTCGATGCGGCGCTGGCGGCGGCGCAATCATCCACCGAACGCGAGATGAAGCGCGCCGGCTACATCAAATAGGCGCGCCACGTCCATCAGCTCGAAGCCAAAACTCCTCCCGAGCTGATCACTGGCGGCCATCCCTCCCCACAGGGATGGCCGCATTTTTTCTCTGCTCGAACGCGACATGCGAGACCCGTAGGGTGGGCAAAGCGAAGCGTGCCCACCGTCGGGCCGCGAACCGTGAAGACGGTGGGCACGGCGCTCCGCGCCTTTGCCCACCCTACGGCTAGCCATCAGCTCGTCATTGCGAGGAGCCGAAGGCGACGAAGCAATCCAGAGTCCCGCCCGTGTTCGGGATTGCTTCGCTTCGCTCGCAATGACAGCAATATCTGTCGAGCGAACAAGGAACGGCGGTCATGGCCACCAGACAGACGCAAATCCTCGCCCGCGCGCTGCTGTCGCCCGCGGTCATCCTGCTGTTCATCTGGATGATCGTGCCGCTGGCGCTGACGGTCTACTTCTCGACCCTGCATTACAGCCTGCTCGACCCCGGCTCCGAGCGCTTCGTCGGCCTGGAGAATTTCGAGTACTTCCTCACCGATCCCGCCTTCCTCGCCTCGCTGCAGAATACGTTGGTGCTGGTCGGCTCGGTGCTGCTGCTGACGATCGGTCTCGGCATTCCCCTGGCGCTGCTGCTCGACCAGCCGGTGATCGGCCGCAACATCATCCGCCTGATGGTGATCGCGCCGTTCTTCGTGATGCCGACCGTCAGCGCGCTGGTGTGGAAGAACCTGCTGATGCATCCGGTGTCCGGCCTGTTCGCGTGGATCGCGACATCGCTCGGGATGACGCCGATCGACTGGTTCACCGATGCGCCGCTGCTCGCGGTCATCTTCATCGTCGCCTGGCAGTGGCTGCCATTCGCGACCCTGATCCTGCTGACCGCGCTGCAGTCGCTCGACGAGGAGCAGAAGGAGGCCGCCGAGATGGACGGCGCCGGCGCGGTGTCGCGCTTCATTTATCTCACGGTGCCGCACCTGGCGCGCCCGATCACGGTGGTGATCCTGATCGAGACCATCTTCCTGCTCACGGTGTTCGCGGAGATCTTCGTCACCACCGGCGGCGGACCGGGCCTGCAGACCACCAACATCGCCTTCCTGGTCTATTCTCAGGCGCTGATCCAGTTCGATGTCGGAACCGCCTCGGCCGGCGGCCTGGTCGCCGTGGTCATCGCCAACATCGTCGCCTTCTTCCTGGTCCGCATCGTCGGCCGCAATCTGGAGGCGTGACACCATGGCGCGCAAGGTCACCGGACGTCATGTCGCAATCTCCACCGTGGCCGCATGGCTCGCCGGGTTCGTGATCTTCTTCCCGATCCTGTGGATGGTGCTGGCGAGCTTCAAGACCGAGCTGGAGGCGTTCGCGACGCCGCCGTCGTTCCTGTTCTTCCACTGGACAACCGAAAACTACGCCACGGTGCAGGAGCGCAGCGACTATCTGCACCACGCGCTGAACTCGCTGATCATCGCCGGCGGCTCGACCTTGATCGCGATGCTGATCGCCATTCCCGCGGCGTGGTCGATGGCGTTTGCGCCGACCAAGCGCACCAAGGACATCCTGCTCTGGATGCTCTCGACCAAGATGATGCCGCCGGTCGGCGTGCTCGTGCCGATCTACCTGATCTACAAGAACTTCGGTCTGCTCGACACCCGCACCGGGCTGGTCTTCATCCTCTGCCTCGGCAACCTGCCGATCGTGATCTGGATGCTGTTCACCTACTTCAAGGAGATCCCGAAGGACATCCTGGAAGCGGCGCGGATGGACGGCGCCACGATCGGGCGCGAGCTGATCTACGTGCTGACGCCGATGGCGATCCCAGGCCTCGCCTCGACGCTGCTGCTCAATCTCATCCTCGCCTGGAACGAGGCGTTCTGGACCTTGAACCTGTCGACCCTGAATGCGGCGCCGCTGACGACCTTCATCGCCTCCTACTCGAGCCCGGAAGGCCTGTTCTGGGCGCGGCTGTCGGCGGCCTCCACGCTCGCGATCGCGCCGATCCTGATCATCGGCTGGTTCAGCCAGAAGCAGCTCGTGCGCGGGCTGACCTTCGGCGCAGTGAAGTAACGAAAGGCTGGATCACATGGGACGGATCACGCTGGAAGGTGTGCAGAAATCGTTCGGGCCGGTCCACATCATCAAGGGCGCCGATCTCGACATCCCCGACGGCGCCTTCGTGGTATTCGTCGGCCCCTCCGGCTGCGGCAAGACCACGCTGCTGCGCCTGATCGCGGGGCTGGAGGACGTCTCGGGCGGCCGCATCCTGATCGACGGCAACAATGTCGTCGACGTGCCGCCGGCCAAGCGCGGCCTGTCGATGGTGTTCCAATCCTATGCGCTCTATCCGCATATGAGCGTGCGCGGCAACATCGCTTTCGGCTTGAAGATGGCCGGGCTGCCCAAGGCCGAGATCAACCAGAAGGTCGAGGCGGCCGCCGCGACCTTGAACCTCACGCCCTATCTCGATCGCAAGCCGCGCGAGCTCTCCGGCGGCCAGCGCCAGCGCGTCGCGATCGGCCGCGCCATCGTCCGCGAGCCCAAGGCGTTCCTGTTCGACGAGCCCTTGTCCAATCTCGATGCGGCGCTGCGCGTGCAGATGCGGCTCGAGGTGACGCGG
The DNA here is from genome assembly GCF_032489675.1 of Bradyrhizobium sp. SZCCHNR1043. Taxonomy (NCBI): domain Bacteria; kingdom Pseudomonadati; phylum Pseudomonadota; class Alphaproteobacteria; order Hyphomicrobiales; family Nitrobacteraceae; genus Bradyrhizobium; species Bradyrhizobium sp. SZCCHNR1043. Next base: position 102,453 of record NZ_JAUEYN010000013.1, read on the forward strand.
CTGCAGAAGCAGCTCGGCACCACGGCGATCTACGTCACGCATGACCAGGTCGAGGCCATGACGATGGCCGACAAGATCGTGGTGCTCAATGCCGGCCGCATCGAGCAATACGGCTCGCCGATCGAGCTCTATCAGCGGCCGGCCAACCTTTTCGTCGCCGGCTTCATCGGCTCGCCGAAGATGAACCTCATCACCGGCGCGGAAGCGGACAAACACCATGCGACCACGATCGGCGTGCGGCCCGAGCATGTCGCTGTCGTCGATGACGGGCACGGTTGGCAGGGCAAGGTCGTGATCGCCGAGCACCTCGGCAGCGACACCTTTCTCTATGTCGATGCGGGCGCGCTCGGCACGCTCACGGTGCGCGTCGTCGGCGAAAAGCGCCTCAGCGCCGGCGATGCGGTGACGCTGCGGCCTGAGCCGAACCGCATCTATCGCTTCGATGCCAACGGCAATTCGATCTTCGCATGAGAGGCGACGCCCCCTCCGGGCGTCAATGACAACAACGGACCACGACGATGTATCTGGAGAAATTCAAGCTGAACGGCAAGACCGCGCTGATCACCGGCGGCGGGCAGGGCATCGGGCTCGCCTGCGTCGAGGCGCTGGCGGAGGCGGGCGCGCATGTCGTGATCGCCGATCGCGACGCCAAGGCGGCAGCGGACGGGCAGGCGGCGATGAAGGCCAAGGGCTATGACACCGAGACCGCGCTGATGGACGTCACCAACTCGGCTCAAGTCAACGAGGTGGCCGACGATCTGGTCGCGCGCTACGGCGGCCTCGACATCCTCGTCAACAACGCCGGCATCGCGCGCAGCGAGACGCCGGCCGAGACGGTCACCGACGAGCACTGGCTCAACGTGCTCGACGTCAACCTCAACGGCACCTTCTGGTGCTGCCGCGCCTTCGGCAAGCACATGCTGGCGGCGAAGAGCGGCACGATCGTCAATATCGGCTCGATGTCCGGCTTCATCGTCAACAAGCCGCAGGAGCAGTGCTTCTACAACGCCTCCAAGGCCGCAGTGCATCATCTGACCAAGTCGCTGGCGGCCGAATGGGGCGCGCGCGGCATCCGGGTCAACGCGGTCGCGCCGACCTATATCGAGACGCCGCTGAATGCCTTCGTGAAGAGCAATCCGCGCATGTACGACGCCTGGATCGGCGGAACCCCGATGGGCCGCATGGGACAGGTCGAGGAGATCGCGTCCGTCGTCCTGTTCCTGGCCTCGGAAGCGGCAAGTTTGATGACCGGCAGCGTCGTCGTTGTCGATGGCGGCTACACTTGCTGGTAAGCTCGCGTCAAAATTTGACGGGAGCGAAACATGCGGCAGGCGTTCATCGGTGTCGATGTCGGCACAACCAGCACGCGCGCCGGGATTTTCGACTGTAACGGCCGCCTGCTTGCCGCGGCGCGGCATCCGATCCAGACCTGGCACGAGGCCGGCGACGTCGTCGAGCAGTCGTCCGACGACATCTGGCGTGCCTGCTGCGCCTCGGTCAAAGCCGCGCTGGCGGAAGCGGCGGTCGCGCCGGAGCTGATCAAGGGCGTCGGCTTCGATGCCACCTGCTCGCTGGTGGCGCTGGACCCATCGGGTGCTCCCGTCACCGTCAGCAGCTCCGGCGCGTCCGCCCGCAACGTCATCGTCTGGATGGATCATCGCGCGCTGATGGAGGCGCGCGACATCAATGCGACCAGAGACGAGGTGCTGCGCTATGTCGGCGGTTCGATCTCACCGGAAATGCAGATGCCGAAGCTGCTGTGGCTGAAGCGGCACCTGCGCAAGAGTTTCGATGCGGCAGGCCACTTCTTCGATCTCGCCGACTTCCTGACCTGGCGTGCGTCAGGCTCTTTGGCGCGCTCGATGTGCACCGTCACCTGCAAATGGAATTATCTCGCGCATGAGACGCGCTGGAGCGCGGCCTACTTTCGCCGCATCGGGCTGGAGGATTTCGTCGCAGAAGATTTCGCGCGGATCGGCACCGAGATCGTTGCGCCTGGCACGCCGCTCGGCCGTGGGCTGTCGCAGGACGCGGCCGAAGAACTCGGACTGGTTGCAGGCACACCGGTCGGCGCGGCGCTGATTGATGCCCACGCCGGCGGCATCGGCGCGATCGGCGGCCGCGCGGCTGAGCGCGGCGAGGTCGATGTTTGCGAGCGCCTCGCCTATATCATGGGGACCTCGGCCTGCATCATGGCGACGACGCGCGCTCCGTCCTTCGTGCCCGGCGTATGGGGACCGTACTATCAGGGCATGGTGCCGGAGTTCTGGCTCAACGAGGGTGGCCAGTCCGCTGCGGGGGCTGCGATCGATCACCTGCTGCGCTCGCACCCGGCGTTTGCCGAGGCCACGGCTGCCGCGCGTGCCGAAGGGCTCGACGTCATCAGCTTTCTGGAGAAGCGGATCATGGCGCGAGTGCCGAATGCCGGCGCCGCTGCGCTGCTGGCGCGGGATCTCCACATCCTCCCTGAGTTTCTCGGCAACCGTTCGCCCTATGCCGATCCCGACTCGCGCGCCGTCATCGCCGGCCTCGATCTCGATACCGATATCTCAGCGATGGAGCGGCTGTTCGTGGCCGGGTTGTGCGGGCTCGCCTATGGCTTGGCCGACGTGATCGACGCTTTCGCCGCCAACGGCGTCAGCAGCCGGACGCTGGTCATGGCCGGCGGCGCCTCGCGCAGTCCGCTGGTGCGCCAGATCATGGCGGACACGACGGGGTTGACGGTGGCCTTGCCCGGCACCCAGGAGCCCGTGCTGCTCGGCGCGGCCATGCTCGGCGCGGTGGCGAGCGGCGGCTTTCGCTCGATCGGCGAAACGATGGCGTCGATGTCCTCGCTCGGCCGCCTCAGCGATCCGACCGATCCGGACATCGCGGCCTTCCATCGCCGCAAGCGCCGCATCCACGGCCTGCTGCGGACGCTTGATCGCGAGAGCCGTTCCGTGATGCATGGGGTCGACGGGGAGGCATGACCATGATCCTGAGCTGCGGCGATGCGCTGATTGATTTCGTCCCGGCCAGATCGGCCGATGGCCGCGATGCCTTGCGGCCGGTGGTCGGCGGCTCGTGCCTGAACGTCGCCGTCGGCGTGGCGCGGCTCGGTGCGCCCACGGGCTTTGTCGGCGGCATCTCGACCGACCTGTTCGGCACCATGATCGCGGCGCATGCGCAAGGCTCGAACGTCGATCTCGGCTACGCGACGCGCAGCCCTGACCAGACCACGCTCGCTTTCGTGCGCCATGTCGGCAGCGAGGCGCAGTATGCCTTCTACGACGCCGAGACCGCCGCGCGGAAATGGACGTTCCGGCCGGGCAGCATCCCCTTTGCCGACATTGATGCCATCCATGTCGGCTCGACCACGCTGATCCACGATCTCGGCGCCGCGCAGACCCGTGCGCTGATCGCCGCCACGCAGGGCGCGGTGACGATCTCCTTCGACCCGAACTGCCGTCCGAATCTGGTGACTGATAAGGCCGGCTATCGCGCTGACATGGATGGGTTTGCCGCAAGCGCCGACCTGATCAAGATGTCGGATGTCGATTTCGACTATCTGCATGGCCACGACGATTACGCTGCGCGGGCCGACGCGCTGCTGGCGCGCGGCACCAGCCTGGTCGTCGTCACGCGGGGTCCCAAGGGGGCGCTCGGCTGGCATGCGCAAGCCGGCGCGGTCGAAGTCGCAGTCCCCCAGGTCGAGGTGGTCGATACGATCGGGGCCGGCGACACATTCCAGGCGGGGCTCTTGTTCGCGCTGCGCAAGCTCGGCCGCATCGGCCGGGAGGCCCTGAGGGGATTGAGCCAGACCGAATTGCGCAAGGTGCTCGCCTTTGCCGGGGCGTGTGCGGCCGTCACCTGCACCCGCGAGGGCGCCGACCCGCCGCGCTGGGACGACATGGCTGCAACCTGGGATCGCCTGGGCTGAAGCACCCCATTGCACTCGTCATTGGGAACTGGTTGGCTGTTCCCTCGTCATATGTGAGTACCGGGAGACGGAGCGCGATCGCGAGACGCCCCTGTCCGGGCCGCGGAATTCTTGACGCGACAACGAGTTGCAGGGAGGAGAACCATGGCACCCGCCGCACGGACCGAGCCGCTGTCTCGTCACGCGCTGGCCTTCGTGTTGGCCGGCGGACGCGGCAGCCGGCTGCTGGAGCTGACCGACCGGCGCGCCAAGCCCGCCGTCTATTTCGGCGGCAAGTCGCGCATCATCGATTTCGCGCTGTCGAACGCCGTGAACTCCGGCATCCGTCGCATCGCGGTGGCGACGCAGTACAAGGCGCACAGCCTGATCCGGCATCTGCAGATGGGCTGGAACTTCTTCCGTCCCGAGCGCAACGAGAGCTTCGACATCCTGCCCGCCAGCCAGCGCGTTTCGGAGACGATGTGGTACGTCGGAACGGCCGACGCCGTGTACCAGAACATCGACATCCTCGAGACCTACAATACCAAATACATCGTCGTGCTGGCCGGCGACCACATCTACAAGATGGACTACGAGCTGATGCTGCAGCAGCATGTCGACCAGCGCGCCGACGTCACCGTCGGCTGCCTGGAGATGCCGCGCGAGGAATCCTCAGGCTTCGGCGTCATGCACATCAATGAGGACGACACGATCCGCGACTTCATCGAGAAGCCGGCCGATCCGCCGCCGATGCCGGGCAAGCCCGACAGGTCGCTCGCGAGCATGGGCATCTACGTGTTCGACGCCAAATTCCTGTTCGAGGAGCTGAAGCGCGACGCAGCGGACCCGAATTCCAACCATGATTTCGGCCGCGACATCATTCCCTACATCGTCAGGAACGGCCGCGCCGTGGCGCACCAGTTCTCGCGCTCCTGTGTCCGCGCCGCCCACGATCAGGGCAGCTACTGGCGCGACGTTGGAACGGTGGACGCCTATTGGGCGGCCAATCTGGATCTGACGGACGTCGTGCCCGAGCTCGATCTCTACGATCGCTCCTGGCCGCTCTGGACCTATTCGGAGATCACGCCGCCGGCCAAGTTCGTCCATGACACGGATGGCCGTCGCGGCGAGGCGACGTGCTCGTTGGTGTCCGGGGGCTGCATCGTCTCCGGTGCCCAGGTGCAGCGCTCGCTGCTGTTCACCGGCGCTCATCTGCATTCCTATGCCAAGCTGCAGAACGCGGTGCTGCTGCCCTACGTCAACGTCGCGCGCCATGCGCGCCTCACCAACGTGGTGGTCGATCGCGGCGTGCAGATTCCGGAGGGGCTCGTGGTCGGCGAGGATCCGGAGTTCGACGCCAAGCGGTTCAGGACAACGGAGAACGGCGTGACCTTGATTACCCAGCCGATGATCGATGGGCTCAATTCATGACGCCACTGCGCGTTCTGTCGGTTGCCTCCGAGGTCTATCCCATCGTCAAGACGGGCGGCCTCGCCGATGTCGTCGGCGCCTTGCCGTGGGCGCTGATGGCGGAGGACGTCGAGGTCCGCACGCTGATCCCGGGTTACCCCGCAGTCATGACCGCGCTGGAGCAGGCCAGCGAGATCAGCTCGCTGCCGAACTTCTTCGGCGGCAATGCCCGGCTGCTCGGCGGCAGCCATGGTGCACTCGATCTGTTCGTGCTCGATGCGCCGCATCTCTATGACCGCGAGGGCAATCCGTATCTGGGACCCGACGGCAAGGACTGGCCGGACAATGCGTTCCGCTTCGCGGCGCTGGCGCGAGCGGCGTCCTATATCGGCCTCGGCGCGGTGCCGGCCTTCGTGCCCGACATCGTCCACGGCCACGACTGGCAGGCCGGGCTCGTGCCGGCCTATCTGCTCTACAGCCACCGGCCGCATCCGGGCACGGTCATGACCGTGCATAATCTCGCCTTCCAGGGCCGCTTTCCGCGCCACTTCCTGCCGCCGCTCGGCCTGCCGCCGGAATCCTTCTCGATCTACGGCCTCGAATATTTCGGCGACATCAGCTTCCTCAAGGCGGGGCTGCAATTCGCCGACAAGATCACGACGGTGTCGCCGACCTACGCACGGGAGATCCAGAGCGACGAGCAGGGCATGGGCCTCGGCGGCCTGCTGCGCCAGCGCGCGTCCGACCTCGTCGGCATCCTCAACGGCATCGATACGGCGGTGTGGGATCCCGGCAGCGATTCGGCCATCCCATCGCATTTCGGCATCGAGCGGATCGAGGCGCGGGCACCGAACAAGGCGGCGCTGCAGACGCGCATGGGCCTGCAGGTCGCGCCGGAGACGTTCCTGCTCGGTGTCGTCAGCCGGCTGACGTCGCAGAAGGGATTGGACCTGCTGCTATCCTGCCTGCCGACCTTGACCGGTAGCGGGATTCAACTGGCCCTGCTTGGCGACGGCGAGGCCGAACTGCGCGACGCATTCCGCGCAGCCGCCGCGCACCATCCAGGACAGATCGGCGTCGTCATCGGCTATGACGAGAGCCTGGCGCATCTCATTCAGGCCGGCTGCGACGCGCTGGTCGTGCCGTCGCGGTTCGAGCCGTGCGGCCTGACGCAGCTCTGCGCCCTGCGCTATGGCGCGCTGCCGATCGTCACCGCCGTGGGCGGCCTCGCCGACACCGTCATCGACGAGACTGAGGCCGGCGTCGCCGCAACGGGGTTCAAGTGCGCCTCCGTGACGGCGGAGGCGCTCGATCAGACCCTGCGCCGCGCCGCTGCGGCCTTCTACGCCTCGCGCAGCAACGCCGCGAACTGGACCCGCATGCAGCTCAATGCGATGCTGACCGACGTGTCGTGGCGGCACCGCGCCGGCCGTTATGCCGAACTCTACCGGCAGATCGTCGCGCAGCGGCGGCCGGCGGGTTGAAGGACGACTGCGTTACGACCACCGTCATTCCGGGGCAAGGCCGCGGGCCTTGAACCCGGAATCTCGATGTTGTCTTGCGTCCGTTCCTGAAATCTCGGGATTCCGGTTTCAATCGTCAACGTGTTGCCGCTTCGCGGCTGCGCATTGACGATTGCCCCGGAATGACGGTGACATCGCGCTCCTTGTTGACGCAGTGCCAGCGGTCGCGGGGCTTGCAGCCCAGCCCAGCGCGCACCTCATGCCGATCCCGCTGGACGCCCGGAGGCGTGCAGCGGATAGTCCCGCCAGCTCCGATCAATATCCCTGCGCGAGACCTCATGACCGATACCCAGCCTTCCTCCGACTCCTTCGACCTGATCATCCGCGGCGGCACCGTCATCGACGGCACGCGCGCGCCACGTTTCGAGGCCGATGTCGGCATCAAGGACGGTCGCATCGTCGCCATCGGCGAGCTTGGTGGCCGCAAGGCTGCACGCGTCATCGACGCCACCGGCCACATCGTTGCGCCGGGCTTCATCGACTCCCACACCCATGACGACAGCGCCGTGCTGGTCGATCCCGACATGATCTGCAAGGTCTCGCAGGGCGTGACCTCCGTCGTGACCGGCAATTGCGGCGTCAGCATCGCGCCGCTGAAGCCGGGCTCGCCGCGGCCGATGCCGCTCGGCCTGCTGTCGCCCGGCGACGGCCGGGTCGCAGAGTACGCCTCGTTTGCGGACTACGTGGCTGCACTGCGCGCGGCACCGGCCGCCGTCAACGTTGCGCCGATGGTCGGCCACACCGCGCTGCGCGCCTCGGTCGTGAGCGACCTCGGCCGGGCCGCGACCGACGCGGAGATCGCCGAGATGCGGGCTCATGTGCAGGAGGCGCTCGACGCCGGCGCCATCGGCGTCTCGACCGGGACGTTCTATCCGCCGGCGGAGGCGGCGCCGACCGAGGAGATCATCGAGATCTGCCGGCCGCTCACCGGCAGCGGCGGCGTCTACGCGACGCACATGCGCAACGAGGCGAACGACGTGATCAAGTCGCTGGAGGAGAGCTTTGCCATCGGCAAGACGCTCGACGTCCAGGTCGTGATCTCGCATCACAAGGTGGTGGGCCCGGCCAATTTCGGCCGCACCAAGGAGACGCTGCCGCTGATCACGAAGGCGATGAGCTGCCAATGCGTCGCGCTGGACTGCTACCCCTACAACGCCTCGTCGACCATGCTGCACACCGATCCGGCCAAGCTGCAGGTCAGGGTCGTCGTCGCGGCCTCCGGGCCGCATCCCGAAGTGGCGGGTCGCGATCTCGCCGACATCGCCGCCGGCTGGGGCGTCGACCGGCTCGAAGCGGCAAAGCGGCTGCAGCCGGCGTCGGCGATCTACTTCGCGATGGATGAGGCCGACGTGCAGACCATCCTCGCCTTCGAGCCGACCATGATCGGCTCCGACGGCCTGCCGTTCGGCGAGCGTCCGCATCCGCGGCTCTGGGGCACGTTCCCGCGCGTGCTCGGCTATTACTGCCGCGAGCTCGAGCTGTTCTCGCTGGAAACCGCGGTCTGGAAGATGAGCGGGCTGACCGCGCAGAATTTCGGCATCAAGGGACGCGGCACGATCGCGATCGGCAACCACGCTGACATCACGATCTTCGATGCGGCCAGCGTGCGTGACAGCGCGACCTATGATGACCCCTGCGTACCGGCCGCCGGCATCGATGCCGTCATCGTCAACGGCGCGCTGACCTGGTGGCAGGGGGCGCACCAGAAGGCGCATGCGGGGCAGGTGATCACGCGCGGATCACTGCAGTGATCTAGCTAGATCGCGAACGGGCGCTGGCTGTCGTACTCACGATCTTCCTTGCCGATCCTGTAATGGTTCGGCGATTGCGTCGGCAGCATCTTGCGCTGGATCTGAAGGTGGAAATCGTTGTAGTTGCCCTTGAATTGACCGTTCGCCCAGACCAGCAGGAGCGCCGCGGTGAAGACGCTGTTGACAGCGCCATCGAACGACACCTGATTGTCCTGGCAGCCCGAGATCAGACGGATGCTGGCCTTGGCGACATCGCTCGACTCCGCACCGGGCGCGCCCTTTGCGGCCCGGCCGATAGCTTCATAAAATGCGCGGTTCTGCTCATAAGTACGAAGGGCGATATCCTGCGGCAAGAACTTGGGCGCATAGCTGATCCCTTTCGTCGCGGCCCTGCCGGCCACGGCGATATCCAGATTCCCGGCGAAGCCGGCGGCCTGCGCCATCTCGTAGTAGCTCACCTTGGCCACAGTGCCGCTATGGCAGGAATCGGAGAGAATCAGAACACGAACGCCATCGGTGATCGCGCTGTACACGCGATAGAGTTCATCATCAATCATCTGTCCGTCATAGAGGCACCAGGTCTCATCCACTGCATCGATCTCGTCACCATCGAGGTCCGGAACCTGACTGCCGTGGCCCGAATAGGTTAGCAGCAGAATGTCTCCGCTGTTCAAGTCGCGGGCGGCCATCGTCAGCATGTCGGTCACGGCGCCGCGCGTGGCCTGCTCGCTGAGCAGAATGCCGGTCCGATAGCCCGCCGTCTTCGCAATCGCCTCCATCGCGCGCGCATCATTCTCACAGGCGTTCAGCTTGCCGTCCCACCCAGCATAGTGCTTCGGATCCAGCCGATTGAGGCCGATATGCAGCGAAATGCCCTTGGCCATTTCTGTCCCCCTGATGTCTCGGCTCGCAAACATCAAGCCGGCGGTTCGAGCCGATTGCCGCTTTCCGTAACCACCCAGGCGCAGATCGCGCAGATGGCATCGCCATAGTCGCCGTGCCAACGGCAGTTCGCGCGGATCGAACACCGCGGCAGCGCCACGGTGCGCTCATTCGGCAAGAGCTCCAGCCCGTGCTCGTTCAGGATCTTGGCGACGCCACAGCGCTTGCCATCCCACTTCCCGCAGCCGCGCGCGAGGCACGGCGACGAGAAGCGAAAGCGCTGTTCCGGCGGACGTCCCTGCCGGGCGATTGCGACGAAGGCGGCGTCGACCTCGAAGCGCTCGGGAATGAAATCGATCCGGCCCTCGGCATTGACGATGCCGAGCAGCGTGTTGCCGTCGGCGCAGCGCGAACTCGGGCACATCGGCACCGACTTCGGCTTCATGGATGCTGCATCGGACATCGCCTGAACGCCTCTCGATTAGCTCTCGCCTCGCCCGGCTTGCTTGGTCTGGACATCGCCGTGATCCGAACGTGTGCCGGGCATTCGACCGCACTCAGGGATTATCCAGCTTCGGTCGATAGACAGCTCCGTAAATTTGGGAGCCAGGTCCCGCTCCGAACGCCTTGATCTGCGACAGCGGCGTCGCAACCATGTCGCCGCGCGTATCGAGCTTTGCGATTTCAGCCGTCACCGCCTTCTGAATGGCTTGCTCGATCTCAGACTTCAACTGGCCGGAAAGCGGACCGCCATCGATCTGAGCGACGAAGCGCTCCATCTCCGGCGCGGGCGCCGCCTTGGCACCTCCACGCTTCGCAATCTCAGCGTCCAAAGCGGTCAGCGCCGCAACAAGATCACCCTGGACGCCGACGATCTGGTGCGCGTGGTCGCGCAACGACACCAGATCGTCGATGGATGCGGGCCCTTTGGCGGCCGCCGCCAACGCGTTGCCAATCGCAACGCCATAGACCATCATTGTTCCACCGGCAAAGGATCCGATTCCGCCAGCTCTGTTCTTCTCGGTCATGATCTCCCCTCCAGACCTTCAAGGCGCTGACTGAAGATCGATCGTGGCGATCAGACCCGCAGTCGCGCCGCCGTGCGTTCCCCCGAACGACTGGATTTGAGACAATGCCGTGATCTTCAGGTCGCCGCCGCTATCGTGAGCGGCAACGGCAGCCTTCACCGCATTATTGACGGCCTGCTCGATGCTCTGTCTCGCCTGTGGCTCGATCGGAAGGCCGGTGATCTGCACGGTGAAGCGTTCGGATGGCACCACCTCGACAGGCGCCGCACCTTTGGCGGCCGCCTGTCCGCCGCGCTTGACGATTTCCTCGTCGAGCGCGTTCACCGCAGAAACCAGATCGCCTTGAGCGTCGACGATCGCCTTCGCATGCGAGCGCAATGTGACCAACTCGTCCAGAGTGATACCGCCACTTGCGAGCGCATTGCCGATCGCGAGGCCGTACAGAGGCACCACTCCGCCTGGAACACCTTCCTTCGCCAAATTCGCCTCCCTCGTCCTCTATACAATCTAAGGTTAGTATTTTACGATACCAATCGTCAACGATGTCGCGGCAAATTTCATGTTCTCTCGTGTACCCCACGCCGATACCGAGATGCCGGTCCGATCAATCCCTTCCGGTGGCTTGCCTACCGCTCAACCGCGCTATGTGGTCTGGGAGATCACGCTCCTCTGCAACCTGAAGTGCAGCCATTGCGGGTCCCGGGCCGGCGCACCTCGCAATGACGAGCTGACCACCGCGGAATGCATCGCTCTGATTGGCGAACTTGCGCGCGCTGGCACCAAGGAGATCGTTCTGATCGGCGGCGAAGCTTACCTCCGCCCCGATTGGCTAGTCCTCGTCGAGGAGATCACTCGTAACGGCATTGTCTGCGGCCTGCAGACCGGCGCCCGGGCACTCACGGAAACGAAGATCGAAGCAGCCGCGCGCGCCGGACTCAAGACCGTCGGCGTTTCCATCGACGGCCCGGCCGCTACACATGATCGGCTCCGCGGTATCAAGGGTAGCCACGGCCAGGCGGTGGCCGCGATCCGCAACGCGCGAAAGCATGGGCTGATGGCGACCGCCAACTCGCAGGTCAATCGTCTTACCCTGGGCGGCCTGCGCGACATTTTCGATACGATCATCGACGCCGGGGCCTCCGCCTGGCAGATTCAGCTCACCGTGCCCATGGGCAATGCGGCCGATGCTCCATCCTTGCTGCTGCAGCCCTTCGATCTCGCTGCGCTGATGCCGGAGCTGTTTGCACTGTTCGAAGAGGGCCTCGATCGCGGCCTGCAGCTTATGCCCGGTAACAACATCGGGTATTTTGGTCCATACGAAGCGGCTTGGCGCAGTACCTCCGGACGATTCGAATACTACGGCGGCTGCCAGGCCGGACGGGCTGGCCTGGGTATCGAGGCTGACGGCGCCATCAAGGGCTGCCCGTCGCTCCCCACGGCCGCCTATGTCGGCGGCAATATCCGCGATCGATCATTTACCGACATCTGGAACGACAGCGCCGAACTGCGTTTCATGCGCGATCTCGACGAGAGCCGCGGGCGCCGCTGGGGGTTCTGCGCCAAGTGCTACTATGGTCCGATTTGCCGCGCCGGGTGCAGTTGGACCGCGCACGTGCTGTCGGGACGGCCTGGCAACAATCCGTTCTGCCACTACCGGGTATTGCGGCTGGCCGAACGCGGCTGGCGCGAGGTGATCGTGCAGCGGACGAGGCCATCGGGACGACAGCCGTTCGACCATGGCTGCTTCGACATCATGATCGAGGACGCCCACGGCGGCCGATACGGCCAGGAAGCGTACGCGAGCGACGAGTTCCAGGATCTCGCGCCTGACGCTGCGGCGAGGCTGGACCAGCTGCTGCTCTGCGAGTCCTGCAAGCACTTCTTCTATCAGGGAGAGCCGGAATGCCCGCATTGCCGCGCAGGCGCGGACGCAACGAACAGTGCCGATGATCACGTGCGGGTCGTGCAACGCGTCATGCAGCACCACAACGAGATCGAACAAATACTGCGCCGTATCGCGGCGCCCGCCGGACCGAAGGGCGCCTCCGCAGGTTGAGCGGAGTCGTTCTTCGGTGCCTACGGCCGCGGGAAGGCGCTGGCGAAAGTCGTCTGGTCCAATCAAACCCAACCGAGGAGAGTATCCCATGAATGCAAATGAAGACGTCAGAGCCGCGTTGGCGAACATTCCCGTGTCCTGGCTGCACATGCCGGCTTTGGCGTTCGCGGAAGCAGGAGCAGCGGGCGCGAAGGAATTCGGGCCGAAGATCGCGCCCGCCGTGCTGGCGCTCGGCGCTGCAGCCGCAGGAGCGATCGTCGGCGGTGGCCTGCAACTCACGCATCAATACCTTCACGACCGCAAAGCCGGACCTGTATCGTATCAGGGCATCGACAAGGTGATCTGCACGGCGACCTTCGCCGAGATCGAAGCAGCCGCAACGCGCATCTACCAGGAGTGCGCCCAGGCCAAGGACGGCAATACGCTGCAGCAGATCATCGATACTGCGGCAGGCGCGAAGTTCGTTCCGGCGCTGGTGCCCGTTGCCGGAGCGGCGGCGGCCTTCATTGCCGGTGTCTATGCCGGTGCTGCGGCGGCACGTCACTGATCAACAGTGAAACTGATCAACGCTGAAGACGGGCGCGCGGCTTGCCCGTGCGCCGGTTTTACAGGTGCGGCATCGCATGATGCCGACCGAGTCGACTGGCGGCTTTGGCCCCCCGGGCATCGTGGACGGTGTGTGCGCCAGACCCGCCGCGACCAGCGGCGGCAAACCGTTCCGGTCGCAGCATAGCTCAGCGGAATGGCGATGGGCCCTTCTGAGTTTTCTTACTTCGTTCGTCCATTTAAGCCTTTGGCGGAGTTGCCGAGTTCAAAATGCCCGCCCCGCGGCGTGCGGTGGCCTATGCATCCAATTGGCGATCCAATTTTGGCGTCGGCACCAGCCTGGACAGGCGTAGCCTGGATCGCTAGCTAAGCCGCTGCAGCCATCGCGCGCGCGAATTCCGGATAGCATTCGGCGAGCTCGTCGAGGATCCGGCCGCGGATCAACTCGACCGTCGCCCGGTCCGGCGCGGGCGTCGGCGGCACGATCTCCGGCACCGCATAATCGAATCCGGTACGATCGCGCACGTCCTCTGCCGAGTAGCCGGGATGCACCGTGCGCAGCCGGAAGCCGCCGCGCTCGCGGTCGAAATCGAACAGCGCCAGATTGGTCAGCAGCGCATGCGGTCCGCCGCGGCGCCTCACCTCCGGCGTGGTCGCCGCGGCGCTGACGAAATCCACCTTCGGCACCAGCACGCGCGGCGAATGCTCCTCGCGAAACAGGATCACCCGCGGAATGAGATGGTAGAGATAGGCCGAGCCGAACGAGCCCGGCCAACGCACATCCATCCGCGGATAGTCGCCGGTGCCGACCAGGTTGATGTTCCCGCCGCCGTCGATCTGGCCGCCGCCGAGAAAGAACGCGTCGACGCGGCCCTGCGCGGCGCAGTCGAACAGCTCGACGCCGCCATTGGTGAAGAAATTGTGCCGGCTCGAGCCGAGGATCGAGATGCGGACAGGCGGCTTGCCCTGTTGCGCGTTGCGTGCGCGCAGCAGCATCGCGCCGGCCGCCGGGATCGGCGACGAGGCGCCGACGGCGACATGGCGGATGCCATCGAGCAGGTCGGCGATGACGGTGATCAGCAGTTCTTTGCGTGCGCGCTCGTGGTGCATGGTCATGCCACCTCCTTGCAGCGGGTCAGGAAGGCGGAGAGATAGCTGCGAAAGCCCTCGTCGGTGCGCGCCATCGCGGCGTAGTGCGCCAGCTCGGCGCCATCGGTCTCGTACTCGTCCCACAGCGGCAGCGGCCAGGCCCCGTTCTCGGCCACCGCGATGGCATCGACATAGAGCGCCGGCAGTACGCCGGCCGCGGACTCCTCGGTCGCCATCAAATCGCGATCGACGATGCGCTCGACGGTGACCAGCGTGCGCTTCGCCGCATAGGCCATCGTCGCCAGCTCACGGTAGCGACCGATGCGGACATTGCCGAAGCGGTCAGCCTCGGGGGCATGAAACAGCGCCACGTCGGGCGTGATCGCCGGCACCACGACCACCTTGCCAGGCTCGCCGACGGGACTGTCGATCACCCTCCAATCGGGGCGGACCCGCAGCAGATCGCTGCCGATGATGCCGGCGATCGGCATGAACGGCACGCCCTTCTGCCCGGCCAGCAGGCCGGCATGGATCGCAGGGCAGGTGGCATCGCGCAGGCGGATGCTGCCGTCGCGCACGGCCGCGACGAAGCGCGGTGCGCCGCCGGCCTCGCCGAGCGAGACGGCGCTGGTTTCCACCACCGCGGCCACGCCGGCGCCGATCAGCAGATCGGCCTGGAGGCCTGATATCGGCACGCAGACGAGATGCAGCCCGGTGAGGCCGGCCTCGATCATGGCCGCCGTCGCCGCCATCGAGACGCCGGCACGGTCGACCGGGATTGCGATCGATTGTCCCGGTGCGATGGATGCGACGAGCGCCTCCAGGCCGACCATCTCCGTCATCGGCGTATCCTCCCGTTGTTGCTTTGCCGCGCAGTGTAGCGATGCCCCGCGGACGTGTCAGTGTTCGTATGCGACCGTCGAGCCGCGGATGATGAGCTCCGGCGCCAATACGATGTGGTCGGTCGCTGCCTCGCGCCCGGCAAGGCGGTCGAGCAGCAGCCGCGCCGCGGCTTCCCCCATGTCGCGCTGGGCGATCCGCACCGTGGTCAGCGGCGGCGCGACCATGTCGACGAACGGCATGTCGTTGTGGCCGACCACGGAGATATCACCGGGGCAGGTCAGGCCGCGCGCGGCGAGCGCGTCATAGACGCCGAGCGCCAGCAGATCATTGGCGGCGACGATTGCGGTTGGGCGCGTCCGCCGCGCGAGCAGGCGCAGCGCAGCCTCGCGACCCGCCGCACGCGTATAGGTTTCGACGGCTTCGACTGGCGTATGGCGGGCCGACAGTCCCGCAGCCCTGATGCTGGCCTCGAAGCCGGCGCGGCGGCGTGCGCCGGTCGAGATGTGCTGCGGGCCCGCGACGTGACCGATGCGCCGGTGGCCGAGCGCGACGAGATGCTGGACGGCGAGACGCATGCCGGCGGCGTCGTCGCTGGCTGCCGAGGGCAGGAGTCCGGCGGCATCGACGCGATTGACAAGCACCACCGGCAGCGCTGCATCCAGGCAGTGCTTCACGACGTCGTCACGCAAGCTCACCGTCGCCAGTACCAGACCGTCGACGCCGCGCGCGATCAGCCGGTCGACGAGATCCCGCTCCGACCCCTCTGTGCCGGCGTCGGCCACGATCGTCGCATAGCCCTGGGCGTGGAGATGATCGGCGATGCCGGACAGCATCGGCGGAAAGCCGGGGTCGGCGATATCCGGCGCGAGCACGCCGATCAGGCCGCTGCGTCCGGTGCGCAGGCCCTTGGCGGCCATGTTCAGCCGGTAGCCGAGCGCGTTGGCTGCGGCCTGGATCTTGTCCGCGACATCGGCAGCGACGAGGTGCTTCATCGCCGGGCTGAGCGCGCGCGAGACCGTCGAGGGATGCACACCGCAACGGGCGGCGACGTCCTTGATCGTCGGGCGCGAGGACGACGCATGCAGGCCTGCTGCCGGTCGCAATGTCCGTTTCATTCCCAGCCTCTGATGTCGCCGCGCAACGACGTTTTGATCATGCTATACCTTGACACGCTTTGCGTGTATGCAATAAATTCGGCTTTGCAATCGATTGCAATAGAACAATGGGAAACGTCCACATGACAGCGAGCGCGCTGAAGCCGCATCTGGTCAGCCCGGAGCATCTCGATCCGCATTGGCGCTGGGGGCGGGCGATTCCGTCGCATGGCCATGTCTCGGTGGATTTCGAGCGCCGCGTCGATTTCGACAGGTTGCGGCGCTACCGGCTGGCGCGGGCGCGCGCGGCGCTGAAGGCGTCGGGCTATGGTGCGCTGCTGCTGTTCGACGTCAACAACATTCGCTACGTGTCCGGCACCAAGATCGGCGAATGGGAGCGCGACAAGCTGTGCCGTTTCGCGCTGCTGGCCGGCGACGGCGAGCCGATCGTGTGGGATTTCGGCTCGGCGGCCGTCCACCATCGTCTGTTCTGTGACTGGCTGGCGCCGGAGAATTGCCGCGCCGGCATGCTCGGGATGCGCGGCACCGTGCCGCCGGCGGTCGGGCTGATGAAGGCGCATGCCGAGGAGGTCATGAGCCTTTTGCGCGCCGCAGGCGTTGCCGACATGCCTGTCGGCGTCGACCTTGCGGAAACGGCGATGTTCTTCGAGCTGCAGAAGGCCGGCATGAAGGTGGTCGATGGCCAGCAGGTCATGCTGGACGCGCGCGAGATCAAGAACATCGACGAGATCATGCTGCTCAACCAGGCCGCGGCCATGGTCGACGGCGTCTATCATTCGATCTACGAGCGCCTGAAGCCGGGCGTGCGTGAGAACGACATCGTCGCGCTTGCCAACAAGATGCTCTACGAGATGGGCTCCGACGACGTCGAGGCGATCAACGCCATCTCCGGTGAGCGCTGCAATCCGCATCCGCACAATTTCACCGACC
This sequence comes from Bradyrhizobium sp. SZCCHNR1043, assembly GCF_032489675.1. Lineage (NCBI taxonomy): Bacteria > Pseudomonadati > Pseudomonadota > Alphaproteobacteria > Hyphomicrobiales > Nitrobacteraceae > Bradyrhizobium > Bradyrhizobium sp. SZCCHNR1043. The sequence goes on from NZ_JAUEYN010000013.1 coordinate 119,524, forward strand.
GCATCCTGCGTCCGGGCGACCAGGCGTTCTTCGACATCCTGCAGTCCTATCAGGGCTACCGGACCTGCTACTACCGCACTTTCAACGTCGGCCGCGCCACGCCGGCGCAGCACGACGCCTACAAGCAGTGCCGCGAATGGCTCGACAATGCGATCGCGCTGATCAAGCCGGGCGTCTCGACCGACACCGTGGCCAAGGTCTGGCCTAAGGCCGAGGAGTTCGGCTTTCCCTCGGAGATGGCGGCCTTCGGCTTGCAGTTCGGCCACGGCCTCGGGCTCGCGCTGCATGAGCGCCCGATCATCTCGCGGCTGGTCTCGCTGGACAATCCGATGGAGATCAAGACCGGCATGGTGTTCGCGCTCGAGACCTACTGTCCGGCGACCGACGGCTTCTCGGCTGCGCGTATCGAGGAGGAGGTGGTGGTCACCGACAAGGGCTGTCAGGTGATCACGCTGTTCCCGGCCGAGGAATTGCCGATCGCCAACCGCTACTGAGCGAATGGACGGTGCGACCAGGAGAGTGGTCTTCGTGTTTTCGTCATTGCGAGCGAAGCGAAGCAATCCAGGGCGGCAGCCGTGACTCTGGATTGCTTCGTCGCTTCGCTCCTCGCAATGACGGCATCCGTGATAAGTAGGACGAGGAGACGACAATGACCACGACGCATTCGCTCGGCTGGATCGGCATGGGGCGCATGGGCTATCCAATGGCTGAGCGCCTGCTCAAGGCCGGCCACAAGGTGTCGATCTTCAATCGCACCCGCGCCAAGGCCGAGCCGCTGGCGGCGAAAGGCGGCGTCATCGTCGATCATCCCCGCGATCTCGCCGCGTGCGACATCGTGTTCACGATGGTGTCGACGGGCAAGGATCTCGAGCAGGTCTATTTCGGCGACAACGGCCTGGTGGCCGCCGGTTCTGGATCGCGTCCCCGGATCCTGGTGGACTGCTCCTCGATCGGCATCGAGCAGTCGGAGGCGATCGCCGCCAAGCTCGTTCGACTGGGCTGTGAGTTCGTGCGGGCGCCGGTGTCCGGCAACGGCAAATGCGTCAAGGCCGGCAAGCTGTCGTCGGTGGTCTCGGGCCCCAAGGCCGCGTTCGAGGTCATCGAACCGTATCTGGCGAAGATCGCCGTCTCCGGCGTGTCCTATGTCGGCGAGGGCGAGCTCGCGCGCATCTGCAAGATCGCGCACAACGTCTTCCTCGGCGTCGTGATCCAGAACCTGGCCGAGATCACCATCCTGGCGCAGAAGGCCGGCGTGCCGCGCCATGCCTTCCTCAATTTCATGAATGCCAGCGTGATGGGCTCGACCTTCACCAGGTACAAGAGCAACGCGCTGGTCAATCTCGACTGGACCACGACCTTCACGCCGCCGCTGCTGCGCAAGGATCTCGATCTCGGCCTGTCGGCAGCGCGCCAGCTCGACGTCGCGATGCCGGTGACGGCCGCGACGCGCGAGGCATTGCAGGCCCATGTCGGCGCCGCCTCGCTGCAACCAGATCCCGCCGGCTATCTGGAGAAGGACTTTGCGGCGCTGCTGGAGACCGTCGCGCTCGCGGCGGGTCTCAAGCTGCAGCCCGAGAACGTGCCGATGCCGACGGGATTGGAGACGGAGGGATAACGTCCGTCAAACCGTCAGCGCCCGCCAGCGCGTGTCGCGCGCGGAGGGGCGGCGGTGCAGGCGGGCATCGAGCAGGTCGCGTGCCTGGGCCAGCGCGCCGCTGCGGATCAGCGCCAGGATGTAGGTGTCCTCGATCACCTCGCGCTGCGCGTGGCTGCCGCCGATGCGGGGGAGATCGCCGATGACGGGCGCAAGCTCGCGCGCGCATCCGCGCCAATTGTCATCGGCGAACGCACGCAGCGCCCGCAACATGTGCGGCACGATGCGCCCGGCCGGCAGTCTGCCCTCGGCCTGCCGCCGCTCGATCGCGGCAAGGCGTCCCTTGAGCGCGGCGCTGTCATGCGTCGCTGCCGCGATCATCACCAGATGCATCTCGGCGAAGGCGAGGGTCGAACCCGTGAAGCGCGTGCTCGCATAGGCCGCCGTGTCGGCCCATGCGTTGGGCGGCACCGTTTGCTCGTCAGCCATCAGCCGCCACAGCAGCGAGGCGCAGTCGGACAGGGTGTTGAGTGGCGGCGCCGAGTCCATCGTCGGCACCAGCACGTCGGTATAGACCGCCAGCGCCTTGTCGGCATCGCCCCGGTCCAGCGCGCCGAGCGCCTGGTGCCAGCAGATATGGCCATGCAGCATTCCCGTGCGGTCATAGTCGCCGATCCACCCCGCGACGAGCGCATCGGCCTCGTCCACCGCGCCGTCCTCGAACATCGCATGCAGCAGCGCATGCACGGCGTAGGCGTTGTGCCGGCGCAGCGCGAAGCTGCGCTCGGTGACGGCGCGGCCCTTCGCCAACTCGCCGGCCTCGGTCAGGGCCCAGCCATGGTTGGACATGAACCACCAGTCCTCGCCATAATCAGCGGCGAAGCGGTCGCAGAGGTCGCGGCGGGCGGCATCGTGATCGGCGCGGCCGGAGAAGGCGAGCAGGCCGAAAGCGCCGAGCGGGAGCGCCATGATCATGGCGTCCCGCGGCCAGTTCGCCAGATGCGCCAGGGTCGATGTCAGCGCGTCAGTGCCGCGTCCCTCGATGGCGAGCACCAGGGTCGCGACATGGCTCTGCTCGCGCGGGGTGCCGCGCTTGGCAGCGAGGTCGCGGGCGCGTGCGATGGTCTGCAGCGCCGCCTCGCGCTGCATGTAGATCGCGTGGATGCGGGCACGCGCCGCGTGCGCCAACGCGAACTCCGGATCGAGCATGATCGCCCGCTCGAACGCGTCAGTGGCCCCGGGCCAGAATGCGAGCAGCAGATCCATGCCCTCGCGATAGGCTGCGGCCGCGTCAGTGGAGGCGGTCGACAGTGGCAGGCCGTAGCGATCCTCCTCCATCTCAGCCCACCCGCGGCCTGCGGCCCTCGATCGGATAGGCCGGATCGTTGTAGCCGGGCGTCGAGGCGTGACCGGTCACGACCAGCCGGTCGATCAGCGCCTCGTCGTCGGCGGCGAAGGGATAGTCGAGCGCGCGGATGTAGTCGTCCCATTGCGCTTCGGTGCGCGGACCCGCGATCACGGAGCTGATGAAGGCGGAGTTGAGCACCCAGGACACGGCGAACTGTCCCGGCGTGAAGCCCTTCGTCTCGGCGTGACGCTTGATCTCCCGCGCCAGCTTCAACGATTCGGGCCGCCACTCGGTCTGCATCATTCGCGTATCGTTGCGGCCGGCGCGGGTGTCCTTGTCCGGCGGCGCATCGGGGCTGTATTTTCCGGTGAGCACGCCGCGCGCCAGCGGGCTGTAGGGCACGACGCCGAGGCCGTAATAGCCGCAGGCCGGCAGGTGCTCGACCTCGGGCATCCGGTTCATCGCATTGTAGTAGGGCTGGCTGACGACAGGGCGGTCGATGCCGACTGCGTCGCAGAGATTGCAGATCTCGGCGAGCCGCCAGGCGCGGTAATTGGAGACGCCGAAATAGCGGATCTTGCCGGCACGCATGAGATCGCCGATCGCGCGCACGGTTTCCTCGAGCGGCGTCGCGTGATCTTCCTTGTGCAGGTAGTAGAGGTCGATGTGCCCGGTGCCGAGCCGCCGCAGGCTTTCGTCCGCGGCCTGCAGCACCCAGCGCCGCGACAGGCCGGCGCGGTTGGGATCGTCGCCCATCGGGTTGGCGAGCTTGGTGGCGACGATCCAGCGGTCGCGCTCGCGCGCAATGGCGCGGCCGACCACCTCCTCGGAAGCGCCCTTGTTGTAGGCATCTGCGGTGTCGATGAAGTTGATGCCGGCGTCGCGCGCCTTGGCGATGATGCGGGCGGATGTCGGCTCGTCGGTGGGACCGCCGAACATCATCGTCCCCAGGCAGATCGGCGACACCTTCAGGCCGGAACGGCCGAGCTGGCGATATTGCATTCTTGCCTCATTTCAAACCGTCACCACCGCGGGCGAAGGGGATACGATAACTCTCTCAGCGCGTCATTGCGAGCGCAGCGACGCAATCCAGGGCCGGGTCGGGACTCTGGATTGCTTCGTCGCTGCGCTCCTCGCAATGACGGAGAGGCGAGATCACGGCTCACTCGCTCTTCAGAATCTTGAACACACCCGAGGCCATCGCGATCACGCGATGTCCGGCCATGACCTCCGTGGTGATGAACACCAGGCTGCGGGTGATCCGCACCACATGCGGCCGCGACACCAGGGTCTCGCCGATCTTGCCGGACTCGACGAAATGCGTGTCGAACTGGATCGTCGCCATGTGCTCCTTGCCCGCGGCGTAGCGGGCCGTCATGCCGCAACTGCGGTCGGCCAGCGTCATGATCACGCCGCCCTGGACCAGGCCGCGGCGGTTGTGATGCTTGTCCTCGGTGACGATGGCGTACTCGTGGACACCGCCGACGACCCGCTGCCACAGCGGGCCGATCAGATGCAGGAAACCGGAGGTGTCGACGATCTCCCAGCCGTCGGACGTCATCCTGGCCGCGGCTGATTTCGTCATCGCTGAAGACCCTTCCCGTTGTGGCCCGAGCCGGCCTGGAGGTCGTTTCATCTGTCGCCGGCCTGGTGTAGTCAAGCTGCATGCCGATGCCGTTCGACGATGCCACGAGGCGGAAAATCGCAAGCTGCTGCGCGGGCTTCGTGCGGCTGGAGGCGACTGTGGCGGCGGCCTCGCTGAAGCGCGCGGCGGTGGTGATCGCGCTGGCCCCGCACCACGAGACCGGCAACACGGCGCTGCTGCTCACTCTGCGTGCTGCAGGGCTGCGCAGCCATGGCGGGCAATGGGCGCTGCCGGGCGGACGCTGCGACGCCGGCGAAACGACGGTCGAGGCCGCGCTGCGCGAGCTCACGGAAGAGCTCGGGCTGGTCCTGGCGCCGGATGCGGTGCTGGGCCTGCTCGACGACTATCCGACACGGTCGGGCTATCTGATTACCCCCGTCGTCGTATGGGCGGCCAATGGCCGCACGCTGCGGCCGAATCCAGACGAGGTCTCCTCGGTGCACCGGATCGGCCTCGATGCGATCACGGCGGATGACGCGTTCGATTTCACTGCGATCCCCGAGAGCACGCGGCGCGTCATCCGTTTTCACGCCCGCGAGGGTCTCATTCACGCGCCCACCGCAGCGCTGATCTATCAGTTCCGCGAGGTCCTGTCCGGCCGCGACACCCGGGTGCACGAGCTGGAGCAGCCGGTGTTCGCCTGGAAGTAGCCGCCGTTTCGGCTACAAGGGCGGCATGCTGCATCAGCCGATTCGCACCCTTGCCCTGATTCTCGCCTGCGCCGTTTCCGGCGCGCTGCCTTTGCTGGCCGCGGAACCCGGCTCACCGGTCGCGCCGCGCGAAGCTTTGGCGCAGATGGCATCGCCGGCTGCGATTGCGGAGTATCGGCGCAAACTCGCCGAATATCAGCAGGCGCGGGCGGAGTTCGACCAGGAGGCGGGCGCCTATTGGAAGGCGATCGCCGACAAGCGCCGTGCGCGCAATGCCAAGCGCCGCGACCGCCAGCCGATCGGGCTCGACGACTATGTGCTGGAGCAGCCGCCGGTCTACACCGGGCCGAAGCGGCCGGTGAACCCCGAGCCGGAACCCGAGGGCGAGCCGCGCGAGCGCAAATACATCCCCGTGGTCGCCGACCTCGTGAAGGCGGCACAGGAGCATTTCCAATGGTCGCCGCAGCGCCCCGCCAACGACATCGATTTCAAGCGCGCCTATGCGCGCTTCGCCGCGGCGTCGGGGCTGACGCGCGAGCAGGCGGTGCGGGTCTATGCCTTCGAGACCGGCGGCAACGGCAAGCATGACTCGCAATCGGGCTTCAAGGGCAACCGCGCGATCTCGACGGCGATCGGCTACAATCAGCTCTTGACCACCAACAGTGTCGAGCTGCTGGCAGAGCAGGGCCCGCTGTTCATCCGCCTGCTCGGCGAACGCGTGGCGCAGACGTCCGGCCCGGCGCGGGGCGCGATGGAGCACAAGCTCGCGGTCCTGAAGAAGATGGTCGCGATTGCGCGCTCCGTGCCGGACGACTGGTCGGCGCATGAGAAGATCGGCAATACGCCGCAGGGGTGGGCCATGCATGCGATGGTGCTCGACATCGACGTCGGGCCGATGCTGCAGACCCACAAGCTCTTGACCTCGGTGCTGTTCGCGCGCGCCAAGGGCTACACCCGGCCGCTTTCCGCCGCCGAGCTCGAGATGATGAATCTCACCGGGGACGGCACCGGCTTCGACATGGTGACGATGCCGCTCGAGATGCGCGATCAGGTTCCGACCGCCAACTTCTTCCAGCGCGGCGGCTATGAGCGCAATCCGGTCGCCGTTCGCCACAACACCGTGGCGAAGCTGCTTGCGGTGACGGATGCCAGGATGGACTCGCTCAGCGGCCTGCCCGGCGCCAAGGAGCTGGCGGCGGCGTTCTGAGGCTGCGCTCGCTCGCCTTCACTCATCCGCGCCGAACGAGAAGCTGCCGTCGCCGTCGAGATAGGGGGCCGTCCGCATGTAGAGCTGACCGTTCTGGCCGACGAAGAACAGCGTGCCCTTCGGCACCTTCTTGGCGCCCTTGAGCAGCATGTCGGCGTTCTTGGTGCCCATCTTGTAGGCGAGCGTCTTGCCATCCTTGCCATAGGCGTAGCCCATGTCGGGCTTCAGCTCCCACGGCTCCGGCGGTGCCGCGCGCGCCGCGCTGGTCAGTGCGCCCAGCGCACCGAGGGCGATAAGGGCTTTCAGAACCGGGCTCTTCATGTCCTCCTCCAATCGATGTCGTCTCGAACAAATCGCGAACGATGAGGCAGCGTCAACGTCGCCCCGTCGCAGCGCAGTGATCGTTGGCGGATTTTTAAATTCGCCGATCTCGCGATTATCCTGCAGCGTGGTTTAGAAACATAGGCCAAGAAAACACTTTGGGGATGATTCGGATGAGCCTCGTCACGAAGATCGGTTGGGTTGCGGCGTTGTCGCTGGTGACGTTGGCGTCCGCCCGGGCCGACGACTTCAAGCTGTCCAACAACCAACGCATCGCCTGCAGCCGCGGTCTCTCCGCCGGCAAGCTCAATACGGCCGTCTGCAAGTCCTACGCCTACCTCTTCAACGTGAAGACCTCGGAATATTTCCGCTGCCAGGTCTCACTGTCGCTGACCCGGGACAACAAGGAGGTCATCAACGTCCAGACCGACGGCGGCTGTACCAGGAAGCCGCGCGTGTTCGACACTGATTCCAAATACGAGTTCGACGCCACCGAGACCGAGCCGGCGAACACCAACTCCTTCTTCGGCAATGGCGGCTACTCGATCTGGGTGGCGGATGCGACCCAGCAGAAGGTGCGCGGCTGCATCACGATCTCGTCCGGGCTCGGCTCGGACATCTCCAAATGCCTCGACATGACGTTCCAATGATCGGTGGCCCCGCGAGGGAGGCGGCCCGCCGCATTGGGCTGCACCTGCGGTTCAAGCTGGTGATACTGTCAATGTAAGATTGAACGCGGGGCGCATCGGTCCCGGCCTTGCGCCGTGGGAGCGGGAGCGGCCGGTGCGCCAGTCCTTCGGATGGGTTGACCCAGCGCCCGCAGCCGTCCAATTTGCGGCAAAATCAATGGGAGGATCCATGCGTTTCTCGACATTCTCTGGCGCTGCAACCGGTTTCATTCTGGCAGCCGCCTGCCTGCTCGCGGCGCCTGCGGCGCAGGCGCAGAGCTTCATCAACGTGCTCACCGGCGGCACGTCGGGCGTCTACTATCCGCTCGGTGTCGCGATCGGGAAGATCTACGGCGACAAGATCCCCAATGTGAAGACCCAGGTGCAGGCGACCAAGGCCTCGGTCGAGAACCTGATCCTGCTGCAGCAAGGACGCGGCGAGCTCGCCTTCGCGCTCGGCGACTCCCTGAAGGCCGCCTGGAACGGCGAGGAGGAGGCCGGCTTCAAGTCCAAGCTGGACAAGCTGCGCACGATCGGCGCGATCTATCCGAACTACATCCAGATCGTCGCGACGGCCGAGTCCGGCATCAAGACGCTGGCCGATCTCAAGGGCAAGAGCCTGTCGGTCGGCGCGCCGAAGTCCGGCACCGAGCTCAACTCGCGCGCGATCCTCGCCGCCGCCGGCATGAGCTACAAGGATCTCGGCAAGGTGGAGTATCTGCCCTTCGCCGAATCCGTCGACCTGATGAAGAACCGGCAGCTCGGCGCCACCTTGCAGTCGGCTGGCCTCGGCGTCGCTTCGTTGAAGGATCTGTCGACCTCGTCGCCGATCACGGTGGTGTCGGTGCCGAAGGAGGTCGTCGAAAAGATCGGTGCGCCGTTCGTGGCGGCGATCATCCCGGCCAACACCTATACCGGCCAGGACAAGGACGTGCCGACCGCGGCTGTGATCAACTATCTCGTCACCAGCTCGGCGGTATCAGACGATCTCGCCTACCAGATGACCAAGCTGATCTTCGATTCGCTGCCGGAGCTCGCCAATGCGCATGCCGCCGGCAAGGAGATCAAGCTGGAGACAGCGGCGCAGGACAGCCCGGTGCCGCTGCATCCGGGCGCGATCCGCTACTACAAGGAAAAGGGCATCCTGAAATAAGGAGCTGCTCGCCCGGCCTTCCTTGCAGGCCGGATCATTCGCAACCGGCTGCGCGGGAAGCCCTCCGCGCAGTCTTGTCGTTCAGGTGATTGCGGCCATGGTCAGCAGCGCCTGATGGGCGCGTTGGGGGGATCATGACGATTGAAGCCGTGAACATGGAAACGCCGGTCAAGGTCGAGTTCGACAATTTCGAGCACGGCTTTCCGGAAGGCTTCGGCCCCGGCCGCTGGGGCTATCTCGCCTACGGCATCGGGCTCGCCTTTGCGATATTCCAGCTCTACGTCGCCGCCTTCAACTATCTGCCGAGCCAGGTCGTCCGCGGCGTCCATGTCGGCTTCCTGCTGCTGCTGACCTTCGGCCTGATCGGCAACTTCACCGCCAAGACCGATGCGGGGCGCTTCGCGGGCTGGACCATCGGTGCCATCGGTTTCCTCTGCGGGCTGTACCAGTGGATCTTCTATGCGGATCTGATCGCGCGCGACGGCGATCCGACGCGCACCGATCTCGTGGTCGGAACCCTGCTGGCGGTACTGATCTTCGAGGGCACGCGCCGGCTGATGGGGCTCGCGCTGCCGCTGATGTGCGGCGCCTGCCTGTTGTACTGGTTCTTCGGCCAGTATCTGCCGGCGCCGCTCAACCATCGCGGCTATGATTTCGATCAGGTGATTACACACCTCTCCTTCGGCACCGAGGGCTTCTACGGCGTGCCGATCTACGTCTCGGCGACCTACATCTTCCTGTTCATCCTGTTCGGCTCGTTCCTCGAGCATGCCGGCATGATCCAGCTGTTCACCGATGTCTCGCTGGGCCTGTTCGGGCGCACCCGCGGCGGGCCTGCCAAGGTGGCGGTGTTTGCCTCCGGCATGATGGGCACGATCTCGGGCTCGGGCGTCGCTAATGTCGTCACTGTCGGCCAGTTCACGATTCCGCTGATGATCCGGTTCGGCTACCGCCGCGCCTTTGCGGCCGGCGTCGAGGCCACCGCGTCGATGGGCGGCCAGATCATGCCGCCTGTCATGGGCGCGGTCGCCTTCATCATGGCCGAGACGCTGGGAGTCGACTACTCGGTCATCGTCAAGGCGGCCGTGATCCCGGCCATCCTCTATTTCGCCTCGGCGTTCTGGATGGTGCATCTGGAGGCCGGCAAGCACGGCCTGACCGGCATGAAGCCGTCGGAGATTCCGAGCGCCTGGAGGGCGCTGGTGGCGCGCTGGTACCTCGTGCTGCCGCTCGCCGCGCTGGTCTACATGCTGTTCGAGGGCTTCACGCCGCTGTATGCGGGCTCGATGGGACTCGCGCTCACGGTGGCGCTGATCCTCGGCACCTCGATCACCATGGGCTTCTCCAACCAGGTGCTGCGCTACGTGTTCTGGATCGGGCTGGCGCTCGTCGTCGGCGCGCTGTCGCGCAACGGCCTGCAGATCGTGCCCGTCGCCGCCGTCGTCGTCGCGCTCATCGTCATCACCGGCTTCGTGCGCGGCGGCATGGGGACCTTGCACGCCTGCCGCGACTCGCTCGCCGAGAGCGCGAAGTCGGCGCTGACCGTCGGCATGGCCTGCGCCATCGTCGGCGTCATCATCGGCATGATGACGCAGACCGGCGTCGGCTCGATCTTCGGCAGCTGGGTGATCGGCCTCGGCAAGACCAGCCTGTTCGCGGCGCTGATCATGACCATGCTGCTGTCGATCCTGCTCGGCACCGGCATTCCGACCATCCCGACCTACATCATCACCGCGGCACTGGCGGCCCCTGCGCTCGCCAAGCTCGGCGTGCCGCTGATCGCGAGCCACATGTTCGCGTTCTACTACGGCATCATGGCGGACCTCTCGCCACCGGTCGCGCTGGCCGCGCTGGCGGCGGCGCCGATCGCCAAGGAGAATCCGGACAAGATCGGCTGGGAGGCGATGCGGATCGCGCTCGCCGGCTACGTCATTCCCTTCATCTTCGTCTACTCGCCGGCATTGATGCTGCAGGCCGGCGACCCGATGGAGGCGCAGCTCGGCTTCCTGGGCGCGGTCGTCTATGCGAGCGTCAAGGCGCTGATCTCGATCGGCCTGTTCGGCATGGTGGCGATCGGCTTCCTGTTCACGCGTATGACCGTGATCGAGCGTCTGCTGGCGTTCGTCGCGTCGGTCTGCCTGCTCGGCGAATTTCCCTACAGTGACGTGCTGGGATTTGCACTGGCGGTGGTGATCGTGGCGTGGCAGTGGCGGCAGCGGCCGCCGGCTGCCGTGGCGGCCTCCGCTTGAGCCTCTGCCTCGCCTCATCAGGTGTGGTGAAGGCGCTGACCCTCGCCGGCTTCACTTTGGCCTGGACCCACTCGGTCGAGAAGACCGCGTGGCAGGAGGACTGGCGCGTCACGTCTGACGGTCTCGAACTGGTGCAGGCGCGCGTCAAGGGCTCTGGCGCGGGCATGGAGCCGCCGCCGGAGGCGCGGCTGGTCGACGGCTGGTTCCAGTGGCAGACCCAGCGGGGGCCGCTGTCGCGGATCGTGCTCGCCAATTCCGGCGCGGCCGGCGAGTGGCGCATCTGTACAGAGGGGCAATGCCGGACGCTGTCGGACATCTTCGGCCATGACATCGGCGCAGCGACCATCACGATGAGCGCCTGTAACGAATAACGAACGAACGACGGGAGAACGCGATGGATCGTCTCGAGGGCAAGGTGGCGCTGGTTGTGGGCGCCGGCTCGATCGGACCGGGCTGGGGCAATGGCAAGGCCACGGCCGTGACCTTTGCCCGGCACGGCGCCAAGGTGTTCTGCGTCGACCGCAACAAGGACGCCGCCGCGGAGACCGCCTCGATCATTTCAGGCGAAGGCGGGCAGGCCGAGGCGTTCACCGCCGATGTCTCGAAGGCCGTCGAGGTCGAGGCGATGGTGAAGGCCTGTGTGGCGGCCTATGGCCGCATCGACGTGCTCGACAACAATGTCGGCATTGCCGAGATGGGCAGCGTGGTCGATGTCGATGAAGCGGAATGGGATCGCGTGTTCGCGGTCAACCTGAAGAGCGCCTATCTTGCCATGAAGCACGTCATTCCAGTGATGATCGGGCAGGGCGGCGGCTCCATCATCAACATCTCCTCGGTGGCCTCGATCCGCCAGGTCGGCATTTCCTATGTCAGCTACGGCGCCAGCAAGGCGGCGATGAACCAGATGACGCGCACGACCGCGGTCGAGTTCGCGCCGAAGCACGTCCGCGTCAATGCGATCCTGCCCGGGCTGATGAAGACGCCGATGGTCGAGCACTCCGCTGGGCTGGCTGCGAGCTACGCCAAGGGCGATGTCGAGGAGATGTGGAAGAAGCGCGATGCGCAGGTGCCGATGGGGCATATGGGCGATGCCTTCGACGTCGCCAATGCCGCGTTGTTCCTCGCCTCCGACGAGTCGCGCTATGTCACCGGCACCATGCTGGTGGTCGATGGCGGGTTGACCTGCAGGAGTTAGGTCTCGCCGCTCTCGTCATTGCGAGCGAAGCGACGTGTCCGCCGTAGCTCGAAGAGCGAGGGCGGAAGCAGTCCGGAGTCTCTCGGGAGCTCTGGATTGCTTCGTCGCCTTCGGCTCCTCGCAATGACGGTGGTGTGGAACGGCTTTGTCTTGTTGAGGGCTATTGTGCCATCGCCAGCATACCGCCCGCGAATGCATGCCATGCCGAGGTCACGCTGATCGGCCAGTTCAGGAGCTTCACGGCGATCAGCGCGAGCCCGCCATAGACGTAGACCGGGTGGACACGTCCGAACGTGCCGCGGTCGTGGATGATGGCGACGACGAGCAGCAGGTAGGCGACGAAAGCCGGCGGGATCGTTACGAACACCGGCGGCGGGCCGAGCGGGCCGGGCGGCGCCAGGAATGTCAGGAACCAGCGCGCCACGGCGGCGTCGAGCAGCGAGATGCCGGCGAGCAGCATCAGCCGCTTGTGCGTTTCCGGCCGGCGCAGATGGACAACCGCGAGCGTAAAGACCACGGCAAAGAAGGCGATGCCGCTGAGCGGCACGATGGCAAAGGCGATGCCCTCATTGACCTGCCCCATTGCCGCAGAGCGCTTCATCGCCTCGATGGCAACGAGGAAGCCAAAGATCGTCATCGCCGTGGCGAGCGATACGCCGAAGATGCCGAGCGAGCGGTGCCGCGCCGTGCGTCCGGATGCGGCAAGCCAGCTCTGCAGCGCGAAATACAGAGTCCAGGTGAAGAACAGGAAGCCGTGGAAATGAATCACGGGCGCGCCGGAGAATGAGCCGCGGGCCAGTGGCAGCCAGTAGGTCGGTGCGAAGCCGATGATCGCAATGGCCATGCAGGCCAGAGCCATGTTGAAATAGAAATAGCACGCAGGGGACGCAACGACGCCGCGTGCGCGCGAATTGTCGGTCAGAATAGTCATGCGGTTGTGTCTGCGGGGATCGCAACAGGTTCAAATGGCGACCGAGGGCATCGCCGGGGGCGCGCATCCACAACATCGCGAGGGGAATGCGCGGCACGACCACACGCATTTTTGTCGGGGCCGCAATCAGCTCGCGAGCGCCCGTTCGCAAGGGGCGCCTTCTGCAGGAAAGGACTGTCGCACCGCGGCTGCCGCTGTATAGTTGAAGTCGCCGCGGCGGCGGTTACGCCCCGCGCGCCGTGCCGGATCGCCCACGACCTGAGAGAGCCATCTGCCTTGACCGCATCCGTCTCCTCATGGGCTGCAGCCGATCGCCGGGATGGGATGCTGCGCCTTGCCGCGCTTGTCACGCTCGGATGGCTGGTCTCGACCCAGGCCCATGCGGTCGGCGCGGCCGAGCCCGGCAAGGAGCCGGCGGTGGATGCCGGTGCCTGCATGGCGGCCTCGGAGGCACGCGATGGCGACAAGGTGCTCACCGAGTGCGGCGCCGTGATCGACAATCCCAAGGCCGCGAGGGCCGATCGCATCAACGCGCTGATCGCGCGCGCCTCGATCTTCATCACCAGGGGTGAGATCGATCGCGCCATCGCCGATTACGGCGTTACCTTGCAGCTCAACCCGACGCTCGCCAGCATCTTCAATGCGCGCGGCGAACTGCATCGCAAGAAGGGCGACCGTCCGAAGGCGCTGGCCGATTTCGCCGCGGCGCTGCGGCTCAATCCGGATCACGCCAGCGCCCGCAGCAACTACCACGCACTCGCAGTGGAGCTCGAGCGCCTGGGCGCGCAGATGGCCGTCGCGGGCCGGCCCAGCTTCAATTGCGCCATGGCGCGGCGCGCCGTGGAGAAGGCGATCTGCGCCGATCCGGAGCTCGCCAATCTCGATCGCGAGATCGACGGCGCGCAGGCCCGCGTCGTTCGCGAGGCGGCCGGCCCCGCCGCGGCACGCGCCCTGCAGCGCGAGCAGGACGCGTTCATCGCGCGGCGCAACGCGGGCTTTGGCAGGCCTGGCTACGATCTCAAGAAGGCAATGCAGGACCGCCTGCGGCGGCTGAACGGCGTCGACGGCTATTAGCCATCGGCGTGGCCGCTTGAACCGGGTTCCGTCCGGAGACGACAACGGGGGAGATCAGCATCTCAACCCGCAACAGTCGGAATTCGAGCCGAGTCCATGCCGATGCACGCTTTCATTCGTTCGATTTCATCCCGCTCGTCCTACCTCGCGCTGGGTCTTGCAGCCGGGCTTGTCCTTGGCCTCGGAGCCTTGCCAGCATTCGCCTCGGACCCCGAATGCGCTTTGGGCAGCAAGGCGCCCCCGTCCGAACTCATCGCCGCCTGCTCGACGGCAATCGAGCAGGCATCGGGTTCGCCGAAGGATCAATCCATCGCCCTGGTCGCCCGTGCCGACGCCCGTGCCCGCACCTCCAGCGGCCTGACCCAGGCCCTGAAGGATCTCGACCGTGCCATCGCGCTCGACGGCAAGAATGCGCGCGCCTATCGGCTGCGAGGCGACCTGATGCGCGAAGCCGGTGGCGATGCCGGCAAGGCGGCGGCCGATCTGAGCATGGCGATCTCGCTCGATCCGAATGACGCCGAAGCCTATGAGCTGCGTGGCGTTGTCCATACCGAGCAGCGCCGTCTCGATCGCGCTCTGGCCGACTACGACCAGGCGATCCGGCTGAAGCCCGACTACGCGCAGGCCTATGCCGACCGGGGCGTCGCCTTCTACCTGCGCGGCGACAATGAGAAGGCCGTGCGCGACTATGACGAGGCGATCCGGCTCGACCCGGAACGGCCGCGCACATTCACCAATCGTGCCGCGGCCTACAAGAAGCTCGGCCAGATGGACAAGGCGCTGGCCGATGACGACGAGGCGATCCGGCGCGATCCGAAGGTGTCGGAATATTACGACAATCGCGGCCTCACCTACGCCGCCATGAAGGAGTACGACAAGGCGATCGCCGACTATGACCAGGCGATCAGGATGGAGCAGCGGGCAAATTTCTTCACCAATCGCGGCGATTCCCATCAGTTCAAGAACGAACTCGGCGCGGCGCTCAGCGACTACGACGCCGCGCTGCGGCTCGATCCGAATTTCGCGCTCGCCTACAACAACCGCGCGGTGTTGTTCAAGAAGATGGGTGAGCGCGCCAAGGCGCTGGCCGACTACGAGGCGGCGCTGCGGCTGGATCCCGGTAACGACAATGCCATTGCCGGCCGGCGCGTCATGCTGGCCGAGATCAAGAAGTTCGGCGCCGAGCCGCCGCGTCCGTTGAACGCCCCGTCGGAGCGCAGCGGGCCGTCCTTCGACTGCGCCACCGCCGTACGCGAGGTCGAGAAGGTCATCTGTGCCGACCCGCAGCTCTCGGTGCTCGATCTCGGCATTTCCGAAAGCTACGCCCGGCTGCTGAAATCCTCGCGCGGCCGCGCCGCTGCCGAACTGCGCAGCAGGCAGCGTGACTTCATCGCCGAGCGCAACGCCCGCTTCGGCAAGCCGGGCTACGACCTTCGTCTAGCCCTGCAGCGTCGCCTGGATACCCTCCGCGACGCAGCGCATTGATCCGGCCCGGAAAATGGCCCGGACGTCCGGCCCGCCTGATCTGGATCAATTCATGACGGCTTGAACTGTCGCTTTGTCCCGTGACAATAGTCGGGAATAAACACAGATCTTGGGGAAACGTCATGAGCGCTGCGAGCCGCTATCACGAGGTCCATGCACGGTCGCTGCAGGACCCCGAAGGGTTCTGGGCCGAGGCCGCCCGCGCGATCGATTGGATCGAGCCGGCCAAAAAGATCTTCGATCCGTCGATGGGCGCCTATGGCCGCTGGTTCACTGGGGCCGTCGTCAACACCTGCTACAACGCGCTCGATCGCCACGTCGCCGCCGGCCGCGGCGAGCAGTTGGCGCTGATTCACGATTCGCCGCTCACCAGCTCGGTCACCAAGCTCACCTATGCCGAGATGCTGAAGGAGGTGCAGACGCTCGCCGCGATCATGCAGGATTTCGGCGTCGGCAAGGGTGACCGCGTCATCCTCTACATGCCGATGGTGCCGGAAGCGATGGTCGCGATGCTCGCCTGCGCGCGCATCGGCGCGGTGCATTCGGTCGTATTCGGCGGCTTCGCGGCCAAGGAGCTCGCCACCCGCATCGACGATGCGACGCCAAAGCTCGTGCTATCGGCGAGCTGCGGCATCGAGCCCGGCCGCATCGTGCAATACAAGCCGCTGCTCGACCAGGCGATCGAGCTCGCCGACAACAGGCCCAAGGCCTGCATCATCCTGCAGCGTCCCGAGCATGTCTGCGAGCTCAAGCCCGGCCGCGATTACGACTGGGCCGCGCTGCGGAAGTCCGCGCTCGCCAATGGCAAGGCGGCGCCGTGCGTGCCCGTGCTGGCGACCGATCCGCTCTACATCCTCTACACGTCGGGCACGACCGGCAAGCCGAAGGGCGTGGTGCGCGACAATGGCGGGCACCTCGTCGCGCTCAAATGGTCAATGGAGAATCTCTATGGCATCAAGCCGGGCGAGGTGTGGTGGTGCGCCTCCGACATCGGCTGGGTGGTCGGCCACAGCTACATCATCTACGGCCCGCTGATCCATGGCGCGACGTCGGTGATGTATGAGGGCAAGCCGGTCGGCACGCCCGATGCCGGCGCGTTCTGGCGCGTCATCAGCGACCACAAGGCGGTGGCGCTGTTCACGGCGCCGACCGCGTTCCGCGCCATCCGCAAGGAGGATCCCGAAGGCACGTTGCTGCGCAAATACGATTTGTCACAGTTCCGCACGCTGTTCCTCGCCGGCGAGCGCGCCGACCCGCCGACCGTGGAATGGGCCGAGCAGCAGCTCAAGGTGCCGGTCATCGACCACTGGTGGCAGACCGAGACCGGCTGGTGCATCGCCGGCAATCCGGTCGGCCTTGGCCTGTTGCCCGTGAAGCACGGCTCGCCGACGGTGCCGATGCCGGGCTACCAGGTCGACATCGTCGACGAGGCGGCGAGGCCAGTGCCCGCCAACACCATGGGCTCGATCGTGATCAAGCTGCCGATGCCGCCGGGCTGCCTGCCGACGCTGTGGCAGCAGGAGGATCGCTTCAAGGAGTCCTATCTCAGCGAGTTCCCCGGCTACTACAAGACCTCGGACGCCGGCTACAAGGACGAGGACGGCTACGTCTTCGTGATGGGCCGCACCGACGACATCATCAATGTCGCCGGCCACCGGCTCTCGACCGGCGGCATGGAGGAGATCCTGGCCTCGCATCCGGACGTCGCCGAATGCGCCGTGCTCGGCATCAAGGATGCGATCAAGGGTGAGGTGCCCTGCGGCTTCCTCGTGCTCAAGGCCGGCGTCTCGCGCAGCCCGTCTGTGATCGAGAAGGAAATCGTGGCGCTGGTGCGCGACAAGCTCGGCCCCGTCGCTGCGTTCAAGCTCGCCATCACCGTCGGCCGGCTGCCGAAGACGCGTTCGGGCAAGATCCTGCGCGGCACGATCAAGAAGATCGCCGACGGCGAACAATGGAGCATGCCGGCCACGATCGAGGATCCCAAGGTGCTCGAGGAAATCGGCGAGGCGCTGAAGAGCCGCGTCTGACGCGGCGCCGCTGAACGTGCCCCGGGCTTGACCCGGGCGCCCATTGTCGTCAAGCAACGGCCGAGACCAGCCCGATTGACGAGAATGGAACGTTCGATGCGACAGACCTCCGCCCGCTTGGCCTTGGTGCTGATGGCCGTATTTTCGCTCACGGCCTGCGCCTCCCGCAACCAGGGCCCTGCAGTGGCGCTCGGCAATGACGATGACGATGCGGTCTGTCAGGCCGGCGGCAAGGTCGCGCCGGGCTCCGCCGAATATGTCGCCTGCCGCAAGGACCGCGACGTGCAGCGGCAACGCGCCGAGGCACGCGCCGATCGCCGGCAGCGCGATCTCGGCGAATACATGATGAACCATCCCGATCGGCCCTGAGCGCACGTGCAAGCGCCTCTCATGGCGCGTGACTTCGATGCAACAGTTGCGTGACATCGGCACTGCAACAATGCCGATTGATTGAGATCAAATCCAAGTCCATGGCGTCCCTGCCACATCTGCGACCGCAAGGCGCGGCTGTGCCCGCGCAAATGTTGCTCAAGGGTGGCTATGGGGACTTCGATGAACAGAATCTTGAAACTTTCGTCGTCGCTGCTGGTGCTGGCGGCGATCTGCGGAGCCATGGGCTCGGCGCAAGCAGCCGACCTGCAGGCGGCGCCGGTCTACACCAAGGCGCCGGTGGTCGAAGCGTGGAATCCGTGGATGCTTCGTGTGCGAGCGCTCGGCGTGCTGCCGGATGCCGGCGGCTCCAGCGTGAACGTGACCGGCGTGCCGGCGCTGTCGTCGCCGAACTCCGGCCTGTCGATCTCCAACTCGGTCGTGCCCGAGCTCGACATCAGCTACTTCTTCACCAGGAACATCGCGGCCGAGTTGATCCTCGGCGTCACGCGGCATTCCATCGGCGGCACCGGCTCGCTCGACGGTCTCAACATCGGCAAGGCGTGGCTGCTGCCGCCGACGCTCACCCTGCAGTATCACTTCACCGATTTCGGCGCCTTCAAGCCCTATGTCGGTGCCGGCGTGAACTACACGGTCTTCTTCAACCAGAGCGCCGCGAACCAGGTGTGGAACGGTCTTGCCGTCACCAACCTGCACATCTCCAACCAGTGGGGCGCCGCGGTCCAGTTCGGCTTCGACTACATGCTCGACAGGCACTGGGGCCTGAACGTCGACGTCAAGAAGCTGTGGCTGCAGCCGAACTACTCGGCGACCGTCAACGGTGCAATTCCGGTCACCGGCCGCGCCAACATCGATCCGTGGCTGGTCGGCGTCGGCGTCACCTACAAGTTCTGATTTTTTCAGTTCCTCCCAGACTGCCATGGCGCCGGCATCCCCGGCGCCATTTTTTTGGGAGGTTCGTTGGTCGCGGTCTCGGGCCTGACCACGGCTGTCGTCCCGGCCTTGAGCCGGGACCCATACGCCGCAGCGCGAGTCAGGAACGGAAGGCTTAGTCACAACCGGCTCGGGCAGTTGCGCGATCCTGTGGCTAGAGTCCCAGCGTTCGCCGGGACGACAGCGAAGGACGTGTCACGCGCCTTTGGCGATCGAGAGACGGACGCTCGCGTCCTACTCCTCGTCGTCCTGCTTCTTGCCGCCGATGGTCTTGAGCTTGGCGAACACGGCGTCGACGTTGAGATCGTCCTCGTCGCGGCCCGCCGGCTCGTACTCGTCCTTGCGGGTGGTCTCGGAGGCCGGGAGCAGGGTGGCGCCGCTGTAATTGGCGTCGAGCGGCTTTTCCTTGGCGGCACGCTGGACCTCGAAGTCGAGCTCGATCTGCGAGCACAGGCCGAGCGTCACCGGGTCCATCGGCGTCAGCGTCTGCGCATTCCAATGGGTGCGGTCGCGCACGCTGGCGATGGTGGTCTTGGTGGTGCCGACCAGGCGCATGATCTGGGCGTCCTTGAGCTCGGGATGGTTCCGCACCAGCCAGAGGATGGCGCTCGGGCGCTCGTGGCGGCGCGACACCGGGGTGTAGCGGGGGCCCTTGCGCTTGGGCTGCGGCGGCAGCACGACCTTGCTCTCCTGCAGCCGCAGGCGGTAATTCGGGTCGCGCTCGGCCTTCTCGATCTCCTCACGGGTGAGCTGCCCGGTCGAGATCGGATCCATGCCCTTGATGCCCTGGGCGGCGTCCCCGTCGGCAATGGCGCGCACCTCGAGCGGGTGCATCTTGGTAAAATCGGCGACCTGGTCGAAGGTCAAGGCAGTATTGTCGACCAGCCACACGGCAGTTGCCTTCGGCATCAGCGGGGCGTTGCTCATGGCAAATCTCCTTTGTGCTCCGCCCCGGCCCTGGAGGCGAAACCTGCGGTCATCGGCGATGACGGGAATTGGCCCTATATAAGCCGTCCCGGGGGCATGGCGCAATGGCCTGGAGAAAACGGCCTTGACAGCGCTCGAAAGCAGTCCCAAGTCCTACCCAAACCAGTGTCAGACCCAAGCTCCTCGCGTATCGACCGCCCCCGCTTGCCGGCCCGGGGGTCCGTGGTCGCCGAAACCAGCCCGCAAAGATCAGCTTAGACCAGCCCCATGGCAGCCAAACCAGACCTCAAAATCGTGCTTTGCTCGCCGCGCGGCTTCTGCGCCGGCGTGGTGCGCGCCATCGACACCGTGGAGCGGGCGCTCGCCATCTATGGCGCCCCGGTCTATGTCCGCCACGAGATCGTGCACAACAAATACGTCGTCGACAGCCTGAAGACCAAGGGCGCCATCTTCGTCGAGGAACTGGCGGAGATTCCCGACAGTACCAACGCACCGGTGGTATTTTCGGCGCATGGCGTGCCGAAATCGGTTCCGGCCGAGGCCCAGGCGCGCAATTTCTTCTCCCTGGACGCGACCTGCCCGCTGGTCACCAAGGTCCACCGCGAGGCGGCGATCCACTTCAAGCGCGGCCGCGAGATCCTGCTGATCGGCCATTCGCACCATCCGGAGGTGGTCGGCACCGTCGGCCAGCTTCCGGCGGGCGCCGTGACGCTGATCGAGACCGCCGAGGACGCGGCGACCTTCACCCCGAAGGATCCCAACAACCTCGCTTTCGTCACCCAGACCACGCTGTCGATCGACGACACCAAGGATATCGTCGCGATCCTCAAGGGCCGTTTCCCGAACATCTCGGGCCCGCACAAGGAAGACATCTGCTACGCCACCACCAACCGCCAGCTGGCGGTCAAGAAGGTGGCGCCGGTGGTCGACGCGCTGATCGTGGTCGGCGCGCCGAACTCGTCGAACTCGCAGCGCCTGCGCGAGGTCGCCGAGCGCGAGGGCTGCCCGATTGCCGTGCTGGCGCAGCGTGCCTCGGACATCGACTGGGCGCGCTTCGAGGGCATCAAGAGCCTCGGCATCACCGCCGGCGCCTCCGCGCCCGAGGTGATCGTCGAGGAGATCATGGGCGCCTTCGCCGAGCGCTACGTGCTTCATGTCGAGACGGTCTCGGCGGCGGAAGAGAACGAGTTCTTCCCGCTGCCGCGCTCGCTGCGGCCGGAAGCCGCGGCCGAGTAAAGGCGGCCCTGGCGGCCGCTCTTTTTGGTCCACCGCCGGCGCATCCGTCTTGAACGCGGCGCCCGCATGCGCGATGAAGGGCGCAAACGAGCCTCCCCGGTGATGAAGTTCGCGTCGGGGGAGGCGGGGCCGGCGAACTTCGAGAACCAGGACAGGGTATGGCGGTCTATACCGACGTCGCCGCCGACGAGCTTGCGGACTTCCTCAAGACCTACGACATCGGCGAGCTGCTCTCCTACAAGGGCATCGCCGAAGGGGTCGAGAACTCCAACTTCCTGCTGCACACCACCAAGGGCTCCTTCATCCTCACGCTGTACGAGAAGCGCGTGGCGGTGGACGATCTGCCGTATTTTCTCGGGCTGATGGCCCACCTCGCCGAGCGCGGCGTGAGCTGTCCGCAGCCCGCCCGCAACCGCGACGGGGCGGTGTATTCGAGCCTGTCCGGCCGGCCCGCGGCGATCATCAACTTCCTGGAAGGCATGTGGCCGCGCAAGCCGAACGTCACCCACTGCGCCGGCGTCGGCGCGGCGCTGGCGCAGATGCATCTGGCCGGACGCGACTTCCCGCTGGTGCGCGAGAATCCGCTCTCGGTGGCCGGCTGGCGGTCATTGTTCGCCCAGGCCGCCGACCGCGCCGACACGGTGCAGGGCGGCCTCTCCGCGCTGCTCTCCGCCGAGCTCGATCATCTCGGGCGCTCCTGGCCGACGCATCTGCCGGAAGGCGTCATCCACGCCGACCTGTTTCCGGACAACGTGTTCTTCCTCGGCGACAAGCTCTCGGGGCTGATCGACTTCCCGTTCTCCTGCAACGACATTCTGGCGTATGACGTCGCGATCTGCCTCAACGCCTGGTGCTTCGAGGCCGATCATTCGCTGAACGTCACCAAGGCGCGCGCCTTCTTCAACGCCTATGGCCGCGTCCGGCCGCTGTCGGAGGCCGAGCAGGAGGCGCTGCCGCTGCTGGCGCGCGGCGCCGCGATCCGCTTCCTGCTGACGCGGCTGGTGGACTGGCTCAACGTGCCTCCCGGCGCGCTGGTGAAGCCCAAGGACCCGCTCGAATATGTCCGCAAGCTGCGCTTCCACCAGGCGGTGACCAGCGTGCGCGACTACGGCATCGGTGGAGCCGTGGCGTGAGCGAGCATCCGGTCGTCAGCATCTACACCGATGGCGCCTGCTCGGGGAATCCGGGGCCGGGCGGCTGGGGCGCGATCCTGCGCTTCGGCGACAAGGAAAAAGAGCTCAAGGGCGGCGAGCCGCACACCACCAACAACCGCATGGAGCTGATGGCCGCGATCTCCGCGCTGGAAGCGCTGAAGAAGTCGTGCCAGGTCGAGCTCTACACCGACAGCCAATATGTCCGGCAGGGCATCACCGGCTGGATCCACGGCTGGAAGCGCAACGGCTGGAAAACCGCGGACAAGAAGCCGGTCAAGAACGCCGAGCTCTGGCAGCGGCTCGATGCCGCGCTGAAGCCGCACAAGGTCAATTGGCACTGGGTCAAGGGCCACGCCGGCCACGCCGAGAACGAGCGCGCCGATCAACTGGCGCGCGATGGCGTGGCGATGGCCAGGATGCAGAAGAACGTGCGGGGCTGAGGTCTTCTACGGTCGTGAGTTTGATCGTCGTTCCGGGGCGACGCGAGAGCGTCGAACCCGGAATCTCGAGGTTCCGGGTTCGCTTCGCGCCCCGGAACGACTGATCATCTGCAGCAGTGCGTGTTTACTTACAGCTGCCCGAGCAGGGTGTCGCCGCCGGAGACCTCGACCTTGCCTGGCGCGGCTTCGAGGTTCAGCTTGGTGACCTTGCCGTCCTCGACCAGCATCGAATAGCGCTTGGAGCGGATGCCGAGGCCGGCGCCGGAGGCGTCGAGCTCCATGCCGATCGCCTTGGTGAACTCGGCATTGCCGTCGGCCAGGAACACGGCCTCGTCGCGCTGGTCGGTGTCGCGCTTCCAGGCATTCATCACGAAGGCATCGTTGACCGAGACGATCGCGATGGTGTCGACGCCCTTGTCCTTCAGCGCATAGGCGTTGAGGAAGATGCTCGGCAGATGCATCTTGTGGCAGGTGCCGGTGTAGGCGCCGGGCACCGCGAACAGCGCGACCTTCTTGCCCTTGAAGATGTCGTCGGTGGTTTTGACCTGCGGGCCCTCGCCGGTCATGACGCGGAATTGGGCCTGCGGCAGCTTATCGCCAACCTGGATGGTCATTCGAGTTACTCCTTCCCCTGGATGTGTCTTTTGAATGTGTCTTGCGCGGTGCGCGCTACACTATTCGGCGCGCCGGAAACGGCAACGGCCCGCCGTGATCACGTATCCGTCATCGCACGTCCCTCATCGCATGCCGGCGCTTGCGGCGCCAATGGACTCAGGCGGCCGCTGCCGGCTTCTTCTTCTCGTCGCGCAGCTCCCGGCGCAGGATCTTGCCGACATTGGTCTTCGGCAGCTCGGTCCTGAACTCGATCTGCTTCGGCACCTTGTAGTTCGTGAGCTGCTCGTGGCAGTGCTTGATGATGTCCTCGGACGTGAGGTCGGGATCCTTCTTCACCACGAAGGCCTTGACGACCTCGCCGGTCTTCTCGTCCGGCAGCCCGATCACGGCGGTCTCCAGCACGCCCGGATGGGTCGCGATCACTTCCTCGACCTCGTTCGGATAGACGTTGAAGCCGGAGACCAGGATCATGTCCTTCTTGCGGTCCACGATCTTGATCGCGCCGTCCGCGGCCATGACGCCGATGTCGCCGGTGCGGAAGAAGCCGTCCGCGGTCATCACCTTGGCGGTCTCGTCGGGCCTGTTCCAATAGCCCGCCATCACCTGCGGGCCCTTGGCGCAGATCTCGCCGGGCTGGCCGAGCGGCACCTCGTTGCCGTCGTCGTCGCGGATCGACAGCCAGGTCGACGGCAGCGGCAGGCCGATCGTGCCGGTGAACTCGGTCGAGGTCGGCAGGTTGCAGGTCAGCACCGGCGCGGTCTCCGACAGGCCGTAGCCTTCGGCGATGCTGCAGCCCGTCACCTGCTTCCACTGCTCGGCCACCGGGCGCTGCACGGCCATGCCGCCGCCGTTGGAGACCTTCAGCTTGGAGAAATCGATCTTGCGGAAGTCAGGATGATGCAGCAGGCCGTTGTAGAGCGTGTTGACGGCCGGGAAGGTGGTGACCTGATACTTCATCAGCTCCTTGATGAAGCCGGGGATGTCGCGCGGATTGGGGATCAAGAGATTGGCGCCGCCCGCGCGCACCGCGAGCAGGAAGCAGCAGGTCAGCGCGAAGATGTGGTAGAGCGGCAGCGCGCAGACGATCAGCAACTGATCGACATGCGGCGGCTTGTCCATGACAGGCTGCAGCCAGGCGTCGTTCTGCAGCACGTTGGCGACGACGTTGCTATGGAGCAGCGTGGCGCCCTTGGAGACGCCGGTGGTGCCGCCGGTATATTGCAGGAAGGCGACGTCGTCCGGACCGATGGTGGGCTTCTGGAAGCGCTTGCCGCGGCCGGCGGCGAGCGCATCGTTGAAGGGCACGGCGCCCGGCAGCGAGAACGCCGGCACCATCTTCTTCAGGCGGCGGACGACGAGGTTGACGATCACGCCCTTGAAGCCGAGCAGGTCGCCCATGCTGGCGACGACGATGTGCTTGACCTGGGTGTGGCCGACCACCTGCTGCACCGTGTGAGCAAAGTTCTCCAGCACGATGATCGCCTCGGCGCCGGAATCCTTGAGCTGGTGCTCGAGCTCGCGCGGCGTGTAGAGCGGGTTGACGTTGACGACGGCGTAGCCCGCGCGCAGCACCGCGGAGATCGCGATCGGATATTGCAGCACGTTCGGCATCATCAGCGCGACGCGCGCGCCCTTGGCCAGCCCAAGGCCCTGCAGATAGGCGCCCAGCGCGACCGACATGTCGTCGAGCTCGCGATAGCTGATCGCCTTGTCCATGCAGATGAAGGCGCGGCGATCGGCGAATTTCCTGAAGCTCTCTTCCAGCAGGTCGACGAGCGACGGGTATTTGCCCGGATCGATATCGGCGGGAACGCCGGCCGGATAGTGCTTGAGCCAGATGCGCTCCATGACCCTTCCTCTCTGATCGTCTCTTGTTCGTGTATTGGCGTCCGCCAGCCTCGCTCGGGAAACTGGCGGCGGCCAATATCGAATTTCCGGCCCTTCAAGGCAAGCGGCCGGCGTGTCGACGAAAGCGGCAGGGTAAGGAGGCCGGGCGGAGGCTGGGCCCAGTCGGCTGCGGCCCTATGGGCCGCGCCGGATCAGCCGTCCTTCGGCGCGGGCTTGCCGGCCGTCTTCGGCTTTGCGGCGGCCTTGGGCTTGGCGGGCTTGGGCGCGTCGGAGCCGGTCTTTTCCGCCGGTTTTGCGCCGGCATCGTGCTTGGCGGCGACGTGGCGTGCCGCGCCCGGCTTGGCCTCCGCCGGTTTGGCCTCCGGCTTCGCCGCGGCCTTCGCATCCGCATCGGTCTTGGCGGCGGTCCGGGTCGCCGGCTTGGCATCCTTCCGCGCGGCGGCATGCGCCTTCTTGCCGCGGTGTCTGGCCGGGGTCTGAGCGTCGGCATCGGCGGCGACGGCGGCGATCAGCGCCGCGCCGGTGCGCGTCGGGCCGGTGTAGACCAGCACCGGCTCGGACGGGACGGGCGCCGCCGCCAGCAGCTCGGACGGCTTCATGGTCGGCGTCTGCAGGCCGGCGAGCAGGGTGCCGCCGGTCGCTTCGCCGTCCGCGCCGGCAACGGTGTCCTCGTCGTCGTCGCTGGCTGGTCGGTGGCGGCGGCCGTTGCACATGTCGTCGCGCAGGTTGGGCGGTGTCGCGTCGACGGGGGCCAGCTGATCGACTGTGCCGAGCGGCGATTTCAGCCAGCTCAACTGGTTGCCGTTGAAGCCGCGGTCCAGCATCTGGATCGCGCGCACGGCGCGCATCTGTCCCGAGGAGGCGCCGAGCACCACCGCGATCAGGCGCTTGCCGTTGCGGGTCGCCGACGCCACCAGATTGTAGCCCGAAGCGCAGATGAAGCCGGTCTTGAAGCCGTCGGCGCCGGGATAGCGCCCGATCAGCTTGTTGAAGTTCTGCACGACGCGGCGGCCGTAGCGGATCGACGGGATGTGCACGAAGTATTCGTACTCGGGAAGATCGCGGATGATGGCGCGCGCCAGGATCGCGAGATCACGCGCCGAGGTGATCTGGCCGTCGGCCGGCAGTCCGTTCGGATTGACGTAGCTGGTCTGGGTCATGCCGAGCTTGCGAGCGGTGTCGTTCATCATCGCCGAGAAGCCGTCGATGGAGCCGCCGACGCCTTCGGCCAGCACCACCGCCATGTCGTTGGCGGACTTCACCAGCATCATCTTCAGCGCGTTGTCGACGGTGACCTGCGTGCCGGGCCGATAGCCCATCTTCGACGGCGACTGTGATGCCGCGGCCGGTGAGACCGTGAACAGCGTGTCAAGTGTGATCCTGCCGTCCTTGACCGCCTTCAAGGTGACATAGGCTGTCATCAGCTTGGTGACCGACGCGGGATACCATGGATAGGTCGCGTTCTGCGCTTCCAGCACCTTGCCGGTATCGGCTTCGACGAGCAGCAGCGCCTCGGCGCTGGCCCAGCGGGGCGCGAGCACGAGAGCGGCAGCGAGAGCGATGATCTTGATCGGGGCGTAGCGGAACAACAGGCGAAGCGTCTGCACTGGTCTGGTCCGGTCCTTTGAGACCCGCCTCGCGCGGCGAGGTGGGCAAGCGGGCTTTCGGGTTTCAAGCGTGTCCGGCGCCGCTTCGGTTGCGGCAGGCCGCGAACCTATACCGGCTCGACGCTGGCGAACAGAGGCCAGCCATTCAATTCCACGATGAAAGCGTCCCGCGATCAGGTCTTGACGATGGTGCCGTCGCTCTCGGACGCTGCGAGAGTCGCGCGCGCGCTCTCCTGCACCATGAACTGGGCCTTCGCCAGTTCCGCGAAGTGGCCGCCCTTGGCGACGAGTTCATCGAACGTTCCGCTTTCGATCACGCGTCCGTTCTCGAACACGAGGATTCGCGTCGCGTTGCGGATGGTCGAGAGCCGGTGCGCGATCACGAAGGTCGTGCGTCCCTTCATCACCTCGTCGAGCGCCGCGTTGAGCTTGGCCTCGGTGACGGCATCGAGCGCGGAGGTCGCCTCGTCGAGAATCAGGATCGGCGGATCCTTCAAGAGCGCACGCGCGATCGAGAGCCGCTGGCGCTCGCCGCCAGACAGCATGCGGCCGCGCTCGCCGGCATTGGTATCGAAGCCCTGCTCGGCGCGGTCGATGAAGTCGAGCGCCTGGGCGCGCGCGGCGGCGGTGCGAATCTCCTCCTCGGTCGCATCGGGCTTGCCGACCAAGAGGTTCTCGCGGATCGAGCGATTGAACAGCAGCGCCTCCTGGAACACGACGCCGATGTTCCGGCGCAGGGCCGCAAGCTTCAATCCGCGGACATCCATGCCGTCGATCTTGATGAAGCCGGATTGCGGATCGAAGGCGCGATGCAGGAGCGCAATCGCGGTCGACTTTCCGGCGCCGGTCGGCCCGACCAGCGCGATGGTCTGGCCGGGCAGCGCGGTGAAGGTGAGGTCCTCCACCGCCGGCCGCTTGCCGTCATAGGAGAACGACACATCGTTGAATTCGACCAGGCCCGAGAGCCGGCCGACGTCGATCGCATCGGGGCGGTCGCGCACCGCCGGCACGGCGTCGAGCACGGTGAAGAACTCGGCCAGCCGGGGCGCTTCCATGAACACGTTGTTGATGAAGGACACGACCTGCTCGAGCTTCTGGATCAGCATGGTCGCGAACGACACGAACATCACGATCTCGCCGACCGAGCTCAGTCCCTGCTGATGCAGCGCGATGCCGAGGGTGAAGATTGCCAGCACCGTGATGGTGGTGGAGGCGCGCGTGATCACCGTCACCAGCGCCCACCAGCCGAGCACCGGCATCTGCACCGAGAGCAACTGGCCGGCGACGTTGCGCAGGCCCTGCACCTCGGCTTCGATGCGCACGAAGCTCTGCACCAGCGCGACGTTGCCGAGCGCATCGGAGGCGCGCGCCGACAGGTCGCTGTAGTGCTCTTCGACCTCGCTCTGCATGCCGTAGGTCTTGCGCACCACCAGCGTCGTCAGCACCGTGAACACCACGCACAGCACGAACAAGAGGATCGCGAGCCGCCAGTTCAGATAGAGCGACAGCGGCAGCAGCACCAGCACCGACATGATGGCGGCGAAGTGCTCGCGGAAGAACGACAGCCACAGCTTCCACAGCGCGTCGGTGCCGTTGATCATCACCTTCATCAGCCGGCCGGAATGGGTGCCGGAATGGAACGTCAGCGGCAGCTGCAAAATGTGCTCGAAATAGCTCGTCAGCACCGCATGGCGCTGCCGGTGCGCCAGCCGGTCGGCCTGCAGCGCGACCCAGGCGCTGGCCAAAATCGTGAACAGGCCGAATCCGGCCCAGGCCGCGAGCAGCGGCCAGGCGGTGCTGGTCGAGGCGTTGCCGGAGAGCGAGTCGACAATGCGTCCGAACAGCACCGGCTCGGCGAACTGTGCCACCGCGAGGGCCAGGTTGGCGATCGCCAGAAACCAGCCCAGCCGCGCCTCCTTTCCGAGCAGATGGAGCACGCGGGCATAGATACGGAGCAGGGACATGGGCGGGGCGCTTCGTGTCGACAGTTGGAACCAGCGCTGGGTGCGCGCGGCGCCATGTTAGCAAGGGAACGGCCGCCGCGGCGAGCGCTCAGTTGACGAGCCGGCTGTCGGCGGGCGGCAGGAAGCTGTCATCGAAGATGTCGGCGGGTTGCGGGCGCTTGTGGTGGAATTTGCTGTCCTCGGCGAGCTGGTCGAGGGCCCGCTCGAACCGGGCGGGATCGATGCCGCCGATGCCGTCGCGGCGGACGTCCGGCGTCAGCACGTTGTCGACGAGCACGCTCTGCAGCCGCTGCAGCTCGAGCTCGCGCGAGCCGTCATCCATCCGGCTCACCACGTCGGCGATCGCGCCGGCAGGGTCCTTGATGGCAAGCTGCAGGCCAGACGTCAGCGCGCGCAGGAATCCCTTCACCGCAGCCGGCTGCTTGGCCGCAAAGCCGGGATTGACGATCACCGCATGGCCATAGGCCTCGCAGCCGTAATCGGCGAAGCGCAGCACCGCGAGATCGGCGGCAGGCACGCCGCGGTCGCGCAGATTGAGGGCCGACAAATAGGAAAAGCCGCTGACGGCATCGACCTGGCCGGCCGACAGGATCGGCTCGCGCACGGCCGCGCCGACACGCGACAGCTTGATGGTCTCGGGCCTGAGATGGTTGTGCCGCGCGACCGCCGGCCACAGCCGAATCGAGAGATCGCCCTCGGCGACGCCGAGCGTCTTGCCTTCGATGTCGCCGAGCCCGTTGATGCCGCGGCTCCTGCGCGCGATGATCGCGTAAGGCGCCTCGTTGAACAGCACGAATACGGCCTTGACCGGCTGGCTGTTGGAGACGTCGCGATAGCGGATCAGCTCGTTGATGTCGGCGAGCGCCATGTCGGCCTCACCGGAGGCTACCCGCGCGATCGCATCGGGAGAGCCCTTGGCCGTGGTGATGGTGACCGTCACGCCCTCGGTGGCGAACAGCCCTCGGCTGGCGGCGAGGACCAGCGGCGCCGTGCTGCCATCGAGCGGCCGATCCAGTGTGAACATGACGGCGACCGGACGTTTCGGCTCCTCTGCGAGGGCCTCGTGATCTGACAGCCACGCGGGCACCACGAAGGCCGCCAGGAGCGCCAAGCGCGCCAAAGCAAGCAGGGTGACGGGTCGTCGCATGCACATCATGTCACGCCGGTATTCGCAGGCCGTACCGGTCTTGTCACGCCGGTATTCTAATCAGTTCGCCGGCCGTCGCGGGATCGATATGTCAATTTCGTGACAATGTCGCTGTGTCGCTGCCGCTCGGGGCCGGCGGTGCCTGATCATGTCGGATCGAATGTGAACGGTCCATGAGCAAGGCCTGCGGCGATTTGCGGCTTCGACTTCGGGTTTCGCGAGGGGAACTGTGGACGCAGTTCGCGAGTTGGTACGCGAGATTAGATCGTACGGAGGATCCACATGATCGCACAGCGCGGAAGTTTTTCACGCTTTGGCCGTGCTACCGTCCTGGCGACGGTGGCCGCGGTGACTTTGACGGCCGTGCAGCCGACACTCGCCTTTGCCGGCTCCGCGCCGGCCGAGAAGGGTGTCGTCGCCAAGACGGCCAATGATGGCGGCCTGACCGATGTCAGCGCGCGCCGGCGCCACTATCGCGGCAACGGCGGCGCGGCGGCTGCGGCGGCGTTCGCCGGCATCGTCGGCACCGGACTTGCCATCGCGGCGACGCAGAACCGCCGTTCCTACTACGAGGACAACTATTACTATGGCCGGCCGGCCTATTACGGCTACGGACCGCGCTATCAGTATTACGGCGGCGGCCCCTATTACGGTGGCGGCTATTATCATCACCCGCATTGGTGATGTGAGATCGAATAGACGATCCGCCGGCCCCGCGCCGGCGGATTTTTTCTTGCCCGCCGCGAACGTTAATATGCGGACCATCGAATTTAACTATTGTGGCAGGATGACTGATTCGATCGAGCGGCTCTATCGCGCTGTCCTGGCGGCCAGGGATCTCGATCCCGCGCGATCGCGCACGGCCAAGCTGATGCAGCAGGGCACGGCCAAGATGGCCAAAAAGCTCGCCGAAGAGGCCATCGAGGTTGCGATCGATGCCGTCGGCGGCGACGCCCAGGCCGTGGTGCGCGAAAGCGCCGACCTGATCTACAATCTGGCCGTGCTATGGGCCGAGCTCGATGTCCAGCCCGAGGACGTCTGGCGCGAGATGGAACGGCGCGAGCTGATGCTCGGCATCGCCGAGAAGCTGCCGAAATCGCCGGTGAAGGTCGCCAAGGCCGCGCCCGGACGGGTGGCGGGGCGACCGATCGTCGCGGCCGAAAGCCGGACCATCCGCAAGCGGCACTAGTGTGGCGCTCCGATTCGGACCGGCATATGGGCCATGGACAAATCCTGCCCGGTTTGCTTCATCGCCACCATGCTCAGACGGATCTACGACTGGTGTATCGACGCCGCCCACAAGCCGCATGCCATGTGGATCATGGCCGCGGTTGCCTTCGCTGAAAGCTCGTTCTTTCCGGTGCCGCCGGATGTGATGCTGATCCCGATGTCGCTGGCGAAGCCGCAGCGGGCCTGGCTGTTCGCCGGCGTCTGCACCGCGGCGTCGGTGGCGGGCGGCTTGGTCGGCTACGCCATCGGCGCGCTGCTCTACGACTCGCTCGGCCATTGGCTGATCCAGCTCTACGGCCTCGGCGACAAGGTCGAGGCGTTCCGTGCCTCCTATGCCGAGTGGGGCGCCGTCATCATTCTGGTGAAGGGATTGACGCCGATCCCCTACAAGCTGGTCACGATCACGTCGGGCTTCGCCGGCTATAATCTGTTTCTGTTCATCGTCTGCTCGATCATCGCGCGCGGCGGCCGCTTCTTCATCGCCGCGATATTGCTCAACCGCTATGGCGAATGGATCAGGGTGCGCATCGAGAAGCATCTCGGCCTGTGGGTGGCGATCGGCGCGGCCGTGCTGGTGGCCGGCTTCGTCGTCGCCGTGAAGCTGATCTGATGCGGCCGCTGCGCCCGGGGCCGGGGGCAGCGGCGGCGCTGCTCGTCGTCGTCTCGGTTCTCTCTGCCGCCGCGGCATGGGCGCAAACGACGCCTTCCTTGGGGCTGCGAGAAGCGCCGCAACAGCCGCCGCAGCAGGCGCCTGCCGTCCAGCCGGCACCGCCGTCCTCCAGTCCGGGTCTGGTGGAGGAGTTCGGCAAGCTGTTCGAGAAGATGGCGATCATTCCGCTGAAGCGTCCGGAGGCCACGCCGGAGCCGCCCGCGAACGAAGGCGAGACGGCCGGCGCTCCCGCAGGCCCGCCGCGGCAGGCCGACCGGCCGGCTGCCCCGAACGGCGGCGACGCTGCACCGAGTGTGCTGAAGGAGACCAGTGACACGCTCTCGCGGCTGGCCAAGCCGTCGACCATGATCTCCGGCCGCATCGTCTGTCCGATCGCCGCCAACGCCACGCCGGATTGCAAGCTCGGCGCCGACAGGCTGTGCCAGGGCAAGGGTTACAAGGAAGGCAAGAGCCTCAACACCGATTCCGCGGAGACCTGCTCGGCGAGGGTGCTGATCCCCGGTCGCCAGCGCAAGCCGGGCGATTGCCGCACCGACACCTACGTGACCTCGGCGCTCTGCCAATGACGCCGGCACGCCAGCGCCTCAACGCAAGACCCTGATCGGGCTTTTCCGGTCCCTCTGCGAGCGAATTGCCATCACGGCATGATGTCGGGCATGCTCGCGATCACGAGCGTTTCCGCATTTCACGAAGAGGAATTCCCATCCATGTCCATGCCCGCCTTGTTCAAGGGCCGCCTGTCGATCCCGGTGATCGGCTCGCCGCTGTTCATCATCTCCGTGCCCGACCTGGTGATCGCGCAGTGCAAGGCCGGCGTGGTCGGTTCGTTTCCGGCGCTCAACGCGCGGCCGGCCGCGCTGCTCGACGAATGGCTGGCGCGCATCACCGAGGAGCTCGCCGCCTATGATCGCGCGCATCCGGAACGCCCGTCGGCGCCGTTCGCCGTCAACCAGATCGTGCATCGCTCCAACAACCGGCTCGAGCAGGATCTCGCGCTGTGCGAGAAGTACAAGGTGCCGATGATGATCACCTCGCTCGGCGCGCGCGAGGAGCTGAACCAGGCGGCGCACGGCTGGGGCGGCATCGTCTTCCACGACGTCATCAACCAGACCTTCGCGCACAAGGCGATCGAGAAGGGCGCCGACGGCTTGATCCTGGTCGCGGCGGGCGCCGGTGGACATGCCGGCACGATCTCGCCGTTTGCCTTCGTGGCGGAGACGCGGAGCTGGTTCGATGGCCCGATCGCTCTGTCGGGCGCGATCGGGAACGGCCGCGCCATCCGTGCCGCGCGCGTGCTCGGCGCCGACTTCGCCTATATCGGCTCGGCCTTCATCGCCACCAAGGAGGCGAATGCGGTCGAAGGCTACAAGCAGATGATCACCAGCTCGGGCGCCGACGACATCGTCTATTCGAACCTGTTCACCGGCGTGCACGGCAACTACCTGAAGCCGTCGATCGTCGCAGCCGGCCTCGATCCGGACAATCTCCCGACCTCTGATCCGTCGAAGATGAGCTTCGGCACCGATGCTTCGGGCGAGCGCGCCAAGCCGAAGGCGTGGAAGGAGATCTGGGGCTCGGGGCAGGGCATCGGCGCCATCAAGGACGTGCTGCCCGCCGCCGAGCTGATCGCGCGCTTCAAGAAGGAATATGACGAGGCGATCGATCCGCCGCTCTAAGCGGCTCCGCGACGGACAAAAGAAAAGCGCGGCAGCCAGGGCTGTCGCGCTTTTTTGTTGCGGCCGCAACAAGCGGACGGGCTATTCCAGCTCGATCGCCTGGAACTTGCCGCGCTCGTCGAGCGCCGTGCCCCAGATCTTGTGCGAGGCCTGGTGCTCGGCGCGGCCGAAGCCGAGCTTGGCGCCAAGACCGAGATCGATGTCGCGCATGTTTTCCAGCGTGTCGATCAGCGCCTCGGTGTCGAGCTGCGGGCCGACCCGGCGCAGCGCCTGGACCAGCACGTTGGCCGAGACGTAGCCTTCGAACGACACGTAGGACGGTGCCTCGCCCGGGAAGTACTTCTCGAGCGCGCTCTTGTACTCGAGCACGGCGCTCGAATAGCCGCCGACGGCCGGCACCACCTGGGTGACGATGACGCCGCTGGCATAGCGAGGACCGAGCAGCATCAGCTCGTCCGAGAGCTCGGTCGAGCCGACGAAGGAGACGTTGGTGTAGATCATGTGCGGGAACAGATCGCGCGTCTTCTCGATGAACTTCGCGGCTGCGCGATAGGTTGCGACCATGACGATCGCCTTGGGCGGGTTCTTCAATGCCCGCAGCTGGTTGACCGCGTCGTCGACGTCGACCGTGTTGCGCTTGTAGTTGAGGCGCAAGATGGCCGTGTCGGCAAGGCCGAGCGAGCGGAAGGCCTTGGCCACACCGGAGAAGCCGGCGTCACCATAGGCGTCCTGCTGCGCGAACACGGCGATGTCCTTGGCCGGCAGGCGGCGCAGCTTGACCAGATAGCGAACGACGGTGTCGGTCTCTTCGGCGTAGCTGGCGCGATAGTTGAACACGTAGCGATCCGGCGGATCGTTGCGCAGGAGGTTGGCGCCGGTGAACGCGCCGTAGAACAGCACGCGGCGCTGCAGGGCGTAGGGCATCGCCACGGCAGAGGTCGGGGTGCCGACATTGCCGACGAAGCCGAACACCTTGTCCTTCTCGTAGAGCTGCTTCATCGCGTCCAGCGTCCGCGACGGCTCGTAGCCGTCGTCGGCCGAATAGAGCCGCAACGAGCGCCCGGCGATGCCGCCGGTGTCGTTGGCGCGGTTGAAGGCGGCCTCGATGCCCATCTTCATCTGCCGGCCGAGTTCCTTGGCAGCGCCCGAGAACGGAGCGGCGATGCCGAAGCGGATCTCGTTGGCGGTGACGCCCTGCACGTTGGTGGTGGACGCTGGCGGCAGCGTCGCGGTCGGTGCCGTCGCAGCCACGGCCGCGGACGGGGCGATCACCCCGGCGAGGCTGGTGGCGGTCTGGCTCGGCGCGCTCTGCCCGAGCGAGCGCTCGAGCTCGGCGAGCTGGCGGCCCGCGGCGTTACAGTCGGTCTGCGCCGCCCCCACGCGGTTGCGTCCATCGGCGACGTAGCCGTTGAAGACGCGGGTGAGCTCGTCACGATCCGAGCCGCCGGTGGAGGCCTCCCGGATCACCTCGCGAAACTTGTCGACAATGGCCTGAACGCGGCCCTGGTCGATCGCCTGACAGGCGGATGCTGCTCCCACGATCGGCCCGACCCGGCTCGCAAGATTACGCACCACATCCGCATTGGTGCCCGCCGCGCTGGCGGGCGTTGCGAGCAATGCCGCAACCAAGAACACGCTACAACGAAAGTTCATTGCCACTATCCCACTTTGGACCCCATCCAGGTCTTCCGCCTGGTGAATTGACGCCGTGTCTGCGACGGAGAAGACATAAGACCGTCACCATGCACAGACCAGCCTTTCCTAAGAGCATGACCATTTCGGTAACCCGACACGCCTTTTTCCGATCATACTTTAGGACCTGCTAACGAAACGTCTTCACCAGTTCTTCCCCTTCGAAGCTAATTCTACTCAAGTTCGATTGCCTGATACGTGCCGGTTTCGTCGAGGGCGGTGCCCCAGATCTTGTGTGAGGCCTGGTGCTCCGCGCGTCCAAATGCGAGCGTCGTGCCGAGGCCGAGATCGAGGCTGCGCATCGATTCGAGCGTGTCGACCAGGCGCTCGGTGTCGAGCGGGCTGGTCTGCTTCAGCGCCTGGATCAAAATCGTCGCCGCGATATAGCCTTCGAGAGACGTGTAGTCCGGCGCCTCGCCAGGCGCGTATTTGGCCAGGGCGTTCTTGTAGTCGAGCACGAGGCTCGAATAGCCCGAAACCGCCGGCACGCCCTGAGTGACGATGACGCCGTTGGTGAAGCGCGGACCGAGCAGCTTCAGCTCGGTCGCGAGCGAGGTCGAGCCGACGGCGGACACGTTGGCGTAGATCAGGCCCGGCACCGCGTCGCGCGTCTTCTCGATGAATTTCGCGGCGGCGCGATCGGTCGCCACCATGATGACCGCCTTGAGTCCCGGCTTGTGCGCCTTGACCTGATTGACCGCCTCTTCCACGTCCATCGTCGCGCGCGGATAGTTGATGCGCGTCACGGCCTCGCCGAGGTTCAACTGTCGGTAGGCCTTCGCGACACCGGCAAAGCCGTCGTCGCCGAATGGGTCCTGCTGGGTGAACACGGCGATCTGCTTGGGCGAGACGCGCTTCATCTTGATCAGGTAGCGCACCAGCGCGGCCGTCTCCTCGGCGTAGCTCGCCCGATAGTTGAAGACGTAGCGATCCGGCGGATCGCGTCGCACCACTGCTGCGCCGGTGTTCGGCGCAAAGAACAGCGTGCGCCGCTCCAGCGCATAGGGGATCGCCGCCTGCGAGTTGGCGGTGCCGACGTTGCCGATGAAGCCGAACACCTGCTCCTTGTCGTAGAGTTGCGTCATTGCCGCCAGCGTGCGGTTCGGATCGTAGCCGTCGTCGGCCGCCACGAGACGGAGCATGCGCCCGTTGACGCCGCCGGCATCGTTGGTGCGTGCGAACGCGGCCTCGATGCCCTGGCGCATCTGACGCCCGGTCTCCTTGCGGATGCCGGAGAACGGCAGGACCATGCCGAAGCGGATCTCACGATCGGTGATGCCGCGCACGGGGCCCGCGGTGACGGCGCCAGTCGTCGCTTCGGCCTTGACGGGTGTGATCGGGGCCGTCGCCGCAGCCGGCTGGCCGAGCGAGCGTTCGAGCTCCGTCAGTTGCCGCTCCGCGGCGGCGCAGGTCGCCTGCGAGGCGCCCGTACGACTACGGCCCTCGGCGATGTAGCCATTGAAGCTGCGGGTCAGCTGATCGCGCTCGCCGTCATTGCTCGTCGCCTGGCGGATGGCTTCGCGGAATTTGTCGACGATGCTCTGGACCCGGCCCTGCGCGATGTCCGGGCAGGCGGACGCCTGTCCCACGATCGGCCCAACCCGGCCGCCAAGCTCCCGGACGACGTCGGGAGCCGCCGCCAAAGCGGGGCTCAAGGGAGCTGCGAAAACACTCCCGATGATCAACGCGGACCAACGCACGGCCATCGAACCTTCCACCTGCTCAGCTTGTTTCCAACCCTCTTCGTTCTACTATTCGTGGCATTTCGAATTAATGTCGGGTTTCACTGTCGCTCTTTTGTCGTGGTAGTTGAGGCTGTCTTGCCTCTAGCGGTATCCTATTCAAGTTCGACGGGTTGATAGATGCCGCTGTCGTCCAGCGCTGTGCCCCAGATCTTGTGCGAAGCCTGGTGTTCGGCGCGGCCGAAGCCGAGCTGCGTGCCGAGGCCGAGATCGATGTTGCGCATGTTCTCGAGCGTTTCGACCAGTTGCTCGGTATCGAAGTTCGGACCGGCGCGCTTCAGTCCCTCGATCAGGATGCTCGCGGCGATGTAGCCCTCGAGCGAGGTGTAGTCGGCCGGCTCGCCCGGGGCGTATTTCGCAAGTGCGTTCTTGTATTCGAGCACCAGGCTCGAATAGCCGGAGACGCCGGGCACGGTCTGGCTGACGATCACGCCCTCGGCGTAGCGCGGTCCGAGCAGCATCAGCTCGCTGGCGAGCGCCGAGCCCGCGACCGCGGAGATGTTGGCGAAGATGACGCCCGGAAATACGCCTTGGGCCTTCTCGATGAATTTGGCCGCGGCGCGCGTCGTCGCCAGCATCACCACCGCCTTGACCGGGGTCTTCAGCAGCTTCAACTGATTGATGGCGTCGTCGACCTCGACCGTGTTGCGCGGGTAGTTGACCCGCACGATCGAATTGTCGCTGGCGCCGAGCGTGCGGAACGCCTTGGCCACGCCGGCGAAGCCCGCGTCGCCGAACGCGTCGTTCTGCGCGAACACGACGATCTGGCGCGGATGCAGCCTTCGCATCTTCACGAGATAATGGACCAGCGCGTCGGTCTCCTCGGCATAGCTCGGCCGGTAGTTGAAGACGTAGCGGTCGGGCGGATCGTGGCGCACGACGTTGGCGCCGGTATAGGGCGCGAAGAACAGCGTGCGGCGCTCGAGCGCGTAGGGGATGGCGACCGCGGCGGTGGCCGAGCCGAAATTGCTGATATAGCCGAACACCTGCTCCTTCTCGTAGAGCAGCTTCATCGCATCCAGCGTGCGCGCGGGATCGTAGCCGTCATCGGCGGTGACGAGCTTCAGCATGCGGCCGTTGACGCCGCCGGCCTCGTTGGCGCGATTGAACGCCGCCTCGACGCCGATCTTGAGCAGCCGCCCGCTCTCCTTCACCGGTCCGCTGTAGGGAATGACCATGCCGAGCTTGATCTCGCTCTGCGTCACTCCGCGCACGTTGCCGGCCGGCGGCAGCAGTTGCGCCGGTACGGTCGCGGCCTGCGCGGTCGCAGGTCCGATGCTCACGGCGGGCAGGTTCGCGCGCGACGGAGGCGGCGCGGCGATGGACCGTTCGAGATCGGCAAGCTGCCGATCGGCGCCGCCGCAATCCATCCGGCCTGACGTGACGAGGCCGCGACCTTCGGCCACGTAGCGGTCGAGCAGGCGCGTCAGCTCGTCACGGTCGGCCTCGCTGGAGGCGGCCTCGCGGATGACGAGCTGGAATTTCTCGATGATGGCCTGGATGCGCGGCCGGGCGATGTCGCGGCACGCGAGCGCGGCGCCAATGATCGGGCCGACGCGGCCGCCGAGCTGGCGCGCCACGCTCACATTCTCGCCGGGCGCAGCAACGGCCTCGCCGGCCACGAGGGACGCGAGCAGGATGGCTGCCACACGGGCATGAGCCAGCGGACGGCGTGCTGCCGCTTTCTGCGGTAGGACGTCGATCATCGTCGCCTGTGATGTGTTGGAAGTCGGATCAGTCGTGTAGAGGGTTTAGCGAACCCGCTCCATCTGACCCGTCTTCTGGTTCCACTGCATGAACTGCTGCAGCATGGGCTTTTCGGGAGTGTCGGCCTCTGCCGTCGGCGCGTCCGCGAGCAGCGACTTGAACTGCGACAGCGCGGGAGCCTGCGGCTCGACCCGCTCCGGCAGCGCGCTGGTCTGGTCCGCCTTGGCGTCCTGCACGTCGGCGGCGACCGGCGGCAGCGTCTTCATCGACTGCACGGCGGCGACGAAGGACGAGCTCGCGTCGGGCTGGCGCCACACCGGCACGATGTTGACGAAGAACAGCGCGACGACGGCGGCGACGCCGGTTGCGGCGGCGAAGCGGCCAGCCACCTTGAACACGACCGAGCGGCGGTCGCGCTCGCGCTCCAGATCCGGCGGCTCGCGCATGACCTGCGGATTCAGCGACTGACGAAGGGATTCGAACACGGCGGTCTCCAGGCGAGCATCGAGCGGTCCTTGCTGTCCCGAAGCGGGACGCTCGGCCGCCTCCGCTGCCTTGGCATTGTCACCGACGAGAGATAGACGCGCGGCTTCCGGACGTTCGCGCAGCCACCGCGGTGCGTAGTGCAGCGGGTCCTGCGGGTTCATCGGATTCTGTTCACTCAACGAACTCATACGCTACTCCTCTGACGCTCGATTCCGGAAACTGATACGCTTCTGCCACGGTTCGTATGAGAGCTAGTTTCAAACGAAGAGCGGGAGCTGGTCTGCCACTTCAGTCCACACGGAATCATCAGCAGAATCAGACGTTTCGCGTCGATCAACGATCGCACGCCAGCGGTCCCTTCCTGCAAGGCGCC
Organism: Bradyrhizobium sp. SZCCHNR1043; assembly: GCF_032489675.1. Classification (NCBI taxonomy): domain Bacteria; kingdom Pseudomonadati; phylum Pseudomonadota; class Alphaproteobacteria; order Hyphomicrobiales; family Nitrobacteraceae; genus Bradyrhizobium; species Bradyrhizobium sp. SZCCHNR1043. The sequence continues at coordinate 158,908 of NZ_JAUEYN010000013.1, forward strand.
GTGGCACGTTTGCCGTGCCTTGGGCGCCTCTATCGATCCCATGCCCCGCCCCCTGACGAGTGTCAATCGATCGGAACCTCCTAAAGTCGTCGGTTCCGAATTATATGTACGTTAAAGTTATCATCATGATGTGATTAAAATGAGGCATGATAGGTCTTGACGCAGATGCTCATGAATTGCGTCTCATTGATGCCAAGATTGCGCCTTGATTCGATCATCATCGAACTATGTCGGGCGGGCCGCTGTCGATTTTTGAGCGGCTTAGCGTCGATTTAACCATCCGTTAACCATCTGGCGCCGACAGTTAACCAATCACTAAGAAGGTTGGGTCGGATGGTCATGAGTGCCAGCGCTGAAACGGTGCGTCCTGTTATTCGTCTGCGCGGGCGCTCCTACGTAGCCTTCGTGTTTTCGCCGGTGGTGCCGATTGCCGATTGGCTCAGCGAGCTCGATGCAACGCTCGCGGGCTCGCCCGGCTTCTTCGTTGGCAAGCCGATCGTGCTCGATCTCTCCGCGGTGGACCTGAGCCCGCTCGCCATCACGCACCTCATCAAGAGCATCGAGTCGCGCAACATCCGCGTGCTCGGGCTCGAAGGCGTCGAGCAGGGCCGGCTGTCGCTCGGCATGCCCCCCTTGTTGTCCGGCGGCCGTCATTGCGCCGTGCAGGAGATCGAGCCGGAGAAGCCGTCGCTGCAGCAGCCGACGTCGCTCTTGCTCGACCAGCCCGTGCGCTCCGGCCAGTCGATCGTGTTTCCCGACGGCGACGTCACCGTGCTCGGCGCGGTGTCGTCGGGCGCCGAGATCGTCGCCGGCGGCTCGATCCACGTCTATGGCGCGCTGCGCGGCCGCGCGATGGCCGGCATCAACGGCAACGCGGCGGCGCGCATCTACTGCCAGAAGATCGAGGCCGAGCTGGTCGCGATCGACGGCTACTACCAGACGGCCGAGCAGATCGACGCCGCGTTGCGCGGCCGGGCCGCGCAGGCGCGGCTCGAAGGTCATTCCATGAAGATCGTTGCATTGAACTGAGTAGCAGGAGGATCCGTGACATGTCGAAAGTACTCGTAGTGACGTCGGGCAAGGGTGGCGTCGGCAAGACCACCACGACGGCGGCGATGGGCGCGGCGCTGGCGCAGGCCGGCGAGAAGGTCGTCGTCGTCGATTTCGACGTCGGCCTGCGCAATCTCGATCTGGTCATGGGCGCCGAGCGCCGCGTCGTGTTCGATCTCATCAACGTCGTGCACGGCGTCGCCAAGCTGCCGCAAGCCCTGATCCGCGACAAGCGGCTGGAAAATCTGTGGCTGCTGCCGGCCTCGCAGACCAAGGACAAGGACGCGCTCACCGAGGACGGCGTCGGCCGCGTCATCGCCGAATTGCGCAAGACGTTCGACTGGGTGATCTGCGACAGCCCGGCCGGCATCGAGCGCGGCGCCATGCTGGCGATGCGCTATGCCGACGAGGCGGTCATCGTCACCAATCCGGAGGTGTCGTCGGTGCGCGATTCCGACCGCATCATCGGCATGCTCGATTCCAAGACGGTGCGCGCCGAGAACGGCGAGCGCGTCGAGAAGCACATTCTCATCACGCGCTATGATGCCGGCCGCGCCGCGCGCGGCGAGATGCTGTCGATCGAGGATGTGCTGGAGATTCTCGCGACGCCGCTGCTCGGCATCGTGCCGGAGAGCCAGGACGTGCTGCGCGCTTCCAACGTCGGCTGTCCCGTGACGCTCAACAGCCCCGCGAGCGCCCCCGCGCGCGCCTATCACGATGCGATGCGCCGCCTCCTCGGCGAGGAGGTCGAGATGCAGATCCCGACCGAGCGCAAGGGCCTGATGAATCTGCTCTTGGGACGGAGGGCTGCATGAGCGTGCTGCGGCTCTTTACGGGGCGTGCGGCCTCCGCGCCTGTCGCGCGGGAGCGGCTGCAGATCCTGCTCGCGCATGAGCGCAGCCTGCGCGGACAGCCCGATCTCCTGATGCAGCTGCGCGAGGAAATCCTCGCCGTGGTTTCGCGCCATGTGGTACTCGATCCGGACAAGGTCATCGTTCGCATGGATCGGGGAAAGCATGTCTCGACGCTCGAGGTCGACATCGAACTGCCCAATGGCGCCGACCGCGCCTTTGCCAGCGCCGGCTGAGACGTGGCGAGGCGCGCGCTGATGCGGCCGATCTTCCGCATCGCGGACAATCGGGTCGCCGTCAGCTCCGATGCTGCGGGACCGTGGGATCCGACGATGCAACACGGGTCTGCGCCGTCGGCGCTGGCCGTGTGGGCTGCCGAGCGCATTCCGACGACGTCGCCGATGCGCATCGCCCGCGTCACCATCGACCTGATGCGCCCTGTGCCGCTCGCAGAGCTCCTCATCGAGACCGAGGTGCTGCGCGAGGGCCGCAAAATCCAGCTCTGCGCGGTGCGGCTGCGCGCCGGCGATACGGTGGTGGTCACGGCGACGGTGCTCAAGATCAGGCAGGATGCCGTGCCGCTTCCGGACGATGTCCGCGAGCTGCCGGTCGATCTGGTCGGTCCTGACGATGCGCTGCCGGAGCCTGCGGATTTCTCGACCAGCCCGTTCGTGCGCGGCATGACCCTGCGCGCCGCGCGCGGCCGGTTCGGCGTCAAGGGACCCGGCGCGATCTGGTACCGCGTCGACTGGCCGCTGGTCGAAGGCCACGCCGTGTCGCAGGCGATGCGCGCCGTGGTCGCGAGCGACTTCTGCAACGGCACCTCCGCTGCGCTCGACTTCCACAGCTACACCTTTCTCAACGCCGACCTCACCGTGAACATGGCCCGCGAGCCGGTCGGCGACTGGATCCTGCTCGACGCCGAAAGCTGGGTCGGCCCGGACGGTGCCGGTCTGGCGATGGCGCGGCTGGGTGATGTCAGGGGCTATTTCGGCCGCGTGGTGCAGAGCCTCGTGATCGAGAAGCGGTGAGGGGGCGGTCAGCCGTCCGGATTGCGTTCACAGCGAGTTGGCGAACTGATCACCGCACCGGCGCTGCCTCGTTTCCAACGGCGCGCCGCGGCGAGGTGTTATTGAGTTGGGCCGGTGATCGGCAGTTGCCTGCTTCGTTTCCGGTGAACCGATCAACCCCGCGCCAAGCTCCGCTGCGCCCTCTCCCCCGCTTGCGGGGGAGAGTTGGAGAAGGGACGCCACGCACACCGCCGCTGGAGCGGCCCCTCTCTAGCCCTCCCCCGCAAGCGGGAGAGGGAACACACTGCCGTTGTCGCGAGTGAACGAGTTCAACGACGAACGATTTCGCTCTTGCGCCGCCCGCAGCGACTGCGCCGCCGACAGCACCTGGGACGAGGCCGAGCCGGTTTCGCTGGCGTCGTGCTGCACCTCGGTGATGTTGGACGACACCTCGTTGGTGCACTGTGCCGCTTGGCCGTGGAGTTATCAATATTGCTCTAAACTTGAGCAGGCCAAGATGGTCGTATAACTACGACGCGGACTACACACAGGTGAAACGACAAGCAGGTGGATGGGAACAAGCGTCATGGCGAAACCAACGAAGGCTACGAGCGTCGGCGAGGGGAGCCAGTCTCCGTCGGAGCTGATCGACGCCCGGATCAAGGAGCTCGGGGATTGGCGCGGCGTCACGCTCAGCTACGTCCGCGGTCTGATCAAACGGGCCGATCCCGATATCGTCGAAGAGTGGAAGTGGCGCGGCGTTCCCGTATGGTCGCATGCCGGCATCGTCTGCACCGGCGAGACCTACAAGGCCGCGGTGAAGCTGACCTTCGCCAAGGGTGCATCGCTGCCGGACCCTTCCGGCATCTTCAACGCCAGCCTCGACGGCAACACCCGCCGCGCCATCGACCTTCATGAAGGCGACGTGATCGATGAGACGGCGTTCATGGCGCTGATCCGCGCCGCGGTGGCGCTGAACATGACGAAGGGGAAGCGCTAGGGCTGGTGCATCGCTCCGCGCAGTCAGTATCAACGATCCAGGTCGCTGCTCACTCACCACGTCGTCGCGAGCGCAGCGAAGCAATCCAGGGCCAAGTCGAATCATCTGTCTGGAAGGCCTGGATCGCGTCGTCGTTTCGGGGGCTCGCGACGGCGGTGTGCCGGTCGCCGACAACCTTTCGCAACGATGACCCGTGTGCATCGAGGTGGGAGGAGGCGGCGGCCATGGTTGCGCTCTGCCGAGAAACGCGCTAGTTCAGCGCATCCCAACTTCAACGCAGGAGGCGACGATGTCCAGACTCACGCGCTTCCCGGGCTCGCTGCGCGATCATTGACGCAGCCGACCGGGATGATTGTCCCGGCCATGATTTGACCCTTTCGCATCTCATCGAAAGCCCGCGGCCCTCGTGGCCTGCGCTTGAACCGTCGTGTCATGACATCAAATCTCTTGCTGACTCCCCGCCGGGAGCCGGAGCGTTCCGACCTGCGCGAACGCCGGCTGCGGCGCTATTCGTCTCGTCTGCAATCCCGCGTGCGCGCATGCGCGATGCGACATCCTCATCTCGCCGACCTCGCGCTCAGCTTTCCGGCGCTGCTGTTCGCGCTGGCGGTGCCGCGCCCGGATGTCGATCCGGAGCGGGCGATCGCGTGCGTGATCGCGGGGCGTCCGCTGGCCGAGGCGGCGGCCGCGGCCGGTCTGCCGCTCTGGCTGCGCAAGCTGCCACCGGAGGCGTTCGTCCGTCCGATCCCACCATTGCCAAACGGCGAGCTGTTCCGGCGGCAGATCGGCAACCATTTGCCGCGCTCGCCGAAGCTGATGCCGACCTGGCTGCAGCTCGTGGCGGAGATGGCGGCGCTGGCGCATGAGGCCGCCGCCGTCTGGATCGCTCGCGAGTATCTGCGGGCGCCGAAGCGCGATCACATGCATCTGCTCGGTCTGTGGATCTGGTTCTCGGGACAGCCCGGCTGCTTCGGCCGCGAGCTCATCGAACGGCCGTGGACTCCGGCCATGAAGCTCGACGCCGCACGGACAGCCGCCTTCGCCTGGCGAGCGAACACGACGCTGCACCTCAACATCGGTCAGCGGCCGATCCGCAACATGTGGCTCAACCCGGGCCGTGTGGGTGATTACGAATTCAGGCCGCTCGATGACATCCCGGCCATCGTCGAGGAAGCGGTCGTCATGCGCAACTGCGTCCGCACCTATGATGACGACATCGCCCATAACCGCTCGCGGCTGTGGAGCGTCTGGCGCAATGGCGAGCGCGTCGCGACGTTGGAGACCGGGCTCCACTGTCATGATCCGTTGCTCAACATCGTCCAGCTCGAAGGCCCCGGGAATGCCGCCGCGCCGCGCGAGCTGTGGTGGATCGCACGGCGGTGGCTGCACCTGCACGACCTGCCGCAGATCGAGACGGGCAGGATCAAATGGCGCCAGGCCCCGCTCGATCTCGCCACCTGGCGCAGGCTGTGGCGACCGTACTGGCTCGCCAAGCGCCGCATCCCGGACTGGTTGCCGCTCGCACCGTCGCGCGCTGCGTTCGCGGCGTTGTGAGATGGTTGTCGTGTCCGGACGCTCGTTCGACAAAATCAGTGTCGTCCCGGCGAACGCCGGGACCCATAACCCCAGGGCCATATTCGAGGCACGCGCGTTGATGCATCTGGGCTCGCCACGTCCTGTGGTATCGGTCCTGGGTCGCGCGAACGCGCCGATGCCTGCACATCGTCCGGCTTCGCTTGTTCGGCACGACAGCGGGTCGGAGTGCAGACCGGCTTTACGTTGGGCCCTCTGTTGCGCGTCGCGTGGGATTCGTTGTGCCGCAGCGAGGTTGATTTGGCCGACGAGCAGGCTTGCTTCCCCATCGATACCTTCCGGCGCAGGTCGGGCGTCCGCAGCGGCGCGCGCAAAGACGAAATTCGCTCGCGCGATCAAGCTGATTTGGGCTGTCCAGATGCGGAGCGAAAAATATTCGACTTTGAATTTTCCGAAATCCATGGTCTCTTCTCCGCATCCCGCTTCACTGACGAGGGGCGCTTCGCGAACGTCACGATGCGTTGGGGTGGGATGCGGTGGCCGCGATGGGGCGCAGCATGCTTTGGGCATGCCGACGTACGCCACGTCGCGGACGGTGAAGTCGCAGGGTCCTGGCCTCCCGACGCTGAGGTCCGCGCAACGCGTGAAACGCGTTGTCGCCACGGTGGCAAACAAGCCGGTCACCGAGGAGACTGCGTATAAATCGTAAAGCCATCGCGCAGGGAAGGCCGGGTCTATCCGGCCGAACCTGTGGTTCTGCCGCGTGCTTTTTTGCTGCACGCGGACCGCAGGCCTCGGTCGAGGCCTGGCCTTCCCTGCACCCTCCGTGGGTTGGAGGGGAACGACACCAGCAAGACTCGGACGCAGATGCGCCGCGAGGCAGCAATGTCATGTCTGCAATGGGGGCAACGCATTCAGTGGTGTTTGGAGACAGCGGATCGCAGGCGAGTATCGCGCCACACAAAGGCTGTCGTCCCGGCGAACGCCGGGACCCATGATCACAGGACGATGGTCGAGGCACGCGGGTCGCGACGTCAGCGCTTACGACGCTGCCCTGTGGTTATGGATCCCGGGTCGCGCTTCGCTTGCCCGGGACGATAGCGGAGCGCGGCGGCTACGGGCGAGAGCTTCCATCGGCATTGCAAAGCCGCGAGTCTGGATTGCCGTCGTTGCGAGCGGAGCGAAGCAATCCAGGGCCTCATCCGCGGCCCTGGATTGCTTCGGCGCAAGAGCGCCTCGCAATGACGGTGGCGATCGAGGGAGCTGATGATGCCGCTACCCCACCATCCGCCCGCGGCCCTCCCAGAACCGTGCGCGCAGCACCTTCTTGTCGACCTTGCCGACGCCGGTCATCGGCAGCTCCTTGACGAACGAGATGCTCTTGGGCGCATGGGCCGAGCCCTTGCGCGCCTTCACGAGCTCGATCAGCTCGGCAGCGTCGATCTGCGCGCCGGCGCGGGGCACCACGATCGCGGTGACGGCCTCGCCCCATTTGTCGTCGGGCACGCCCACCACCGCGCACATCGCGACGTCGGCGTGCTGCGTCAGCACGTCCTCGATCTCGCGCGGGAAGATGTTGAAGCCGCCGGAGACGATCATGTCCTTCTTGCGGTCGAGAATGTACATGTAGCCGCGCTCGTCGCGGCGAGCGATGTCGCCGGTGTGCAGCCAGCCGTTCTTCAACGTTTCCGCCGTGGTGTCCGGCCGCTTCCAATACTCCGCCATCACATGCGGCGCGCGCACGCAGATCTCGCCGGCTTCGCCCTGCGCGACCTCCCGATCGTCGTCGTCGAGGATTTTGACCTCGCAGGCCGCGATCGGGAAGCCGCAGGACAGGAACAGCTCCGGCTGCTTCGGATCATGATCGGCCTTGCGCAGCACCGAGACGGGATAGCATTCGGTCTGGCCGTAGAGCTGCGAGAACACCGGGCCGATGCGCTCGATCCCCTCGACGAGCCGCGTCGGCGACATCGCCGAGGCGCCGTACAGCACGAGCTCGAGCGAGGAGAGATCGGTCTTGCCGAGCGAGGGATGATCCAGCAGCACGTAGATCATGGTTGGAACGAACAAAGTGAAGTCGATGCGCTCGCGGGCGATGGTCGCCAGTACGGCCTCGGGATCGAATCCCTTCAGCATGTGCACGGTGCCGCCGCGCATCAGGGTCGGCAGCACCTTGGTGCCGGCGACATGGCTGATCGGCGCCACCGTCAGGTAGCGCGCACGCTCCGGAATCTCGAAATCGGCGAGGATCGCGGTGGCGAAGCCGCCATACTCGCGGTGATGGCGCAGCGCGCCCTTCGACTTTCCGGTGGTGCCGCCGGTGTAGTTCAGGGTCGCGATGTCGTCGGGCGTGGCGAAATTGCGTGCGGTGGCGTGGCCGGCCTGCTCGATTGCGGCGAGCAGGTCAACGCCATAGCCGGCCTGCCCCAGCGTGAACACGTGACGGAGGCCGTCGGCGCGCGCGGCGAGCTCGCCGCCGCGGTCGCGGAACGCTGCCGCATCGATCACCAGCACCTGCGATTCCGAATCCGACAGTTGGAACAGCTGGTCCTCCAGCGATCCGAGCGGATGCAGCCAGGTGATGGCGAGCCGCGACAGCTGTGCCGCCGTGCCGGCGCACCAGGTATCGGCGCGGTTCGCGGTGAGCAATGCGACACGTGTTCCCGGCGAAAGGCCGAGGCGCATGAACACGCTCTGCATGCGCCCGATCAGGTCGATCGCGCCCTGATACGACAGCGATCCGCCGGGCCAGCTGAAAGCGGTGCGCGAGGGGTGACGCGACAGGGTGAGCAGGGTCTGCTCGCAGACGACTGGAAACGTGTGAAGCTGATGGCTCATGGAACGTCCTCCCGGGAGGCCGCGATCGTTGTTGCGTCGCATGGCTTGTTGCCGACGCTATCAGAAAGTGCCTCGCGCTCAAGGCGCGCTCTGCCGTTCCCGGAACATCGCAGCGCGCCCCGCGTTGCCCGGCCGAAGAATAAGGAGCAAGGCCATGCGCACCTCGACAGCCTTTTTTGCAGGAGCCGGAACGGTCGCCATCGCCGTCGCGGCTGGTCTCGGCGGTGGGCTCATTCTGGCCGAGGGCATGCATCCGCGATCGCCGGTGATGGAATCGACCAAGCTCGAGCGCTCCGGACCGGACGCGCCGTCGCCAAGTCCGACCGCCACCGCGTATCTTGCGGCGACGCAGGCGGCTGCGACGACGCCGATCAAGGTGTCGCCTGCAGCAGCCGAGACGGCGCCTGCGACGTCGGCCTCGGCCAGTCCCGCGCCGTCGCAGCAGGCGGCTGCACCGGACGCGAACGCTGCGCCCGCGGCTTCTGCGGTGGCGGCCACCACCCCGGCCACCACGTCCGACGAAGCCCAGGCCAAGCTCCAGGAGAAGGCCGCAGAAAAAGTTCAGGACGCGGACCTGAAGGCGCGCGGGGCCGAGCGCAAGCGCGTCGTCGAGCAGCGCCGCGCCGACCGGCACCGGCAATATGTCGAGCGCCGGCGCCAGCGCCGCGAGCAGGATCTGCGCGCCGTCGAGCAGGCGGTGCGCGAGGATACGACGCCCCGCGCCTATGCGGCGCAGCCGGTCGGCATGGAGGGGCCGCGCTTCAGCTTCTTCGGCAACGATTGATCGCATGCGGCTGCGTCGTTATCCCTGAGCCGAACAGAGATCAGGGAGGAAGCGCCGTGCGGGAGACTCGATGGGCCGGGCTGCGGACGCGGCTGCGCCTGCCGCTGATCGCAGCGCCGATGTTTCTGGTGTCGGGAATCGAGCTGGTGAGCGCGGCCTGCGCCAACGGCGTGATCGGCGCGTTCCCGACGGTCAATTGCCGCACCCCCGACGAACTCGACGCCTGGCTGTTCCGGATTGCGGATCGGCTTGCGCGCAGCAGCGATACCAGCGGGGCGGCGACTGCGCCGGTCTGCCCGAATCTGATCGTGCATCACTCCAACGCGCGGCTGAAGGACGATCTCGCGGTGCTATTGCGGCACCGGCCGGAGATCGTGATCACATCGGTCGGCTCGCCGGCGAAGGTCGTTGCGCCCTTGCATGATGCGGGCGCGCTGGTGTTGGCCGACGTCGCCTCGATCCGTCATGCCGAGCGCGCCGTGGAAGCCGGCGCCGATGGGCTGGTGCTGCTCACGGCCGGCGCGGGTGGCCAGACCGGCTGGCTCAACCCGTTCGCCTTCGTGCGCGCGGTCAGGGCGTTCTTCGCCGGGCCGATCGTGCTCGCGGGCGGCATCAGCGACGGCGTGGCCTTGCGGGCGGCCGAGGTGCTCGGCTGCGATCTCGCTTATATGGGCACGAAGTTCATCGCCACGCGCGAAAGCATGGCCGATGATCGCTACAAGGCGATGCTGGTGGCAAGCTCGGCCGACGACGTGCTGCTCACCTCGGCCTTCACGGGCCTGCCGACCAGCATGCTGCGGCCGTCGATCGTCGCGGCCGGGCTCGATCCCGAAGCGTTGCCGGCGCGCGGCGCGATCGAGATCGGCAGCGACATCGACATCGCCGCGCGCGAGGCGCGGCCGAAACGCTGGCGCGACATCTGGAGCGCGGGGCACGCGACCTCGGGGGTCACCGACATCCCGTCGGTCGCCGTGCTGGTCGCGCGCACGGCTGATGAGTACGGCGGCGCGGGCGGCCTCCGATCATGAGAGAAAACGTGATGTGTGTCCTTAAGGCACCATTAACCATCGGGTCCCACAATCCGCGGAGCTTGAACTTGGCGGAATCGTGCGATGGGCATCGGGCTACGGCAGGACAAGGAGCGGGCGACGCTCGAGGAGATCCGGATCCGCGTCGGGCATGCTTTGCAGCGGCATCCGCTGTGCCGCAACGTCCAGTTCGACATCATGAGCGTTCCCCGCACCGCTCGCGGCGGGAACTGGACCATCAGCCTGCATTCGGTGGAACCGGCGGCGCTTTGGGAGGCCTCCGACATCGTCGCCGACATCCAGGCCGCGTACGACCTGCCGATGCCGGCCGAGCTGTCTTCGGCGGCGTAAAAAAATATCCGTCATGTTCACAGGGCAGAATGGTGGCCTCTGTGTTTCTGTGGCATCGTAAAGCCTTAATTAACTCCCACTTTTCGGCAAGCTGCGGCTTTCCGCCGGGATACGGAGAATTGCGTGACGAAGTCGATCGCTTTTGTCGCTGTGCTGGGCGTGCTGATCGCAGGCGCGGCCGTGACAAGCGTCCTGATGCGGGACAGCGTGCCTTCGGCCGGTGCGATGATGCCGCCTGTGGTGGCGAAGAGCCCAATCTCCAACCGTGAAGCCAAGGGCGACCGCCTGGCGATGGTCACACTTGCGGCTCCCGAGGTGCAGCAGCCGAGTGCCCCGTCGAAGGCGACGCTGCGTCAGGCCTTTGCCTATGCGCCGTCCGAGCCGGAAATGGCGAAGGCGTCGGCCGTCGTCGCTGCCGAGCCGGTGGTGCCGAAGTCCAAGATTCTCGCCAGGAGCGAGCCGGCCCCGGCGCCGCTGAAGCCGGAGGTGCAGAAGGCCTATTCGTTGCTGTCGGACGGCCAGATCGCGGGCATCAAGGAGCGGCTGCGGCTGTCGTCGAGCCAGGAATATTATTGGCCGGCGGTCGAGACGGCGCTGCGCGCCGTCGCCCGCAAGATCCACGCCGGCCGCCAGGGCGCGGCGAAGCCGGGCGCGGTGGCGATCGATCCGGATTCGGATGAGGTGCAACAGCTGAAGTCGGCCGCGATGCCGCTGCTGTGGCAGCTGCGCGAGGACCAGAAGGACGAAGTGCGGCGGCTTGCGCGCACCATCGGCCTCGACAAGGTCGCAGCCGCGATCTGATTGGTCCGGCCGCGTGAACATCAGAGAAGGCCGCGCATTGCGCGGCCTTCTTGCTTCCAGGGGGTATTTTTTACCTCGCCGGCGGATTGGCCTCCGGATGCCCGCCGCTCTCGGCACCGGCTCCGGTCAGCGACGACGCGGGCGCGGCCGTCGCCCTCGAGCGCCACCGACGCGATCTCGCGGTTGTGTCGCGAGCGCAGGAAGGCCAGGAACGCGCCGGCGGCAATGATGATCGCGGCCGCGAGCGTGAAACATCAGCCAGCTGATGGGTTGATCGCCTTGCACGTCGAACATCCGTCGTGTGAGGGGCGCACGACGTGCAGTCACGTCAAACCCGCATGACAATCTCTGTTCGTTGCAATCGTCGGTGCCGAGAAGGTCTCCCGCCCGGCCCCCAGAAATCTCGCGTCAGCGCCCTTCGCCCGCGGCCCACAGCGCGTCGAGCCCGGCGCGATAGGTCGGGTAAGCGAAGCCGACGCCGAGCTCCTGCTTGGCCCGCGCATTCCGGATGCGGCGGTTGCTGGCATAGAAGCTCCGCGCCATCGGCGACAGCTCGGCGCGGTCGAACGGAAGTTCCGGCGGCGGGGCGATGCCCATCAACGCAGCGGCATAGGCGATGACGTCCTGCGGCGGCGCAGGCTCGTCGTCGACGATGTTCCAGGCGCCGCCTGACCCGCGCTGGATCGCGCCCATGATCGCGCTGGCCGCATCATCGACATGGATGCGGTTGAACACCTGTCCCGGCTTGACGATGCGCCGCGCCCGCCCGGCCCGCAGCTCGACCAGCGCATTGCGGCCCGGCCCGTAGATGCCGCCGAGCCGGAGCACCGCGAGCCGGTCGCCGATCCGCGCGCGCCAGTCCTGCTCGACGCGGACCCGGGCCTGCACCCGGTCGTGCTCAGGCGCCAGCGGCGTGTCCTCGTCGATCCAGCCGCCCTGATGGTCGCCATAGACGCCGACAGTCGAGAGATAGACTACGCGGCGCGCGCGCCCTGCCGTGATGGCGTCGCCGAACGTGGCCAGCACCGGGTCGTCGCCGGCTCCCGGAGGCACCGAGATCAGCACGACGTCGGCGCCCGCGGCTTTCGCCAGCGTCGCGGCCGGCGCCGTGCCGTCGAACAGGTCGATGTCATCAGGCGCCAGCTGCGCGCGCTTGTCGGCGCCGCGCACCGTGCCGCCGACGCGCGCGAACGCGCCGCGGTGCAGTTCGACGAAGCGCTGCGCGGTGTAGCCGAAGCCGATGACGAAGAGGTTCATGGATGCCGTTCACCCGGATGGCGCGAAGAAGCGAGCCTCGAGTTACCCGGCACCGGGTGGCCCGCGCAATTCAAATGACGCGTGCGGAGGTCACAGCCTGCGCCCCTGGCGGTGCTGGCCTGCCGCCCTTGTTATGGCTCCCGTCATGGTCCATGTCGTATGATCAGGTGACAGGAGATGGACTGCCACGATGAATTTCCATTCGATCTACCGGCACGGTTTTGCCCGCGTCGCCGCCTGCGTCACGGCCTCCAGCGTCGCCAACCCCACCGCCAACGCGGCGGCGATCCTGGCGGCGGCGCGCGCCTGCCATGACCAGGGGGCGGCGGTCGCGGTGTTTCCGGAGCTCTGCCTGTCCGGCTACGCGATCGAGGACCTGGTCAAGCAGGATCCGCTGCTCGACGCCGTCCAGCGCGGCCTGCTCACCTTGGTCGAAGCCTCGCACGACCTGATGCCGGTCCTGATCGTCGGCGCGCCGCTGCGCTTCGCCCACCGCGTCTATAATTGCGCCGTCGTGATCCATCGCGGCGAGGTACTCGGCGTCATCCCGAAGAGCTACCTGCCGACCTATCGCGAGTTCTACGAGGGCCGTCACTTCGCCTCCGGCGCCGGCATCCGCGGCGAGATGATCGAGGTCGCCGAGACCATGGCGCCATTCGGCACGGATCTGCTGTTCGCCGCCGCTGACGTCGCCGGGCTCGTCATCGGCGTCGAGATCTGCGAGGACATGTGGATCCCGGTGACGCCGGCGTCCGAGTTGGCGCTCGCCGGCGCCACCGTGCTCGCCAATCTCTCGGGCAGCCCGATCACGGTCGGCCGCGCCGAGTCGCGCTCGCTGCTCTGTCGTTCCACGTCGGCGCGCTGCCTCGCCGCCTACATCTACGCGGCGGCCGGTGTGGGCGAATCCACCACGGATCTCGCCTGGGACGGCCAGACCTCGATCTTCGAGAACGGCATGCTGCTGGCCGAGAGCGAGCGCTTCCGCCAGATCGGCCAGACCATCTTCGCCGACGTCGATCTCGATCTGCTGCGCCAGGAGCGGGCGCTGATGGGCACGTTCGACGACAATGCGCGCGCGCAACGCGCCGGCGTGCACTACCGCCGTATCGGCTTCGAGCTGCAGCCGACCCTCGATGACATCGGCTTCATGCGCAGCATCGAGCGCTTTCCGTTCGTGCCGAGTGATCCCGCGAGGCTCGATCAGGACTGCTACGAGGCCTACAACATCCAGGTCGCCGGCCTGACGCAGCGGCTGCGCGCCACCGGCACCAAGCGCATCGTGATCGGCGTCTCCGGCGGGCTCGATTCCACGCATGCGCTGATCGTCGCGGCGAAGGCGATCGACCTGCTCGGCCTTCCCCGCACCAACATCCTGGCCTATACGATGCCCGGCTTCGCCACGGGCGCGCAGAGCAAGTCCTACGCGCATGCGCTGATGTCGTCGCTTCAAGTCAGTGCCGCCGAGCTCGACATCCGCCCCGCCGCGACGCAGATGCTGAAGGACATCGGCCATCCCTTCGGCCGCGGCGAACAGGTCTACGACGTCACCTTCGAGAACGTGCAGGCGGGCCTGCGCACCGACTACCTGTTCCGCCTCGCCAATGATCGCGGCGGCCTCGTGCTCGGCACCGGCGATCTCTCCGAGCTCGCGCTGGGCTGGTGCACCTATGGCGTCGGCGATCAGATGGCGCACTACAACGTCAATGCCGGCGTGCCGAAGACCTTGATCCAGCATCTCATCCGCTGGGTGATCGCCTCGCATCAGTTCTCCGCCGAAGTGGACCGCACGCTCGAGGCGGTGCTGTCGGCCGAGATCTCGCCGGAGCTGGTGCCGGTGAAGGAGGGCGAGACGCCGCAGAGCACCCAGGCCACGATTGGCCCCTATGAGCTGCAGGACTTCAATTTGTTCTACACGCTGCGCTACGGCATGCGCCCCTCGAAGATCGCCTTCATGGCCCATCACGCCTGGAAAGATGCGGGCGACGGCGCCTGGCCGCCGGGCTTTCCCGCCGACAAGCGTCACGCCTACACGCTCGGCGAGATCAGGAAGTGGCTGGAGGTGTTCCTCAAGCGCTTCTTCGCCTTCAGCCAGTTCAAGCGCTCGGCAATGCCGAACGGCCCGAAAGTGGTCGCCGGCGGCGCCCTGTCGCCGCGCGGCGACTGGCGCGCGCCGTCGGACGGCAACGCCACCGCGTGGCTGGAGGATCTGGAGCGCAACGTGCCCAAGTGACGATCATCTTGCTCGGCCGCCGCGCTTGCCATATCCGAGACGTGCGCGTCCGCCTTTGCGGCGTCGTCATCGACATCGTTGAACGGAGCTGATCATGAGCGTGACCGCCGCCGGCATTTCCTCGATGGCGACGAGGCAGATCCTCGCTGAGCTCGCCGCCGCCTATGAGGAGGCGACCGGCGAGGTGATCACGATCGAATCCGTCGGCGGCGTCGATGCCGCCAAGCGCATCCGCGCCGGCGAAGCGTTCGACTTCGCCGTGCTCGCCTCCGATGCGCTGCAGAAGCTTGAAAGCGACGGCCATCTCGTTCCCGGCAGCATCATCGAAATCGCGGAATCGCCGATGGCGATGGCGGTGCGCGCCGGCAGCCCCAAGCCCGATCCGCTCGACGAGGCCGCCGTGCGCAGGGCGATGGAGAACGCCAAGGCGATCGGCATCTCCACCGGCCCGAGCGGCACGTATGTGCAGAAGCTCGCCCGCGACTGGGGCCTGGAGAGCGAGGGCACTTCGCGCCTGGTCCAGGCCAAGCCCGGCATTCCCGTCGCCAGGCTGCTCGCCGACGGCGAGGTCGAGGTCGGCTTCCAGCAGCTCAGCGAGATGCTCGGCGCGCCCGGCATCGACATCGTCGGCCTGCTGCCCGCGTCGCTGCAGCCCGGCACCGTGTTCGCGGCGGCGTTGTGCAAGGCCGGCGCGCATACCGAGGCGGCGCGGGCCTTCATCGAATATCTCGTCTCGGAGGAGACCGCCGAAACCAAGCGCCAGCACGGCATGACGCCGGTGTGAGGCGCCGGCTCCACAGCCCGCGAAAAAATCCGATCGCCGCGTGTCGTCTCGGCCTTGTCCCGATCGTCTTCCAACCGAACAATCGGGAAGGAGACGGCGGATGAGCACATCGTACTATCGCTGGGTGATCGTGGCGGCCGGGGGCGTGCTCGGCTGCGTCGCCGTCGGCGGCCTGTTCTCGCTGCCGGTGTTCCTCAAGCCGATGGCCGCCGAGACCGGGTGGTCGGTCGCGGGGATCTCCACCGCGATGACGATCGGCTTCCTGGCGATGGCCGTCACCAGCATGGGCTGGGGCACGCTGTCCGACCGCATCGGCCCGCGTCCCGTGCTGCTGATCGGATCGATCCTGCTCGCCGTCAGCCTGCTGCTGGCAAGCCTGACATCCTCGCTGCTGGCGTTCCAACTGCTGTTCGGCCTGATCGCAGGCATCGCGACAGCGGCGATCTTCCCGCCGGTCATGGCGACCGTCACCGGCTGGTTCGACACCCATCGCAGCCTCGCGGTGTCGCTGGTCTCGGCCGGCATGGGCGTGGCGCCGATGACGATGTCGCCGCTCGCGGCCTGGCTCGTCTCCAGCTACGACTGGCGCACCGCGATGCAGTGCATCGCCGCGATCGTGGCCGCCATCATGATTCCCACGTCGCTGCTCGTGGGCCGTCCGCCATCGTCCGCGCCCGGCGACGCCGTCGCGTCGGGTCCCGCCGCCGGGCCGGCCGAGATGACGCGATCGGCGGCGCTGCGCTCGCCGCAGTTCCTGATCCTGCTCGCCACCAACTTCTTCTGCTGCGCCACGCATTCCGGCCCCATCATCCACACCGTGAGCTACGCCGTCACCTGCGGCATCCCGCTGATGGCGGCGGTGACGATCTACAGCATCGAGGGGCTCGCCGGGCTCGGCGGCCGCATCGCCTTCGGCCTGCTCGGCGACCGCTTCGGCGCCAAGCGGGTACTCGTTCTCGGCCTGCTCGCGCAGGCGTTCGGCGCGCTGGCCTATGTGGTCGTGCGCGACCTCGCCGCGTTCTATGCGGTCGCGGCCACCTTCGGCTTCCTCTATGCCGGCACCATGCCGCTCTACGCCGCGATCGCGCGCGACAACTTTCCGCAGAGCATCATGGGCACGGTGATCGGCGGCACGGCGATGGCCGGCAGCCTGGGCATGGCGACGGGCCCGCTGGCCGGCGGCCTGATCTACGACAGCTTTGCGAGCTACACGTGGCTCTATGTCGGCTCCTGGCTGATGGGCCTCGGCGCTGTCATGATGATGATGACCTTCCGGCCGTTTCTCAAGCCGACGTCGCAGACTGGCGCCGTGCCCATGCAAGCGCCGGCCTGACGCTGCTGCATCGCACCTTCACGCGCGCCGTCGGAATCGAACAACAACGCTTGATCCCCCGGCAGGAACTGTGATGTCGCAGCCGGGTTGGGCGAGCGTGGAGTTCAACCGGATGGAGATCGGATCCATGAAGAAGACCCAGCTCGCCATTGCCACCCTCGTCGCCGCCACCCTCGCCGCCGTCCCGCTCGCCGCCCAGGCGAAGCATGCCAAGAAGTACAACGCCGCGACATCGGCGACGTCGTCGCAGACGACCGGCAGCAACATGAAATCCGGCCGCGACTCCACCTCGTCGAGCCAGGGCAATGTGGGGCCGGGCACGAACCAGGCGGGAAGCATGGGGAAGTAGGACCGATTCGTCCGTCGGATTCAGCGTCGGAGTGCCCGGTGCCCGGGCTTTCCGACGCGCGATGGCGCTCCGCGCAGCGATGCAAGACGACGCGCTCCACGTGGCGGGACGCACGAAACCACGGGAGCGAACAAACGTTGCGACCACCAATCGGCCTCGCCAATCGGGCGATGGATCCCGATCAGCAAAACCCGATCACTTCGAGGCTTCCTTGATCTTGTGATCCAAATGTCCGGTGCCGTGGTCCCGGCGCAACTGGCTCAGCGACGTCTCGTTGAGCTGCAGCAGCACATCGCCGAGCTTCGTCGAATCCGGATAGCCGGCCGCAAAGGACTTGCCGTAGATCTTGCGCAACGTGGCGACCAACGTATTGCCGTGCTTCCTGCTGATCTCGCCATCCTTGTCCCGATGGCGGCCGTCGAGTCCCGGTTCCTTCATGCGTCTCTCCCCTGATGCGACTTGCGCGCTTGGGGAGGAGCCTGCGCTCAATTCGCCCGATTGGCAACGCTGCGGCGCGAAGAAGCGAGAGTGAACAGTATTCTTGGATGCCTTCGCTCTGCATCTATCATCCTCTGTCAGGCGGTGGTGGTGTTAACTATTCCGTCCGCGGTTCGCTCAGCTACCCTACAGGTGGGCTAGGCGCGGCAGTCGTGGTCATGGCAGCGGATGCTGGTCTTCTCGGTGACGTGCTCGGAGCTGGCGAATAGTAAGGATAGAAATTCTGCTCGATGGTCCGCTGCAGGTACTTGTAGCGCGTCTTGTTTGAAAGGCCGGTTTCATCCCTGTTGCGTGAGTAGAATTTGCAGTTTTGGGATGTCGCCCAGTCGGCAAGGTTCCGGGTAGCCGCGGCGAAATCTCGTTCATTGATCTCGATGCCACGCATAAAATGATCCCATCATCTTTCCAAGCCGGATCTTTCGATCGGGTTTGGGCGCATCGCTGACCCGAATCCCGCGATCGCCGAACGTGATATCGAAGATGTATTCCGCTTGTCCCGTCGGCGTCCTCCAGCATGATGGATAGGCGAGGCCGTTTCCATTTCGGCGCATTAGATTGAGCACGTCGAGGTGATACCTCTCCCGTTCAGCTTCCGCCGTTGCAAGTTTTTGGGCAACTTCAGATAGCGGCTTGATCTGGCTCCGCTGCGGATCTTTGCCTAAGGGCTGAGAACATCGACCGCACGCTTCAGAACGGCCGGCGGATCATTAGGACCGATTTCCGACGCCTGCGCGGTGGAAAACGAGTGGAGTGTCTGCGCGCTGTCGAGGCCGAGTGACTTAAACAGCTCAGATTGCTCAGCCCGCTTGGCTGCCTCCCCCTTTGAGGGCTGTCTTTTCCGCTTCCAAGTCTGGGAGCCGTTCGAAACGCTCAACGAGCTGCCGCACGCCGGTGATATCGACCGCGCCACCTACATACAGTACTTGCTGAAGGGGCTTCAGCTGCTCTTCAGCCGCATTAGCTCTGTCCTGCCAAATCTTGAGTTCGGATGTAAGCGTGAGCAGGAGCAGGATCTCCGCCAAAGTTAGCACGAGAATGAGGCCCCGGCGCTGTTCGCGTTCACGGATGGGAGACGCGGTCAATCGCAGTGCGACTCAAGACGCTTGACGGGGTAAGAAAACGGATCACGCCATAGATCCCGTACCTCGCGGGGACAGCTACAAGCCCAGCGCCCTCCAATGGCTTCTTGGCGATCGGAAACCACTGAGCGTTCGTGTCTATCCGATGAACGAGGACAACGAGATGCTCCACGCCGCCGGCTTTTGCATCACGATTGGCCTCAGCGATAGAGAGCTCCACTCGGCAAACGACAATTGAAGAAGGATGTCGAAACAGTATCACGTTGAGGTTGTATTGAGAAGGCTTGAGTGTAAAATCTCTACGATGCCAGATTTCCGATGGGAGCGACGGGCTTCCCAATAGTTCTACTGGCTGAGAGAGGGTTGTGCCGGCATGCCTCTCATTGTCTACCCGCATTGCGACATGCACGTCGCGCTGAAGAAGCCCGCGACTAAGGTGCTGCCGTTCCGCGTGTTCGACCAGGATTTGCCGAGCGGGTCGACGACCTACACGCTGACCGACGTCACCGCGGACTGCAATTTTCGGATCCTGGCGCCGTACAACCCGGTCGGCTCCCGGCTGACCAGCTTCGTGACGATCGATCCTGCGGCGCGCACCATCACCGGCGACGACGTCGGCATCAATCTCGTGGTGATCGAATATGGCCCCGGCTACGTCGTCGCGCGTATCCAGGTGCACGACGATGTGCTCGGCTGGTGGTTCGGCAACTCCTCGATCACCACGGCGCTGCATCCGACGGTCGGCCACAGCCAGCCGACGCTGTGCGCGCTGTTCAGCGACGATCCGACCGGGACCGATCTCGTCGGCGACATCACCGGGCACGGCTTCGTCACGCTCAGCTCGGCCAGCCCCGGCACCTTCGTGGTAGCAAATACGAACAATGAGGGACGGTTGAGGGGCGTGAGCGAGGGGGCGGCCCAGCTCGACGGCAGCTTCCTCGGTGTCAACCAGAGCCTGCCGGTGAAAGTGGTCGACTACGCCAAGACTCGCGACAACATCTCAACGGTGCGCGCCGGCGACCTCGGCAATGCCGCCGAGATGCACAACATCCTGTTCCTCGCCGAAGGCTTTCGCGCGTCCGAGAAGGACAAGTTCGACAAGATTGTGCAGGAAGCGGCGGACGGTCTGTTCTCGCAGAAGCGCCACGAGCCCTACGGCACGCTCGCGGGCAGCTTCAATGTATTCAAGGCCTTCCAGGCGTCGGAAGAGCAGGCGGTGACCTGCGGCTGGCGCGTCAACGACGAGGAGACCTCGGAGCTCGGCAGGGGCGGACCGATTCCGTGGAACTACAGCGTTTCGGACGACAAGAGCATCTACGAGGTCGACGAGCTCGTGGCCCGCGTCGGCCTGCCGCTCCGCAACGAAACTGCGACGTCGGCGCAATTGAAGGCGCGCTGGGCGGGCCAGTCGCTGTCCAACTACGACGCGGCGAAGGTCAACGACACCCTGATCGAAGCGTGGAGGAAGCAGAAATCGCTCGGCATCCTGGAGGCACGTGACACCTTCTACGGCCTGATGCTCGGCTCCCGCTGGGGCGACCAATCGGCGAAGTCCGGCGCCGCTTTGACGATGCCGGCGGCGGATGCGGCGGGCGATGCCAACCTCGCGCCCCTGATCGCCCGCGCCTATCAGTTCTTCAAGCCGGCCAGCGCCACCCGGCACCTTGCCCCGGATCCGCGCCGGCACCCGCCGGAACTCGCTAGGAACGGCCGCGCGAACGTTGCGGCGCCGATCATGGCCTACCTGTCCGGACTGCGGCTCGGGTCGTCGCCGCACACCGCGCTGGGCGCCGAGTGGATACCGGACGGCACCTTCAAGCGCAGCCGCGGCCTGATCGCCATGATCACCAACGAGGACATGATCGGCGGCACCAATTTCAACCAGTCGACCGTGACCGCCAATTCGCTGCAGAGCCTGAAGACGCTCGACTTCGAATATCCGGCGACCAACACGGCGACGAAGAAAGTGATGCGGCGCAAGCCCGCCAGCGACATCGACGCCGACCTCACCGATATCATCGACACGGTTGCGCACGAATTCGGCCATTCCTTCAATCTCGGCGACGAATACGAAACGAGCGCCGAAGACAATGCGACCGCTTCGAGCGAGCACGACAACATCGTCGCGCTCGCCGGCATCTTTCAGGATCCGAACTACGCCGCCAATCACTCCCGTCTGGTCGATCCGTCCAAGGTGAAATGGTTCGAACTTCTCAGGGTCCAGCTTTCGGCCAAGCTGACCCAGGCTTCGACCCAGCAGGGTGGCTCGATCGAGGTCAGGATCGACCCGCGCCAGATCCCGCGCTGGGTGCAGGCGAAGGCGGCCGGCCGCCAGGCGTTTCTCCGCCGCATCCAGATCACGGCGATCGGCCGGCAACTGCCGCTCACGTTCACCGATTCCGATTACCTCGTCAGACTCGACATCGGCGACATCGACCAGAACCTCGGCTCGATCCGGCTCGGCGGGCTGGAATTGCCGCCGGCGCCGTTTCCCGTGTTTCCGAAAGGCTCGCTGCTGTTCGTGCCGCGCCGCGACGATGCGGACGCGCTGGTCTATGTGGTGGAAAAGAAGGTGCGCGACTTCATCGCAGGCAACCATCTGCCGCTCAACAAGGATCCCGACTTCGCTCATGTGAACGACGAGGGCGACGACCCGAAGGACATCCCGAACTTCAAGCCGCCATGCAAGGCGCAGCGGCTGGTCGGCCTGTACGAAGGCGCATACAACTTCACCGGGTTGGTCTATCGTCCGGCCGGCGACTGCAAGATGCGGAACAACAGCGGCACTTTTTGCCATGTCTGCAAATGGCTGATCACCAACCGCGTCGATCCCGCGCTGCACGACGTCGTCGACCGCGAATTCTATCCGGAGGCCAAGAAAAATGGCTGAACCGGGCGCCCTCGAAACGATCGTCGCCGAGATCGGCAAGCTGCTGCTGCCGCTGCGGGCGGCGGTGGAGTCGCCGGCCGCGTTCCAGGGCCTGCTGCTCAAGCTGGGCTGGGATTCCGACGTGATTCCGAAGCCGATCGCCGATCTCGCGGTCGACTTGCAGCTGCTGTTCGATCGGCTCCAGGCGCTGGTCGGCGGCGGGCTGTCGCTCGACGGCGAAGTGGCGTCCGACGGCGAGACGACGGTCGTGTCCGGATCGCTCGAAGACGCCTTCAAGACCATCGAGGCGATCGCCGGCGTCGTGCAGGCGATCGACGACCTCGTTTCGGCGCCCGGCGGTGCATTTTCGGCGACGCTGAACGCCGATAATTTCAAGGGCGAGTTTCCGGGGCAGCTCGTCGGCTATCTCTTCATCACCTATCTGCGCAACCATCATCCGGGCATCGGTTTCGCGCTGCAGGCGCTCGGTGTCATCCGCACCCGCTATACCGCGCCCGCCGGCAACCGCCCGGACTACATCGACTACAGGTTCAGCTTCCCGGACCTGCCGAAGATCGTCTCCGACCCGGTGACGCTGTTCGAGAACGCCTTCGGCTGGGGCACCGACAGCTTCGACTTCTCCAGCTTCGCGCGGCAGATCGACAGCCTCGCGGCCGGGCTCGGGCTCGACGTCCGGATGGTGGAGGTGCCGGATCGGGTCGCGCGCGCGCTCGAAGGCGGCCCTCCGACCGGGCGTGCCGCCGTGCGCAAACGGCTGCGCTTGGTGTTCTTCGAGCGGGCGCGCGACGCGGGACGGCTATCGGCCGAGCTCGGACTGTTCCCGCTGCCGAAGTCCGGGAGCGAGAAGCCGGGCTTCGCGCTGCTGCCGTCGTTCAGCGGGCTGCTGTCGGTGCGGATGCAGCTCGGTCCGACGATCGCGGTGACGATCTCGAGCGACCTCGATCTCACCGGAGGTGTCGGCCTGATGGTGCGGCCGGGCAGCGGCATCGACATGGTGATCGGCTTCGCAGGTAGCGGCGCGCCGACGTCGGCCAAGGGCACCGCGCGCGTCGAAGTGGAATACTCCGCCGTCTCCGGCAGCCCGACCATCGTTCTTGGCACCGGCGAGGGCACGCGGCTCGAATACCAATCGGTGAGCGGTGCCGGCGGTTTCACGCTGGTGGCGGGCAAGGACGTCGAGGTGTTCGCCGAGGCGGACCTCAAGGGCCTCGCTTTCGTCCTCGACGCGTCCGGCTCGGACGGCTTCATCTCGACCATCCTGTCGGGTATCTCGACGCGGTTCGAGTTCGATCTCGGCCTCGGCGTCGCCTATCCGCGCGGCGTGTATTTCCGCGGCACCTCGCATCTCGAGATCCAGATCCCAGCGCATATCGACCTCGGTCCGATCCAGGTGCAGGGACTGACGCTCGCGGTGACACCGTCGGGTGACGGCCTCCCGATCGATATCGGCGCGACGCTGAAGGCGGCGCTCGGTCCGCTGGTCGCGGTGGTGGAAAACATCGGGCTGCGGACCGATCTCGCTTTTCCGGGGAGCGGCGGCAATCTCGGCCCGATCGATCTATCCTTCGGGTTCAAGCCACCGAACGGCGTCGGGCTGTCGATCGATGCCGGGGCGGTGAAGGGCGGCGGCTATCTCTTCATCGATCCGGACCGCGGCGAATATGCCGGCGCGCTGGAACTGAAGATCCTCGACTTCCTCTCGGTGACGGCAATCGGCGTCATCACCACCAAGATGCCGGACGGGTCAAAGGGCTTTTCCTTCATCGCCATCATCACGGTCGAGTTCAATCCCGGATTGCAGCTCGGCTTCGGCTTCACCCTGCTGGGAGTCGGCGGACTGGTCGGGCTCAACCGCTCGATGGACCTCGACGCGCTAGTCAACGGCGTGCGCGCCGGCTCGCTGGACTCGGTGCTATTCCCGCACGACGTCGTCGCCAACGCGCACCGGATCATCTCCGACCTCCGCACCTTCTTCCCGCCAGAGCAGGGGACCTTCCTCATCGGCCCGATGGCGAAGTTCGGCTGGGGCACGCCGACGCTGATCAGCCTGTCGCTCGGGATCATCATCGAGATTCCCGGCAACATCGCCATCATCGGCAAGCTGACGGTGGCGATCCCGGACGAGCGGCTGCCGCTCATCATCATCCAGGTCGCCTTCATGGGCGCGATCGAATTCGACAAGAAGCGCGGCTGGTTCTTCGCCATCCTGTACGAATCCCGCGTAATCTTCATGCCGCTCGACGGCGGCATGGGCGTGCTCGCGTCGTTCGGCGGCGACGCTACTTTCATCGTCTCCGTCGGCGGCTTCCACCCGGCCTACAATCCACCGGCGCTGCCGTTCCCGCCGATCCCCCGGATCGCGATCAACATCCTCAACACGCCGGTGGCCCGCATCCGGGTCGACGCCTATTTCGCGGTGACGTCGAACACCGTGCAGTTCGGCGCACATGCGGAGCTGTATTTCGGCGTCTCGATCGCCAACATCGAGGGCCATCTCGCCTTCGACGCGCTGTTCCAGTTCTCGCCGTTCTATTTCATCATCACGATCTCTGCCTCGCTGTCGGTGAAGCTGTTCGGCGCGGGGCTGTTCAGTATCCGCTTCCGCGGCTCGCTCGAAGGCACATCGCCCTGGCACGTCGAGGGCACCGGGAGCATCTCGCTGCTGTTCTGGGACGTCGACGTCGACTTCTCCCACACCTGGGGCGACAAGGAGGACACCAGCCTTCCGCCGGTCTCCGTGCTGCCCCTGCTGGTGGCGGAATACTCGAAGGCGGAGAACTGGACTGCCGCGCTGCAGAACAGCAGCAGGCTGTTGGTGACGCTCAAGACCGTGGACGCGGGCTCCGACCTTGTCCTGCATCCGGTCGGTTCGCTCAAGATCACCCAGCGTGCGATCCCGCTCGGCATCACCCTCGACAAGATCGGCGCGCAGCGCCCGGACGACGCCAATTACTTCTCCGTCGCGACCGCGACGTCGGGAATCGAGAAGCGCGCCACCATCCGGGAGTCGTTCGCGATCGCCCAATTCAAGGACCTCAAGGACGGCGAGAAGCTCAGCGCGTCCGACTACGAGGCCGAGGAGGCGGGGCTGGAGCTGTCGGTCACTGGCAACCAGGCAAAGACCAGCTATGTCACCAAGCGCATCGCCCGCTACGAAGAGATCATCGTCGACAACAATTTCAAGCGGGCACGCCGGCGCTTCGTCACGCTCATCTCCGGGCTGTTCACGCACTTCCTGGCCAACAACGCCGTGGCGCGGTCCGAGATCTCGGCGAAGTCGCGCGATCTGAAGCACGCATTCGACGACAAGATCGCGGTCGATCAGGCGTCCTATGTGGTGGTGAGCCTGGCCGACAATTCGCCGATCGCCGGCGCGCCTGCGTCGTTCCAATCGCGCGCCAGCGCCGGTGAATTCATGGCGGCGGAGACGCGGCGTAATCCGAATTTCGCCAGCGAGGCCCATATCGTGCGCCCGCACGAGATGAAGCGCGCGGCGTAGCGGAGGCACGATGATGGCGGGCGATCCGGCGAGGCGGCGGGGAGGGACGGGATGAGCGATGCGATCGGCACCTATTCCTTCCTGCCCTGGCTGCGGCTCGGCGTGGCTAACAACATCACGGCGGCCGACAACGACAACTCGGTGTCGCTGCGCGCGACGATCAAGGTCGACTTGTCGCTGGCCGGGCGGCCGGTCCAGGGCGACACGGATCTGACGGCGACGATTTCGCGCGACGTCGCGCTCTATGGTCCCGGCGACATCGTCGGCATCGATCCGAAGGCGGTGGTGAAGGTGGAGCCGCGCGACTGGATCACCAATTTCGAGCCGAACTACCTGCCCTTCGTTGAGTTCTACGACGAGGATTTTCCGTGGCGCTACACGCCAGCGGCGCCGGACGAGTCGAGCCACCGGCTGCGCCCGTGGCTCGCACTGCTGGTACTCAAGGTGGAGGAGTTCAAGGAAGTCGCGGTGTCGTCGGCGCGGCCGCTGCCGGCGATCGACGTGACGGGCGATCCGGCCTCGGTATTTCCGCCCGCCGACCAGCTTTGGGCCTGGGCGCACGTCCACGTCAACCGCGACCTGATCCAGCAGGACGGCGTGGTGGAATCGACCAATGCCGACCAGGCGAGGGCACGGCTAGAGAGCCTGCTGGCCAGCAATCCGGACTACGCCTATTCGCGCGTCCTGTCGCCGCGTCAGTTGGAGCCGAATACGTCCTACCATGCATTCGTGGTGCCGACCTTCGAGAGCGGCCGTCTCGCCGGCCTCGGAATCGCGCCCGCGGCGAATCCCGCATTCTTCGCCACCCTGTCGGCCTGGGCGGACTATACCGACCGGCCGTCCCCGACGCTGCATCCGGTGTACAAGCGGTGGTACTTCAAGACCGGGACGGTGGGCGATTTCGAGTACCTCGTCCGCCTGTTGAAGCCGCGTCCGCCGGACTCGCGGCTCGGCCGCCGCGACATGGACACGCAGACGCCCGGCTCCGGGATGCCGCCCATCGCGGTCGCCGGGCTCCACGGGGTGCTGCGGCTCGGCGGCGCGCTCAAGGTGCCGGACGAGGCGCTGACCGGCGCGCAGGAGGCGGAGGCTGCGGCCTACGAGGGCTGGGATGAACCCTACGCGCACGAATTCGAGAAGGCGCTGGCGGGCTTCGTCAACCTGACCGACGACTATGCCCGCGAAGGCGCGCCCGACCCAGTGATCACGCCGCCGCTGTACGGCCGCTGGCACGCGCTCACCGAGCGGCTGCTTGAGGAGGCGGACGGCAGCGACGCGCCGCAGCCGCGCAACTGGGTGCACGAGCTCAACCTGGACCCGCGGTTTCGCGTTCCCGCCGCGTTCGGCACCGCGGTCGTGCAGAAGAACCAGGAGGCCTATATGGACGCCGCCTGGGACCAGGTCGGTGACATCCTCGCGGCGAACCGGCGGATCAGGCTGGCGCAATTCGCCAAGGCGGCGGCCGCGATCTGGCATGCGCGCCATCTCGGGCCGCTGAAGGATCTCAGCGCGGAACGCGGGCTCACGATGATGGCGCCGGTGCAGCGCCGGGTGATCGCCGACGGCTTCACGCTGCGCCATCGGCTCAAGGAAAGCACGGTGCCCCGCGCGGCGCTGTCTGCGCCGTTCCGGCGCGCGGTCCGGCCGCGCGACCACATCGCGGCGACGCTCGGCTTCGACTCGCCGAAAGGCGCCGAAGAGCTGCTGGAGAAGATCAATCGCGGCGAGGTCAGCGCGGCGCCGCCGCGGGTCACCCCGGAAGCCTTGCCGGCGGTGGAGGATGTCGCCGCGCAGCTTCAGCCGAAGTCGCTGCCCGCGGAGCTGACCGACTGGCTCGCCAAGCACCGCTGGGCGAAGTGGGTATTACTGGTCGTTCTGCTGCTGGTCGCCGTGCTGCTGCTGGCCGTCGCCATTCCGCTCGCGATCATGGTCGCGGTAGCGGCGCTGGCGCTGTTCCGATGGCTGGTGCGGCTGGAGAAGCAGGCCGGCATCGCGACCGGCGTGTTGCCGCAAGGGGCTTCGCCCGACGTCATCGACGCGCTGCCTGGCTTTCCGTCTTTCACCATCCGCGATCCCGATCCCGCCGCGCCTGAGCCGGTCGGCGGCGCTTCGTCCGCCGACAGTCCGGAGGCGGCGCGCTTCAAACTAGCCCTCAAGGACCTCAACCGGCTGCTCACAGTCAGCGCCGATCTCGGCAAGCCGCCGTTGCGCAAGCCGATCGACATCGCCGCGCTCGGAGCGTCGACCTTCGCTGCGATTGATCCCGACAAGACGGTGCCCGCCTTCACCTTCTCCTCGATCGCCATTCCGCCGCGAGTGCTGGCCATCAACGGGATCGCGACGCTGCTGCAGCCGGAAGTGTTCAAGCCGGTGATGGCATATCCGGAAATCGACCTGCCGATGTACAAGCCGCTTCTCGGCCTGTCCGACGAGCACTTCCTGCCGAACATCGACAAGATTCCGCAGAACACGATCACGCTGCTCGAGACCAATCAGCGTTTCATCGAGGCCTACATGGTCGGCCTCAACCATGAATTCGCCCGCGAGCTGCTGTGGCGCGAATATCCCACCGACCAGCGCGGCAGCTGCTTCCGCCAGTTCTGGGACCCGAGCGGCGTGATCGACCGGGAGGGCCTGTCGAAGGACGAACTGCGCGAAAAGCTCCGCGATATTCCGCCGCTCCACACCTGGTCGCTGTTCTCCAAGCTCGGTGATCACGACCATCGCGAGAAGCCGGGCGAGAACGAGGAGGAAGTCGTCCTCGTCATCCGCGGCGAGCTGCTGAAGAAATATCCCACCGCGGTGATCTACGCCCAGAAGGCGCGCTGGCAGCGCGACGACGGCGGCGCGATCAATCCCCGCGTCGAGCGGGTGCTGGAGACCGACGGTCCGGTGGAAGACCGCCTGCGCACACCGCTCTACGAAGCCAAGGTCGATCCCGACATCACCTTCATTGGCTTCGACCTGACCTCGAAGGAGGCAAAGGGAGGCACCGGCCGCGGCAATTCGACGGCGCCGGGCTGGTTCTTCGTCATCAAGGAGCGGCCCGGCGAGCCGCGCTTCGGCCTCGATATTTCTCGCGACGGGCCGCTCAACGTCTGGAACGACCTCGCCTGGCCTGACGTGCTGTCCGACGCCGACAAGGGCTTTCTGCAGATCAGGCCGGGCGGGCCGACGCTCACCCTGGACGATCCGGTGGCGCCGGAGCTGCAGGAGAAGAAACAACAGTACGACGAGGACAAGGCGCTACGCTGGCATCCGGACAGCAACTCCGCGGAGCTCGCCTACATCCTCTACCAGGTTCCCGTGCTGGTCGCGGTGCACGGCAGCGAGATGCTGCCGAACTGATCGCGCAGCGGACACGACAGGGGGCGGCGGAGGCGAAATGTCCGAGTTCGATGATATCCGCAAGGAGCTAGAAGCGTCGCGCGCCGCGGTCGACGCGACGTCGCGCGAGATCGGCCGGCTTCGCCAGACCCGCGCGCGGCTGATCCGCGACCGCGCACGGGCCGAGCGCGTCAGCAAGGGCGCCGACGATCCGGCGCTGGCGGCGATCGACAAGGAGATCAAGGCGGCGGCCTCCGAGATCGAGCGGCTGGGCGGTGCGCTGAAGGCGGCGAAGGACGAAGTGGTCCGCAATATCGGGCTGTTCGCGAACTTCACCGACCCGCGCCGCAACATCGGCCTGCTGTCCGATCAGACGCCGATCCTGCTGATGCCGCTGCGGATCGAAACGCGCTTCAAGCAAGCGACGGAATTCGGCGGCGACCGCGACGAGCTGTGGGTCCGGGCTTATCCGGACGACATCGCGGTCGACAGCTTCGAGGAGGCGTTGTCGGAAGACGAGGTGAAGCGCGCCCAGGCTTATTGGGCCGACGTCTGGCGGGCGAACCGCGACACCGCCGGGGAGCGGGCCGCCTGGCGAACGCTGCTGAGCGGACAGGGCTCGGGGCGGTCCTACTACGTGACCCAGACTCATCGCCCGCTCAACGAGGCGGCGCGACCGGCCAGGGTGGAAGGCGTGCCGACTGTGATCCTGACGGTGGTGACCAGCGCGCCGCTGGCCGATCCCGAGCGAGGTGAGGTCAGCACGTTCTGGACGGCGCTGTGGCGCGCGGGGACGGATGCGGCCGCGCAGATGAACGCGATCGCCGCGCTGGACAACGCGCTCGGCGCCGAGCGCGCCGCGGCGGTCCGTGAGGCGTACCGGCCGCGGAATCTCGCCGACGCGCCGCCCGAGGGCGCGGATCGCACGACCACCACGGTCATCGCCGCGTATCTGGAGTTTTCCGCCGCGGACGCCACGCCGATGCGCGAGACCGGCTGGTCGCAGCCGGCGACCGCCCGGACCTTGCCTGATCGCCTCGTCCTGCTCGGCTACAACGGCGGAACGCTCGAACTCGAGCAGCTCGGAAAGCCGATTCCATCGCCGCTGCCGGTCACGCCGTCGCCGACCGGAACGGACGACGCATCGGTCGCGCACGACGGCGACGACATCAAGTTCGGTCCGGAGCTCGAATGGGTGCGCAACTTCGACCGCGCCGTCGAGATCGGCATGGGATTCCGGGTGCCGCTAACGCCGCCCGCCTTCCGCCGTGGCTTCGATCAGTTGATGGTGCTCGGTGTGCGGCTCGGGGCCGATGCAGACGCCGGCCGGGTCGCGCTGGAGCAGTTGTTCACCCATCATCATCAGTCGAAGGCGGGGTTCTCGATCCTGCCGCAGGGCCAGCCGACCAACAACGTCGAGGGCGAGGGCGCCGCCTACAGCTGGCGCGAGGATTCCGACGTCAGCTTCGATCACTACTTCGGCACTCCGCCCCTGGACCCCGACGGATGGTTCGAGCGGACAGACGGACGTTGCCTCGCCGCCACGCTCGGTCTCGATCCGGCCGCGCTGGCGGCGATCCCCTTCTACCATCGCCACGACGTCAACGACGCCCGCGCCATGAACACGGCGCTGTGGCCGGCCACGCTCGGTTACTTCATGGAGAGCATGCTTCATCCGGTCTTCGACGATTCGACGGTGGATCGGACCCGCGACTTCTTCGTCCGGCACGTGTCGTCACGCGGGCCGATGCCCACGATCCGCGTCCGTCGTCAGCCCTACGGCATCCTGCCGGCGACGCCGCGCTCGCGCATCCAGTGGATCTTCGCGGGGTCGAACGTCGCGGTCGGGGCCGCGCACGCGCCGGACGATCCGGAATTGCGGTTCCTGACGCGGTTGTATCAGTTGCTGCGCAAGGTCGAGGCCGACCTCGAGCCGCTGATGTCGCGGGTGTCCTACATCGGCAAGCCGGGCGGCGACCGTCATCAGATACTGCTCGATGTCCTCGGCCTGCACGCCGGATCGGTGGAATTCCAGCAGCGCTTCGCCGAGAGCTTCAAGGAACTGTACAACCGCCTCGCGATGCAGGGGGCGGGCGGCGCCTTGGTCGCGCTCCTGCTCGCCGCGGGCTATGTTGGAAGCGGGCTCGATCTGCTGAAGCAGCTCGGCTACACGCCGCCCGAGGGGATCGAGGTGCCGGACGTCCTTGAGAAACTCTTTATCAAGGCGCCCAACCAGCTCAAGGGCCCGCTGATCGACGACCGTCCGTTGTCGGAGACCGAGCAGATCCGCGCCTACACCGCCGGCGGCGACAATTACATCGGCTGGCTGATCAAGGCTGCGGCGACCTCCCACGACGCGCTGCGGCTGCAGCAGGGCTTCACCCAGCGCCCGAACGCGCTGCTGTATCTCATGCTGCATCACGCGCTCGACCTGAGCTTCGTCGAGACCAGCATCCGCCTGTTCTTCAATGCCGGGCTGATCGGCGAGACCGAGCTGAAGGCGGCGCGGCGCGAGCCGAAGTTCTTTCAGGTCGAGGAGGCGAGCCTCGCCGTGCCGGCTGCGGCCGGCGGCAGCCGCTGGCGCTACCTCCACCGCAGCGACGCCGCGGTCACCGGAACGGGACTGAGGACGGTCGGCGAGTTCATCCCGACGGTGCTGACCTCAATGGTCGCCACCGCGTATCTCAAGCGCCAGCTCGATGCGCTCGAACGGCTGAAGAGGTCCCCGACGGCGGTTCTGGAACGGGTGTTCGCCGAGCATCTCGACCTCTGCACCTACCGGTTCGACGCCTGGTACGGCGGCATCATGAGCCGCCAACTGGAGCGGATGCGCTATCCGAACGGTGCCGGCCAGGGGACCGCCCAGCCGGGCGCACCGACCGGCGAGGCGAAGACCGGAATCTATCTCGGCGCCTACGGCTGGCTCGAGAACGTCAAGCCGGAGTTCAAGAAGCTGACGGCGGTCGAGCTGCCGGCAAACCTCGCGGCGATCTTCGCCGATCCGGATGCGCCGCCGCTGATGCGCGACCGCAGCAACCAGGGCTACATCCACGCGCCGTCGCTGAACCAAGCGGTGACCGCCGCGGTGCTGCGCAACGGCTATCTGTCCAACGCCACGCCCGACAATCCCGGCAGCCTCGCTGTCAATCTCAGCTCGGAACGAGTCCGCATCGCGCTGTCGATCATCGAGGGAATGAAGGGCGAGCAGAGTCTCGGCGCGCTGCTCGGCTATCAGTTCGAGCGCGGCCTGCATGACCGCCACGACGTCGAAGTGGACGGGTTCATCTACGACCTCCGCAAGGTGTTCCCGCTGGTCGGCGACCGGCTGGCTCCGACGCGTACCGGCCGGCTCGACGCGTTTGGTCGGCGACTGCGGATCAACCGGGTGGAGGCGCGCAACGTCATCGACGGCCTTGCTTTGGTCGAGCACATCAAGACCAGCGGCGTGAGCAGCTACCCGTTCGGCCACGATGCCGACCTGCCGGCGGCGAGCCCGCAGCAGGCCGCGGCGATCACCGCCGAGGCCGCGCGGATTGCCGACATCGCCGACGCGGTCGCCGACCTCGCGATGGCAGAGAGCGTGCATCAGGTGGTGCAGGGCAATTACGACCGCGCCGGCGCCGTGCTCGACACCTACTCCAAGGGAAAATTCCCGGCGACCCCCGACGTGGTCCGCACGCCGCGGTCGGGGGTGACGCTGACCCATCGGGTGGCGCTGCATCTCAAGGCCGGGCTCGACCCGAACGACGGCGCGCTGACATCGCCGCGGGCGAAGGCGGAGCCCGCGCTCAACGCCTGGCTCGCGGGCATTCTGCCGCCGCCGGCAGCGGTCGCCTGCTCGGTGACGGTCACCGACCCGCTCGATCTCTCCTCCGTCACCTACAACGTGACGCAGGCCGATCTCGGCCTGCTGCCGATCGACCTGCTGTATCTGCTCGATCCGGACAACGATCCGGCCGCCAAGGCGCTCGACGATCTGATCGAGGCGCATGTGATCGCCGTCCATCCGCCGCGCCCGGACGCAATGCTGACGATCGCCTATCGCGAGAGGATCGCGGCGATCGCCGGGCATGTGCCGCTGTTCGAGCTGTCGGCGTTGATGCGGCATCTCAGAAGCCTGCTGCTGCGCTCGCGTCCGCTCAAGGCGAGCGACATGGCGATGGCCGGCGAGGCGAACGAGGCCGTCGATCTTGACGCGGCGCTCGCGCGCGAGCGGGCGACGCTGCCGCGCGATCTGCTCGCCGCGCGGCTTGCGGATCTCGACGCCTTCCGTACGGCGCTGCAGGCCCGCCTCGACGCCAAGCAGGAGGCCCAAATCGCCACGGAGATCGAGCAGACGATCACCGGCTTCGTGTCGGTGATGCAGGGTCTCGGTCCGTTCGCGGCGCTGCAGACCGGTACCGGTGCCGTCTACGCCGACCGGCGGCGGATCTTCGCCCAGTTGCGCGCCGCACTCGCCGGCTACATCGCTCGATGGACCAGGCAGCTCGCCGAGTTCGACGCACGCATAGTCGCCTACGACGCTGATTCCGGCGCGCCGGACGCGGCGAAGTTCCTGGCGCTGCGGGTGGCCGAAACGTTGATCGCGACCACGGCGACCGACCCTCTACCGGCGCAGCCGGACGATTTCCGCGACGATCTCATGAGCGGCAAGCGCGCCGCCTTTGTTGGACAGCGCGCCGTTCTGATCATGCTCTACGACAATGCGTCCGATCTCGCCGCCCTGCATGACGGCATCGAGGCGTCGAAGGCTGCGAACGCCGCGTTCGACGTGGCGGCGATCGACATCGCGGCACAGCGCACGGCGATCGTCGCGCTCGCAGAGGACATGGCGAAGCGCACCGCCGCGCTCGCGCTCGAGCTGACGACGCGGCTGCCGGCGATCCAGGCCCGGCTCGATCAATACGATGCCGCAGCGGAGGCGAAGAACAAGATCGAGGCGCTGACCGCGGCGGCGAAGCTGCTGTTCGGCGAAGATTTCAAGATCGTTCCGGATTTCGGTCTGCCAGCGGCGCAGGCCAGTGAATGGAGCAACGCCTGGGGCGCGGGGGCGCAGGCGGACGAGACCATTCTCGGGTTCCTCAAGACGACGATCGGACGCCGCTTTCCGCTCGACGACTGGTTCATGGGTGTCGCGCGGGTGCGGTCGAAGCTGCACGATCTGGAAGCCTCGCAGCATCTCGCCGACGCGTTCACGGGGGCGGGCGTCGCGCTGCAGGCGCTGCAATTTCCGCATCGCCCCGAGTTGCCGTGGCTCGGACTCGAATTCCCGGAGACCGATGCCGACGGAAAGCCGTTCGTGATCGACGAGGACAAGCTGCTCTATACCGCGCATTTCGCCGAAAGCTTCGATCCGGCGCGACGGCAACTCGGGCTGTTGCTCGACGAGTGGACCGAAGTGATCCCGCGCCCGACTGAAGATACCGGTCTGGCGTTCCACTTCGACCGGCCAAACGCCGAACCGCCGCAGACTCTGCTGCTGGCGCTGCCGC
Organism: Bradyrhizobium sp. SZCCHNR1043; assembly: GCF_032489675.1. Taxonomy (NCBI): domain Bacteria; kingdom Pseudomonadati; phylum Pseudomonadota; class Alphaproteobacteria; order Hyphomicrobiales; family Nitrobacteraceae; genus Bradyrhizobium; species Bradyrhizobium sp. SZCCHNR1043. Next base: position 192,892 of record NZ_JAUEYN010000013.1, read on the forward strand.
CGAAATTTGTCGGCTCGTGGCAGTGGCAGGATCTTGTCGACACGGTGCGCGAGACGATGGACCTCGCCAAGAAGCGCGCGATCGAGCCCGACCACGTCGACACGACCGCCTATGCCCGCTTCCTGCCGGCGCTGGTGTCCGCCGTGGCCTTCCATCCGATCACGGCCTCGCTCAACTTCGCCTATAACAACAACCTCGCCGCGGTGCTGGCCGAGACGGAGACGGGCAATGGCTGACTATGTCGCGGTTCAGAACCTCTCCGCCGTGTTCTCCGGCAAGGTGAAGCTGCCCACCATCACGTTGTGGAACAGGCTCGAGGGCCGCCCACGCACGCACGATTTCGACCGCGCGCTCAAGGCCGAGGTCCGTGATCCGCTGTGGCTGCTGACGAAGCAGTGGCAGATGGGCGAGTTTCAGGGCGACGACGCCGGCTCGCCCGTCGTCGCCAAGGTGCACATCGAGACCACCGAACTGACGAAATACCGCGCGGCCGGCAATCCGCCGGAAGCGTTCGCCGACGACGTGCCGCTCGAAGCCAAGGTCGAGCGGCGGCCGATCCCGTTCCGTCTCGCCGGCCAGAAGATCGCGTTCGATCTCCGCATCGCCCTGGGCCGGCGCTGGCTGAAGCTCGTCGCCGGCATCGAGCCGGGGCTTGCCCAGCAATTCATCGCGGCGCTGCCGGTCGCCATGCCAGATCCCGCGCTCAAGGCCGATGCGCCGGTCGCCGCCCATCGCGAAGCCTGGCAGACGATGGCGGCGCTGGCCGGCCGGTCGATGGACGGCTACGACCTCGTCGAGCATCTGACGGCCGCGCCCGGCAATCACGCGCACGACCTCGTCGTGCTCGGCAATCCGGCCAGCGCCGCTGCGATCGAGACGGCCGAGGCGGAATTCCTTGGCTGGTACCGGGAGGCGTTCTACCAGTCCGCCGCGGGGGCCGCCGATGCCTGGCTGCCCGATCGCCTCGAATACGCCTTCGCCGCGTCGGCGCCCAAGGCGGGCGGCGAGAAGCTCGTGGTCGCCGACGAATACTTCCAGGGGCATCTCGACTGGTACAATTTCGACGTCGACGCCTCCGGCGCAGGACTCGGTGACCTTGCGGACGCGCCGCCGCCGGCCGCCGTCGAGACGACCTTTACGGCGTCATTCATCCCGGCGCCGATCCAGTTCGACGGCATGCCGAACACACGCTGGTGGACCTTTGAGGAGGGACGAACGAATTTCGGCGACATTGATCCGGAGACGACGGACGTCAACAAGCTGCTGCTGATCGAATTCGGCCTCGTCTACGCCAACGATTGGTTCCTGATGCCGTTCACGGTGCCGGCCGGGACGATCACCCGGGTCGCCGGCATGAGCGTGACCAACGTCTTCGGCGAGCGGATCTGGGTCGAAGCCGCGGGCAAGGGCGGGGACGCGGATTGGCAACGCTGGTCGATGTTTACGCTGGCGACGAAGGGGAGCGACGACATTCCCGCCGATCTCAGCCTTTTCATCGTGCCCAGCGTGCCGAAGATCCAGGAGAGCGAGCCGCTGGAGTCGGTGGAACTGTTCCGCGACGAGATGGCCAACATGGTGTGGGGTGTCGAGTCGCGGGTGATGTTGGCTTCGGGCGACAGCAAGAGCGGGCGCAGCGCCGCGCTCGACACCCGCCGCTATTTCCGTCGCCTGGTGGAGGAGAGCCTGCCGCCGGGCCCACCACCTGCGCCGCCGATTGAGAACGACGCCGCGATCCGCTATCGGCTGATGAGCGAGATGCCGGAGAACTGGATTCCATTCATCCCGGTGCACATCGACAACGACAGCCGCGAGATCCAGCTGCGTCGCGCAGCAATGCTGCGGGTCATCGACCGCGACCCGGATCCGCCGGTGCGCGTCGAACCTCGCACCGATCTGCTGCGCCACGGTCTCGACCTCCCGCAGCAGCAGGGCTACAATCTCCATGAGGAGGAGGTGCCGCGCGCGGGCATTCGTGTCACCCAGAGCTTCCAGCGCACGCGCTGGTACAACGGCCGCACTTTTGTCTGGCTCGGCATCCGCAAGGAGACCGATCGCGGCGAGCGGTCGAGCAGGCTCGCTTTCGACGCGATCCTTCCGAAGCGGAAGGCATGAACGCATGAAACGTCACCGTCGAAATATAGCGGTGGCGCGGCCGCCGGAGATGGAGGGTTGAACGGGCGCGCCATTCCCAAGTCGGCAATTTCTCGCGCGACGGCAGACGCTCGGCGCCCCAAGATTACGTAGCGGCCGGCAAGTGTGAATATCCGAAGACCCATTCCCGACCTCAGCGCTTCCTTCATGACATAGGAGAAGCAACGGAGAGCCAGCACGAGGAACACCGTTCAAGGTTGAGCGCGGAGAAGTTCGCCTTGATTGTTCCGAATCGAGAGTCACTGCGTTATTGTACGTTGAGGCCTGAGCCTCTTCGGCAGAGGCCCATAGCCATAAGGGCAGAGATCACGCGGAATCGCTTATAGCATGAGCAACCGCCGGCTCTGCTCAAACCTGGTGACGGGTAGTCCCACCGCAGGCCGTCTCAGCCGGGCTCGTGAATTCTGTGCAGCCCCGTCATCAAGGCTGCAATCACGCTTATCAACGCGTTCGTACCATGGTCATTCAAGAACGAATCTCTGCGTCATAGTTGTCATGGCACCCCAGTCTGCCACGTGGAGCGCGACGATGGTGCTGGTTGGTGATACCGTCGCACTTAAGGGGAGAACGGTGATCGACACTCCGAAGTTTGGATCCCTTGGAGCCGTCGAATCCGCTAAAGCTCGACAAAGATTCGCAGGCTTGCCTAGCATTCGTCAATTCAGCACGAGAATTCAGTGACCACTGCTCTTCGTACGCTCCGTGGCTCAACGCCGCGCAAGAACACATCAGCAAAGCGCTCCGTGTCACCAAAGGCCGCCCCGCGGAAGAAGACATCGGTTGCGACAACAACGAAGGCTCCGATTCGGACTGGCATTTCCTCCTCGTCTCCACTGGGCATGTTGGCGCTGTATCTTACGGCGCGATGGCGTGCTTCGGGCCGAGGCGGACTTGTATTCCTCGCCGAAAATGAGAGCCGAGCCGAGCTGTTGGGGTCGATCATCCCAGTTATCGAGCCGAGCTGTGATGTGCTCGTCTATCCCCGTTTGAACACGCTTCCGTTCGATCAGCTTGAGCCTTCACGTGATATCGCGGGCCGGCGGAGCTCCGTCTTGAGACGCCTTGCCAGGGCAAAGAAGCCGATCCTGCTGATCACGACGGCGGAGGCCATAATGGAGCTCCTGCCGTTGCCTGCGAACTGGTCTCGTATCGGATTTCCACTTCGGACCGGGGCCGTCTATTCCGAGGAAGACCTTGAGGCCCGTCTGAAAGCTCTCGGGTACGACCTGGACGATAGTCCGGATTATCCCGGTGGAGTTTTGTTTCACGGCAACACCTTCGAGATATTCCCAGCCGGCGCGTTCGGACCTTTTAGGATAGAGCATTCCGGAGGGAAAATCCGGCGCATTGCAGCGATCAATCCGATAGACCAAGAGGTGATTTCCGAAACGAAGGAGCTCCTGATTGACCCGATGTCCGAGCGGCTGGCGTTCACGGGCCGGGCTCGAAGAAGGTCCAGCCTATTGGACTATTGTGCGCGCGCCAAATGGATCGCCGACAGTACCGTGCCCAGGCACGCCGACACCTGGTTGAGCACGATCGAGGATGCGGCCGCCCGCAGTGAGCGCGACCGTGCCTATCTCAGCCGACGCGAATGGGAGCTGGCGGCGAAGAAGATCACTGTGTTGCCGCCAACCACTCCGTATCGTGCGACGCCAGAGTTCTACAAGGCAGCCTCTCCGCGGAAGGCCCTCCGTGCATTTATCGAGGAAGCCCAGCGCGGTAGGGCACGTGTGCTTTTCGTCGCTGCGGTCGAAGCGGATTTGCGTGTGATGGCCCGGATGAGCGCTATCAAGGCTGAATGCGTGCCGGATTGGACGCACGCGACCGCAACGGGCAGGCAGCAGGCCGCATTGCTGGCAGGCTTCGATGCGGGCTTTGTCGTTCCTGGAAAGAAGCCGCTCGTGGTCATCACTGCTGCCGACGTGCTCGGCAGCAGGGCACACCAACCGCAACCGATGAACTGGGCATGGACGCCCGGCTTCGATTCGGGAGACCTCCCTGAACTCGGATCCGTGGTCGTTCATCTGCAACGTGGACTCGCACGCCTTGGCGGCTTGAGATCCATGGGCACGGGAGATCTTTCGGCGCGCGAGATGGTCAGGTTGGTATTCGCCGGAAACGATGCCGTTCTCGTCCCTCTTGCAGAATTAGCCCTGATCTGGCCCTACGCCGCTGAGCTCGGAGACACCTCGCTGGACAAGGCCGACGGCAGCTCATGGCGGCCGCGGCGAGCTGCTGCCGAGACGGAGATTCATGTGGTCGCAAAGGAGCTGGCCAAGCAGATGAGTCAGCGCCGGCGGCGCCCGGCTCCGAAGCTCGTGCCGCGCCCTGCTGTCTATGAGAAGTTCGTCGCGCGTTTTCCCTATTTCACTACCCCCGATCAGGCGAAGGCCATCCGCGACGTTCTGGATGATCTTGCATCGGGGCACCCGATGGACCGGATCGTCTGTGGGGACGTCGGCTTTGGCAAAACCGAGGTGGCGCTGCGAGCAGCGGCAGCCGCAGTGCTGGCCGGAAAGCAGGTCGCTATCGTCGTGCCGACGACAGTGCTGGCACGACAGCATGTCGAAACGTTCCGCAAGCGCTTCGCGCCTCTTGGCATCGATGTTGGAAACCTGTCGCGGGTTGCCTCGGCCGCCGAAGCGCGAAAGGTAAGGGAGCGTCTCAAGAGCGGAGAACTCAGGGTCGTCGTCGGGACCCTCTCGCTCGCATCCAAGGAGGTGAGATTTGCCGAGCTTGGCCTGATCATCATTGACGAGGAGCAGCATTTCGGCGCTGCTGAGAAAGCCATGCTGTCGGGCCTCAATAAGAACGGTCACAGGCTCTGGATGAGTGCGACTCCGATCCCCCGCACACTTGCGGCCGGCTTGACGGGCTTGAGGGATCTCAGCGTGATCGCGACCCCGCCGGTCCATCGTGTTCCGGTTGCCACCAAGGTGGCACCGCTCTCGGACATAGCTATCGCCGCTGCCCTGGTTCGTGAGCACAGACGTAACGGTCAGAGTTTTGTCGTTTGTCCGCGGATCCAGGATCTCGATCCCCTGCTGGCCAGGATCCACGCGCTGGCGCCGGAACTACGTATCATTACCATTCACGGCAAGTTGCCAACGGACGAGATTGACGAGCGATTGATGGGGTTCGTCGAAGGTCGTGCCGATGTACTACTTGCAACCAACATCGTGGAAAGCGGCCTCGACATTCCACGTGCGAACACTATCGTTGTGTGCTGGCCAGAAAAATTTGGCCTGGCACAATTGCATCAGCTCAGGGGACGCGTAGGGCGCGGCGGCATCCGGGCGTTTGCACATTTCCTGACGGAAGGCGGCTCCGAACGCTCGGAAAAACGGCTTTCCGCCCTCGAGGAATTGAGCCGTCCGGGCGCCGGCTTCGCGATCAGCGCTCGCGACCTCGACCTCCGCGGCGGCGGCGACCTGCGCTCCGATCGACAATCCGGCCACACGCAGGTGTTCGGACCGACGCTTTACGGCCACCTTCTTACGCTTGCCCTGGAGGGAGACCGCGATGGAATGTCCGCGCTCTGGATCCCTGAGCTGAATCTTCCCATCCCTGAGCTGCTTCCCGCGAGCTATGTGCAATCGGAGGCGGTCCGGCTCGAGATCTATGCTCGAGCCGCTCGGTGCCGGAGTGATGACGAGCTGGAGGAGCTCGAGGATGAAACGCACCGCCGATTCGGCAAGCTGCCATCTGAGGCCAGCAATTTCTTTGCTGTCGCCAAGCTCAGGGTAGATTGCCGGCAACGGGGGATCATGCGTCTCGATGTCGGCCCGGATGCGATTGCTGCAACGATGCTCGCAGGGAGGATCGGTAAATTACGCTCGCGGTCACTGCAGCGCGAGGGCGATCGCGTCGTCTATCCCGGACGCAGCGATGAGCCTGCCCTACGAAGGGTCGAACAGTTCTTGGATCTATTGGACGAATGAAGGGTGACGCGTCACTCGACTTGAAGCGATCCTGTGGACCCTCCTCGGCGCCTGAAATGAAAGCGATGGAGCTTGACCCGTGGCAAGGACGATTGAGAGAACCTTGTTGCGCTGACGCAGAGACGATCGTTGTTCTGAAGCGGCTCGTCGGAGGAGGCTTCCTTTGGCTTTTCTTTCGTGGCCTTCGCCCGCGTCATCAGTCGTGCGCGTGGACTGCGTTGCGACCGTAAGCGATCGCGTCTGCCGCTCCACAACCTCTCGGATGAAGCGTGACGCCGCTAGAACTGTTGGGCTGGCAGCGAGTTGATGATTGATGTCCGATGGAGGCCAGCCGCGGGATAGGCCTTATCCCTCAGCTTGTCATATGAGAAGTCTGGTTCCGTTGTCTGTAGCTTGCGAACCATCTCGAAAGAAAGCTCACGGTGCCCATTATGCGCATAGAGAGCCGACAAATATCGCAAGGGGGGCGCAAAGGTCGGAGCAAGAGCATGGCTGGCTTCTGCAAGATGGACGGCCTTGTCTAGTTCTCCCGCCATCGTCCCCGCAATGCAGCTCAGGGCATCGAGCTGAAAACGGAAAGGCGCCGCACCAGCGATCGTACGGGCAAGCAATGTGTGCTGGAAGCCGTCCTCTGGTTTGCCGAGATAGCTCTTTGCGATTCCCAGGCAGGCCCAGGCGATCGGGTTGGCGTGGTTCAGTTGAATGGCTCGCTCGGCCAGCTCATAGGCGGCAACGTACGAGCGTCGCATCATGGAATGGACATGCGCGCTCAGGCCAGCAACATAGGAGTTGTAGGGTTCGAGCTCCAGCGCCCGGTACATCAGATCGAAAGCCTCCGCCTCGATCGTCTGGCGGCAGTTGAATTGGCGTTCGGCGAGCATGAAGGTGCGCAAATAGGCGCGCCACGCGAGGTAGATACCGCGTGGCTCGGCCGCGAAAGCAGCCGCGAACAGCTTGTCGGCGGACTCGAAGTTGGCTCTGCCAAGTCGAAACAGGCGCAGGATACCAGCATAGCATAGATGGGAGGCAGACCTCGGAGCGCCATCCTCGATATGAGCGAGCTGATCGACGGCGAAGTTGACCACCAGGTTGATGGTTCTCATCACATTGGTGTCGTTCAGGTCGAGCGTACCGTCGCCGTTGATCTGCAATGTCGACGACCATGCCAGCGTGTTCGCAGGGCGCTGCAGCAGCGCGAGCCGAACGATCTTGCTCGTGTCAGATCCGAACACATCAGAGCGCAGGGACAGCGTGCTGACCGAGGCGCCATCGTCACCAGTCAAGCCATCTCCGGGCAAAGTGTCCGCCGGCCAGGCGGCCGACGCGCTCATGTCGCGACGATCTTGGATCGTGGCTACGCCCAGTTCCTTGATCGTCTTGGCGATGGAATCGACGAGGCTATCCGTCACGACCGCGGCATCCGACGGGCCTGTCCGGCAGCCGGGGATCAGGACGATCCGGTTTCGTGAGGGCCGCTCCTTGGGGGGCTGCAGGTGCTCTGCAAGGTCGGTCGCGAGATTGGCGGCGTGGTGGAGTTCAGGCGCCGGCGCGACGTGCGTCTGGAATCGCGCACGCTCCTCGCGCAGCCAATCCTCGAACTCCTCCTCTGCAATGTCAAAGCCTTCAAGAAACTCACCTTGGGGAGGCGCCATCGTCTGCTGCGGTGATGCGGTAGCGTAACGGGCGATGTCGGTCTCAAATAGCTTTGGATCGAGCGAAATGACGAAGCTGTCAGCGCAAAGCAGAGAGCGGTAGTCGCCCAGCGCCTTGCGGATTTCGGTCAGGCTTTGGCGAAGGCTGGCCGCGCCTTGCTCCTTGCCGCGGCTACCCCAGAGCCTGTCCTGGATCCAGACCCGCGATCGCTTGTGCTCACGCGCCAGCGCCAACATCGCAATGAGAGCGCAAGCCTTGCGTCCTCTGGGCGTGCAATCCTCGCCAGAAGCCTTGACCACGCGAAACGGACCAAGAAGCTTGATCAGCAATTTTGGATCGGAGCTCACATTCGTCGCCCACAACCATGATGTAATCAGTCGTGAAAATACGGAAACCAATGATTGAGTAGTGAAGTCTCCAACACCCTTGCTGTCAACGTGAAAAATCCGTGAAACGCCGTCATTTCGAAGGCGGGCGGCTTGACCGCGCGTGCCGTCAAAACGACCATTCAGTGGTAACGGGCGGAGCAAGTCCGCCGGGCCAGGCAGGGAGGCGGCAGATGGCATGGCTAAGCGGTGAGAGCGGAGAAAGCGGCGAAAGTGGTGAGAGCGGCGAAAGCGGTGAGGGCCGCCGTGCTCGCGCCTCATCGCACGCACGCGCGCTGATTACCAGCCGGGAGGGCGTTGTCGGCTACTGGAACCAGCCGTCACACATTCCTGATCACTATACTGCCGGGCCAGAGGCGCTCGATCGCTGGTCGCGCGACGTGCGACTGCGCATCTTCGCGGGCGAGCTGTTGTCGGGCCTTGTCTATGACGAAGGCGAGACCTCGATCTCGCTTCAGTACCGTGGCCGCAGCGATGAGACGTTCACGCCGATCGTGCACATGATCCGTCCCAATGCCGCGGACTTCGCCAGACAAGCGGCTTGGGTGTTCAACTATGCCGCGCTGCGGATGGAACGCAGCAGCGAGATCCTGGCCGAGCTGCACGATTTCACCAGCTTCTTGGGTCTGGTCGGATACTGGAATCCGAGCCGCAGCCCGCACACCGCCGAGCTGCTGGCGCTGATCCTGCAGGTGACGACCACGATCGAAATGCGGGTCAAGCATGCGCTCACCTGCCGGCGCCCAATCGAATATTCACCCCAGATACAGCCGATGATCCAGACGCCGGGGCATGGCTCGCTGCCGAGCGGCCATGCCACGGAATCCTTTGCCGCGGCCTTCGTGATCAATGCCCTCATGCGCAAGGCGAGGACCGGGCGGGATGATGTCGATGCGACCGATCCAGTGTTCGTGCAGCTGATGCGCCACGCCGAGCGCATTGCCATCAACCGGACGGTCGCCGGCGTGCATTTTCCGGTCGACAGCGTGGCCGGTATGGTGCTGGGCTGGACCTTGGCGGAGCTGTTCATTGCGCGCTGCTCCGGCTGCGGCCAGGTCACGATGCGCAAGTTCGACGGGCGGGGGTTCAACGACGATTTCCGCTACGACGATGTGCTGGCGATGTCCTACAGGCGATCGGCCGCTGCGAACGTCGCCAGCGAGCAGGGTGGGGGCGGCGCGATCATCGAGGCCGGCACGCCATCGACCGTTCCGGCCTCGCCGATCTTGCAGCATCTCTGGACGCAGGCGCTCGCCGAGTGCCGCCTGATCGTCGGCTGACACGAAAGGACAGGCGCATGAGAGACTGGCGAGGAGATCGGGCCGAACGGGCCAATCCCTATCTCGACTGGGAGTTGCGCAACAGGCCACTTGGCAAGAGGCTGGACTGGTGCAGCGCGCAGATCCAACTGCTGCCGGAGGCCAACGGCAGCTATGTGGCCCATCTCGGCCAGTTGGCCGCCATGGTGGCCGCCGGCCACGAGCCGGATGAGCCTGCAGGCGCGCTGACCATCCGCATGTCGGCCGACGAATTCGATCTGCTGACGAAGCTGATCGACGACATCCGCATCGGTCGCGTCCGGCCGCCGGACGATCCGCGCGATGTGCAGTTCTTTATCTACCGGCCCGAAGACATCGCCAATCGCACTGCCGCCAACGGTCTCTTCACGGCGATCCATGTCGGCCCGCCGATTCCAGGGCTCCGCTTCGACTCTGTCATCGCCGCGCCGACCGATCTCGGCAAGCCGTTGACGGATTTGACGCGGCAGGTCGCTATCGGCGTCATCGATGACGGCATCGCTTTTGCCAACCGCCGTTTTCGCAGCAGGAGCGGCAGATCGCGCATCCGAGCGATCTGGCTGCAGGATGTCGAGCGCCGGACCAAGGATTTCGGCGTCGCCGCCGGGCAGCGGCTCACCGGCGATGAGCTCGACGTGCTGTTTGCGGCGAATGCGAGCGAGGCCGACATCTATCGCGCGTTCGGCATGACCGATTTCGGCAATGATCAGCACAAGCCGCTGGCGCAACGGGTCTCGCACGGCACACACATCCTCGATCTCTCCGGCGGCTACGATCCGACCGCGGAAGATATCGGTAGCAAGCGGCCTCTGTTGGCGGTGCAACTGCCGTCGCCGGTGTCCGGCGATACGACCGGCGTCACCATGGCGAGCTACGTGCTGCAGGGGGCGCGCCAGATCATGCTGTGGGCCGACCGGATCAGCCCGAAGCTGCCGCTCGTCATCAATTTCAGCTATGGCATCGCCGCCGGCCCCAAGAACGGCAGCCACGAGATCGAGCAGGCTCTGTCGCGGATGATCGAGCGCCGCAACCAGAGCGGCGGGCCGACCTATCTGGTGCTGCCGGCCGGCAACAGCTATCGCGAGCGGACTACGGGCCGGATGGCTGTGCAGCCCGGCGCCTCCGATCAGATCGACTGGATCATGCTGCCGGATGACGGTACGTCCAATCATCTCGAGATCTGGCTCGACGGCGAAGCGATCGCGCAGCAATGGCCGCGTGTCGGCATCAGCCTGACGCCGCCCGGCGGCGTGCCGCGCATGATCGATGGATTCGGTGATGGCGATGTGCAGGTGCTGGAGGATGACGGCAAGCCGATCGCCGCCATCAATGGCCACCTGGCCAAGGTGGCCGGCCAGCCCGATCGCGTCCGCTTTCATCTGTCGGTCAATCCGACCACCGCGCGCTGGAGCGTGAGGCATCCAGCGCCGGCCGGACGCTGGCGGCTTTCCGTCACCAACGGATCGGAGGCGCCGCTGACCGCACATCTCTACATCCAGCGCGACGATACCCCGCTGGGCTACGTGCAGCATGGACGTCAGTCCTATTTCGATCATGCAGGGGGCTATCAGCGTGCGGCGTTGGATGGCAGCTACAGCGATCCGGACAGCAGCGGCTGCCCCATGACTCGCGAGGACACACTGTCGGCGCTCGCGACCGGCGCGGGCGCGCTCGTGGTCGGCGCCGTCGATGCCGCGGGCCAGCCGACGGATTATACGGCGAGCGGTCCGACGCCGGGGCGCGCCGAGCCCGATTGTGCTGCCATCGCCGACCAGGGGCCCGCGCATTGGGGCGTGCTCGCGGCCGGTACCCGGAGCGGTTCGGTGGTGGCGATGCGCGGCACCAGCGTGGCAGCGCCGCAACTCGTACGTAGGCTCGCAGATTATCTCGCATCGCTGCAACCAGGCCCGGTGCTTGCGTCGCTTGCGGTGACCGACGGTCCCGTGGCGAGCTCCGACGTCCCGCCGCCGGGCGCCGCCGTGCTCGAGCCGATCAAGCAGGATGCGGTCGCCGCTTCGCCGTGTGACAAGGCCCGTATCGGTGGTTTCATCCTGCGTGCGAGCGGCCACCCCGGCCTGCCGCCGCGGACCTATCCGCGCAGCCCAAACTTGCGCTGATCCCGACTCCCCGGTTCGCCGCCGCGCAGTTGCAGCATGCTGGCAGACAGTGAGCCAGCACAGGCGCGCGCCTCGACTCCCAGCCTGCACCCGATGCCTCTTGTGCTGCGCCCTTGCCGACGCGCGCGATAGCGCAAGTGCGTGAGTGCAGATGGCGTCGTTCCGATGCATTTTTGACGATGCTCTTGCGATGTCCTGACGATCGTCTCACACCACCTCGGCATAGTTCCTCCCGTGCAAACGAGACAACAGGAGGATTCAATGCGCAGATCCAATATCCGTATCGTGATGGGCTTGATCATCTCGCCCTTGCTGATGTCCCAGGCCTCCGGTCAGAACCTCAAGGACCTGGTGCCGACCTATCAGCCGCATCAACAAACCGACAGCGAGCGGTTGCAGAACTTCCACGCTCCAGCCCCGCCTCCGACCAACTATCCGAACATCAGCCGTGATCCTTCCACCAACGAGCCGCGGCTCAACGTCAACCGCGATGTCTCGCTCGGCGGCAACGTGACCCGCAACAGCGCCGAGGGAAACGTCCGCTTCCCGATTCCGGGATCTCGCTAGGCGCTGTTCGGCGACCTGGATGGCAGCTCGCCGTCCAGGCGCGGCGTCTCGAAAGCGGGCCGCTGATTCAAACAATCATGATGACCTGAGGAGATTGCAGATGAAGAGTCTTCGACTGATGGCCTGCTCCGCCATGCTGTTGCCCAGCGTCGCTCTGGCGCAACAGCAGATTCCGACAGGCTCACTGCCGCCCGACATCGCGGCCGCGATCAAGGCGGCTCCGCTGACGCAGACGCTGATTCCGATCAGCGGTGAGGAGAAATTCGCGCAGCAGATCATCAAGGCAGACGAGATTTCCTTCGCGGCGGGGGCAAAGCTGACGCTGACCGGATTGAACTATCCCTACATCGTGGTGGCCGCGCAACGCATCAAGTTCGCCAACCCCGACAGCTACAGCATCATCCAGCGCGATCCGCAGGCCGTGGCCGCCGTCGGCAGTGACGGCCCTGCAGGTCCCAATGGCGCCGACAATCCCGGCGAGACCAACCGGACCGGCAATCCAGGCTATCCCGGCGGCCCCGGCGGGCCTGCCGTGGCCGGACAGACCCGGCAACTGCCCGACGTCTATCTGGTCGCCGGAGAGCTCTCCGATCCGAAAGGGCCGATCCCGGCTGGTCTTCTCAACCTCGTCCTTCTCTTCCGCGGCATTGACGGCGGCGATGGTGGGACCGGGGGAAAAGGTGGCAACGGCGGTCGGGCCGGAAACGGCAAGGAAGGGGCCACGAGTCTGTTCGACTGCAAGGAGGGTGGCGGCCCCGGCGGGACGGGAGGCGCTGCCGGTTCCGGAGGACGCGGCGGTGACGCCGGCGCTGGGGGACAAGGCGCCGATCTCGTCTTCGTCACGACCAGACCTGCCTACGAAGTCCTGAGCTATTCGCGGATCAACAATGTCGGCGGGCGGGCCGGGCTCCCCGGTCGGGGCGGCAGCCCGGGCAATCCGGGCCCCGGCGGCCAGGGCGCGCCGGCCAATGGCTGGTGCAAGGGCACGGGCGGAGGATCGCCAGGCAATTTCCCGTCGCCTGCAAACCTCGGCTTCGGCAATCCGTCTGCGGACGGCGCAAAGGGCACGGTCACGGCGGTCATTCTTCCGTCCGTCGGTCCTCTGTTTGGCAAGTGATGCGGCGAGCGGCGGATGAAACCTGCAGGCCGCGTCCTGCAGGTTTCGTCCGCCAGCGCGCGAACGCGCACTCACCTTCTCCTACCAGAAGGGGCGCAACGAGGAGACGGCCAGGCGAACGGACCTGTACAAGCTCTCGCTCAATTTCAGGACCTGTGCCGCCTTCGCTGGCTTCTCGGGCGGACGCTGCACCGCCGATAAGGACTGAGCTGGTAGTCATGACCGGGTTCTGGAAGCTCTACGGCTTCACGACGGAGGGAGATGATATGGACAAGGCCATCGACGGTTTCGTTCAGGTGCTGAGCTTCGTGCTCGCCTCATCCTCGACCGCAGCGCTGCTGGCGGTCGGACTGATCCTGCTGCTCATCACCACGGTGTTCGCCTGCATCGCGCTCAGGTCAAAACCGGAAGAGGTCACCTCGTTCTTCAAGGCGGCGTTCTTCCTTTGCCTGGTTGGTGGCATCCTGTTCTCCGCGGCCGGCCCGTCCCTGGCGCTGTTCTACGTGTCGCAGGATCCGATTCGCAGGAAGTCGGTCAATGAAGCGATCGACGATCTCGCCAGCAACAGACGTGTGCGCTATGTCATCCGCATGATCTCGCGCAGCCCCTCCGATGCCGCCCTCGGCATCGACGCGCTGACCCAGCTCGGTCCGCCCCGGCAGAGATATTCCTTCGTCGCCGACTACGAGGAGTTGAAGGGTCATACGGTCAAGGAAGCGCTCGACCTGTTCGGCATCGGCTATGTCGCCGGATACCGTGTATCAGTCGTGATCTTTCCCCTGCAGATCGATCTCTATCCGGCCAATGCGCGGGGGCTGTTGCAGGTCGTCAGCAATGTCGAGGCCGGCGTCGCGCCGGAGGATCGCTTTCTCAAGCCCGGCAAGCTTCACGACGCGGAGCTCAAGGAGTTCGGCGACACCGGCATTCAGACCTACCGTATCGACAACTTCAAGCCGTTCTACCCGCATTATTGCGAGCTGGCGCAGACCTTCTTCTGCGGGCGCTACGCCGCCAAGGAGCTCGTCGGCGGCCTCTACCGCGATTGGCATCCGCTCGGCTTCTCGCAGAAGAATCCACCGACCCAACCCTGCACGATTCCCAAGGAGAAGTTCTGCGCCTTCTCGGACTGGGACAAGGTGCGGCAGGACTTCAAGGGCCACTTCGGTGTTCGCGCGTTCCTGATCGAAAATCTCGAGATTGGCAAGATTCCCGGGCGCATGCTGTTCGACTTCCAGGATCCGCAGCGCGACAGGATCCCCGAGTTGGGGCTTCCACCGGCGCTCGACTGACCTACGCTTGTCAGCGAAGGAAGCCTATGGAGGTCCGGTAGGTAGTGCCTGCCCACCAGGAGATGGACCCGTTGAAGGCACGTACAGTTCGGGGGAGTTTGGTCGTGTTGGCCTCGATCATTGAAAGCAGCAGCGCAGGGTTTCTCGCCGATCACGCAGAATGCTTCGGGATGCGTCGTAGCGCGCGCATGCTGTCCTACTCATTGGCCTACCAAGCCATCATGCGCACCGGCTCCTGCCAAGACTCCGCTGCGTGCGTATAGGCGCGGCAAACCTCGTTGACTTCTTGATGCGCAAGCCGGCGCTCAATCGCATCCGCGTTCCATTGGCCACCTTCATTCAATGGGACCGAGGCGGTCGATCAAAGACCGTGAGCGGTGATCTCGGTCTTATCGCAGCCGAGTCTGCATAGCGCAGCATTCAGCGTATTGTCGTCGATCGGGCGACGATAGGCGAAGCGCCAGAGTTTCGATCCGGTCGCGGTGACGAGCATGAAGAGCTCGCTTCATCTGAGCGCTTGTAGCCTTTCTCAGCCGGCTTCAGGTGCGGGAAATAGGGGCCGGACTTGGCCGGCATAGGTTCGATTCCACCCAAGACTTGCGATACATGACCCCCGCGAACTCCCATCAAGGATACCAGTAGAGAGGACGGATACCAACAAGACGGGGCGGACGCCGGCGAAGGGGCAAACGGCGGCTTGTCTTTGATCTTGAGGGGGGAACGAACGTCGGCGGATGCGAGCGGAGGGTGAAATGATGCCCTGGCCGGAATCGAACAATGGCCAATACTGTCGTAAAATCAGGCTCTTCCGGAAGCCCTGCCAGTCTGTACTCACAGCGTTACTCACACGGTTTTTGGTTCCCAACTCGGGCTGGTTCGGTTCTCATTCGATCGAAATTCTCGCCGGCTCTTCAAATGTGTCGGTTGATCTCGTGCGCGGCGGACGAAGCGAGGCGTCCGCCAATTTCTTGCACGAACTGTGAACTCATGGCACGCGCAGGCTCCTGCGGTAAGTGACCGACTGCCTGCTGTGCTTCACGATGACCAGTCCGGTCAGGCGTCAGCATCAGAAAATCCATTGACGCCGGAAGAATGGAGCCAATGAGTCTCCCTCCTTGTAAACGAGGGTAAATAGGGAGCACGCACATTGGCTAGCGCCTGTCGGATTTCATCATATAAATACCGAGCAGAATGCACGCTCCTATGACTATCCATGTTTCCATGGTGCCGGACACATTCGTAAAAAATGCTTTGCTGAACCCCGGCAGGGCAGCAGTAAGGATCAGCGCAAGAGCGATCACAAAGAGTAAGAACCAAAGCGCCATTTTGAATAGGAATTTTCCAGGCATAGCCGCAAATTACCCGTGGTAGATAAGAGCGACTGCGAGACCCGCTCCTATGGAGATCGACCAGAGCGTAATGTCGGAGTGTCCTAGTCCTGAATCGTACAGAAATATTCTCGTTAAAAGGGTGGTGAGGATGCTGGCAATTGCGCGCTTCATCATCGTCGATGTGGCACCCGTAGGACCCCTCATACCACCGGTCAGAGCTACAAGGGCTAGCAGCGCAAGGACGAGCAGCGCAAAAACTCCGCCTAGGTATTGATAGTCGACCACGGAAGCCCTCTTCGCGCCGAGTGATCTAAATCTACGTTAGATGAAATTGGATTGCCAGAGATTGTGGAGTGGACTTTCTCGGAAACGCCTTCAGCGTATAGGGAGGTGGCATTCTAATCGCGGACCCGCGGACAGAGTTGGTCCGTATGCTCTGCTCTTGGCAGCTCGCAATGTACGCTGCAGAAGGCACCCTTCCCGCGGATTAATTTGCAGAGTGGTGCTTCATTCGAGCTCAAATTCTAGCAAGAGAGATTGGGTCGAGAGACGATAGTCGTCTAAGAGCTTGTTGATTTAATCTCGCGCTGAAGTAGTATCCGGTCTGATTTCACCATTTGATATTTGACAGGTGCGACATGTACCGTCCTTTCTGCAAGAATTGCGGCAGCACCCATGAAGGCCAAAAACTCTACCAATGTGTAAACTGCAAAAAGAACTATTGTGGGGATTGTCTAGACTGGTACTGCAAAAATTGCGGCCAAGAGACATACCCCGGCACGTCCGGCCTGCCATTCGGGGGTAGGATGGGAATCGACGAAGTCGGTTCTATCAAGGATGTGGCCCGGCACGAAAGGCTCAGGCGTGAGCAGGAAGCTTACGACTATCAGCAGGAACAGATTGCATTAGCAGCTCGGCAGCGCGAGTACGAACGAGAGGAGGCCGCAAGAGAAAGTTACTCTCAAGAGGTTGACCGGAAAGGCCTCGGTCCGCTTGGCAATGCCTATAGAGCAATCATTGGACTGGGCGCGTTTGTTGGTTTCGCGGCGGGTATTGTCATCGCTATCAGCGACGGGTTTAATTTTGTCGGTATATTTATTTCGGGATTTATTGTTGCTCTGATCGTCGGCGGCGCGCTGGCACTTGCTGGCGCGATGCTTCTGCGCTTTTGGTGGGTTGTCCTCCTAGGCGGGCTGATTGCGCTATTCTCGGCCATGCGGCACTAGAAAAGTCCCACCTCATTGTCGGGTCGGAGCATGTGCGAGGGAGGCAGTAATCATCTGCACTAGCGTAGGGTCTATAGCTTCGTGCACCAGCTCCTCAATAGTGTCGTACGGTCCTTGCCAGGGCGTCTCTGCTGGGGGAAACTAGAAGTAATACCCTTCGTCTCTTTGCTCGACGTGGAGGGGTAAGACGCCATTGGCGATTTTTCGCATGATGGCTCCTGTGGTGGATTAGCCCTGCCGGTGCTTTGGGGAGTACAGGCCCAGTGGCCCAGCGTTCGTCTCCTCGAAGAATTGGAGTTTGCGTTCGCCACCGCAGACGGGGCAGTCGGCTCGATCCTTGATAATCTTCAGTCGGAGATTGGAATTTGTTGGAAGTGTAGAGTGCGCGTGGTCAAACATGGTGACCGTTATGGCACTGCATCACATCCCGGCTACCGCCTTACATATTTGACAACTTCGACTTCAGCTCGCGTGTTGCCGCACTCGTCGACCGAGAACGAATACATGCCGTGTTGCGTTGCAGTGAACACGCTGTCAGAGCAATCCGAGATAGGTGCACCGTTCAGCAGAATTTGGACGCCTCTACGGTTGCGGACGACCATCTGGTCCGCGTCGTCGAACTGCACGTGCTGCGGTATATACGGTGCAATAGACAGATGAAGTGTGCGAAGCACGGCTAGTGCCGGCTCGCGGCGGCTTGCAGTGGCGCGATCCTTGTTGGCCGGTTTGCGAGGAAAAGTGTCGGCTGTTTTGCGTTTCAATTCGCCAGCATCCCACGCAATAATCTTGACCTTGATCGCTTCGGTGTCGTCACCGGCTGAAGCGACAATCTCGTAGGTGCCGGCGTCTAAATTTAACGGAGCCCACCGACACCAAAAGGTGCCGCGTTGTGTCGGTGCTCGGAGGGGATCGCACTTACGTTCATTCGTGCCCTGGCGCAGCGTGAGCTGGAGTACTGTTTGTGATGGGATTGCATTTTCGAAGTACGCCAACGCTGCAAAGGTCGGTATAGGCGCCATGTACGTATCGTTAATGTCAGTGTCGGATAGTCCGCCACCCGCGGTATCGCGGCCTGTTTTTATGAGCGTGATTTGGGCCGGTGCTACGATGCGTGCTGGCGCTTGTGGTTGAGTGAGAGCGGTTGCAGGCTGCGATACTGTTGGGATCGCTGGCTGAGGAGCATACCGAGGCGCGGGAGCGGGCGTGTTGTTTGACGCCACAACATTATTCGCAGGTGGGCTGCGCAATATAAAGATGGCCCATGCAAAGAAGAGAATGCCGGCAATGACCGCGAAAGTCTTTATTCGTCCTAGAAGCGTTTCAAAAAAATCAACAAACGGATTTTCCGCGTATACATAATTGGCCTGCAACCAACGACCAAACGGCTCTGCTAATTGAACGGCGGCGTTAGCTTCAAGGCGAACATCGTTGATATTTTCAGAAATTCCGGACTGACCGTGTGAGTTCGGATTAGCGTGGCGAAATACGTGGATGAAAAATTGTCGCCCCGATGGTTGTAGGCGCGATTCAATATCTTGATAGATGTCGTTCGTATCCCGGAAGCGAGACTTGGTCTTGTCAGTCCGCTTATTCGTCATTTCTTCGGTTATGGGTATTGAATGGCGCTCGGCAATAAGTCGAGCGGCCAAGTCCGCAAAGCTGCGGATGCTGTTTAGCGAGGACGTGGGATACGTATCAACCTGCTCGACCGCAATGTTGGCGTAGTACGCCATGTCCTCCGGCAAAAAATCAAATGGGCCGGGCATAGTATGCGATATCAACCAAAGGGTTTACAGACCCGTCTATACCCCAAAAGGCGTACGCAAGAAAATAGGCCGCTAGGCGGCCTTGCTGTGCTGCTGCTTGAACTGGTCGAGCAAGTCGGCCCAACGAGCGCGATTGAGCAGCTTGGGCACCTCCCAAGCATCACGCGATCGCCGAACGGATCGCCGTAAGCGTCACTGTAGTAATCGACGCGCCCGTGCATTTCAGCGCCAACCTTGGCCTTGCACCGCGGACAGTCGATGATGAAGGTCGGCATCAAGACCTCGATTGTGATGGCGCGGGGAAGTCGCCCGCCCGCGCCAGTGGGAGCGATCAGCGAGGGCTCACCGAAGAGTAGCAGCGAAGGCTGGTGCCCCTGGCCGGAATCGAACCAGCACTCCTTGCGGAACTCGATTTTGAGTCGAGCGCGTCTACCAGTTCCGCCACAGGGGCATTCGCCGGGCCTGTGCAGGAACCATAGCGAAGCGGGCGGACTATAGCGGGCGGCCGGGCCGGGTCAACCCGCACGGACGTGATGGGCGCGCATCTCGACAGCTTTCGCGAGCCGGAGTAGGAGCCGGAACGGCCCGGCATTGGACCGGATGCAGCCCCGTTCGGGAGGACCGATGACCAATACGTCTGTGATGGCGCGCCCCGCGGCGGGAGCCATGAGCCCGGCGGTGGCGGCGGCGCTGCTCGCGGCCGGCATCGCGGCGGCGGCCTTGGCCGGCGCCTGGTACATGCAGCTGGTCTGGGGCCTGCAGCCCTGCGAGCTCTGCCTGAAGCAGCGCTGGGCCTATTATGCGATCGTGCCGCTCGGGCTGCTGATCGCGCTCGCCGCCAAAGGCGGCGCGCCGCGCGCGCTGGTGCTCGCGGGGCTCGGCGTGGTGGCGCTGGCCGCGCTCGGCAATGCCGGGCTCAGCGTCTATCACTCCGGCGTCGAATGGGGCTTCTGGCCGGGGCCGACCGAATGCACCGGGCCGATCGGCAATCTCGGCAGCGCCGGCAACCTCTTGGAGCGGCTCGACAGCGTCAAGGTCGTACGCTGCGACGAGGTGCAATTCCGCTTCCTCGGCCTGTCGCTCGCCGGCTACAGCGTGCTGATCTCGCTCGCCATCGCCGCCATCGCGGGCTGGGGCATCGCCCGGAAGCGCGCCTAGTCGTCGACATCCTCCTGCGGCCGTCCGAACAAATGGACGATGCCGGGGGTGGCGATCGTGACGAACACGAAGCGCGACAGGTGATGCGCGCCGACGAAGATCGGGTCGATGTGCAGCGTCAGCGCCAGCGCCATCATCGCGTCCATCGCGCCGGGCGCGAACGCGACGATGGTGTCGGAGAAGCGCACATGCGTCACCAGCACGATCACGGTGACGAACAGCGCCGATATCGCCACCGCGATCGCGAACGAGCCCAACGCAGCCCTGATATGGCCGACCAGGGTCTTCACCCGCATCCGGGCGAAGCGGCTGCCGATCAGGGCGCCGATGCCGACCAGCGCCACGCCGCGCATCCATTCCGGCAGGCCGCCCTCGACGAGGCCGGTGCCGTGCAGGACGCCGCTGGCGACCATCGCGCCGAACAGCCAGCTCGCCGGAAACCTGATCAGCTGCATCAGCATCGCCGCGACCAGCGAGGCCACCAGCAGCGCGAGCAGGCCGAGCGGCGAGGCGACGCTCTGGCCGAGCGAGATCGGCGCGGCCGGTGCGACGCCCGCCACCGCCAGCACCAGCGGCAGCGCCGCCGTCAGGATGATCACCCGCAGCGTCTGCACCACGGCGATCGCCGACAGGTCGGCACCGCGCTCGACCGCGAGCATCGTGATCTGCGACAGCGCGCCGGGACTGCCGGCGAGCAGCGCCGAGGTGCGGTCCCAGCCATGGATGCGCTGCAGATAGAGGCTGGAGCCGAAGGTCGAGCAGAACGTCGCGAGCGCCAGGAGGCCGATGGTCACCGGATAGGCGCTGACATGGTTGATCAGCTCGCGCGAGACCACGGCGCCGATCGAGATGCCGAGCAGCAGCAGCACGGTCTGGGTCAGGATCGGCGGCATCGCCAGCGGGCGGCCGGCGATTGCGGCGATCGCGGTCGCGATCATCGCGCCGGATATCAGCCCGCCGGGCAGATGGGCGACGAGGAAGATCAGGCCGCCGGCGGTGCCGAGCACGAGCGTCTCGATCGCGCTCAGGATCTTGGCGCGGCTCGGCAGCTCAAAGGGGAGGGAGGAGATGATCTGGCGCACGGCGCCTTATGCCAAAACCTGCCTGCGCGAACAATTCCCGCCGCTGCGCAGGCGCCATGCGCGCGTGCACCCGCAGGTGCCGGTCATTTCGGCTTCTCCGGCGTCGGCGCGGGAGCGGGCACGGGTGTCGCCGCGGCGGCCGCCGCCGCCTTGTCGCGCTTGCAGGCCGAGCGGAATTTGCCGCGTGCCTTGCCCTTCAGCCCCTGCTCGTCAGCCTCCTTGGAGCAGGCAACGGAAATCGTCCGCCGCGCCGCCTTGTCCAGGCTGGCGAACTTGTCGGTGGCGGCATCGGGCCGCGCCGGCAGCGTCAATCCGGGCTGCGAGCAGGCGGGGCCGGCGGTCCACAGGGTGGCAATTGCGATGGCCGCAATCGCCGCCCGGGCAGTGAATCTCATGCTGAAGTCCTCGAACGAAAGGCACGGCGCGATGTCCGGCGATGCTGAACCCGCAGTGAATGGAATGAGCCGGATCGCCGCGCGACGCAAATTATATTTTCGCGCGGCCACGCTCCCGCCTGCTTTGTCGGTCGCGAGCGTCTCGCTAGAATTACCGTCCCATTCCATCATGCTCCACAGGGAGATCGAGGATGAGTTTTCACGCAAAATCATTGGTTGCTTCGTCACTCGCTACGCTGGCCGTGATCGGGCTCGCGACGTTCGCCGCCGCCCCGGCGAAGGCGCTGACCGCGCAGGAATGCAGCGCCAAGTACAAGCAGGCGAAGGAGGCCGGCACGCTGGGCGGCCAGAAGTGGAACGACTTCCGCAAGGCCCAGTGCGGAAGCGATGCCGCCGCGGCCGCGGCTCCGGCCGCGCCTGCCGCCGAGGCCAAGCCGGCCAAGGCGGCGAAATCCGAAGCCAAGGAGGCCGCTCCCGCGCCGACCGGTCCCGCCGTGTTCCCCAACGCGGTGGACCCGAAATACGCCAAGGAGAAGCCCGGCAAGGCGCGGCTGCAGACCTGCGTCGATCAGTACAATGCCAACAAGGCGACCAACGCCAATGGCGGCCTGAAGTGGATCCAGAAGGGCGGCGGCTACTACAGCGAATGCACCAAGAAGCTGAAGGGCGCTGCCTGATCCGGGCTGACGAGACGTTGCCGGCGGCCGGGGGCATCATGCGTCCGGCCGACGCTTTCGACGCCGCGCATCGCCGCGAGACCGCCGGGCTCGGATCGGCGCCGGTCGCGCGGCGGTTCGCAGCGGTGGCGGCGGCATTGCTGCTCCGGTGATTTTGGGGCTTGCCTTCCTGTGCGGGAAATGACCCTGCTCTCGCCATGATCTCTGCTGTCCAAGGTGTGCTCAGCCTGTTTTGCGGCGCGATGGTCGGGTTCTCGCTCGGCCTCGTCGGCGGCGGCGGCTCGGTGCTCGCGGTGCCGCTGATGGTCTATGTCGTCGGCGTGCCCGAGCCGCACATCGCGATCGGCTCGAGCGCCATCGCGGTCGCCACCAACGCGGCCATCAATCTCGCCAATCATGCGCGCGGCGGCACCGTGATCTGGCCGATCGCGGCGCTGTTCGCAACGGCGGGCATCGTCGGCGCCTTCATCGGCTCGCTGCTCGGCAAGATGGTCGACGGCCAGAAGCTGCTGGCGCTGTTCGCGCTGGTGATGATGGTCATCGCCATGCTGATGCTGAAGACGCGCGCCCGCATCGGCACCCCCGATGTGAAGATGAGCATGGCCAACGTCCCGGCGGTCGTCGGCTTCGGCCTCGCCACCGGCACGCTGTCCGGTTTCTTCGGCATCGGCGGCGGCTTCCTGATCGTGCCGGCGCTGATGGCTGCGACGGGCATGCCGATCATGAATGCGGTCAGCTCGTCGCTGGTCGCGGTGACGACCTTCGGGCTCACCACCGCGGCGAGCTATGCCTGGTCCGGGCTCGTCGCCTGGGATCTCGCCGGACTGTTCATCGCTGGCGGAATCGCCGGAGGTCTTGCCGGCACACGCCTGGCGCGCCATCTCTCCGAACGGCGCGGCGTATTGAACGTGGTGTTTTCCGTCGTGATCGCGGTGGTGGCGCTGTATATGCTGACGCGCAGCCTGCTGCATATCTGGAGCTGACCTCGATGAAGCGCGTCCCCTCGACTGCGATCACCTCCGCCAGCAGCCGGCGTGACGTGTTGACGCTTCTTGGCGCAGGCGCGGCGCTTTCCTTGTGGCCCCGCGACAGTCACGCCGAGGATGCCGACGAGCCCGACGAGGGCGCGGTGCTGCGCGACCCCGACGCGCCGGTGCTCGGCAATCCTTCGGGCGACATCACGATCGTCGAATGGTTCGACTACAATTGCCCGTATTGCCGCAAGCTCGATCCCGAACTGCAGCAGGTCATCCACGATGATGGCAAGGTGCGCTGGGTGCTGAAGGAGTGGCCGATTCTCGGGCCGACTTCGGTAACTGCCGCGCGGATGGCGCTGGCCTGCAAATATCAGGACAAATACGCCAAGGCGCATGAGGCGCTGATCGGCGTCAGCTCGAAGCTCACCGAGCCGCGCATCGACGAATTGCTCGCGGGAGCAGGCGTCGACGTCGACCGCGCCAAGCGCGACCTCGCCGCCAACGCCAAGGCCATCGACGACATGCTGGCGCGCAACGACAAGCAGGCGCGGGGCTTGCGTTTCCGCGGTACGCCGTCCTTCATCGTCGGCAAATTCAGGGTGCCCGGGGTGCTGACCATGGCGCAATTCGAGCAGGTCATCGCCGACGCGCGCAAGGCCAAGGCGGCCAACTGATGGGCAAAGCAAAGGCGCCTCGACCAACGGCCGAGGCGCCTTGAAAACAGCAGCGTCGTGCGCGTTACTTCGACGAGATGCGAACCCAGTCGTCATGCGCGCGGGTCTTGAGTGAATTCCAGCTATCCGCCGCGACGTCCCAGTTCACGATGGTCCGGCGCGTCTGCGCGGTCGGCCCGTTGGCGACCTCGGAAGTTTGCATCGAATCATGGATGTAGACGCCGAACCCCAGGATGAGGGCCCCCAGGATCATTCCCACGAATGTCCGCATGTCATGTTCTCCAGTGTGACGGCCAACAACGCCGCGGTCGAAACTTGGTTCCGCGCTCGCCGCGGTCCCGGTCCGCCGCGATCAGAACAACCTAACTGCGCGATTTTTCAGGCCGTGATTCCGGCAGCGAAGTGACGAGATTGAGCGTTTTCATCTCGTCGGGCTTGAACGTGAACAGCTGGTCATGCGGTGTCTCCATCGCATGCACCCAGACCTTCAGATCGATGCCCATCTCGGCGAGATGGCGCTGGCACCGCGCCGAGATGTTCTGCGCAAGGCTCATGTCGTCGCCGGACCTCACGGCGGTCCCGGACGTGGGGACTGCGGCGGTCTGATGCACGCCGATGATCGCCCGCTCGCCGGCCCGGCGCTCGAGACCGCCGGCGAACACCAGCGGGCACGACGAGGCGCAATATTTTCCCGCCTCCACTTCGGTTGCGAATTTCCGCGCGCGGATCAGTCGCCCCATCGCCAGCGCGTCGGCGACGGAGCCGCCGGGCGAGTTCAGCACGATCGTCCTGATATATTCGCCATGACGTTCGACTGCGTCCGCAAAGCTGCGCGCGCTGCCGGGTGTGATCGTGCCGGTCGCGAACAGCCGGCCGCCGCCGCGCAGCTCGAACTGAATCGGCTGCTGCAAGGCACGATCGCCCTGCGGCAGCGGCATCAGCCGCTTCATCAGGGGCGCCAGCAAGGATGGTGATTCGGCCGGCAGGTCCGGCGCCTCGCGCCGAATGTCGAGCTGAGGCGGGGCTGCATCCGATGGCACCTGCGGAGCATTCAACTCGAGCAGGTCCGCCGCGAGAACCGCGACGGTGACGACGAGAATGCTGCGGAAGACCCAACGCAGAATGCTCTCGTCGGGATTGCCCGCGAGCCAGGCATGGACGCGTCGGTTCAGCGCCGAAGCCACGGGACTACTTCCCGATTCGAGCTGATGACAGCGACGTCACGTTCTCATCCGCCGCGGCCGGCGCCGGCTCAACGGCTGATGCAGCAGGCGCCTCCGTGGGCGTTTCGGCTGGCCGTCGCTCGGCCGCCCGCCTGGCGTCCTCGACCTCGCGCGCAATCTGCAATGCGGTGACGAGATCGGCGGCCGTCAGGCTGGAGGCGCTCACGGCGGGCAGGCCCTCGCGGCGGATGGCGGCATGGACGACGCAGAGGATCAGCACCAGCACCGCCGGCATCAGGTCGATCGAGATTGCGCCCGCCCAGCTCGGAATGAAGTCGCCGGCGTAGCGCAGCACGGCTTCAGCGGGCGACAGCGTCTGGAAGCGGGTCGGCTCGATGCGCGGCAGCGCCAGGATCTTGTCGGCGGCGTCGGCGAGCGAGGCGGCCTGCGTGGCGATCGCGCCCTCCACCTTGCCGACGACGGCGGTCTGGCGCTCGGCCAGGTCGCCGCTGCGTCCGCCTGCGGCGGGCGCGATGAAACCGGCGGACAGCGACGCCGCGGCGCGCCTCACCGCAGGTGCCACCGAGGTCTGCTGCAGATTGGCGATCACGCCCATCAGGTTCAACGACTCCGTGGCGAAGGCATCGCTGCGCGTTGCGATCGGGCCGCGGTCGGAGATCAGCTCGCGCATCTTGGCGAGGCTCTTGCCGCCCTGCTCGTAGAGAGCAGAGACGCGCCTGCCGGACTCCTGGACCTGCTGGCCCAGTCCGTCGAGCTGCGTCGACATCTGCGCGAGAAGCTGGACCACGGTGCCCGATCCGGAGGTGCCGGTCAGCGAGCCCGCGCGTTCGGCGTCCGCCAGCTTGGCGAAGCGGGAGGAGGCGAGCTGGATATCGGGCAGCAGGCTTTGCGCAGCGATGGCCTGGCTATTGGCCCTGTCGAGGTCGCGCGTGTAGTTCTGCACGGTGATGGCGAGATGCTGCTGGATCGCCGCGGCGCCGGCCAGGGCAGACGCATTCAGCCAGGACGACATCGCGACGATCATCAGCGAGCCCAGCAGCATGCAGCCGGCCATCATCAAACGCCCCATCGCGCTGGTGACGTGCGGCATGAACTGCATCATGAACACCCAGAAGGCGTAGATGCCGACCGAGACCGCGACGGAGTAGATGACTGCCGCAAAGAACACCGTGGTCGGACTGCCGTTGAGCAGCTCGCGGACGCCAAGATAGGTGTAGACGCCGGCGGCCAGCGCCAGGATCGCGGTCGTGAGCTTGAGCGTCACCTCGAGACGGTTGACGCCATTGGCAAGCACGACGGAGGTGGAGGAGCGGGCGGACGAGACTTGCGCGACGGACGCGGCAGGCGAGGGCATCAGCGGCGAGGGCATGAGCAGACCTTCGGCGGCGTCATGGCCGCCCGTGTGCAGCGCCCCCGCTGTATGACCGAGCAGGACCAATGCGGACAAAATCCGCCGACATTGTGTCGGCGGCATTGCCGATCAGCCATGTCGTAGCAAGGAGAGGCAAGCTCAGCGCAACAGCCAGCGCAGCAGCTCGACATTGGCCTCGCGCGGATAGCAATGGCTGAGATCGTCGATCTCGCGATAGGCGACGTCGGCGCCGGCCTTGGCCAGGGCGTCGGCCGTATGCCGCGCGATCTCGACCGGGAACATCCAGTCGAGCCGGCCGTGCACGATCTGGATCGGCAGGCCGCGCAGACGGTCCCGGTCGGCGATCTCGGCCATCAGGGGATGGAACGTCGCGGCCACCGGCGCAAGATGCGTGAACGGCGAGCCTGCGGCCAATCCGCTGACGTAGCAGAACGTGCCACCGTCGCTCATCCCGGTCAGGAGCATGCGGGCGGGATCGATCGCGACGCGGCTGCGGACGAGGTCGAGAATGCGCAGGAGGTTTGGCGTATCGGCGTCGTCGCCCATCAGCGCCCAGGTCGGTCCTGCCGCGGTGGGGGCGATCAGGATGGCGCCGAGGCTGCGCGCGGCGCGCAGCCAGCTCCAGAGAAAGTCGCGGCCGTTGCCGCTGCCGCCATGCAGCGCCATGACCAGCGGCCAAGCCCTGTCCGCCGTGTAGTATTCCGGCACATACAGCGAAAAGCCGCCGCGATTGCCGATCTCGTTATGGTCGTGAAACACTGTGTCCTTGCCTGCAGAGGACGCGGCCAGCAACTGGCGCAGCCCGTTGTCGCCATCGACGGCGGGATCGAGGAAGAATTCGCTCAGCGGCGGCAGCGTCGCTGCCAGTGGAAACAGCGCCTCGAGTGCGCGTGGCAATTGACGAAGGGCCCTGAACACATCGACCAGGTCGCCCTCACCGCGCTGAACGGCGCGCAGGCCGGCAAACGACATCAGCGCGGCGTCCGCCGCGGTGTCGAAGGCGATACGGATATGGGCGAAGTCCGCCGGCCACGACGTGAGATGAATCCGCGCCGTGTGCAGCGTCCGCTCGGGATCGCCGACATCAGCCATCACGCGATCGAAATCCGGCGGGTTCAGGTAGCGTGCAACGTGGGACAGGGCTTCGAGCGTCTGCAGCAGTGGCGGCAACACGATGAGAATGTCATCCACCACGGCATCCGTCATGCAGGTCTCCTTGGTACGCGGGTCTGGCCGTCTCGTCTGCTTGCCGGCGAGCGCTGTCATGCAACGCAAAATCGGACGTCCGGGCAATGACCATTTTCCGAACGCGTGTTCGCTCCGCGAAGCCACAATCTCGCGATGCGGCTCCTGCAAGTCAACACAGCGCGGAGGCTGCCATCGCGCGCGGCAGGTGAGTCGCGCGCGAATACACGCGGAGACGATAGTTGGTTGACAAAATTCGGGCGCGATGTCGCACTTGGTGAGAGCCGGCGGCGCAGCGGAGGGTTCCTCGTGGATCTCCGCCCTGGGTCAAAACTGCCGATCGGTTGCCGAGGGGGGATTCGCATCATGACCAAGTCGCCGTCGGCCGCGTTGATCAACGCGGTGCTCGCCATGGACGTCTACAACAGAGGCGTCAACCCGACGCTTGTGGTCAATTTCAGTCGCATCGGGAGCTATGAGCTGGTGGCGGGGAGCGTGACCTCGACCGCCGACAATTTCGAGGCCGCGACCTATCAGCTCTCGGGCGATCCATCGACACGGATCATTTCGTTTCGCGGCACCGACAGTCTCGCCGACGTGCCGTCGTGGCTCGGTGGCGCCGGCCTGGCCGGCTGGCCGACGCAATTCCCGGACGCCGAGGCCTACTACAAGACATGGGCGACATCGAACGTCTCGCTGACCGGCCATTCGCTCGGTGGCGGGCTTGCCGGCTACATCGCGGCGCTCAATGACAAGGTGGCCTACGCGTATGACGCGATGCCATTCGAGTTCGCCGCCGAGGTCCGTTACGATCAGCTGCACGGCTTCTGGGGCGCGCTGACGTCGCACCCCGTCGAGCGCTATTCCGACATCCATATGGTCTCCGTCGCCGGCGAGATCCTGCAATATGTCCGAGCCGCGGCGCCCGTGCTGGAAGCACCCCTGGCGTTGCTGCAGCTCGGACCGGTCGCCGGCGCGCTCGCCATTGCCGATGCTGCGATCGGCATCTCGTCCGAGCAGAAGACCGTGCTCGGCGCGGGCACGGATCTCGGTCTGGATCCGGTCAGCCTGCACTCGATCGCGCTGCTGACGATGATGCAATGGGCGAGTGACAACGGTGCCCAGGATTGGAAGAAGGCGGCGGCTGTGCTGCTGGCGCCGCTGCAGGATGACGCGATTGCTTCGGCCGTCGGCATTCCCGCGGCCGGTGTGAGCGGGGAAGGCGCGCCGTCCGACAAGATGAAGGACATGATCGCCTATTCGGCGGTGACCGACGCCAGCGGCTACGGCAACAGCGCCGTGCAGGCCCTGTTCAACGGCGGCGGCGTGCTCGGCAACAGCGTGACTGCAACCTCGGCTGCGACCTATCTGAAAGATGGCGGGGTCGAGAAGGCGCTGGCCGAGATCGTGGTCGAGTATTCGGCGCTGCTGGCGCAGAACCATGACGAGGTGATGTCGACGACGCCCGGCCTGATCGGCCACGAGCACGGCATCCTCTATCAGGACACGGCCAAGAACCTGCTGGTCGCCGACCTGTCATCCGATCTGTGGTCGCGCTGGGACACGGGATCGGCGGTCGACATCCTGGGCAAGGTCGCGCTCATCGATGCCGTCGCCAGCTTCGACGGCGAGGATGCTGGCCTGATCGACCTGGCGATCGGCGCGCTCTGGGGCGGCAAGACCGACAATCTCGACTGGCTCAGCGCAGCCTTGAGCGACGCGGCGACAACGGTGACGATCGATCCAGTGTCGGGCGCGACCATTGCTGCAACCGATGGTGCGCTGCTGATCGCGGGCGGCGGCAACGACATGCTGTTCGGGACCGCCAATGACGATCTGCTGATCGGCGGTCTGGGCAGCGACGTGCTGCAGGGCGGGGCCGGCGACAACATCCTGGTTGGCGGCGTCGGCGCCACCTATGTCTACGCGCCCGGTGACGGCAACGACGTCATCATCAATGGCGTCGCGTCGCTGGCGAAGCCGACCGGCACGCTCGATTTCGGCACCGCCTACACGGCCGACAATTTCTGGTTCGTCAAATCGGGCAACGATCTCGAGATCGACATTCTCGGCACCCATCAGCAGGTCACGGTGGCCGACTGGTTCCTTGGCGGCTCCTATCAGCTGCAGGAGATCAAGGCCGGAGGCCTCGAGATCGATACGCACGTTTCGCAGCTCGTGCAGGCCATGGCGACCTACGCCCAGGCGCATCCGGGTTTCGATCCCACGGTGGCATCACAGTTGCCGACGGATGCGCAGCTGCACGACCAGATCGCGGCGGCCTGGCACGTCAACGCGTGAACGCAGTCCCGCGGCCGCCTCAGTGCAGCCGCGGGGCCTTGAGCAGCTTGGCGCGGTCGGTCGAGGCGATCGTGACGTCGAAGGTGACGCCCTCATGGTGCACCGTCAGCGGCACGTCGACGCCGGCTGCGCCGAGCGCCCAGAGCTTGCGATAGAACTCGCTCTGGCTTGTCACCTTGTCGCCGTTGATCCCGAGGATCACGTCGCCCGCCTTGAGCTCGGCGCGGGCCGCGGGACCGTTGTCGGAGACGCCGATCACGACGACGCGATCGTCGACCTCGGTCGCGTACATGCCGAGCCAGGGGCGCGCCGGCTTGTTGACGCGGCCGAAGCGCCTGAGATCATCGATGATCGGCTTCAACAGATCGATCGGCACGATCATGTTGACGTGCTCGTCCTTGCTGTCGCGCTCGCGCTCCAGCTGCAGCGACCCGATGCCGATCAGCTCGCCCTTGGCCGAGAGCAGGCCGGTGCCGCCCCAATTCGGATGGGCGGGGTGGGTGAAGATCGCCTCGTCCAGCAGATATTCCCAATAGCCGGCGAATTCCTGCTTGGCGATGATCTGGCTCGCGACCGATCGCGTCCGCCCACCGGCGCCGCCGAGCACGACATGATCGCCGACCTTGGTAGCGGCCGACGAGCCGAGCGGCAGGGCCGGCAGGTCGAGCGACCCGAGCGCCTGTACCAGGCCGAAGCCGGTGGTGAAGTCGAAGCCGAGCACATGGCCTTCGACCACGCGTCCGTCATTGGGGTGCAGCCAGACGGATTCGGCCTCGGTGATCAGGTAGCCGATGGTCAGCACCAGCCCGTCGTCGATGACGACGGCATTCCCGGCGCGCTCGGTCCCCAGCGTTTCCGCGCTGAACGCGTCGGACGGAATGATGGCATGCAGGCCCACGATCGAGGACAGGGCTTGATCAAGATCATATTGATAGTCTTC
Source organism: Bradyrhizobium sp. SZCCHNR1043 (assembly GCF_032489675.1). NCBI lineage: Bacteria > Pseudomonadati > Pseudomonadota > Alphaproteobacteria > Hyphomicrobiales > Nitrobacteraceae > Bradyrhizobium > Bradyrhizobium sp. SZCCHNR1043. Next base: position 223,682 of record NZ_JAUEYN010000013.1, read on the forward strand.
GGCGCGAGGCTGGAAGGCGGACGGCACTTTCCATTCGGTCAAAGAAGGCATTTCGTTCTCCTGCTCTGTCGATACCCCCGGGTGCATCGACCAAGCTTCTGCTTCGTGTCGCGTGACGGCCACAGCGTGAACGCGAGCTTAACATCTTTGGGCGTCGGCGCCAGTTCCGAGGGCTCCGCGTTCGCGCGAGGAGGAACTGCGCTTCACCGACTACCCGCGGCCGCAGCCCCTGCCGATCAGGGGCCAGACCAGCCACGCGCCGGCGGCGTAGAGGCTGCCGACCGTGGCGGCTCCCGTTCTGGCCGCGAGGTGGAAACGCCCGGCGTCGAGCAAGGCTCCATCGGCGGTAACGATCGCGGGGATCACACGGTCTGGCGGACCGAACACGACCACCGCATCCGGCTTGATCACCAGCGCCATGGCAGCCATGCCCGCAAACCAGGCGAAGGCAACTGCCAGCACGCCCTTCACTGGAACGGCGCGGGATCGGGGATGCTGGTCAGTAGTCGTAGGCATGCTCGAACGTATATCCCGCGGCTTCGAAACGGGTGATGTCCTGAACCAGTGACCGGACCGGCACGTCGACACCGATGCGACGGGCACCGGGGCGCGACTGGATCGGCACGCTGAATATAGGCAGCCCGTCGAAAGCTGCCAGCCGTCCGTCGCCGGGCGGGACCACGATCGTGACCAGGATGCGGTGGTTGCCTGCGATTTCGCCAAGCGAAGCACCGTCATGACGGCCGAGCTCCTTGGCGAAGGCATCGAACTTGGCGTAGCGCTGGGTCTCCACCAGCACGCCCTTCGCGCCCTTGGCGTCCGTGACCTCGCGGATCGCCTTCACTCCCGGAAGGACTGCAAGCTCGGCGGCGGGCAGGCCGGTGACGACGCTCTGGATGGTCAGCACGGCCGGATCGTAGCCCGCCGCATAGCCGATGACGGCCGCATAGGCGGCGCGCCCTGCATATTGCAGGCTGAGCGAAACGCGCCGCTCCATCGCGCGGAACGACGGCACGAACGGCGTCTCGCGCCAGAACTCACCGAGCTTGGCGGCGAAGGGATACCGATACCAGGGGGTCTGATACAGGAACGCGGCGTAGTCCTTCAACAGGGCAAGGTTGAAGGCGTCCTCTGCCGTCTTGACGCCGTTCGTGGTCTCCCAGCTGATCGCTCCGATGCTCTTCTCGTAAGCGCCCTGTAGCGCCATCTCGGCGGTGAAGCTGAAGCCGATGATGTAGTTCGTCAGCTTCTGCTCCGAGGTGGCGGGTCCGGAGCCCGCGGCCTGCCGCATGGCGCGGCACAGGCTGCGCCAGAAGCCGGAGATGCTCGACAAATAGTGGAAGTCCGATTCCGATGCCTGCCCGGTCACCGCAGCGAGGTCGGCATAGGCGTGGACGATGTACCATTCCGGAAAGGTCAGGAAGCTGTCACCCTGCGATCGCGCATAAGCGGGATCGGTGATGCCGAACTCCGAGGTCACGGCGGGTGTCGGTACGTCGGCGACGCAGACCGTCTCGACGCTGATCGCGGTGGCGGCGATGCCGATCGCGGCGGCCGCGACGAGGGCGCCGGCGAGATATAGCGCTTTGCGACGCAGGCTCATGCGAGGGTAGCCTGTCTACGCCACGGCGACCAGCCGACAGCGATGCCGATCGCGCCGAGTACGAGATGCGGCAGGCTGGAGAGAACCTTCACCAGCCACGAGGTGTTGCGGATGCCGTCGATCACGATCGAGAGGTCGAGATAGCCGGAGCCGGTGAACACGCCCATCACGCCGTCGAGGAAGTACAGCGTGCCGAACACGCGCAGGAAGAACACCGCGCTGCGGCGGGTCAGCATCGCGGCCAGCGCCCACAGGCCGGAGACGACATGCAGCGCATCCTTGTAGATGTCGAGCTGGAACAGGCCGAACACGCGGCCCTGCGCATCGATGAACGCCGGGATGTAGTCGGTCGCGGCGGCGAACAGGAGCGCCGTGGCGAGCGCCAGCGCGGCGATGCGATAGCGGTCCAATGCGAGGCCGTCTGCTGCTGATGTATTCATGCGAAATAGGCGTCCCACATCGCGTTGCGGAACAGGAGGTTCGGATCATACCGCCGCTTGGCGGCGACGAAGTGCGCGGCCGCCGGATAAGCCTTCTCGACCTGGTCGCGGCGGGCGTGCAGACGATAGGGCAGATAGAACGCGCCGCCAATCGCGGTGATGCGGTCGATCAGCGCCTCCGTCGTCCGCAGCATGTCGATCTCGCCTTCGGGCGAAGTGGCCTGTGAGAACGACATCACGGCCGCGATGCGGCGTACCGGCGCGATCGTGAGCGCGGGTGTCCTGTCCTCGGCGACGTAGCGCAGGGTGACGTTGAGGAATTCGGCGCGCGCCTTGGGAATGATCTCGCGGCAGGCGGCGAGGAAGTCGCCGAACCGCTCCGGCGCGACGAAATATTCATGCAGGATGTCGGTGCGGTGCATGTCCTTCTGCGCCAGATTGGCGACCGGCTCGGCCATCAACGAGTTGCGGGTGTAGCGGCTGTCGGAGATGGCGGGGCCGAGCCGCGTCTCCATGAACCAGCGCAGGCCCTTGGCGACCTCCCAGCCGGTCTGGGCGCGATAGATCGTGTTGGCGACGCCGGTGAGCTTGCCGGAGCTGACTGCCGCGGGCAGGGTCGTCGGAGCATCGGGGGCGGGGCGGAAGGTGACGAGCAGGGCGTCGTCGAAGAACGCCTTGCGCGACACCGACATCCGGCCATAGGCCATCTTCATATTGGCGTCGCCGTCGATGCTCTGTGTGAACTTTTCCGCGAACGTCTCCGGCGCCATGCGCTCGAAGCGCGGCTCGAGCAGCAGGTTCGGCACCATCTCGACCTCGAGATCGACGATGATGCCGAACAGGCCGTAGCCGCCCATCGCAAGGCCGAACAGCTCGGCATTCTCGTTACGCGAGCACTGCACCAAGGTGCCGTCGGCAAGCAGCATGCGGATCGACTTCACCGTCGAGCCGAACGGGCCGTACGGCACCGGCCAGCCATGGGCATTGACGCAGAACGTGCTGCCGACGCCGAAATCGCTGTTGGACTGCATCACGGCCGGCGAGAAACCCTTGGGATCGAGCGCGGCGATCACGTCCCACCAGCGGTTGCCGGCCGCGGTCCGATAGGTCTTCGCCGCCGTGTCGAGCTCGATCGCGCCGCCGTCGAGCGTGATCGCGGTGCCGTCGCGCGGCAGGCTCTGGCCGCCCATCGAATGCCGGGCCACGGCCGCGGTCACCGGGCGTTTCGCGGCCGCAGCCTCCTTCAGCTCGGCGCGCAGCCGCGCGATCAGATCGTCGGTCGCGGGCTTGCTGATCACCACGTGTCTGGCGACCGGCGTCGGGTTGAGCCGGCTGGCATCGTTGAGGATGGTGCGCAGCTCGGCACGCGCCCGCGGCATCCGCGCAAAGGGCAGCGCTGCGGCCGTACCCGCGGTGCGCAGAAACCGTCGTCTCGACATCATGGCGCGGAGTCTCCTTCCCTCACGGAGTCTACGCCAGCATCGTAAACGTTCGAAAAATTTCCGGGCCGTCAGTCTGCTGCCGGTCGCGCCCGCGCGGGCACGAGACGGAAGTGGCGGCCATCCTTCATCCACGCTGCGCGCTCGTCGCGCAGCAGGGTGCGCCGGACCTTGCCGGAATCGTCGCGCAGCATCACGTCGACCAGCTCGTAGCTTTCCGGGTGCTTGTAGCGGCTGAGCCGGTCGGCGAGGAATGCCCCCATGCCGTCGACGATGGCTTGCGCGTCCTTGGCACGGTCGATCTCCACGATCGCATGCACGCGCTGGCCGAGCTCCGGATCAGGCAGGCCGACGACGACGCAGGAGCGGATGTCGGGATGCGCCATCAGCGCCGCCTCGACCTCGGCCGGATAGATGTTGGCGCCGCCGCGCAGGATCATATCGGCGAGGCGGTCGCCGAGATAGAGGTAGCCGTCGGCATCGAGCCGGCCGATGTCGCCGAGCGACTCCCAGCCGTCGGCGCGCCGTTTCGGCTCGGCGCCGAGATAGTGATAGGTGCTGCCGGCGCCATCAGCGGGAAGAAAGTAGATCTCGCCGCTCTCGCCGGGCGCGACATCGTTGCCGTCGGGACCAAGGATGCGCAGTTTGCAGGACTCGTCGATCCTGCCGACCGAGCCCTTGTGCTGCAGCCATTCGGTGCCGGAGATGATGGTGCGGCCCTGGCGCTCGGTGCCGCCATAGAGCTCATGGACGCGCTCGGGCCCGAGCCACTCGATCCATTTTTCCTTGAGCCATGGCGGCATCGGCGCTGCCATGTGGAACACCATCTTCAGGCTCGATACGTCGTAGCTGTTGCGGACCGCCTCCGGCAGCGCCCAGATCCGGTGCATCATCGTCGGCACGAAGTTGACCCACTGGATGTGCTGCGCCTGGATCAGCCGCAGCGTCTCCTCGGCGTCGAACTTCACCATCCCGGTCAAGCTGCCGCCGGCGAACAGCGCGTAATGCGACACGATGAAGGGCGCGTTGTGATAGAGCGGGCCGGGATTGAGCAGCGATGCGCCCTTCGGAATGCCGAGCGGCGGCTCGGCGGCGGTGTCGGTCACCGCAGGCTGGTGATCGAGGATCACCTTTGGCCGTCCGGTCGAGCCGCCCGAAGTCATCGCCTTCCAATAGCGTGACACCGGCGCGCTGAGCGGCTCGTCGGAAAAGCCCTCGGGCGTGAAATCGGCCGGCAGCGCGTTCGGCGCGTTCCAGTCGGCCTCGCCACCGACCACCAGCGACGGCTTGAGGATCTCGAGCACCGCGGCGGCCTCGCCGCGCGGCAGCCGCCACGACAGCGACGTCGGCGTCGCGCCGCACTTCCACACCGCGAAGCTGGTCTCGAACAGCGCATTGCCGTTGGGCAGGCCGATCGCGACGAAGTCGCCTGGCTTGACGCCCTTGGCCGCGAAGGCGCGCGCACGCGCATTGGCGCGGCGCTCGAGCTGCTCCCAGGTCAGCGTATCGGTCCCGTGCCGGAGCGCGACGCTGTCCCTGGGTTTGCGCTCCGCATACCAGCGCGGTACGTCGGCCATCGGAATCAGCATCCATTCCTCCACATCGTCGGCGCTTTGCTTGCGCGCGTCGTTCTTGGTCCGCGGCTCGGGCCGCCGACGTCAGTGACGAGAGCTGTTGTGCCTCAACCGAACGGGTGCGTCCATACGCGCACGCCGCAAGGTTTCGGATGGCAGTTCTGCGAAATGGCGCTCGTAGGCGCGGGCGAATGAAATGCCGGAAGCCGTGACGCACGGTGAGGTGATAATTCCGTCACGCGGATCGTGAGATGATTGAGGTCGCGCCGCGCGATCGAACTTGATCGCCCAATCGATGATGGATGCAGGCGGGAACAGAGTTAGGCGTCAGCGCGTCCGGATACGTTGATGCCGGCTCTGTGCTGAGGAATGCGAGCAGCACGCCGGGATGCATGCCCATTGCCGGATCGGCGCCGAGTCCTGCCGGCGCTGCACGAATGCCTGCGAGCAGGCTGGACGCAGCACGATGCCCTGATAGGTCGGTTGCGGCGCCGCTCCATCGAAGAATGGAACTATATCAAAGGACAAAGGCCGGGCGCGAGGCCCGGCCAGTCCGACCATGGCGACCGGATTGCTCCGATCCTGAGAACGCCATTGCAGACAATCGATCGATCAGCCGCCGTTCAGCTTCGTGGTCAGGGTCGTGAAGATGCCTTCCAGGGTCAGTCCGAGCTTGTTGAGTATGGTGATGATCGCGAGCGCGATGCCGGCCGCAATCAGGCCGTACTCGATCGCGGTTGCGCCCGATTCATCCTCGTAAAATTTGAGAAGCAATTTCCTCATCAATTCCCCTCCGCCGTCCGGCAAATGGCCGCCGGGACGATCTCCGCAAAACTACGGAATGGAACCTAAGGTAGTGTGAACGAGGTCCAGCCAAGTTTCGCAACTTTGCCGTTCATGTCAAAAATTTCAGTTGCAGCAGGGTCCGCTGCACGCGAACGGGATCACGGCGGCACCCCGGCTGCGCGCAGCGCCTCCGCATAGGTTGTGGCGAGCATTCCGGCCGGAAACGGGATCCGTTCGAGGAACCCGGACACGGTGAGATCCGGTTCGAGGCTCAGAAGCTGACGCGCGACCTCGCCGGCGCGCGACATCTCACCGGTCCCGACCAGGGCCACGATCAGGACGCGGAGCGCCACAGCGAAACGGCGGTTCTGCGCCAGCGCGATCTCGGCCCATCGAATGGCACCTGCGAGATCGTCCTCCGCCACCGCGCAGATCGCCAGCGCTCCGGCTGCGAACCAGCCCCGTGGATCGCGCGGGTTCAGCCGCCGCGCCCGTTCGATCATCGCGCGGCCCGCAGCCGGCTGTCCGGCCATGATCTCGATCCAGCCGCTCAAGGTCAGCGCCATCGCCGAGTTGGGGTTGATGGCAAGCGAGCGCCTGAACAGCTCCCGTGCCGGGGCGATGTCCTCGGCCATGTTCCAGATCGCGAAGGCCGCCATCCACAGCACCTGCGCGTCGCTGGGCGCACGCTCGCACGCCTGCCACGCCCGCGCGACGGCGGCCGTGCGATAGGTCTCGTCCGGCGCGCTCCAGCCCTGGAAGTGGCGCAGCGCCTGACAATAGGCCCAAGCCGCCATCGCGGGCGCGCAGGCGGGATCGATCGCCAGCGCCTGGTCCAGACACGCGATCGCCGCCGCGAGGCTGTCGGGCGTGAAGGCGTCACGCAGGCTGGCGGCGCGCAGCAGCAGATCGTAGGCGTCCGGATGCAGCGGCGGCGTGGCGCGGCGCCGCTCGCCTTCCGCCAGCTCGAGCGTCGGCTCGATCGCCGCCACGATGCTTTCGGTGATGCGGTCCTGCAGTGCGAACACATCGTCCAGCTGGCCGTCGAAGCGCTCCGCCCACAGATGCGCGCCGGACGCCGCATCGATCAGCTGTCCGTTGATGCGCAGGCGGGACCCTGCGCGGCGCACGCTGCCTTCGAGAACGTAACCGACGCCGAGCTCGCGTCCGACCGCACGGATATCGACGGCCTTGCCCTTGTAGATGAAGGAGGAGTTGCGGGCGATCACGGCGAGGCCGCTGCAGCGGGACAGCGCGGTGATGATGTCCTCGGCCATCCCGTCGGCGAAATAGTCCTGCTCCGGATCGCCGCTCATGTTGGTGAACGGCAGCACCGCGATGGCGGGGCCGTCGAAGGCTTGCGCGCCCGAAACCGCCGCCGGCGTCTGCACTGCGTCCGCCTGCTCATGGACTTCCCCGACGAAGCGGACGCCCTTGCGCGGAATGGTGCGGATCAGGCGCTGCGCCTCGCCGCTGTCGCCGATCGCGCTCCGGGCGGCGCTGATGCGGCTCGCCAGCGTCGCCTCGGAGACGATGCGGCCGCCCCACACCTCGGCGAGGATGTCGTCGCGGCTGACGACGCGGTCGCGCGTCCTGATCAGGAACGCGAGCAGGTCGAACACCTGCGGTTCCATCGCAACCAGGTCGTCGCCGCGGCGCAGCTCGCGGCGGCCGGGATCGAGCACAAAATCGTCGAAGCAATACACCACATGCACCGCCCTGGCCGCCGCGGCAGCCGGCTTCACCCTCGCGTCACGCGATCCGCAAAATCAAGCCGGCCTCAAGGAAAAATCAATGCCTCCTCCAAGCGCCGCGCGGATGCATGGCGCACAAGGACCGCACATCGGAACCAGGAGCCTCCGCCATGCCGACCGTTCTTTACCCCGACCGCCGCCGTTTCCTCACCCTTGCCGGAACCGCCGTTGCGGCCTTTCAACTCGGCTCCAGCGCTGGGCAGGCGCAGAGCTTCAAGGCGACGACGAAGCTGCCGGCGATCCGGCCGGGGGCGGGGACGTCGCTCGGACCGATCAAGCAGGTCACGGCCGGCGAGATCAGCATCGGCTATGCCGAGACAGGTCCGGCCGACGGCCCCGTCGTCATCCTGCTGCACGGCTGGCCGTACGACATCCACAGCTTCGCCGACGTCGCGCCGGCGCTGGCCGCGTCCGGCCATCGCGTCATCATTCCGCATCTGCGCGGCTACGGCACGACGCGGCTGCTGTCGCCGACCGCGTTGCGCAGCGGCCAGCCGGTCGCCGTCGCGGCCGACATCGTCGCGCTGATGGACGCGCTCGCGATCAGGACCGCGACCCTCGCCGGCTATGACTGGGGCGCGCGCACCGCCAACATCATCGCGGCGCTGTGGCCGGAGCGGTGCAGGGCGATGGTCTCGGTCAGCGGCTATCTGATCGGCAGCCAGCAGGCCGGCCGCATGCCGTTGCCGCCGGCCGCCGAGCTGCAATGGTGGTACCAGTTCTACTTCGCGACCGAGCGCGGCCGCGAGGGCTACGACAAGAACCGGCGCGACTTCGCCAGGCTGATCTGGCAGACGGCCTCGCCGAAATGGGCGTTCGACGACGCCACCTTCGCGCGCAGCGCCGCCGCCTTCGACAATCCCGATCACGTCGACATCGTCGTGCACAACTATCGCTGGCGGCTCGGCCTCGCGCAGGGCGAGGCGAAATATGATGCGCTGGAGGCGAAGCTCGCGACCTTTCCTGACATCACCGTGCCCACCATCACGATGGAGGGCGATGCCAACGGCGCGCCGCATCCAGCGCCCGAAGCCTATGCCAGGAAGTTCACCGGCCGCTACGAGCACCGGCTGATCACCGGCGGCATCGGCCACAACTTGCCGCAGGAGGCGCCGCAAGCGTTTGCGCAGGCGGTGCTCGACGTGACGGCGAGCGCGTAGCGCCGACGATCTCAGGCGGGAGCGCGTTGCTTCCCTTGACGTTGCAGCCACGTCTCCCGCCGCACGATCCATTGCTCGGAGCGGGTCTCGCCATTGTGGTGCGCGACCTCGATGAAGCCGACGAACTCGGCGCCGGTCTTCTGCTTGACTCGCCGTGACGCGACATTGGTCGCGACGTTGCAGACGGTGAACTGATCGAGGCCGAGCGGACCGAAGGCGAAGTCGTTCACGGCGGCGATCGCCTCGCTCATCAGTCCCCGATTCCAATAGCGCTCGGCGAGCCAGAAGCCGCGATGGCCCTTCACCGACTTCATGCGCGGCCGGAAGTGAATGTTGCCGATGGCCTCGCCGTCACCGTCGCGCAGCACCAGCACCCATTGATAGAGCTCCTCGCCGGCTGCGATCCTGTCGAGCTGCAGCCTGACGAAGGTCTCGGCGCCGTCGGGAGGATAGGGCCACGGCACGACGGCCGCGAGGTTGCAGATCACGTTCCAGTTGTCGAACTGACGCTGGATCGCAGGCGCATCGGCGAGGGCCAGCGGCCGCAGGATCAGACGGGCGGTATGCAACGTGGGCGTGAGCATGACGCCATGCTGTCGTTTACCAAGCTCGTTTGCAAGCCGGGGTTGCTACGCCGTCTAACTCGCATGTCATTGATAATTCGCATCGCGCTCCGCCATTAAGGTTGCCAGGAACTTTCACGCCCGGACTGGAGCCCGATACTTCCACAACGTTGCATTGCAGTGCATGAATCGAGCACACGCAACCTGCGCGAATGCAGCGCGCGTACAACCGTCGCAGGAAACTGCGCCGGCTCGGGCTCAGGGTTGCGCCCGAACGTCAACCATTCGCTTGCCGCGAGATCATCACGCAGATCTTGGGCTGGCGCGATTCGGGGTGTCGTGGACATGAAGCGCAAAGCGGCGGATCGTCAGTTACGTCGTCTGCGGGCGGAGCAGAGCTTCGATCCGCGCACATGGCGCGATCGGCAGCTCGGCCGGGCCGTGCCGTTCTACGGCTCGCAGCTGTTCCAGCTCGGCTGCCCGCCGCTGGCGTCGTTCATCGCCGCGTTCCTCGGCTGCCTGATGACCCTGCATCTGAGTGCAGCCGGGCTGTCGCCGCTGATTGCCTCGGCGGCGGCGGCTTTGCTGCTGTGCGCCTCGCTGATCCTGACACGGACCGCGGATCTGGTGCCGAGCACGTTCTTCTCGTCGGCCTATGGCGGCAGCTTCGTCGGCATGACTCCCGTGGCGCTGTTGAACGCCAGCGTCATTCGCGCCGGCCTGCCGCTCGACGCTGCCTTCGTTCTGCTCTCGCTGTTCTGTGGACTGATGTTCTGTCTGGGCTGCGCGCTCGACATGTGGCTGCGCGGCGGGCTCGCGCGCGGTTATGGCGGACGACTGGGCGCGCTGGCGGCGGTCGCTTCGTTCCTGTTCGTCGGTCTGGCGCCGCTGCTCGGCGCCGAGGGCGAGCTGTTTCCGATCGCGCGTCGCGGCGCCCTGGAGCAGGGGCTCGGCGGCATCGCGCTCACCTTCGCGTTGTGCTCGGTCGGCATGCTGGCGACGATGGCCGCCTTGCGTTGGGCGCCCGTGGCAGGGTCGCGCCGCGCGGTGCGCATCTTCGTTGCGGCGACCGTGGCCTTTGCCGGCCTCGTGGTGCTGCAGCTCCTGCCCAGCGACGCCCCCGATCTCGACGCCTATTCTGCCGGTTGCTTCGTCGGCATGTCGTCGTCGCGGCGGCTGCGCAGCCTGCTGCAGGCGATGGCCGCGGCGGTGCTGCTGACGGCTCTGCTGATCCTCACCGGTCCCATCCTGCCGAGCGTCGGCGGCAGCCTCGGATACATCGCCTTCGTCTCGGTCATCTTCGTGGATGCTGCGGTCCGGCTGTTCGTCGAGGTAGGGGAATCGCCGTGGCAGACCGCCCTCGCCTGGACGCGGGGGCTCGTCGCCACACTCGCTATCTTCGCGGTGCTGCTCTCCAGCGAGCTGATGTTTCAGCGGCCGGTGGCGGAGCCCAACGGTCCGTTCGTGAACGCGGACGGGGCCGCTGCGCCGGCGCGGACCACGATGCCCTCACGTGACGAGGATCGGCGCGACGGCATGGTGCCCGGCGAGCCGGCCTCGGCCGCTGCCACAGCGCCGGATCTGCCGCTTCAGATCCTGGATCCGCAGGGCGCCAATCCGCTCGCCGCGCGGCGCCCGAGTGAGCCGGCCCAGCAGTCCGCGTCGCCGGCCTCCGCAGGGCCGTCCCGGCGGATCGCTCGCGACGGTCAGGCCGTGGGCGTCCTAGCTGCGCCGCCGAAGCGCCACCAGACGCGGGTGGTGCCGCACGCGACGGCGCGACCGCGCATCGTGGCCCGCCATGAGGTGCAGCCCGCGCCGGAGTGGCGGCCGGACCCGTCGACGTTGGCGGGGCCGTGACAGCGGACCGCGATGGCGCGCTCGACCAGTCGTCCGAGCCCGGCTCTCGCCGCTGGCCGCGCCGGTTGCTGAATGTCGTGCCGCTGGCCTCGTTCGCCGGCGCCTTTCTCGGCTGTCTGGCGACGCTGCACCTGAGCACGTCGGGTCTGCCCCCGGCGCTCGCGTCGGTCACCGCCACCCTGCTGCTCTGCGCCGGCCTGATCACGGCAAGAACCAGAGATCTGCTGCCGACGACCTTCTCCTCCTCGGTCTATGGCGGCAGCTTCAGCGGGATGACGCCGATCGTTGCGTTGAGCGAGAGCGTGGCGCGGTCGGGGCTTCCGGTCGACAGGTCCTTCCTGCTGCTGTCGCTGTTCTGCGGCCTCGTGTTCTGCAGCGTCTGCGCGCTCGAAATGCGGCTGCGCGTCGTGCTGTTGCGCGGCTATGGCGGGCGCTTCGGCGCGCTCGCGGCGATCGGCTCGTTTCTGTTCCTCAGTCTCGCGCCGCTGCTCGGCGCCGATGGCGTGCCGTTGCGCGTCGCCAGCCTTCAGGGCTTCGATAAGGGTCTCAATCATTCGGTGCTCATGCTGGCGCTGTGCGGCGTCGGAATGGTCGCAACGATGTTCGCGCTGAGGCTGCCGCAGGTCGCGGCCGCAGGGCGGCCGGCGCGCATCTTCGTCTCGGCAGCACTGGCCTGTGCCGGTCTCGTCGTCCTGCAGCAGCTCGTGCCGGACGATGCCCGCCTGTCCGACGCGTATTTTGCCGGTTGTTTCGTCGGCATGTCGTCGCCGCAGCGTTTGCACGGCGTGGTCCAGCCGCTGGTCGCCGCGGTGGCGCTGACCGCGTTGCTGGTCCAGGCGGCGGCGGTCCTGCCCAGCGTCGGCGGCAGCCTCGGCTTCGCGGCCTTTGTCGCGGTGGTCGGCGTCGATGCCGGGCGCCGGATGATCAGCAGCGCCGCGCTGCCGCGCGAGCGTCCTGCGCCGATCTCGCTCGGCAGAAGCCTCGCCGCCGCACTCGCGATTGCGGGCGTGCTGCTGCCGAATGACATGTTCCAGTCGGGGCCGGTCGAGGAGACCACGGGATCGATCGTGCGAGCGGAGACGCCGTCTCAAGCTGCGCCCGCCGCTCAGGCCGAGCCTGTTGCGGCCGAGCCGGCCGCGGCGGCAGTCCCAATCGAAATGCCCGCCGATGCGCCGCCGGCCGCCGAGACGACATCCGACATGGTCCGTCCGGTCGCTCCGCCGGTGCCGAGCGAGCCGCCGCGGCGGCGCCGCGCCAGCCGGCCCGCGGTCGTTGCTCCGCAATCGCGTCCGATCGATCCCGAACCCTGGCGCATCATTCGTGACGGAGAATGGGCGGGTGCGGCGACAACGACGACCAGCCTTCCGCCGGCTCGCGCCAAGCGCAGCCAGGCTCGCGCTCCCGGATCGGCGCCGGCTCCGCCGCGCGCCGCGCCACGGCCGCGGACACTCCGGGTGCAGGACCCGCAGCCCTCGGCGTCGGAACCGCGCTGAGCGGGCTCAGCCGAACTTGCGCCGCGCGTCGAGCGCGAGCCCGATGCCGACGCTGCCGAGCAGGTCGGTCTCCGCGATGCGCGCCGCCGGAAACAGCGCCAGGATCGCCTGACGCAGCGCCGGCACCATGCTCGAGCCGCCGGTGAGGAAGATGGTGTTGATGGAAGCGGCCCCGACGCCGGCATCGTCGAGCAGCTTCGTCACGGTGCCGACGACGCGTTCGACGGAATCGGCGATGGCGCGGTCGAAATCCTTGCGCGTGAAGCGGATGCGGGCCCAGTCGTCCTTCTCCGACAGCACCGAGGTCAGCGACTTCGCCGCGGTCAGCGCGATCTTGGCCTGCTCGACGCCGATCGCAAGCGTATGGCCGCGATGCTCCTCCACCACCTTGATGAAGCGGTCGACCAGATCGCGCCGCTCGGCCTCGTAGCGGATCTGGCGCAGCTCGCCGATGACGCCCCTCTTGTAGAGCTGGTTGATGCGGTGCCAGGTGGCGAGCTCGTGATAATAGGCCGTCGGCAGCTCGCGCTTGCCGTCGACGGTCCGGCTGCCATAGCCGAGATGCGGCATCACGCTTTTCAGGCTGAGCAGCCGGTCGAAATCGGTGCCGCCGATATGGATGCCGCCATTGGCGAGGATGTCGTCCTCGCGCTGCGCCTTGCTGCGCCGCTCGGGCGAGACGCGCACGATCGAGAAGTCCGAGGTGCCGCCGCCGATGTCGACGATCAGCACCAGCTCCTCGCGGGCGACCTGCTGCTCGTAGTCGAGCGCGGCGGCGATCGGCTCGTATTGGAACGCGATGTGCTTGAAACCCTGGTCGCGCGCGATGCCCTCCAGCGCGCCCTGCGCCTCCGCGTCGGCCGCATCATCCTTGTCGACGAAGCGGACGGGACGGCCGAGCACGACCTGATTGATCTCCCTGCCGAGCCGCGTCTCGATCTGCGTCTTCAGATGCGCGAAGAAGAAGCCGAGGATGCCGGCAAACGGCACCGCCTTCTGCCGAATATAGGTCTTCTCGTGAATCAGCGCGGTGCCGAGGATGCTCTTCAGCGCGCGCATGAAGCGGCCGTCGTGGCCGGTCAGATAGCGCTCGATCGCGCTGCGCCCGAACTGGGTGCCGTGATCCTCGAAATCGAAGAACATCGCACTCGGCAAGGTCCGCTGCTCGCCCTCCAGGGGGATGAGCTCTGCGGAGGCGGAATTGCTGAGGCCGACCGTGGTGTTCGAAGTGCCGAAGTCGATGCCACAATGGGCCGCTGCCGCCATGCTCGTCTCGTTTCCGTCCGGGGGGGCGGACCGCTTAGCCGTTCGGCGGCGCGATGTCATCCGCCAATGTGCGGAGCGGTGCGCATGGCAGTCGTCTGGCGGAGAGATGACTGTGCGTCCTGCCTGTCGAAGGTGCAGCCGGGGGCGCTGACGCCCCCGCTGTCCGGTGATCATCCCGCCGGCCTGAACGCCGGTCCCTCGAAGCGCAGCCCGGCTGCGCCGCGTTCAACGCGGTCATGCGCCGCGTGGATGAGGCGCTCCTCGCCGGCGTCGGCCAGGCGGGCGCGGCCGTCCAGCAATGCGGCGAGACGCGCGAGCGCCAGCGCCTTGTTGCGATGCTGGGAGCGGCCGTCGCGCGCGATCGCGACCAGCCCCGTCGGCACGTGAACTGCGCGCACCGCGCTCTCGGTCTTGTTCTGGTGCTGACCGCCGGGCCCGCCGGCGCGAAAGCTCTCGAACCGGGCGTCGGTGGCCGCCAACGCCGCCACCTGCTCCGACAGGGGCAGATCGACGATGCCGACGAACCAGTTCTTGCGGCCGTGATGCGGCCGCAGCGGACTGCGGCACACCCAGAGCAGCGAGCCCTGCGTCCAGCGCCGCGCGAGGTCGGCCGCCGTCGGCCCGTCCAGCACGACGATCGCGCTGACCGGCCCATGCCGGTCGGTCTGCTCTCGCGCGATCGCGCATTCGCAGTCCGCCGCCTCGGCCTCGTCGGCGAGCCGCCGCAGCGCATGCGCGACCGCGAGCCGGCATTCGGCCGGACCGCGTCCCGCCGTGAGGAGCAGCCGTCTCATCGGCGGTCCTCCCTGCGCGGCCGCTGGACGGCGATCTTCTTCACCGTCACCAGCGGGCGGAAGCTGGCGACGACGCGCGCCAGCCCGAATGCTTCGAGATCGGCGATCACGCCGGCGATCGGCTTGTAGGCCTCCGGCGCCTCCTCGGCGAGCAGCGCGCGGTCCTCGCAGATCACGCGGCCGCCGAACGGATTGCGCGCGAGACGCTCGCGATCCGATCGCGTGGCGCCGACACGGCCGATCATCGAGCTCCGGTCGAACTTGCGACCGGCGCCATGCGCGATCGACCACAACGCCTCCTTTGGCGCTGACGCGAGCGGCGCGACCAGATAGGACAGCGCGCCGCGCGAGCCCGGCACGACGACGAGACCCTGGTCGGACGGCGCAGCCCCCTTTCGGTGCAACACGCCGTCTGTGCGATGCTCGATGCAATTGTGCGAGCACGCACAGACCGGATCGGCCTCACCGCGCAAGGCCGTCGCGGCCCGCTGCGCGATCACCTGCCGGTTCAGCGACGCCCAGCGCAGCGCGTGATCATGCGCTGCCAGATAGGCGTGGCCAGCCTCACTGTCCGGCGCGAGCGGATTGAGACCCTCCGCAACGTGCCGTTCGAGCAGCGCGTGGCCAAGGCCGCGCGAGCCCGAATGCACCAGCAGATGAGCGCGGTCGCGATCGATACCGCAGGACGGATCGAACACCTCCTCGACCGCCTGCAGCTCACAGAAGTGATTGCCGCCACCGATCGTGCCGAGCGACGCATCGAAGTCGGACGGCGCAAGCTGATGAGCTGCGAGCTCGCCCACGATGTCGCCGTCATAGGGGGTGGCGACGTCGCCCAGCCGGTCGGCCGCCTTGTCGACGCGAATCCGGCGCGAAGCGAGGTCGAGCTGATACAGCGCCATGCCGCAGCCCGCATCGGAGCCGACGAAGGCCGGGTGGATATGGTCGGCGAGGATGGCGCAGCCGACGGGACCGAACTTGCCGGGATGCAGATCCGGCATGCCGGCGACAGCACGCACGCCACAGATGTCAGCCACCGTTTCGAGCTGGCGCGCAGCGGCGCCCTCGATCCAGGAGCTGGACGAGTAGAAGCCGTGGACCGGCGCACGGCCGTCCACGCGATGGGAATTGCCCATGTAAATACCTTGGAGAAAGACAGGGAGAACTGGTCAGGGACGATCAGCGCGCGCGGACGCACGCATGCCAGACCAAGCCTCGCCTCACGCGAGGATCAGTCCTGGCGGCTCCTGGCGGAGCAACGGATGATCGCAGTCATCGTCTCTCTCCTGTGCGGCGGAGCCGAATGCTCGACGCCGGAGCGCGTAGTAATCACATCCCGATCATATTGGCAATGTGCATCATTCAACCGATGTCCCGCTGTGACGTACAGGACACGGATGCCCCGTCGTTTTCGAGCAGCTCGCTTTCTCTCCGTCATTGCGAGGAGCGCAGCGACGAAGCAATCCAGGGCCCCACGCACCACACTGGATTCTTCGCTGCGCTCGCACAGAATGGGTGGCATCGAAGATGGACAACGGCGCATCTGCCCGCAGCCGGCGGATCCAGGCACGTGCATCCTCGCGATCAGAACAGCGCGAGGAAATCGCCGAGGAAATAGATGATGGCCACCACGATCAGCGCGCCCATCAGCAAGAAGGAAAGCTGCACGGCGATCGCGCAGCCGCCCAGGGTCGTCGCCATCGCCGCGACGTGCCGCTCCTCGCGACGCAACTGACCCACGACGCCGAGAATGATCGCAAGCAACCCGAGCGAGACCGCGGCCACCGGCAATTGCTGGTGCAGGAGGTCGGTCCAAGACGTCTCGCGCACCGGCGCCTGGTAGTCGACGCCCTTGATGCGCGCCATCAGGCGCTCCCTCACGCGATGTCCGACATCGACGATGACCTTGTCGATCGGCGGCGGCGGATCGATCACCGGCAGCACCCAATGCGGCAGAACCGCCGCGACCAGAGCAACAAGCCCGATCACGCAACCGATGATGCCCAGCCGGCGTGACTGAACGATCGTGTCTGTCATGGCTCAAAATCTCCGATGCGGGCGTGCTGCGTCTGCTTCGGTCGCGGCGGAAGGATTGCGAAACGTTATTCTCGTCATCGTCACCGCGGAAAGGACCGAACCCTGCAAGCCTGAACGCCGGATCATGCGTCGGCCGCCGGAGCTCTCCGGTTCAATCCCTCCGATCCGCCCAAGCTCATAGCAAGCGCGTCCCAAGCTGCTGCGCCTCCCAGCCTTCGAGAAATTCCCGCTGCTGCGTGACCCAGCGGACATTCTCGCTACCCCATTCGCGCGAACGGCTGGCCTGCTCGCCCATCAGCCAGAAGTGCCTGACGATCACGAAGGCATGCGCGGCCTCGAAATCAGCGGTCGAGATCGGGCGGACCGAGCGGTAGCCGTCGACGAAGGCGTGCCACGCCGCATGAAAGCGCCGGCCGAACGACAGCTTGGCCCACAGGAACACGGCCATGTCATAGGCCAGATAGCCGGGGCCGCCGTCGTCGAAGTCGAAGAACACGGCCTCGCCGCCAGCGCCGATGCGCGCATTGAAGCCGTGGCAGTCGCCGTGACAATGCGTCCATGTCAGGCCCTCCATCGCCTCGATCCGTGCGGCGGTTCGCTCCGCGATGTCCTGGAGAAAGCCGCCATCATCGGCATCGATTAGGCTGCAGAGCTGTTGAACGCGCGCGAGCGGCCGGCGCAGCAGATGGTCGAGGTCCAGAAGATAGAGCGGCGCTTCGGGCCGATAGGACATCGCCGCCGCGTGCACTCGGGCAAGCGTCACGCCGTTGGCGCGCGCGTCGCTCTGCGATGCGACCTCCGGGGTCCGTCCCTCGATGGCGTGAAACAGCACGCCTTCGCGGCGGCCTTCCGCCGCCTCGCCGCGTACGAACAGCGCGCCGTCGCGTGCCGGAACCGCCGCGGCCACCGGCACGCCGCAGCGCGCGAGATGTGCGAGGAAGTCGGTCTCGGTGCGGACATCGGCCGGGCCGCGGGCGCGGTGATGCGACAGACGGAAGACGTAGCGTGCGCCCGTTGCGGATGTAATCAGATAGACGTCGTTGAAGCCGCGGTTCATCAGGCGGCACGCGAGCGGCTCTGATAGCGCGTAGTGTGTTGCCACGAAGCGGCCCACGCTCTCGGCGCCGGTCGTGGTGTAGATCGGCTCGAAGTCGGGCACGTCGCGTGTTCCGGATTGTGGAGACGATGGCATCCTAGGCGGCTGCCGTCCGCAGTGAAAGCCGGGACGGGCACGAGCAATCCATCGCATTGGCGTAGGCAGGTTGTACCGGACTGCCCGTCGGGCAAATCGATCGAGGTGGCGAGCGCAATCTGCCGCTGATGTCCAGCCCGCCTGCGAAAAATATGCTTGTTTCGTTTTTCCGGAAATCATGCTTACCTCCCGCGCATCCCGCCTCATGCAGAGAGGGGCGTACGCGTCGTCACGATACGCGGGGGCGGGGAGTGGTGGCCGTCGCGAGGTCGGGCGCGTTCGCGCGCAAGACGACTGATGTCGTGGCGGACGGTCAAGCCGTGTGGTCCTGGCACCCCGAAGCTGGCGCCAAGCTTGCGATCACGTTCGTGCGTGGTTGCGAGCGACGGGGGCAAACAAGCCGGTCCCCGGGGAGAGCGCGGAGCAGCCGTGAAAACCATCGCGCAGGGAAGGCCGGGTCGATCCGGCTGATCCTGTGGTTCCTGCCCCGTGCATTCTTGTCGCACGGGGGCCACGGGCCTCAGCCGAGGCTCGGCCTTCCCTGCGCCCTCTCGTTTCGAGAGGAGATCGATCAGCACAGCTCGGGCCCATCGCGCCGCGAGAGTGCGAAGTCATGTCTCGACGCGGCGCATCTCAAGTTGGCCGATGGCCGTGAAGGCGAACGCGCCTCGCGAAGAAGGCCCGGCGGCCGAATGCCGCAGCCCAGAGAGTCTCGCGCGTGTCCCGGTTGACCGAGATCAAGAGCGCTCGCGCTTGCTCCCTTAAGCCCCTACAACTCTGTTATTCGTTGTGATCAAGAATGGACGTCGTGGTGCCGCAAGATCCCATCGTGCCTCCATCTGGCTTGCGGCGGCGGCTCGGACTGCCGCTGCTGGTCCTCTATGGCACGGGCGTAACCGTCGGAGCCGGCATCTACGTCCTGATCGGCGCGGTCGCCGGTCATGCGGGAGTCCATTCCTCCTGGGCCTTTGCGCTGGCGGCGTTCGTGATGGCGTTCACCGCCGCCTCCTATGCCGAACTTGCGACCCGCTATCCCGTGAGTGCCGGCGAAGCCGCCTATGCCCGCGCGGCATTCAAGTCGCGGCTGTTGTCGACGGCGGTCGGCACGCTGCGGCTCGCCACCGGCATCATCGCGGCGGCCGCGGTGACGCTCGGCGGCGCCGGCTACATCCGGCAACTGATCGATCTGCCGACGCCGCTGATCGCGATGGCCATCGTGGTCGCGCTCGGCATGGTCGCGTCCTGGGGCATTCTCGAATCGGTGATGCTCGCCGGACTGCTGACCTTGATCGAGACCGGCGGACTGGTGTGGATCGTCGTCTCGGCCGTTCACTCCGGCGTCGCGTTCGGCCCTGCCTTGCTGACGCCGCCGCCGCTCGATCTCGGCGTTCTCTCAGGCATCACGTTCGCCGGCCTGCTCGCGTTCTTCGCCTTCGTCGGCTTCGAGGACCTCGCCAACGTCGTGGAGGAGGCCAAGAGCCCGCAGCGAAACATTCCGCGGGCGATGGCGCTCACGCTGCTGATCACCGCCGTACTGTATGTGCTGATTGCAGCGATTGCGGTGACCGCCGTGCCGCCGGGCACGCTGTCGGCCTCTTCCGCGCCGCTCAGCGTGGTGTTCAATGCCGTAGCGGGCATCAGTCCGGCCACCTTCAATGCGATCGCGATCGTGTCCACGCTCAACACCATTCTCGCCCAGATGACGATGACGGCCCGCGTCGTCTATGGCATGGCGGGGCAGGGCGACCTGCCGCGCATCGCCGGCCGGGTCGATCCCCGCACCGGAACGCCGCTGATCGCAACCGGGCTCGTCATGCTGGCGGTCGCGGTTCTCGCGCTGGCCTTCCCGCTGGAGCGGCTGGCGGAAGGCACCTCGCTCGCGACGCTGACGATCTTTGCCATCGTCAACCTGTGCCTGCTTCGTATTCGCATCCGGCGCATTGGATCGGATGCCGCCCATGTGCGGGTGCCGCTATGGGTCCCTGCGCTCGGTCTCATCACGTGTATGCTGATGATCGTCAGCGCGTTCGTCGCGCCTTGAGCCGGCCGGGAAGGAACTGTCAGCCCGATGTATCATGTTTCCCGATGGTCCCCGGCGTCGACCCGGCGATGTGATTCAGGACCATGTCGATGCCGGATGTCATGAGCCTCAATCCTGGGATCATCGCGATCGTCGTCGCGCTCGGCATCGGATTGCTGATCGGCTTGGAGCGCGAGCGTCGCAAGGGCGAAGGGCCCGGGCGCTCGCCCGCGGGCTTGCGGACCTTTGCCGTCGCCTCGCTGGCCGGCGCGGTGAGCATGCTGATCGGCGGCAAGGTGCTGCTGGCCATCGTCACCGCTGGAATCATGGTCCTCACGGCGATCGCCTATTGGCGTTCGCGCAGCGACGATCCGGGACTGACCTCGGAGGCGGCGCTGATCCTGACCGTCCTGCTCGGCGGCCTCGCCACCGAGCAACCTGCTCTGGCGGCGGGCGTCGCCGTCGTGCTGGCGGTGCTGCTGGCGGCCCGGCCGGTGCTGCACGACTTCGTCCGTTCGGTGCTCAGCGAGAGCGAGCTCAAGGACGGCCTGATCTTTGCCGCGGCCACGCTGGTGGTGCTGCCTCTGCTCCCGGATCAGCCGATCGGTCCGTACGGCGCGCTCAATCTGCGCGGCATCTGGACGCTCGTCGTCCTGATGATGGCGATCGGTGCCGCCGGACATGTCTCGATGCGTCTGCTCGGCGCACGCGGCGGGCTCGCCGTATCCGGCTTCGCCTCGGGCTTCGTCTCCAGCACGGCCACGATCGGCGCGATGGGCGCGCGGGCGCGCAAGGCGCCGGAGCTTGGCGGTGCCGCGGCTGCGGGCGCGACATTGTCGACCGTCGCGACCATCGCTCAGCTCGCCGCGGTGCTGGCCGTCACCAGCCTGCCGGCGCTGCAGGCGCTGCTGGTTCCGCTGCTATGCGCCGGCGCGGCGGCGGCGATCTACGGTGCGATCTTCACGATCGTCGGCTTGCGGCAGAGTGGCGCCGCGGACCTGCCGCCCGGACACGCCTTCAGCCTGCCGGGCGCGCTGTTGCTGGCGCTGACGATCTCAGCGGTGCTGGTGCTGTCGGCCGCGTTGCGCGAGGCGTTCGGCGAAGCCGGCCTGGTGGCGAGCGCCGCCGTCGCCGGTCTCGTCGATACCCATGCGCCGGCGGCGGCCGCGGCTGCGCTCGCCGCATCGGGCAAGATCAGCGCGGCCGATGCCGTGGCTCCGGTGCTCGCGGCGCTGTCGACGAACACGATCAGCAAGATCGTGGTGGCGTGGACCAGCGGTGGGTCGTCCTTCGCCCTGCGTCTCGTCCCCGGACTCGTCCTCGTCATCGCCGCCGCGTGGGCCGGCGCCTTCGGACCGAGCCTTGCCCATGGTCTTGCCGATGTGCTGGTCCATCCGTGAGCGCGACGTCCGCGCCGCACCTACGCGCTGCGCGGCAAGCGCTCGACCGCGGCAGCAGCACCGCTGCGATGCTGGACGAGCCACGCGATGGCGTCGTCCTCCTTCATCGGCTTGCCATACAGCCAGCCCTGTCCATAGGAGCAGCCGAGCATGCGAAGGCACTCGGCATCCGCCTCGCTCTCGACGCCCTCGGCGATCATGCGGTGGCCGAGCGGCAGCGCCACCGCGGTGATGGCGGCGACGAGCTGCTGATCCCGTCGATTGCTGGCGATGCCGTGGATGAAGGAGCGGTCGACCTTGATGGTGTCGATCTCGACCGCCATCAGGTTGGCAATCGAGGAATGGCCGACGCCGAAATCGTCGATCGCAAGACCAAAGCCGTATTGGTCGATCAGCTTCAATTCGTCGGCGCAGCGCTTGGGGTCGAACATCGCCTCTTCGGTCACCTCGATCTCGATCCGGTGGGGATCGACGCCGTAGCGCTCGGAGACGGTCTTGAGGGTCTGCGCTGGCGAGTGAAGCGGGAATTCCCGCGGCGAGACGTTGATCGATACCCGGATGCCGTGCGCCTTCTTGCGGTCGAGCGCGCGCAGGAACGCGCAGACGCGCTCGCCCACGAACTCCGTGAGCTGGCCGGACAGGCGCAATCGGATCGCCGCGGACACGATGTCCGGCGGCGGGATCAGTCCGGCGCTCGGGTGCTTCCAGCGCAGCAGCGCCTCGAACCCGATGACCTCCTGCGTGGCCATCGCGACCTGGGGCTGGAATTCGACGTGGAGCTCGCGGCGGGCCAGCGCGGCGGGGAGCTCCGCATCGAGCCGGCGCTGCAGCGTCAGCTCGGACTGCATCTTGGCGTCGAACACGCGCATGCAGCCGCGACCGTCGTCCTTGGCGCGATACAGCGCGACGTCGGCGCGGGCGGAGAGCTCTTCCAGATCGATCGAGCCTTCCGCATGCGCCGCGATGCCGATCGAGCAGCTGACGGGCAGCACCTGGCCCGCGATCGCGAGCGGCTGCGTGAGGGCGGCCATCAGCCATTCGGCGAGTGCGACGGATCGGCTCGCGACATCGTCACCCTGCATGACGACCACGAACTCGTCGCCGCCCAGGCGAACCGGCAGATCGTCGGCGTGGCAGGCGGACTGCAGCAGGGTGGCGACTGCCTGGATGACCCGGTCGCCGGCGTCGTGGCCGCGCGTATCGTTGATGGTCTTGAAGTTGTCGACGTCGATCAGGAGGAATGCGACCCCACGTCCGGAACGGCAGGCCGCGGCGGCCACGGTGCGGAAGTGACTGCGATTGGCGAGCCCGGTGAGCGAGTCCGTGCGAACCAGGCGCTCCAGGGCGTGGTTGGCCTCGGCGACGGATTCCGCCAGCACCGTCGCCTCGATGGCGGTATTCTGGCTCGCAATGAAGTTGCGCTCGCCGAGCCGCGATGCGCGGAACAGCATGAAGGTCAGGAATGCGACGTCGACCGCAACGATGTAGTCGACATCGCTGCCCGAGATCAGCATCCGCAACACGGTCGAGCCCATCAGCGGCGCGCCGAAGGCGATCGCCATCGGCGAAAAAGCAAGACTCTGGATGATGGCGCCGGTGGTGGTGCCGGCCATGATGAAGACGACGTCGTTGACGTTGTGCGCGCGGGAGAAGGCCGGCAGCGCGAGCGGGACGATCGCCCACAGCACTCCGCTGGCGAAAGCCATGATGGTGAGATTGCGCAGCACGCGCCGTGGATCGCGCTCGATCCGTCCGGAAGACTTCAGGTACGACACCCATCCAGCGCGGAGCGCCGCGAAGGTGATGGCGGCTGCCAGCCACCAGAAGATGAGCGTGCCCCCCTCTCTGAGATACAGCAACAGCGCCAGCGACGTTGCGATCGCCACATTGGCGAACAGCGTCAGGGAAATGTTCTGCAGCGAGCTCGCTGCCTGGGCTTTCGCGAGCGCCGCCGCTTTGCACTCGGTGATTGCGGTCTGCATGCGCGGAACGGACGGCCCTGCTGAATCGGTGACGGAAGCGGGCAGCCATGGCGGCGCCCAACGCGGCGACGCAGGAGCATGCTGAACAGGGGCCTAAGGTGGGGTTAATCCAGCCCATTATACCGCCGGACGGCCGAGCCATGCGGCGAGCCGTCTGGCCGATCGAGCCGGTGGTCGTCGACGTCGGACATCGATCACCCCCAGCCGGCACGGCCGTGCGAGCGCTTCCGCCATTTCACAGAGGTCCAACGACGACGACAAAGCGCCGATCCGCTACGGATCGAGCTCGGTGTCCCAATAGAGATAGTCGAGCCAGCTGTCGTGCAGGTAGTTCGGCGGAAACAGCCGGCCGTTGCGATGGAGCTGGTGGACGGTCGGCGCGTAGGGCGCCTGCTTGGGGAACATCTTGGCCTGCTGCGGGGTCAGATTGCCCTTCTTCAGATTGCAGGGCGAGCAGGCGGCGACGACGTTTTCCCAGGTGGTCTGGCCACCCTTGCTGCGGGGAATGACGTGGTCGAAGGTCAGGTCGTCGCCGGAGTGGCAGTACTGGCAGGCGAAGCGGTCGCGGAGGAAGACGTTGAAGCGGGTGAAGGCCGGATGCGTCGTCGGCTTCACGAAGGATTTCAGCGAAACCACGCTGGGCAGCTGGATCTCGAAGGAGGGACTTCGGATCGCTCTGTCGTAGTATTCGACAATGTTGACGCGATCGAGGAACACCGCCTTGATCGCGTCTTGCCACGACCAGAGAGACAGCGGGTAATAACTCAGCGGCCGGAAGTCCGCGTTCAGCACCAACACCGGCCAACC
The DNA here is from genome assembly GCF_032489675.1 of Bradyrhizobium sp. SZCCHNR1043. Classification (NCBI taxonomy): domain Bacteria; kingdom Pseudomonadati; phylum Pseudomonadota; class Alphaproteobacteria; order Hyphomicrobiales; family Nitrobacteraceae; genus Bradyrhizobium; species Bradyrhizobium sp. SZCCHNR1043. The sequence goes on from NZ_JAUEYN010000013.1 coordinate 247,849, forward strand.
GCCTTGCGAGACATGTGCGTTCAAGTAACGCTCCTGGCCTCCATAACGGCTGCGAAGCAGCATGCCCTCATATACTACATGCAGCGTGACGGGATTGTGAAGCCCCAAGAATGGCTTGACACATGGCTTGACACAGCTTCTCCCGCCCTTCCAGCTTCGGCCCAAAGCGCGTCAGAACCGTGGCAGAGGGTTAGGTCGCTGCACTGCAAATCAGTTGCATGTCTTCGGTTTGGGGAGAGGACCAGCCGGACCAAAAGTCAGCCCGGGACCCGCTCCAGCTTCTGCAGGCAGTGGGAGATCCTGACCTCGGCGGGCATCGGCCGGTCCGGGAAGCTTGTGCTCCAATTGGTGACGCCGACCTCGCCGACATAGATGTCGCCGCCGCTGTCGATCGCGAGGCCGTGCGGCGCCAGGAAACGGCCGGTTTCCAGGCCCGGGCCGTGCTCGCCGCCCAGCCGCGCCAGCCGCTGACCGCCAGCATCCGTGATGGTCAGGCGAGGGCCGAGATTGGGGACGTTGAGGTTGACCGGCATGCCCGGGCCGAGCTCACCGATGATGAAGGTCCTGCGCTCCGCGCCGTAGGCGCACAGCGCGCAGGGCCGGTGCAGATTGTTCCACTGCGTCTCGTAGCGGCCGTCGCCGTCGAAGATCTGGATGCGGTGGTTCTCGCGATCGGCGACGTAGACGAAGCCATCGGCATCGGTCGCGATGTTGTGAACGATGTTGAACTGGCCGGGATCCGAGCCTGGCTCGCCCCAGCTGCGGATCAATCTGCCGTCGGGGGTGTATTTGTGGACCCGCGCATTGCCGTAACCGTCGGAGACATAGATCTCGCCCGAGGGCGACAGCGCGGTGTGGGTGCAGCGGTTGAACGGCTCGCCGCTCATGAACGGGGTCGGACGCTTCGGCAGGCCGATGGTCAGCAGCACCGTCCCTTCCGGAGTGCATTTGCGGACGGTGTGGTCGCCATCATCGGTGCAGTACAGATTGTCGTCGCCGTCGATCGACAGGCCGTGGGCGCGGCTGAACAGGCCCTCGCCCCAGCTCTTGATGAAATTGCCGCCGCGGTCGAACACGATCATCGGATGGGCGCCGCGATTGAAGGCGTAGACGCGGTCCTTGCTATCCACGGCAACCGAGGCGACGTCGGTCAGCGCCCAGCCCTCGGGCAGCCTGGCCCAGTCCTTGACGACGCGATAGGTGAAATTGCCCGTTCCAAGAATGGACATCGCCTCGCCTCCCTGCCTCCGTGCAACCTCAGTCCTGGCAACGCTACACGGCTTTGGTCGCGGGTGAAAACCTGGTTACGTCGCCATCGTCAGCATGTGGCCCTGATGCGGCGGAATATGACCTTGCAAGGTGTCGAGATAGACGCGCTGCACGGCCTCCGGTCCGCGTCCTTCCGTGATCGTGAGCCAGCCGTCGAGCCGCGGAGCGAAGTCCCGCCACGCCGCGCCGAGCCGCGCCTCGATGCCGCCCGGTCCCCATTCCTTGGCGCGCTTCCTGATCTGGTCAGGCGCGAAGAACCAGGTGGGCCGGGCGCCGGAAAGCGTCTCGACATCATCGCTGCCGTCCTGATGCGTCAGGCCGATGCGGCCGGAATAGACGAGGTTGTCGCCGTAGTGTCGATGCAGCGCGGCGCGCAGACTGGCATTGCCGGCCATGTCGACGAAGGCCGCGCGCGACGTCGCGTCGAGCATGTCGACCGCATCGTAGGTCACGACCTCGTCGTAGCAGCCGAGCGAGCGGACGAAGGCCGCATGCGATGGCGAGGTCAGCCCGATCACGCGGATGCCCTTGCGCTGCGTATGCAAGAGGTGGGCGAGTCCGAACGCGGTCTTGCTCGAGGCCGAGGACAGGATCACGGTCGTTGCGCCGAATTGGGCCTGTTCGGCGAGAAAGTCATCGACCAGGAACGACAGCATGAACAGTGGGCGCAGCAGGGCCTGATAGTCGCCTTGCCGTCCGGCAAAGGCGGGATCGTCGCCGACCCGCGCATAGGCGTTGTAGACCGGCGCGACGCCCTGCCGGTGTGCGGCCGCGTCGCGCAGGCCGCGCTTGCCGACGTCGGCGGCCTCGATGACGAGATGCGTCGCCATCGGGAAGTAGCCGAACAGGCGCTCGCCTTCCGCGACGGCAGGATGGCGGGAGGCGATCACGTCGCCGAAGCCCCACACGGGAATGATGCCGAAGCCGTCGGGCGCAGGAAACAGTTGCCAATATTTCAACTGCTCGCCGAGCAGCGCGTAGGTGATGTTGTTGGCGGTGAAGGCGAAGCGGTCGACCTTCACCAGCAGCGCCTCGGCAGGAAGCGCGGCGCCATCGGGAAGCTCGGTGACGATCGTCTTGCACTGCTGCAGATCGTTGCGTGTGACGATGAAGTCGGACGATTGCATGATGAAGACCTCGGCCGTTCGATGATGTGCGTCGTGGTGCGATCCTGGCCGACATCGATGACCGTTTTGCAACCCCAACTTTGTTTGAAACGGCGTTCACCGGAGTTGTTAGTTCGCCGATGCGATGACGCCCTCGCGCTTCTTGACCACGCGGTAATAGCTCCACCACAGGTGCGCCGCCGCGCCGCGCAGCGGGCGCCACGATTCGGCCAGCGGCATCATCTGCTTGGCCGTAGGCCGCGCCGCAAGGCCGAGCCCGACCTTGACCGCCTCCTGCACGGCGAGGTCGCCGGCCGGCCAGGCATCGCCATGGCCGAGGCAGAACAGCAGGTAGACGTCGGCGGTCCACGGTCCGATGCCGGGCAGGGTCGTCAAGGTGGCGTGGGCCGCATCGGCGTCCTCATTGGCGAGCACGTCGAGATTGAGCCGCCCGGCGCCAAGCTCGCGCGCGATGTGCTTCAGCGTCTTGATCTTGGCCGCAGAGAGACCGAGCCGTCCCAGCCGGTCGGCGCGGGCGCGGCGGATGGCGTCGGCATCGAACGGATCGAATGCCGCCTGCAGCCGGCCCCAGATCGCGGCCGCGCTGGCGGTCGACAGTTGCTGGCCGCAGACGATGTGCGCGATCCCGGCAAAGCCTGGCTCGCGCCGCCGCAGCGCCGGCATGCCGGCGGCGGCGAGGATCGGCGCCAGCCGCGCGTCCTGCTTCACCAGGTCGCGGATCGCATCCTCGAGGATGTCCTGGCTATCGAGGTGAAGGGTCATCTCAGTGCGACCTTTTCCATTGTCATGCGCGGGCTTGACCCGCGTATCCATCTCGGATCGAACGAGCCCGCGAAGAATGATCGTCGGACCACGCCAGCTCAAGTCCGGCAAGGACGAGATGACATGCCACCCGTTTTCCGATTCGCCCCCAGCCCGAACGGCTATCTGCATCTCGGCCACGCTTTTTCGGCGCTGTTGAACTTCCAATGCGCGCAGCGGAGCGGCGGCCGCTTGCTGCTGCGCATCGAGGACATCGACCCGACCCGCTGCCGCCCCGAGTTCGAGCAGGCGATCTATGAGGACCTCGCCTGGCTCGGCATCACCTGGGAGCAGCCGGTGCGGCGGCAATCGGAGCACCTCGCCGAGTATCGCGCTGCGCTGGAGCGGCTGCAGGGCATGGGGCTGGTCTATCCGAGCTTCGAGAGCCGGGCCGAGGTCGCGCGGATGGTCGCGCAACGGAATGCAGAGGGGGCTTGGCCGCGCGATCCGGATGGCGCGCCGCTCTATCCGGGGACGGCGACCTCGCTCTCCGAGGCGCACCGTGCGGCACTGATGGCCAGCGGCGCGCCCTATGCCTTGCGGCTCGACATGGCCGCCGCGGTCGCGCGCGCGGGCCGGGCGGCCTGGGACGAGTATGGCGCCGGGCCTTGGGGCGAGAGTGGCAGGGTCGAAGCAAGGCCGGAGGCCTGGGGGGATGTGGTCTTGGCGCGCAAGGAGACGCCGACCAGCTATCACCTCTCCGTCGTGATCGACGACGCCCTGCAGGGGGTGACGGAGGTGGTGCGTGGACAGGACCTGTTTCATGCCACGAGCGTCCACCGGCTGCTGCAGGTCCTGCTCGGCCTGCCGGCCCCGGCCTATCGGCATCACCAACTGATTCGCGACGCGCAGGGCCACAAGCTGTCCAAGTCCACCCAGGCGACGGGATTGCGCGCCTTGCGCGCGGAAGGCGTCTCGCCGACGGAAATCCGACACAGGATCGGCATGGTCTAGCCGTGTCCTGTCCGCAGCCCTGATATCTCCGAATGTTTCCGGCGGGGACAACCTCCGGGGCATCGTGACACCCGGAAACGACCGTGCCATGCTGCTCAATGGCGCGGGTAATCGGGAGCTTCAATCGAAAGCGGCACGACGAGACATGACAGTACAAGTGCCCCTTCGTTTTTCGGAGTTCATGTCACAGGGGCCATGATGAAGCGCGTTCGGAAGATGAGTACGGGGCGTCGGGCCCGACCGGCCAAGCCGGCTGCGCCCAGGCCCGCCGGCGCGTCCAGAGCGCCCGCTGAAAAGGCGTCCTCCAGGACGACATCCGTCAGGATGCCGTCGCCCGCAGCACAAGCGCCGAAGACACAAACGCCGAAGACACAACCGCCGAAGGCCAAGGCCGCGAAGGCGGCGCCGGCCAAGGAGCGCGCCAAGGCGCGACCGCTCAAGAAGCACGTTCCTCAGGTCACGGCGATGGCGGGGAGCCGGCGAAGCGCGGCCAAGTCCGGAGTGAGGAAGCCCGAAACCGCGAAGTCAGTGCCCAGGGCTGGTGCCGGATCACCAGGGGTCGTCGAAGCCGCGCTGGCGGTGTTCGCCCATGAGGTGCGCACGCCGCTGACAGGCATTCTCGCCATCAGCGACCTGCTTGCCACCTCCGAGCTCGGCGAGCGCGAGCGGCGCTGGGTCGATACGATCAAGGCCGGCGCGGAGCATCTGTCGAGCCTCGCCACCCTGTTCGTCGATGCCGCCAAGGACGAGACCGCCGGCGCGCTGCTGCGTGAGGATCTGTTCGATCTGCGCGTGCTGGCGCGGGCCGCCGGAGACTCGCTGTCGGGCCGCGCCGCCGCCAAGGGGCTGGATGTCAAGGTCCACGTCTCCGACGACTTGCCGGGACTCGTGTTCGGCGATCCCGTGCGGCTGCGCGCTGCGCTGGAGAACCTGATCGACAATGCGGTGAAGTTCACCGAGCAGGGCGGCGTCGCGCTGGAGGTCGTTCCCGCACGTCGCGGCGGTCGCGGCAAGCCGAGCACGGGCGCAGGCCGAGGCGCGAACAGGGGCCGCGCCGCGATCGCCTTCCACGTCTCGGATTCGGGCATCGGCCTGACCCTGAAGGAGATCAAGCGGCTGTTCCGCCCGTTCAGCCAAGCCAATGTCTCGATCGCCTCGCGCTTCGGCGGCGCCGGCCTCGGCCTGTCCTCGGTCCGGCAGCTGGCGCGCGCGATGGGGGGCGACGTCGCCGTGGCGCCGCATGAAGGCGGCGGCACGACCTTCACGCTGACCGTGACGCTGACCGTTGCGGCCGCGCCGCACACCGCGGCGGGCGGATCGGAGAATGGCGTGACCCTGGCGCCGACAAGGCCGTTGCGCATCCTCGGGGTCGAGGACAATCCGTTCGGCCGCGTGGTGCTCAACACCATCCTCAACGAGCTCGGCCACCAGGCCGAGTTCATCGGCCGTGGCGAGGCGGCGCCGGAGCGGATCGCGGCCGGCAATTACGATGCGGTGCTGATGGACATGGTGCTGCCCGGCATCAACGGCGTCGAGGCGATTGCTCGCATTCGCAAGCTGGACGCGCCCCAAGGGACTATCCCGATCATCGGCGTGTCCGGACGCGGCGAGGACGAGGCGGCCTCGCGCGCTGCCGGCGCGGACGCGTTCCTGCTCAAGCCCGTTTCGCCGCGGGCTCTAGCGACTGCGCTTCTTGGAGCGATACGCCGCGCGGCAGCCGCGACTTGATGATCGAGGCGTTCAACTCGCCGCCATACACGAAAATCGCGGCGATGAAATACAGGAACACCAGCGCGATGATCACCGACGCGAGCCCCGCATACATCGTGACGTAGTTGTTGGCGAAGCGCGCCAGATACTGGCCGAACACGATGCCCGACACCAGCGAGGCGACGAAGGTGAAGACGATGCCGGGCACGATCTGCATGAAGCTGCGCCGGCCCGCCGGCAGCCAGGCGTGCAGGATGAACAGCGCGACGATCAGCGCGCTGATGGTGATGCCGTAGCGCGACAGGTTGACGAAGCGCTCGTTGGCTTCGACCGCCAGCGGCAAATAGCGCCGGGCGGTGGCCAGCATCAGCGGGCCGAGCACGATCAGGAACGACATCGCCAGCGCCGTGAACGCGGCGACCAGGGTGTAGCCGATCGATTCCAGCCGCAGCCAGTACCAGCGGCGCTGCTCGATCACGCCATAGGCGCGGTTGAGCGCGACCCGCAGCGCCTCGACGCCATTCGAGGCGAAGTAGACCGCGAGCACGGCGCCGATGGTCAGCGCATCGGTCCGGGTCGTGGTCAGCACGTCGTGGATCTCGCCGGTCAGCGCATCCGCGACCTGCGCCGGCCAGGTCTCGAGCATCAGGGTGGCGGCCTGGTCGGCCAGGTCTTTGGAGCCGAGAAAGCCGGCGAGCGAGGTCAGGACGATCAGGAACGGAAACAGCGCCATCAGGGTCGACAGCGCGATATGGCTGGCGATCGCCCAGCCGTCGTCGGCGAGGAAGGTGTAGAACGCGTCCATGACGACGTGGAAGATGTAGCGAAGCGCCTTCACCTGTCCCTGCACTCCGCAAAAGAAACTTGGTTTGTACAATCCGATATTACGGGTCCAAAAGCCAGAAGTTGCAGCGCCGGCCGCGCGGATCCGCCATGGCGCTCTTGCGTCTGCGGTGTTATCTAGCCCCGATGGCTTCACTTCTCGGTAAATTCATCCTTCCCATCGCCGTCGGCGCGGTCGCCCTTGTGCTGTTTCTCGGCCTCGTCAACATGACGCGCGGCGGCTCGCCGAACCTGTCGCAGAAGCTGATGCGCTGGCGGGTGATCCTGCAGTTCGTCGCGGTCGTCATTGCCATGGCGGCGATCTGGGCGATGGGGCGCTGAGACCGAGACGCCGAGGCGTCGAGAAACGGACGTTGAGAAGCAGCATGGTGGTCCTGAATCGCATCTACACGCGGACCGGTGACGACGGCACGACCGCGCTCGGCAATGGCGAGCGCCGTCCCAAGTACGATCTGCGCGTCTCCGCCTATGGAACCGTCGACGAGACCAACGCTGCGATCGGCGTGGTCCGGCTGCATCTGGCCGATGCGCCCGAGATCGATGCGATGCTCGGCCTGATCCAGAACGATCTGTTCGACCTCGGCGCCGATCTGGCCGTGCCGCAGCGCGAGGGCAAGGCGGAGCGGCTGCGCGTCGTCGCCAGCCAGGTCGACCGCCTGGAGCGTGACATCGATACGCTGAACGAACGGCTCTCGCCGCTGACGTCGTTCGTGCTGCCCGGGGGAACCGCGGCGGCGGCGCATCTGCATGTGGCGCGTACCATTTGCCGCAGGGCGGAACGGATCATGACGGAGCTCGCCGGCAAGCCCGACGAGCCGGTCAGCGAGGCCGCCATTCGTTATATGAACCGGTTGTCGGATTTCCTGTTCGTGGCGAGCCGGGCCGCGAACCGGAACGGCGCCGGCGACGTGTTGTGGGTGCCCGGGCAAAACCGTTAACCCGGCGGCGTGCGGGCCTGCGTTTTTTCGCCCGTCGCGCGTTGACCGGGGGGGATGGGGGCTTTAGGTTCCGCGCCCGAAAGGTCAACCCCGGACAATTTAGAGCGAAAGAGGATCGATGAAGGTTCTGGTGCCGGTCAAGCGGGTGGTCGATTACAACGTCAAGGTCCGCGTCAAGAGCGACGGATCGGGCGTTGAGCTCGCCAACGTCAAGATGTCGATGAATCCGTTCGACGAGATCGCCGTCGAGGAAGCGCTGCGGCTGAAGGAAGCCGGCAAGGCGACCGAGGTGGTGGTGGTCTCGATCGGCCCCGCGCAGGCCTCGGAGACGATCCGCACGGCGCTCGCGATGGGCGCGGACCGCGGCATCCTGGTCAAGGCCGAGGGCAACGTGGAACCGCTGGCGGTCGCCAAGATCCTCAAGGCCGTCGCCCAGGAGGAGCAGCCGGGCCTGATCATCCTCGGCAAGCAGGCGATCGACGACGACTCGAACCAGACCGGCCAGATGCTGGCGGCGTTGCTCGGCTGGGCGCAGGCGACCTTCGCCTCCAAGCTCGAGGTCGACGGCTCCGACTTCAAGGTCACCCGCGAGGTCGATGGCGGCCTGCAGACCGTGAAGCTGAAGGGGCCGGCGATCGTCACCACCGACCTGCGCCTCAACGAGCCGCGCTATGCGTCGCTGCCGAACATCATGAAGGCGAAGAAGAAGCCGATCGCCGAGAAGACCGCCGCCGACGCCGGCGTCGATCTCACGCCGCGGCTCGAGGTGCTCAAGACCACCGAGCCGGCGGGCCGCAAGGCCGGCGTCAAGGTCAAGGACGTCGCCGAGCTCGTCAACAAACTCAAGACCGAGGCGGGGGTGCTCTGATGGCCACGCTGCTGATTGCCGAACACGACAATGCCGGGATCAAGGACGCGACCAACAAGGCGCTGACGGCGGCCACTGCCCTCGGCGCCGATGTCGACGTGCTGGTCGCGGGCCAGGGCGCCAAGGGCGCGGCCGATGCCGCCGCCAAGCTCGCAGGCGTCAAGAAGGTGCTGCTCGCCGACGACGCGGCCTACGCGCATGATCTCGCCGAGCCGCTCGCCGACCTCGTCGTCAAGCTCGCCGCCAACTACGACGCGATCGTAGCCCCCGCGACCTCGCGCTTCAAGAATGTGATGCCGCGCATCGCCGCCCTGCTCGACGTGATGCAGGTGTCGGAGATCATCAAGGTCGTCGCGCCCGACACGTTCGAGCGGCCGATCTATGCCGGCAACGCGATCCAGACCGTGAAGTCGAAGGACGCCAAGAAGGTCATCACCGTGCGCACCTCGACCTTCGCCGCGGCCGGCGAGGGCGGTAGCGCCGCGGTCGAGACGGTGGCGGCGGCCGGCGATCCGGCGCTGTCGACCTTCGTCGGCGAGGAGGTCGCCAAGAGCGACCGCCCCGAGCTGACCTCGGCCAAGATCATCGTCTCCGGCGGTCGCGCGATGCAGAGCCGCGAGAACTTCGCCAAATACATCGAGCCGCTGGCTGACAAGCTCGGCGCCGGCGTCGGCGCCTCGCGTGCCGCGGTTGACGCAGGCTACGCGCCGAACGACTGGCAGGTCGGCCAGACCGGCAAGGTCGTGGCGCCGGAGCTCTATGTCGCGGTCGGCATTTCAGGCGCCATTCAGCATCTGGCCGGCATGAAGGACTCCAAGGTGATCGTCGCGATCAACAAGGACGAGGACGCGCCGATCTTCCAGGTGGCTGATTACGGCCTAGTGGCCGATCTCTACCAGGCGGTCCCCGAGCTGACCGAGGCGCTCGGCAAGCTCGGCAAATAACGCTGCTGGCACCGGCCGCATGGGACCGCGGCGGCCGGTGTTCTCACTTCTAAGGGCATGGACGGGCGCAGCAGGCGTGCCGTCCGGGTGGATGACAACATGGCTCAGATCAACAAGCTCGGTGTGATCGGCGCAGGACAGATGGGCAACGGCATCGCGCATGTCGCCGCGCTGGCCGGGCTCGACGTGGTGCTCAACGACGTCACTGCCGACCGGTTGAAGTCGGGCATGGCCACCATCAACGGCAACCTGACCCGTCAGGTGGCCAAGAAGGTCATCTCCGAGGAGGCCCGCAATCAGGCGCTCGGCCATATCTCGATCACCGAAACCCTCGACGGCCTGGCCGATTGCGATCTCGTCATCGAGACGGCGATCGAGAAGGAGGACGTCAAGCGCAAGATCTTCCACGATCTGTGCGCGGTGCTGAAGCCGGAGGCGATCATCGCCTCCAACACCTCGTCGATCTCGATCACCCGGCTCGCCGCCTGCACCGACCGCCCCGAGCGCTTCATCGGCATCCATTTCATGAACCCGGTTCCGCTGATGGAGCTGGTGGAGCTGATCCGCGGCATCGCCACCGACGACGCCACCTTCGAGGCCGCCAAGGAGTTCGTCGGACGGCTCGGCAAGCAGGTCGCCGTCTCCGAGGATTTTCCGGCCTTCATCGTCAACCGCGTGCTGCTGCCGATGATCAACGAGGCGATCTACACGCTGTATGAGGGCGTCGGCAACGTCGAGGCGATCGATGCGGCGATGAAGCTCGGCGCGCATCACCCGATGGGCCCGCTGGAGCTTGCCGATTTCATCGGCCTCGATACCTGTCTGTCCATCATGCAGGTGCTGCACGAGGGGCTGGCGGATTCCAAATACCGGCCCTGTCCGCTGCTGGTGAAATATGTCGAGGCCGGCTGGCTCGGCCGCAAGACGCAGCGTGGCTTCTACGATTACCGCGGCCCCAAGCCGGTGCCGACCCGCTAATTTCCCGCCACCGCGGCTCCCTCGATACGCTTCGTTAAGCCTCCTCGGCTAGCATGTGCCCCAGAGAGGTAAGCGCGTATGGATATGAGCTTGGTGGCTGCGGTCATGGCGCAGCAGACGGGTGCGATTCAGCAGCAGGTCGCGACGTCGGTGATGAAGCAGAACCTGAACGCCCAGAAGGATGCCGTCATGACGCTGCTCGGCGGCGCGCAGCAGACGCTGTCGCTCGCCAATGCCGGCCCCGGCGTCGGCGGCAATCTCAACATCGCGGCCTGATATCTCTGGTTACAGGCCCGCGGCCGCCTTCGATGTCGCCGCCTGGATCAGCTTGACCGCGTCGGCGCTGTCCCATTCGGCGGGACCCGCGATGGTCGCGATCTCGCAGCCATTCGAATCCACCAGCACCGAGGTCGGCATGCCCAGCGCGCGGCCGACCGCCTTCAGGTCCTGGAACACCTTGGCCTTCTGGTCGCTGAAATAGGCGAGCTGCGTCAGCTTGGCGTCGCTGAGGAACGCCTTCGGCTTCTCCGGATCGCGGGTGTCGATGTTGACGGCGACCACCTGGAAATCGTCGCCGCCGAGCCTGGCCTGCAGCCCGTCCAGCGCCGGCATCTCCTTGCGGCACGGCACGCACCATGTCGCCCAGAGGTTCAATAACACCGTCTTGCCGCGGAAATCCGACAGCTTCTTCGACGCGCCTGCGGCGTCCTCGAAGGCGAGATCCGGCAGCCGCAGCGGCACTGTTGCCGCCGTCAGCGCCGCCACCTCGCCCTTGATCAGCGGCGCGATCCGCTTGGCGGTGGCGACCGCCGCTTGGCACGCCTGGTCGCCCGACGGCCGTCCCTTCAGCAATCCGCCAAACGCCACCGCGGCGATGCCAGCCGCGGCGACGACCGCGACGGCACTGGCCGCGAGCAGCGTCCGGCGCGAGCGGGCGGGGCGGGCAGGGGACGGGTCAGGCTTATCGTTTGTCATCTCGGGTCGGTTGCGGCTATCAGGAGCGCGAGTTTCGGGGCGGCGCCGGACGGTGTGTCCCATCCCATGGCGGTCAGCAAGGTCTTAAGAGCGGTTCAGGCATGAGCAACAAGATGTGGGGCGGACGGTTCTCGGAGCGTCCCGACGCGATCATGGAGGACATCAACGTCTCGATCGACGTCGATCGCCATCTCTACGCACAGGACATTGCCGCTTCCAAGGCGCACGCCGCCATGCTCGCCGCCCAGGGCATCATCACCGCGACTGATGCGAAAAATATCGGCAAGGGTCTAGACACGATTCTGTCAGAGATCACCAAGGGGTCGTTCCAGTTCAAGCGGGCGCTGGAAGACATTCACATGAATGTCGAGAGCCGGCTCGGCGAGCTGATCGGCCCGGCCGCGGGCCGCCTGCACACCGCGCGCTCGCGCAACGACCAGGTCGCGACCGATTTTCGCCTGTTCGTGCGCGACACCATCGACGAGATCGACGCCGCGCTGGCCGCCTACCAGCATGCGCTCGCGACCCGCGCGCTGGCGTTCGCCGGCACCGTGATGCCCGGCTTCACCCATCTCCAGACCGCCCAGCCCGTCACCTTCGGCCACCATCTGCTGGCCTATGTCGAGATGGCCGGGCGCGACCGCGGCCGCTTCATCGATGCCCGCAAGCGCCTCAATGAATCGCCGCTCGGTGCCGCCGCGCTCGCCGGCACCTCGTTCCCGATCGACCGCCACGCCACCGCCGAGGCGCTCGGCTTCGAGCGCCCGATGGCCAATTCGCTGGATGCGGTGTCGGACCGCGACTTCGTGCTGGAGACGCTGTCGGCCGCCTCGATCTGCGCGGTGCACCTGTCGCGCTTCGCCGAGGAGATCGTGATCTGGACCTCGCCGCTGGTCGGCCTGATCAAGCTGTCGGACAAGTTCACCACCGGCTCCTCGATCATGCCGCAGAAGCGCAATCCGGACGCCGCCGAGCTGGTGCGCGCCAAGACGGGTCGCGTCATCGGCGCGCTGAACGGGCTGCTGATCGTGATGAAGGGCCTGCCGCTCGCCTACCAGAAGGACATGCAGGAGGACAAGCAGGGCGCGATGGAGGCGTTCGCGGCGCTGTCGCTTGCCGTGCGCGCCATGACCGGCATGGCGCTCGACCTCGTGCCGGACGAGGCCCGCATGAAGGCCGCCGCCGGCGAGGGCTATGCCACCGCGACCGATCTCGCCGACTGGCTGGTGCGCACGCTCAAGATGCCGTTCCGCGAGGCCCACCACGTCACCGGGCGGATCGTGGCTCTGGCCGCCAAGCAGGGCGTGGCCCTGCACGAGCTGCCGCTGACGGCGATGCAGGAGGTCGAGCCCAAGATATCAGCCGAGGTGCTCGGCATGCTCTCGGTCGAGTCCTCCGTGAAGAGCCGCATCAGCTACGGCGGCACCGCGCCGAAGAACGTGGCGTCCCAGGCCAAGAGCTGGCTGAAGCGGCTGGAAAAACAGCGAAAGTAGGGCTGCTGTCTGAAATTTGACCGGCGTGGCGTGGCTCTCCGGCACTCGCCACATCCGGTCAATCTCTGTATGGTGCCGCCCGCATGGGGATCTCACACGTGAATCGCGCTCGTCGTCCAACCTCCGCCGCCCGGGTCGTCCTCGTCCTGGGCGCCACAGCCCTTCTGCTCGCCGCCTGCGGGCGCAAGGGCCCGTTGGACCTGCCGGCCAATTCCCCGCCGGCGCCGCAGATGTCGGCCGCTCCCGCCGACACCGCGACGGAAGCTGCGAACAAGCCCGGCCTGTTCAACTCCGGCTACGGCGCCGACGCCGCCCCCGCCGCCACCCGCGGCCAGAAGAAACCCTTCATCCTCGACCCGCTGCTCGACAGCAAATAGCGGCTGACGCGCCCGCGACGGGCACCACCCCTTCTCCGGGGGAGATCGCATCCGACCGACGCCTGCGCAGGCACCTAGGCCGCCACCGTCCTTCGAGACGCCCGCCTCCGGCGGGCTCCTCAGGACGAGGACTGAACTTGTGGCGCGACCTGGCCCCCGGCGAGATCTCCACCCTCATGGTGAGGAGCGCCGCGCGCGGCGCGTCTCGAACCATGAGGCCCGGACGGCGCGGCATCTGTGCCTCGGCGAGGACGGCAGCTTCAATTGACATTCCGGCTCATTTCCCGGCAATTCGCCGCCACAATCAACCTTCTCGCGGCCCCGTGCGCGGATCAGACCCATGAATCACTTCGACTACCGCGACGGCGTGCTGCACGCCGAGGCCGTCAATCTCATCTCCCTCGCCGCCACCGTCGGCACCCCGTTCTACTGCTACTCCACCGCGACCCTGGAGCGGCACTACCGCGTGTTCGCTGAGGCCTTCACCGGCCAGGACGTGCTGATCTGCTACGCGATGAAGGCCAACTCCAACCAGTCGGTGCTGCGCACCCTGGCCAATCTCGGCGCCGGCGCCGACGTCGTCTCCGGCGGTGAATTGAAGCGCGCGCTGGCGGCCGGCATCGCCTCGCGCAAGATCGTGTTCTCCGGCGTCGGCAAGACCGAGGCCGAGCTGCGCGCCGCGCTCGCGGCCGACATCCACTGCCTCAACATCGAGTCCGAGCCCGAGCTCGATCTGCTGGCGCGGCTCGCCAATGAGACGGGGCACACCGCCCGCATCTCCGTGCGCGTCAATCCGGATGTCGACGCCGGCACCCACGCCAAGATCTCGACCGGCAAGTCGGAGAACAAGTTCGGCATCCCGCTCGACCACGCCCGCCGCGTCTACGCCCGCGCGGCGAAGATGAAGGGCATCAAGGTCACCGGCGTCGACGTCCATATCGGCAGCCAGATCACCGATCTCGGCCCCATGGAGACGGCGTTCCGCATCCTCACCGAGTTCGTGCAGACGCTGCGCGCCGACGGCCACGACATCTCCCATGTCGATTTCGGCGGCGGCCTCGGCATCCCCTATCACATGGACCGTGCGGTGCCGCCGGAGCCGGCGGCCTATGCCGCGATGGTCAAGCGCGTCTCGCACAATCTCGGCTGCACCCTGATGTTCGAGCCCGGCCGCATGATCGTCGGCAATGCCGGCATCCTCGTCGCCAAGGTGATCTACGTGAAGCACGGCGAGGCCAAGAACTTCGTCATCATCGACGCCGCGATGAACGATCTGATCCGCCCGACGCTCTACGAGGCCCATCACGACATCCTGCCGGTGATCAAGCCCGCGCCGGGTACGCCGTCCTTCACAGCCGACGTCGTCGGCCCGGTCTGCGAGAGCGGCGACTACCTCGCGCTCGACCGCACGCTGCCCGAGCCCAAGCCGGGCGACCTCCTCGCCATCATGACATCAGGCGCCTACGGCGCCGTCCAGGCCTGCACCTACAACACCCGCGCGCTGGTGCCCGAGGTCCTGGTCAAGGGCGACCAGTCAGCGGTGATCAGGCCGCGCATCGAGGTCGAGCAGCTGATCGCCATGGACACGCCGGCGCCCTGGCTGTGAGGACGATCAATCGAACAGATCGGGCCTGATCTCGCGCGAGTGATGCATGATGGCGCGGATCACGACGCCGTCGCGATCTTCGGTGTAGAACACGATATGCGCCTGGAACCGAAACCGCCGGTGCCCGGGCGCAATATCGTCCACACTCGCACCGATCCGCGGAAAATTCGCCAGCAGATCGAACGTCCGCTCAAGCCCGGCATGGTAGGCGTCGGCTTGGTACGTACCAAAAGTGCTGTTCGTATAATCGTAGATTTCAAGCAGATCAGCCTCGGCGCGGGCTGAGAGCTTGAACTCAGCCACGGCGAGCCGCCGCCCGCCGTTGTGCCTCGGCGCGAATATCGCTCATGGTCGAGCTGCTGATGCGCGCGCAATCGGTATGCTGCAGCACTTCGCGGTAGCGCGCGAGCTGCTCGTCGCGGCTCAAAGCCTGCCATTCGGCAAGCTCGGCTTCGCTCGGCGGCAGCGCGGAAGGCATTGCACGGGTGGTAGCGTCGGTCATATCCATAAAATAGCACGGGCCACCGGGAGATGCGAGGGGGGCCGGTCTGCCGCAGCGCGACAAGCGCACCCAGGACAGGGACATCCGGAACGCCCAGGACCTCGCGGCGACATTGGAGGATTGAGGATGAAGATCAGCAAGCTCAAGACATTCGACGCCGCTGAGCATCTCCGCACCCCGGCCGCCCGCGCGGAGTATCTCAACCTCGTGCTCGCCGACGGTGATCCCGCCGAGGTCCGCGACGCGCTCAATCTCGTCGCCCGCGCGCAGGGCATGAGCCAGGTTGCCAAGGCCGTCGGCGTGACGCGGGAAGGGCTCTACAAGACGCTCGGCGAGAACGGCAACCCGGAGTTCGCGACCGTCCTGCGGATCATGACCGCGATGGGAATCCGGTTGACGGCCGAGCCGGCCCGCGCCAAGCCGAAGACGAAAGCCGCGGCGTCGCGGTGATCATCCGCGTCGCCATCATCTCGGACGTCGTTCGAGACACGCGACGATCTCACCGATGACGGCCTGTAGCAGTCGATGGCTCGACAGGGCATCCTGAGGCGCGCTCTGAGCCGGGCTACGCCACCAATACGCTTCCCAGTCCTGGTCGCTCATCTCCATCGTCGAAATGTCCCGAAGCTCGGCCAGCAGTGGTTCAAGCTCGTCGTCCCCAAAGAACTCGATCAGGAAGACGCCCAGCTCATCTTCCGATGCGAAGACTTTCGACACCCCCTGAAAAAGCCCGCCGGCCATTCGATCGAAGAGCGGATATCGGCTTGGATCGATGGTGCTCATTGTTGTTCTTCACCCCTTGCGGGCAGGACCCGGGATACCGCATATGGCCCCGCCAGCCGGTTACCTCACTCAACCCGTTCCGTCACTCTACCAGCAGGACCCCACCCATGAGCATTCGCGTCGGCATCGTCGGGATCAGCGGTTTTGGCGGCGGCGAGGCGATGCGCCTGGTCGCGGGGCATCCCTCGTTCGAGCTGGTCTACGCCGCGGGCGAGGGCAGCGCCGGCGACCGGCTGGCGGAGCGCTTCCCCGGCGTGCCGGCCAGGCTCGCCGATCTCGTGATCGAGAAGTGGGACCCCACGCGCCTGCCGCAGCTCGACGTGCTGTTCGCCTCGCTTCCCACCGGCGCCTCGCGGGAGGCGCTGGCGCGCGTGCCGGCGGACGTGAAGATCGTCGACATCGGCGGCGACCACCGCTACGCCGACGGCTGGACCTACGGCCTCGCCGACGTCTGGCCCCAGGAGATCGCGGGCAAGACCCGCATCGCCAATCCCGGCTGCTTCCCGGCGGCGGCGCTGACCCCGCTGGCGCCGCTGCTGGCCGAGAAGCTGATCTCGCCCGACAACATCGTGATCGACGCCAAGACCGGCATCTCCGGCGCCGGCCGCGGCGGCGACAGCAAATTCGGCTACGCCGAGAGCAACGAGAACCTGATCCCCTACGGCCTGCTCAGGCACGTTCACATGCCCGAGATCGAAAGCACGATCGCGCGCCTCGACGGCGGCAGCGCCGCCGGCCTCGTGTTCACGCCGCATCTGGTGCCGATGACCCGCGGCATCCTCGCCACGATCTACGCCCGCGGCCGCGCCACGACGGCGCAATGCCTCGACGCCGCCCGCCGCTTCTACGAAGGCAGCGCCTTCGTCCGCGTCACCGACACGCCGCCGCAGACCAAATGGGCCACCGGCTCCAACCTCGCCTTCGTCAGCTACGCCGCCGACCCCGACCGCAATCTGGTGATCGCGCTCGGCGTCGTCGACAATCTCGGCAAGGGCGCCGCCGGGCAGGCGGTGCAGAACGCGAATCTGATGTGCGGGCTGCCGGAGACGGCGGGACTGGAGGGGGCGCCGGTTTGGCCGTGAGGGCTTGGGCGACCAGGCCTGTGGCCCGGTCGCGGATTGAGGCCCCGGGCGCTGATTGCGACGGAGAGGCTTGCACCGTGGTCGTGAGATGTGATTTGGCGGGGCGCTAGCCTTTTACAATCGCGATGATTTGCTCAGGTGTGAGCTCCCCATGAGCGGGTCTGTTCTTCTGATAGCGCGTAAGCATCTTGCGATACTGTTGGATTGTTGCCGAACTATGGGAATTAAGGTCCGGATTGATCTCGGTATACCGGTCGAGATGTTTGACCAAGTGGTCGACCACAGTCGCGTGCTCGTCGTTGTTGAAGTCGAAACCTTGGAATTTTAGGTAATCATCAAAAGGATCAGTTCTTTTCTTTATAGCTGATAGTTGGGCTGCATCTAATTTCTTGAGACTGTTTGACATGTGCCGGTACATGTCGAGGATGTCGCAGGTCTCTTCGACGATTTCCGGTTGCTTCTGGTCCTCGCGTACGATGGATCCGTACTTCCAACGAAACGCCCATGTTTGGTTGTTAAAAATAGTCGCCAGCACGAAGTCGGGATCGATCTCGCCCTTGATGCCGTGATGCTTATAAACTTCCGCTAACATAACCAATATCAGCCGTTCGCCATCGCTCAATACCATTTCTGATATCCTTTCGAGAAACTACTCGCTTGTATGTCGGTTCTTCCCGAAAGAGCGTCAAGGTTCTTACTGAAAAATTCGTCCCGGGGGTTCTGTTCGCCTTGGATGCGCAGATCCTGGGTAGGCCGGCCCTCTGGCCGCGAGGGCAGCGTCGTGAACTGGTGGTTCTCTGGTTGAATCGCCTCCGGTCAGCCACTCGTCTTGTGCGCCGAAGATCTAGACTTTACGTCTGTACACCTAAAGTGTACAGTCTTTGATGCGTTGGGATAGCCCGACGCTCGGGAAACGGAGAGCCCACCGATGGATATCGCATCAACTGCGCTAATTGAAAGCGACGCTGTGACCAGTGTCTACGACCTACTACGCCAGCGCTGTGGTCTGTCTCAGGCAGATGCAGCGAGTTTTCATGGAACCAGGATCGACACTATAAAGTCATGGTGCAGCGATCGCAGAACGGCCCCTGCGGGTGTTCTTGATGAATTGCGCGACCTATATGCCGATATCAGTGAAGCCGGTGACGAATTGACCGACGTCGTCAAGCTGATGCCGCAACGCGACGCCAATGGTATTTTCTTTCAGGTTGGAGCCCCGCTAGACAATAAGGATGCAATTGCCTGTGGTTTTCCCTGCGAAGGAAGCTGTCTTGCTGCGGTGGCGCTTGCCATTGCATCGCTTCCCGGTCCAGCACGAATTGTGCCGCGGGTGCGCGGAGCAATTCCAACTGCCGTTTCGCAAAAGAAGTCACAGAACTCGAGAGTCACTGTGTACCATTTCAAGGTCTTTGACACGGTGAACGATAGATACATTGTGCCTTCGCGGAAGAGTCCGATGGAGCGGATCAAAATGATTGGCGGGGAGCCGTTGATGGAGACTGCGGAACGCATTCAACCAAGCGCGCTAGATCGGTTCGGGCGATACGAGGCTAGCGATCCGGTTGTTCCCACCGCCGCATTCTCACCCAGAGCGCGGGAAGTCATCAGGCGTTATGGGCTGGAGACCTGGGTTAGCGCGAAACCATCCAACCTGAGAATCGATGGAATACCCAGGATCGCGTTCACATTCCAGGATGGCAAGGAAGTGCATTTCGAGGCCGGGATCTGCAGACGTCTTTCCATGGAGCTCGATAGCATCGGTGAGACTGAAGCGGCACGCGTCTTCGAAATGATTTTAAAGCAGATGCTATAGTGACGGGGAATGGCGGTGATAGTGCACTTAACAAATACCCAAGTCTCGATAAATTCCTAAGTCCGCGGAACGCAAATGTTTAGTGCACTGTCGCCGCAATCGTAGGCAGGATCTTGCCGGGGACTACGGTGACTGTCACCGTAGTCCCAAGGTGACTTGGCTAAGCAAGAAGGGGCGGGATATGGACAAGGATCTCAAGGCGAAGGTCACTGGCAAGGCTGATGTTTACCTGCATAACCATCTCGCAAACTCAGCTTACTGGTTCAAACGCCAGATTGAGAAGAAGATCGAGTCAGACGACAGAACGGGCATAGCCTTCGACTATCTGGCCTGCGCAATCTCGATTGCGTTCACCAACGAAGCGCATATCAATTTCTTCGGCATGAAGTGCGTCAAAGGTTACGTCGAGCGCGACCCGATCGAGAGCAAAGTCGCCGCGGTGTTCAACGCCTTCAAGATGCCGATCGTCTGGGAGACCCGGCCGCTGAGTTCATTCCGGGCTATGAAGAACCTGCGAGACACCCTTGCCCACGGCAAGCCGGCGGAGATCCGGTACGATAACGTTACCAGCGCAACGCCCGATCAGCAGAATATCATCGATAATCTGAAAGCCGACTGGCAGATGGCGCTGACCCATGAGCCCATTATGACGGCCTACAAGGACATGGATGACCTGTTCAAGCAGCTGCTGGAAAAATCCGGCCTCAAGCTGTTCGACACGATCGAGCAAACCAACTACACTATCAGCCTCATCGAGAAGTAAGGTTCACTCATTGCCGTCATCATCGTCCAGCCCGATATCGTCGTCCTCGTCGAAGTCGTCGAGTAGATAGACGCCCGCGCGATATGGGAAGCTGGCGTATTCCCGCGTCTTAAACCCGGAGAACCCCATCGCGATAGCGAGGACGGTCCCCTGTATCCGCAGCTTGCCCCCTTCCGACAAAATTGTACCAACCCGGATCACACTGCTCACGTCCACGGTGCCGGAAACCCAACGACCGTGGGCTGAAGATGACGTGGCCTCGAACCGGTCGAGCGTGAACTCCACGCTCACGCTATTCGCCTTCCTGATGCCATCAGTAGTCTGGCCAGGACCCCTGTCTATCGAGTTCTGTTTCGCGAAGCTGTGCAGGCCTTGCACTAGGATGAAGTCGCCGGACTTGAGCAGAGCCGACAGCACGCCTCTCTCCAGGTCATCGGAGATATTCGCGATGGTCATCTTCTGAAGGGTGGCGTGCAGAACGTCCCGCACGTAGGCATAGAGAACCCGGCCGTAGCCATCACTGTACATCCAGCCAGTATCGAGGTTCCGGGGCACAAGAAACCCATTTCTGTCACAGAGTTGCTGCATCTTGGCTACCCCGAACGCGTCGAGTTCACTGAACTTCACCTTGTTTTGCACGGCTAGGTCGAAGACTCGCTGGTGGTTGAAGTAGACCCACGCGTCGTGATGCTGGCGCGATTGATCGAGAATGGCCTCGGCATCCATCTGCGCAATGTCAGACTCCCACCGCTGTTTGAATCCGCGGAGGGTCGTTTCATCGATGTTTTGCGTCAGCTCGCTCTTAGTATGGACCTTAGCGTGATCGAGGGTGCAGAGGACGGACAGATTATCCATCCCGTGATCGCGCGTTTCGGCCCATTTCCTGATGTGATGGACAATCACGCCGCGCTTCTGCTGTCGGCAGACACAGCATGTGAAGCGGTTAGCAAACAACACCTCGATCAGATTCTTAGGAGGTATAGGCGGACGGCCGCTTCCCAAGATATTGTCAACGACTAGCTTGTTCAGCCCAAGCTTCGTCAGCTCAGCGCGGGTCATCTGCTTGAGCTTGGTGATCGTGTGGCCAGCCTTCCTTAGCTTTACGGCCTTGGTCGTAGCGACGCCGAGGCTAATCAGCGCAAGGTCGGTCCTGTTGGTGCCGCTATCAGGCTCTGCCCTCATGCCGGGCTGCTGTCGGTCAATCCGGCTCACGCAGCTATTTCCTGAAAGAATGCGCCGATTTCAATTTCAACGACTTTTACCCGCATCAAATACGATGCCTCCATTTTGCCTGACTAGGTCAGGTCGAACAACCAAATTCACGAGCACTGTCCGCGCGCTTCATCCAGTTTCAGTCGGTATACCGAGATTCTTGTTGCGCTTTATCCGAAATCATGCTCTACTCGCCGCATCCCGTCCCGCTGAGGGGGCGCTTCGCGATCGTCACGGACGTCGGGTGCGGGATGCGGTGGGCGCATTGGGGCGCAGCGTGGGCTTGCTCGCGCGGACGAACGACCCCGGTGCGACGATGAAGTCGCGTGGTTCTGGCATCGCGGTGCTGATGCCAAGCAGGCCGATGACGAGTCGACTGCGACGGGGGCAAGACAGCCGTTCCCCGGGAAGATCGCGTATAAATCGTAACACCATCGCGCAGGGAAGGCCGGGTGATCTCGGCTGAGCCTGTGGTTCTGCCGCGTGCTTTCTTGCTGCACGCGGACCATGGGCGCCGGCCGGCGCCCGGTCTTCCCTGCGCCCTCTGTCTGATGAGGGTGAGATGGCGGGCATCACTCGGGCGCCGACTGCGCCGCGAGAAGGACGGTGCTCGTCTCGCCGATGATTTCTCCGCGGGGGTGTTTGATCATGTGCAACGTGACGTTCGCCACGACGTCATTGCGAGGAGCGCAGCGACGAAGCAATCCAGAGTCCCGCCCGGAGCCCTGGATTGCTTCCGCCTTCGCCCGAAGGGCTTCGGCGGACACGTCGCTGCGCTCGCAATGACGGAGTTTGGGGTGTGCGGCGTGGATCTCTCCGTTGTCACCGGACGCCCAGCCGTCATCAGGGCGCCCCGTAACTCCCCGGGAACCCGGCCGGTCACACTCCCGTGTGAACCGCGGCCGGCGGCGGGAAAGCCCGCGCAGAGCGGGTGCCTCACGGCTGCCTTTGTGCTAGGGTGAACATCCGGGCAACCTGGAGAGATTGTTGAGCGGCATCACCCCCGAGCCGGCCGGGCCGGCAAGCAGCACGCCCGATGGCCTGACGCATGATGGCTTGGCGCGGCTGAAGCTGGCGCAGGCGCTGCAGCGGGCGCGTCTCGCCATCGCCTGGGAGCGCGGCTGGCCGCATCTCGCTCGGCTGCTTACGGTCGTCGGTCTGTTCCTGATCGTCTCCTGGGCCGGACTCTGGCTCGGCCTGCCGTTCACGGTCCGCATGATCGGCGTCGGGCTGTTTCTGCTGCTGCTGCTCGGCGCCGCCGTGCCAATGCTGCGCTATCGCTGGCCGACCCGCGACGAGGGCCTGGCGCGGCTCGATCGCGGCTCGGGCATCGCCCATCGCCCCGCCACCGCGCTCACCGACACGCTCACCACGCAGGATCCGCTGGCCCGCGCGCTTTGGCAGGCGCAGCGCGAGCGCACTTTGGCCTCGATCAAGCGCATCCGCGCCGGGACGCCGCGGCCGCGGCTGTCGCTGCACGATCCCTGGGCCGTGCGCGCGCTGGTCGTCGTGCTGCTGGTCGCGACCTCTATCGCGGCCGGTGACGAGCGGGCGCTGCGGGTGGCCTCGGCGTTCGACTGGAACGGCGTGATGACGCCGGTGACGATCCGGGTCGATGCCTGGATCAAGCCGCCGCTCTACACCGCGAAGCCGCCGATCATCCTGTCCGCCGCCAACAAGGAAGGCGCGGTGCCGGCGAGCGGCCCGATCGTGGTGCCCCAGGGCTCGACGCTGATCGTGCGTTCCAGCGGCGGCAATCTCGATGTCGTCACCGGTGGCGGCGTCGCCGAGGCGGCGCCCGGCGAGGGCGCGGCCGGCGAGGCGGCGCCGAAGGGCACCACCGAGAAGCACTACACGATTAAGACCGACGGCACCGTTCACGTCCGCGCGCCCGCAGGGCAACCGCAATGGGTGTTCGCGGCGACGCCGGACAAGCCGCCGGTCATCAGCATGGCCAAGGACCCCGAGCGGCAGGCGCGCGGCTCGCTGAAGCTGTCCTACAAGCTCGAGGATGATTACGGCGTCACCGAAGCCCGCGCCAAGGTCGTTGCGCGGCCTGTCGAAAACAAGGCTGCCGAGAGCAAGACGGCTGATGCGCCCGCCGCGCGGCCGCTGTTCCAGCCGCCGGAGTTTCCGCTGGTGCTGCCAAATGCGCGCACCCGCAACGGCGTCGGCCAGACCGTCAAGGATCTCAGCGAGGACCCGTACGCCGGCGCCGACGTCACGCTCACGCTGACGGCCAAGGACGAGGCCGGCAACGAGGGCACCAGCGAGCCGTTCGAGACCAGGCTGCCGGAGCGGTTGTTCACCAAGCCGCTGGCGCGGGCGCTGATCGAGCAGCGGCGCATCCTCGCGCTCGACGGCAACCGCAATGCCGACGTGTTCACCGCGCTCGATGCGCTGGCGATCGCGCCGGAGCTGTTCACGCCCGAGCCCGGCCAGTATCTCGGCCTGCGCTCGGTGACGCGCCAGCTCGAGGCCGCGCGCACCGACGATGCGCTGCGCGAGGTGGTGGCGAGCCTGTGGGCGCTCGCCGTCACCATCGAGGACGGCAACATCTCCGACGTCGACAAGGCGCTGCGCGCGGCCCAGGACGCGCTGAAGCAGGCGCTGGAGCGCGGCGCCAGCGACGAGGAGATCAAGAAGCTCGCCGAGGATCTGCGCAAGGCGATGGACAACTACATGCGCCAGCTCGCCGAGCAGCTGCGCAACAACCCGCAGATGGCGCAGCGGCCGCTCGACCAGAACACCAAGATCCTGCGCCAGCAGGACCTGCAGAACATGATCGACCGCATGGAGCGGCTGTCGCGGCAGGGCGACAAGGAGGGCGCACGCGAGCTGCTCGAGCAGCTGCAGCAGATGCTGGAGAACCTGCAGATGGCGCAGCCCAACCAGGGCGGCGACAACGACATGGAGCAGGCGCTCAACGAGCTCGGCGACATGATCCGCAAGCAGCAGCAGCTCCGCGACAAGACCTTCAAGCAGGGCCAGGATTCGCGCCGCAACCGCAACAAGCAGCAGGGCGACCAGGACCAGAGCATGGGCGACCTGCAGCAGGACCAGCAGGCGCTGCGCGACCGTCTCAAGCAGCTTCAGGACCAGCTCGCCAAGCGCGGCATGGGCCAGAAGGGCGAAAAAGGCCAGAAGGGTCAGAAAGGCCAGAAGGGGCAACAGGGTCAGCAGGGCGATCCCGGTGATCAAGGCGACCAGGGCGATTCCGGCGACGGGCTCGACGACGCCGACAGCGCGATGGGCGATGCCGGCAGTCAGCTCGGCGACAATAATGCCGACGGCGCGGTGGAATCGCAGGGCAAGGCGCTGGACGCGCTGCGCAAGGGCGCACAGAGCCTCGCCGAGGCGATGCAGCAGGGCGACGGCGACCAGCCCGGCGACGGCCCCGGCCAGCGCGCCGGCCGCCAGCAGGGCGCGCAGCAGACCGATCCGCTTGGACGCCCGATGCATCCCGGCCGCGACATCGACGATTTCTCCCAGAAGATCCCGGGCGAGATCGACGTGCAGCGCGTCCGCCGCATCCTCGAGGAGCTGCGCCGCCGTCTCGGCGATCAGTCGCGGCCGCAGCTCGAGCTCGACTACATCGAGCGGCTGCTGAAGGACTATTGAGGATGGGTCGGCCACGGGAGGTCATGCCCGTGGCTCACCGTTCTGACCGGAGGCCGCGTCGGTCAATAGCGTTTCTCGGACAGGATGCGCGCCGCGTGCTGCAGCCGGTCGACGGAGCGCTCGGTGTCGGTCAGCGCGCAGCAGCTGACCAGCGTGTCGATGATCGCGAGCTGCGCGACGCGGCTGCTCATCGCCTCCGGGCGATAGCGCGTCTCGTTGGCGACGGTGTAGAGCAGCACCTCGCAATGCGCCGCCAGCGGCGACTTGCCGAGCCGGGTGATGCCGATGGTCCGCGCACCCGCCGCCTGCGCCAGCCGCGTCGCCAGCACCGTCTCGACCGTGCTGCCCGAATGCGACACCGTGACGGTCGCGACATCGGGCCCGGTCATCCCGGCGCTGACGGCCTGGACGTGGGAATCCACGATCGCATTGGCCGCCAGCCCGAGCTGCAGCAGGCGATACGACAGGTCCTGCGCAATCGGCGCCGAACTGCCGATGCCGTAGATCTCGACCCGCCGTGCTTCCCGCAACAGTCTGGCCGCCTGCGCCAGCGCGTCCATCGACAGCAGCCGCCGCGTCTCCTGCAGCGAGGCGGCATGCGCCGCGAAGATGTGGTCCGTGACCGTCGCCGGATCGTCGCCGCGATGCAGGTCCTCCTGGATCAGCCGCACCGGCTCGATCAGGTCCCGCGCCAGCATGATCTTGAGCTCCTGGAACCCCCGCACCCCCACGCGCCGGCAGAACGACACGATCGTGCCCTCGCTGACGCCGCAGGCCTCGGCGACCTCCGTGATCGACATGTGAATGAACGGCTCCGGCCGGGCGATGACCAGCTCCGCGATCTGCCTAGCCTTTGGCGGCAGCTCGTTCTGCAGCTCGCGGATACGAAACAAGATGCCGTTCGCGCCCGGCCCAGAACGAAAGGTCGATCCCATCACGCTGCGCCCCCGATACTGAGAAAATCTCATTCAGATTCATTTCGTGAATAAAAATTTCACAGCGCTGTCAAGTCGCGCTGATACGCCAGCGACGTTCGCAGGAGCAGGTCGGGCTCGCCCCGCCAACCCTGAATACGTTCTTCAAGATTTCAAAAGGTCGTATCAGCATGACAACACGTCGCGATTTCTTGGCAGGCGCCACGGCGGCGGCTGCCTTCGCCAGCATCCGCCAGGCGCTGGCCATTCCGGCACGGCGCCGGACCGGCACCATTCAGGACGTCAAGCACATCGTCATCCTGATGCAGGAGAACCGCTCCTTCGATCACTACTTCGGCACGCTGCGCGGCGTCCGCGGCTTCGGCGACCGCTTCCCGATCCCGTTGGAGAGCGGCAAGCCGGTCTGGTTCCAGTCCGACGGCAGCCGCGAGATTCCGCCCTATCACCGCGACTCCACGACCTCCAACGCGCTGGTCGGCTACGGCACGCCGCACTCGTTCGGCGACAGCCAGGCGGCCTGGAATCAGGGCAAGATGGGCTATTGGGCGAAGTACAAGACGCCCTACGCGATGGGCTATTTCGGCCGCGACGACATCCCGTTCCAGTTCGCGCTCGCCGAGGCCTTCACCCTGTGCGACGCCTACCATGCCTCGATCACCACCGGCACCGATCCGAACCGGATCGAGTTCTGGTCGGGCTCCAACTTCAATCCGGCGCTGCGCGCGCAGGGCATCAACTCCACGACCAGCGACTCCGAGCCCAACAACCTGCGCTGCTGGCCGAACCCGCACAATTGGGTCGCCGGCCAGCCCCAGCCGCAGGCGACCTACAAATATGTCGGCAGCGACTTCGCCTGGGACACGCTGCCCGATCTGCTGAACAAGGCCGGCGTCAGCTGGCACATCTATCAGGACATGAACGACAACTGGACCGGCGCGATGCACGGCTGCCTCGCGTTCTCCAGCTTCCGTCATGCCCAGCCGGGTGATCCGAACTACGTCCACGGCCTGACCGGCGGCCCGGATTATCTCGACCGGCTGAAGGCCGACGTCATGGCCGGTACGCTGCCGGAGGTGTCATGGATACTGCCGACCCAGGCCAACTC
The DNA here is from genome assembly GCF_032489675.1 of Bradyrhizobium sp. SZCCHNR1043. Taxonomy (NCBI): domain Bacteria; kingdom Pseudomonadati; phylum Pseudomonadota; class Alphaproteobacteria; order Hyphomicrobiales; family Nitrobacteraceae; genus Bradyrhizobium; species Bradyrhizobium sp. SZCCHNR1043. The sequence continues at coordinate 274,548 of NZ_JAUEYN010000013.1, forward strand.
CGAGCATCCCGGCGGCGGCAGTCCCACGCGGGCCGGCAATTTCACCGACCAGGTGCTGGAAGCGCTGACCGCCAATCCCGAGGTCTGGAGCCAGACGGTCTTCTTCCTGACCTTCGACGAGAATGACGGCTTCTTCGATCACCTGCCGGCACCGTCGGTGCCGTCCTATGACATCAACGGCAAGCTGATGGGCAAGGCGACGCTGCCGCTCGATGGCGAGTATTTCTCCAACTCCGTCGGCAACGTGCTGACCGCGACCGACACGATTAGCGGCAACATCCGTCCCTGGGGCCTCTCCGCGCGCGTGCCGATGTACGTCGTTTCGCCGTGGAGCAAGGGCGGCTGGGTCAACTCGCAGGTGTTCGACCACACCTCGATCGGCCGCTTCCTCGAGAAGCGCTTTGCGATCAAGGTCGACGCCATCAGCCCGTGGCACCGCGCCGTCTCGGGCGACCTGACCTCGGCGTTCGACTTCGCCAGCCCGAACGATCCGCGCTTCCCGGAGCTGCCCGACCAGAGCAACTGGCAGGCCTCGGACGCGCATCAGAAGACGTTGCCGGCGCCGGTTGCGCCCGCGACACCGCAGCCGCTGTTCCAGGAGAGCGGCGCGCGTTATTCACGTCCGCTGCCCTACATCCTGCACGCCACCGCGAAGGTCGACGCCGCCGCGGGCAAGGTGAAGCTGTTGTTCGCCAACACCGGCTTCGCCGGTGCCGTGTTCCACGTCTACGACAAGCAGCATCTCGATCTCATTCCGCGCCGCTACACCGTCGAGGCCGGCAAGATGATCGACGATGAATGGAGCGTCGGCAGCGACGGCCTGTATGATCTCTGGGTGCTCGGCCCGAACGGCTTCCATCGTCATTTCAAGGGCGACCTCGACAAGGTCAGGCCGTCGAATGCAGCCAGCCCCGAGATCTTCGTCGGCTACAACGTCTTCGAGGGCGGCCTGCACATGCAGCTGCGCAACGACGGTCATGCTCGCGCGAGCTTCACGGTGAAGTCCAACGAGATCTATGGGCCGTTGCAGGCCGTCACCGCCTCGGTCTCGGCCGCGCTGGAGCCCCGATGTCCCGGCTTCGGTCCGCTGCCCGGCTTCCATGCGGTGGGTCTTGGCGCGGTGCCGGGTTTCCGCTCGGCTCCCGACTTCGATGCTCCGGGCTTCGGCTTCGGCGCGCCAACCTTCTTCCCCGGACCGGGCCATGGCGGTCCGTCCACGTCGTGGACGGTCAAGGTGTCCGCGCCCGGACGCCACGGCGAGCTGTACTGGCAACTGCGCAAGTCCGGCCATTGGTACGACTTCGTCGTCACCAGCGACACCGACGACAGCTTCTATCGCCGCGTCGCCGGCCACGTCGAGACCGGCCGTCCCTCGTTCAGCGACCCCGGGATGGCGCTGGCCGATCGCTTCTGATCGATGCATCTCATACGAGGTTCGGGGAGGGCGCCCATGGGCGCCCTTTCGCTTTGCCTCAGGCGCTGCCGAGATCGTGGATCGCGGGTGACAGTTGGCCTGCGGAGATGTTCAGCGTCGCCAGCGTGATCGGCAGCTTGAAGCGACGCGGCCCTGCGCTGCCTGGATTCAGGTAGAGCACGCCGTCGCGTGTCTCGATGCCTGCGCGATGCGAGTGACCAGATACGACGATGTCGATGCCCGACGTTGCAGAATCGATCGCGAGGTCGTGGACGTCGTGCACGACATGGACGGCATGCGTGCCGAGCCTGACGGTCTCGGTCGCAGGATATGCATTCGCCCAGTCTGCCGTGTCGATGTTGCCGCGGATCGCAGTCACCGGCGCGATCAGGCGAAGCCGGTCAACGATCTCGTGCCGGCCGATATCGCCGGCGTGGATGATGTGATGGACGCCCGACAGACATCGCACTGCCTCCGGCCGCAGCAGCCCGTGCGTGTCGGAGATGATTCCAACTTTGAGCATCGTTTCCTGCCGGCGTGATGGGTACCGCCTCAGGCGATCGTGAGAATCTCCAGCTCTTGTCCGGTAACCTCGACGACGTCGCCGGCCGACTTGCCCATCAGCAGGCGAGCCACCGGCGAGACGTGCGAGATCATGCCGCGCTTCGGATCAGCCTCATCCTCGCCGACGATCGTGTAGGTCTGCACGCGGCCGTCGCCGCGCTTGAACGTCACCGTGCTGCCGAACGCGATCTGATCGGTCGATGTCGGCGCCGGCATCACCTGCGCGGTCCGGACACGCGCTGCAAAGTAGCGCGCGTCGCGCAGCGGCAGCGCCGACTCCCGTCGCCGTTCATTCACGTCCTCGATCCCCTGCGCCGCTTCAAACGCCGCCTGCGCCTCGCGCAACTGCTCCTCGAGCGCCTTGAGTCCCGCCTCGGTGACGAGGTTCGGATGCGGCGAGACCGGCCGGTCGGGTAGCTGCGTTTCGGCGGCCGTCTCGGCGCTCTCTTCCTTGGTGAATGCAACGCTCACGCCGGACTCCTGAAAAAGGCCGCGAGATGTCGCGGCCCTCAGGGAGAGATCATGCCGGCTGCGCAGATTTCAAGCCGTGCGCGCATGCGGCGTGCGAGAGCGCTTGACAGAAGCGGCTACGCGCATTCTAATATACGAACTATAGTTCGCAATCCGAACCATACAAAAAATGCCGGTCGTCAAGGCCGGCGTCAGCCAGGAAACGTCGGAGCCTCCAAGTGGACGAGGACAGCAAGGCTGGCAAAAGCGTCGTGCAGTCGCTGGCCAAGGGCTTTCAGGTGCTCAATGCCTTCACCAGCGAGGAGCCCGAGCTGGTGCTCGCCGACGTCGCGCGCCGCGCCGCCCTCGACAAGGGCACCACGTTCCGCCTGCTCAACACGCTCGTGATGCTCGGCTATGTCGAGAAGGTCGGCGACTCCAGGCGCTTCCGCCTCACGCTCAAATGTCTCGACCTCGGCTTTAACGCGATCGCGCGCTCGGAGCTGCGCACCCAGGCACGCCCGATCCTGCGCAGCTTGGTCGGCGAGATGAACGAGGCTGCGTCGCTGGCCGTGCTCGACGGCAGCGACATCGTCTATGTCGAGCGCATCCAGGCCGGCCTCGTCAGGCTCGGCGTCGATGTCCGCATCGGCAGCCGGGCGCCGGTCTATTCGACCGCGGTCGGCCAGGCCATTCTCGCGCTGCTGCCGGTCGAGACGCAGATCCAGGTGCTGGAGGCGCAGCCGCGCATCAAGCGCACCGAGACCACGATCACCGAGCTCGACGCGCTGCTGCAGCGTCTGCGTCAGGTGAAGGCGGCCGGCTACGCGCTGTCAAATCAGGAAAATGCGCCCGGGCTGTGCGTGCTCGCGGCACCCGTCATCGATCGCGACGGCATTCCGCTCGCGGCGATCAGCATCGCTGCGCCCACCATGCGCATCACGGCGGACGACTTCGAGCGGCTCGGCGTGGCGCCGCTGCTCAGAGCGGCCGCCCAGCTGTCGCGGGCTCTGGAGGCGATGGGCGGGGCGACCGCGACGGTCTCGAAACGATGAACATCGATGTGACGAAACAGGAGCAAGCATGAGCGTCATGACCAACTTCAAGGGGATCATCCCGGCGATCGCCGTCCCCTTCAACGCCGACCATTCGATCGACGAGGCCGAGCTGTCGCGCTACGCGGCCTGGCTCGGCAAGCGCCGCGGCATCGTCGGCATCATGACCAACGGCCACACCGGCGAGGTGTTCGGCCTCACCGCGAAGGAGCGCGCCGAGGTGACGCGCATCGTCGCCAAGGCGCTCACCGGCATCTGTCCGACCATTTCTTCTGTCGTGTGCGAAGGCATCAAGGACGGCATCGAGCATGCGCTGATGGCGAAGGAAGCCGGCGCCACCGCGCTCGACATCATGCCGCCGCATCACTGGCTGCGCTTCGGCTTCAAGCGCGAGCACTGCCTGGATTATTTCAGCGCGATCGGCGAAGCGACCAAGCTGCCGCTGATCGTCCATGTCTATCCCGCCTGGACCCGCGCCTCGTTCTCGTCTGAGCTGCTCGCCGAGCTCGCCCGCCTCGACCACGTGCAGGCGTTCAAGATCGGCACCCGCGAGATGAACAAATACGCCCGCGACCTCAAGGCGATCCGCGCCGCGGCGCCGCACAAGGCGCTGTTGACCTGCCACGACGAATATCTGCTGGCCTCGATGGTGCAGGGCGTCGACGGCGCGCTGGTCGGCTTCGCCTCGCTGATTCCGGATCTGATCTACGATCTGTTCGCGGCCGTCACCGCCGGCGACCTCAAGCTTGCGATGAAGCTGCAGGGCATGATTGATCCGCTGAAGGACGCCGTGTACGGCGGCGGCGAGCCGACCGGCGAGGCGCATGGCCGCATGAAGGCGGCGATGCAGGTTGCCGGCGTCATCCGTGATGCCACGGTGCGCCCGCCGACGCACGCGCCGAGCGCCGAGGAGATGGCCGCGATCCGCGCGGCGGTGGCTGCGGCCGGACTGACGGTGCAGGCCGCGGCCTGATTGCTCGACAAGCGACGGTCGGGCTTGGCCCGGCCGTCACCCAGGCGACAACTCATAAAAAATCGGGTGGACGCTCATGCTGATGATGGATGTCGACAATGCGCCCCGGCGCGCCGCCGCGCCGGATGACGTGCTCATCGCGATCGACCAGGTGTCGAAGACCTACGTCTCGGCTTCGGGCGCGGCGGTTCATGCGCTGAGCCGGATCTCGCTCGACATCAGGCCGGGCGAGTTCGTCTGTGTGGTCGGTCCGTCGGGCTGCGGCAAGAGCACCTTGCTGCGTCTGCTCGCCGGGCTCGACGGCTATAGCGATGGACGGCTACTGCTCGACGGCGAGACGGTCGCAGGGCCCTCGCGCAAGGTCGGCGTGGTGTTCCAGGCTGCCAACCTGCTGCCGTGGATGACGGTGCGCGACAATGTGCGGCTGCCGCTGCGCGTCGGCGGCAAGCATGGACCGGCGGGCGACCGCATCGAGCGCCTGCTTGCCGTCACTGGTCTCGCCGATTTCGGCGACAAATATCCCTACGAGCTGTCCGGCGGCATGCAGCAGCGGGCCGGCATCTGCCGTGCGCTGGCGCGCGATCCCGAGATCCTGCTGATGGACGAGCCGTTCGGCGCGCTCGACGCGCTGACGCGCGAGCGCCTGAACCTCGAGCTGCAGCGCATCTGGCAGGAGAACCGCAAGACCATCCTGCTGATCACCCACTCGATTTCCGAGGCCATCTTCCTCGCCGACCGCGTGATCGTGATGTCGGCACGCCCCGGCCGCATCCTCGCCGATCTCCCCGTGCCGATCCCGCGGCCGCGTACCTTCGACGACATCGTGCTGCACCCGGACTATGCACGACTCGCCAAGGAGGTGCGTGGATTGCTCAACGCGCAGGAGCACGGTCATGACTGATCTCGCCAACGTCGCCGTTTCAGCCATGTCACATCAACCAGCCAGGCCGCGCCGACGCCTCAGCCTGGGATCGCCGATCGCCTGGATCGGTCTCGCGGTGCTGATCCTGAGCTGGATCGCCGCGGTCAATTTGCTGAACATCCCCTCCTACATCCTGCCCAAGCCCGAAGCCGTCGTGCGCGCGCTGTGGTCGGGCCTCGCCGTCAGCCCCGCCAGTCCGCTCGGCTACTACCTGCCGCTGTGGAGCACGCTCAGCAACGCCGCCGTCGGCTGCGCCATCGGCGTTGCGCTCGGCCTTGTCATCGGCTCGCTGATGGCGGAGGTCGAGGCGATCGAGCGCCTGGTGATGCCCTATGCGTTCGCGCTGCAGAGCCTGCCGAAAGTGGCGATTGCGCCGCTGATCGTGATCTGGTTCGGCTTCGGCGACGGCTCGAAGATCGCGATCTCGGCGCTGCTGTCGTTCTTCCCCGTGCTCATCAACAGCTTCACGGGGCTGCGCGCCGTCGAGCCGGAGCGCATCGACCTGATGCGCTCGCTGTCGGCGTCGCGGCTCGAGACCTACCGCATCGTCAAGCTGCCCAACGCTGCGCCCTTCATCTTCGCGGGCCTCGACATGGCCGTGGTCTATGCGCTGCTCGGCGCCATCGTGGCCGAGTTCCTCGGCGCGCAGCGCGGCATGGGCGTGGTCATCACCCAGGCGCAGGCGGTGTCGGATGTCGCCGGCGTGTTCGCCGCGCTGATCATTCTCGGTGTGCTCGGCATCGTGCTGCATGGGATCGTGCGCTGGTGCGAGGCCAAGATCGTGCACTGGGGCGCCAACCGCAAAAAATAAAACAGGGAGGAACGAAGAATGGTTTCGCGCAGGTCATTCCTGAAGGGCAGCGCCGGGGCGGCGCTGCTGATGAGCAGTGCGCCGGCTGGCTTGATGGCGGCTGACATCAAGAAGATCCGTTTCGGCGTCGGGCTCAAGGCGCTCAACGCCACCGTGATCAACTGCGTGATCGGCGAGGCGCTGGGCTACAACGCGCAGGAGGGCTTTTCGCTCGACGTCCAGGCGCTCGGCACCAACGCCAACGTCCAGGTCGCGACCGATCGCGGCACGGTGGCGATCGGCGTCGGCGTGCCCTCGACCGCGCTGCCGCTGCTCGCCAAGGGCGAATGGAGCGGCGCCAAACTGTTCTATCAGTACACCTATCCGTACAAATGGGACATTGCCGTCCCGCCGGGGTCGACGCTCAAGAGCTACACGGATCTCAAGGGCAGGAAGATCGGCGTCTCGGACTTTGGCGCCACCGAATATCCGGTGACCAGGAACGTGCTGAAGGCGCTCGGCCTGGATCCGGACAAGGACGTGAGCTGGGTCGCGGTCGGCAACGGCACGCCGGCCGGCGTCGCCCTGCAGCGTGGCGTCATCGATGCGCTCGCCTATTTCGATACGGGTTTTGGCCAGATCGAAGCCGCCGGCATCGAGCTGACCTACCTGCCGCGTCCGACCAATATCCCGATGGTCGGCGGCCAGTTTCTGATGGCGATGCCCGCGACCTTCGAGAAGGACAAGGATCTGCTGATCGGCTTCGGCCGCTCGGTGTGCAAGGCGTCGCAGTTCCTGCTCGCCAATCCCGCCGCCGGCGCCAGGGCCTTTCTCAAGCTCTATCCTGAAACGGCGCCGCGCGGCGCCAGCGAGGACGAGGCGGTCAAGGCCGTGCTGCAGTCGATCAGCCGCCGCATCAAGCTCTATGCGCCGCCTTATGCCAGCACCCAGATGGGCACGATCAACGAGCAGGAGTTCCGCACCGAAGCGGCGATGAACGGGCTGGACATCAAGGACTATGCTGCGCTCTACACCAACGAGCTGATCGACAAGATCAACAATTTCGATGCAGTGAAGGTCAAGGCCGAGGCGGCTGCGTACAAGGGATGACGGCAGGGGATCACGAACGCAGGTCTGCGCGCCACGCGGTGGTGACCGGAAGCAGCTCCGGCATCGGCCACGCCATTGCCGCGCGCCTCCTCGCGGGCGGCTGGCGCGTGACCGGCATCGACCGCGCGCCGTCGGCGTTGTCGCATCCCGACTTCGTGGGCCTGCAGGCTGATCTGGCCGAGCCGGACGCCCTTGTCGCGCGCCTGGCCGATCTCGGCGACGTGACCGCGCTGGTCCATGCCGCCGGCTACATGCGGGTCGGCCGTCTCGGCGAGCTCGCGCCTGAGACCAGCGCGGGCATGTGGCGCGTCCATGTCGGTGCGGCGGAGGCGCTGGCCAATGCGCTGGCACCCGATATGGGCGAGGGTGGGCGCATCGTGCTGATCGGCAGCCGCACCGCCAACGGTGCAGCCGGCCGCAGCCAGTATGCCGCGACCAAGGCGGCGCTCACCGGCCTCGCGCGGTCCTGGGCGATCGAGCTGGCGCCGCGCCGCGTCACCGTCAACGTCATCGCGCCGGCCGCGACCGACACACCGTTCCTGCGCGATCCCAGCCGCGCCGGCACCGCGCCGGTGCTGCCGCCGATGGGCCGCTTCGTCGGTCCGGCCGAGGTGGCCGCGCTCGCCGCCTTCCTGCTGTCGCCGGAGGCGGGCGCCATCACCGGACAGACCATCACCATCTGCGCCGGCGCCTCGCTCTAGAGCGACCGCGCATGCTCACACGACCAGGAGACTGACCATGACCATCCGCATCGTCGACGTCCGCGAGGTGACGAAGCCGATCTCGTCGCCGATCCGCAACGCCTATATCGACTTCACCAGGATGACGACGAGCCTGGTTGCCGTCATCACCAATGTCGAGCGCAACGGGCGTCCCGTGGTCGGCTACGGCTTCAACTCCAACGGCCGCTACGGGCAGGGCGGGCTCATCCGTGAGCGTTTTCGCGCGCGGCTGCTGGAGGCTGATCCAGTCTCGCTGCTGGACGCGACCAAGGACAACATCGATCCCGACAAGGCCTGGGCGGCGATGATGAGCAACGAGAAGCCCGGCGGTCACGGCGAGCGCTCGGTCGCCGTCGGCACGCTCGACATGGCGATCTGGGATGCGGTCGCCAAGATCGCCGACAAGCCGCTGTTCCGTCTGCTCGCGGAGCGGCACGGCCGCAAGGCCGAACCGCGCGTCTTCGTCTACGCTGCCGGCGGCTACTACTATCCCGGCAAGGATCTCTCGGCGCTCCGCCGCGAGATGCGCGGCTATCTCGAGCGTGGCTACAATGTCGTGAAGATGAAGATCGGCGGCGCCCCGATCGATGAGGACCGTGAGCGCATCGAGGCCGTGCTCGATGAGATCGGCTCCGGCCATCAGCTCGCCGTCGATGCCAATGGCCGCTTCGACCTGGAGACCGCCATCGCCTACGCCAAGATGCTGCGCGACTATCCGCTGTTCTGGTACGAGGAGGCTGGCGATCCGCTCGACTATCACCTGCAGGCGACGCTGGCTGACTTCTATCCCGGCCCGATGGCCACCGGCGAGAACCTGTTCAGCCACCAGGACGCGCGCAACCTCATTCGCTATGGCGGCATGCGTCCCGATCGCGACTGGCTGCAATTCGACTGCGCGCTGTCCTACGGCCTGTGCGAATATCTGCGCACGCTCGACGTCCTCAGGACCTACGGCTGGTCGCCGTCACGCTGCATCCCGCATGGCGGCCACCAGATGTCGCTCAACATCGCCGCCGGCCTCGGCCTCGGCGGCAATGAGAGCTATCCCGACCTGTTCCAGCCTTATGGCGGCTTCCCCGACGGCGTGAAGGTGATCGATGGCCACATCACGATGCTGGACCTCCCCGGCATCGGCTTCGAGGGCAAATCCGATCTCTATGCCGAGATGCGCGCGCTCAGCGCGTGAAGCTGAGCGGGGCGTCCTACGGCCGCCCCAGCGTTATTGCGAGCGCAGCGAAGCAATCCAGACGGTCTCCGCAGAGGGATTCTGGATTGCTTCGCTGCGCTCGCAATGACGGAGGAGAGAGGATCAGTTCCTTCAGCGACCTTTACGCAGGCGCGAGCCCATCAGGCATGTCCGCGCTCCATCGCACCCATCGCTGTCGTCCCGGGCAAGCCGCGATGGCGCGAAGCGACGGCGTGG
>NZ_JAUEYN010000014.1:0-282574 GCF_032489675.1 Bradyrhizobium sp. SZCCHNR1043
CCATGATGCAGTCATGGCTCGAAATTGCACCGCGCCGAGCCCTCTCACCCCCCTAATTCGGATTCTTGCCCAGCCTCATCGGGCAAATCACGACGATCCTCTCGGCCATCCCGCTCGCGATGAAGAGGGGCGTTTCGGCCGATCGTCACGGAGCGTAGCAGCGGGGAGCGTTGGACGTGTCGGGTTCGGGGCTCTGCGCAAGCGAGCCGACGAATGAGCCTGGGACGTACGGTCAAGTCGCGTGGTCCTGGCCTCCCGATGCTGAGGTCAAGCCGGTTGATGATGCGGAGACGCGTCTCGCCGGTGATGGGGGCAAGACAGCCCGGTCCCCAGGGAGATCGCGAAGCAGCCGTTAAAACCAGCGCGCGGGGAAGGCCGGGTCGTCCGGCTGAACCGTGGTACCTGCCGCCTGCATTTTTTTCCGCAGGCGGGCCACGGACCTCAGTCGAGGTCCGGTCTTCCCCGCGCCCTCTCGTTTCTCGAGGGCGATGTCGGCAGCATGACCTGGGCGCGAATGGCGTCGCGGGACTGCGGTGGGCTGTTTGGAGAAATCGTGCAGTGGATGTGGTGCGTGGGCGCGGATACGTCGCGCTCGCGATGCTCATCACGCCTGTGAGGTGGAACGGCCATGCGACACACTCAGTGTCGTCCCGGCCTTGAGCCGGGACCCATCACCACCGGCGGATGTGTGAGGCACGCTGGTGGCTCAGGATGTGCCCAACACGTCTCCCTGTGGTTATGGATCCCGGATCTTCGCGCGCGATGCGCGCTCGTCCGGGACGACGGGGGAGTGTGGGGCGCGGGCTTGCCCTTGACGCCGAGATCGGAGGTCGTCCAGCGCGGACTACTTCCTGATCCGCACACCCTTCGTCGTGAAACGCTGCGGTCGCTGCTCCGGGCGCACCGGCCGCCGTGTCGTTGCGGCCTTGCCGGTGCCCGGCGGCTGATGCGCCGGCACCAGTTGCTCGGGGCGCGAGCCGATCAGGTCGCTGCGGCCCATCGCCCTGAGCGCATCGCGCAGCACCGGCCAATTGTCGGGGTCGTGATAGCGCAGGAATGCCTTGTGCAGCCTTCGCTGCCGCAGGCCCTTGATGGCTTCGACCTTGTCACTACCGCCGTGACGCACGCCGCGCAGCGGGTTGACGCCGGTGTGGTACATCGCCGTTGCGGTCGCCATCGGCGACGGCAGGAAGGTCTGGACCTGATCGGCGCGGTAGCGGTTCTTCTTCAGCCACAGCGCGAGGTTCATCATGTCCTCGTCGCTGGTGCCGGGATGGGCGGCGATGAAATACGGGATCAGGTAGTACTTCTTGCCGGCCTCCTTGGCGGCGGCGTCGAACATCTGCTTGAAGCGGTCATAGCTGCCGATGCCCGGCTTCATCATCTTGTCGAGCGGGCCGCGCTCGGTATGCTCCGGCGCGATCTTGAGATAGCCGCCGACGTGATGCGTGACCAGCTCCTTGATGTAGGCCGGGCTCTCGACCGCGAGGTCGTAGCGCACGCCGGAGGCGACCATCACGCGCTTCACGCCCTTGACCTCGCGCACCTTGCGATAGAGCCGGATGAGGTCGTCATGCGAGGTGTTGAGGTTCGGGCAGATCTCGGGGAACACGCAGGACGGCCTGCGGCAGGCGGCTTCGACCTTGGGGTCCTTGCACGCCATCCGGTACATGTTGGCGGTGGGGCCGCCGATGTCGGAGATCACGCCGGTGAAGCCCGGCGTCTTGTCCCTGATACGTTCGATTTCCTGCAGGATCGAGCCTTCCGAACGGCTCTGGATGATGCGGCCCTCATGCTCGGTGATCGAGCAGAAGGTGCAGCCGCCGAAGCAGCCGCGCATGATCGTCACCGAGAACTTGATCATGTCCCAGGCCGGGATCTTGGCATCGCCATAGGACGGGTGTGGCGCGCGGGCGTAGGGCAGATCGTAGACGCTATCCATCTCCGCCATGGTCAGCGGGATCGGCGGCGGGTTGAGCCAGAGGTCGCGGTCGCCATGACGCTGCACCAGTGGACGCGCATTGCCCGGATTGCTCTCCCGGTGCAGCACGCGCGAGGCGCGGGCATAGGCTTCCTTGTCGGCCTCGACCTGCTCGCAGGACGGCAGCCGGACGACGACGTCGCCCTTCTCGCGCGCAGCGCCTTCGTCGGCGGAGTCGAGATCGTCGGCATGCAGCTCGACAAAGCCCTCGGGCACCTTGCGGAACAGCGCGGTGCCGCGCACCGACTGGATGTCCTTCGGCGCTTCACCGCCGGCGATCCGGTGCGCGACCTCGATCACGGCGCGCTCGGCATTGCCGTAGATCAGGATGTCGGCCTTGGCGTCGGCGAGCACCGAGCGGCGAACCTTGTCGGACCAGTAGTCGTAATGCGCGATGCGGCGCAGCGACGCCTCGATGCCGCCGAGCACGACGGGCACGTCCTTGAACGCCTCGCGGCAGCGCTGGGCGTAGACCAGCGTGCAGCGGTCCGGCCGCTTGCCGCCTTCGCCGCCGGGCGTATAGGCGTCGTCGCTGCGGATGCGGCGGTCGGCGGTGTAGCGGTTGACCATGGAGTCCATGTTGCCGCCGGTGACGCCGAAGAACACGCGCGGCCTACCGAGCGCCTTGAACGGCTCGGCGGAGTGCCAGTCGGGCTGCGAGATGATGCCGACGCGAAAGCCCTGGGCCTCGAGCAGCCGGCCGATGATCGCCATGCCGAAGGAAGGATGGTCGACATAGGCGTCGCCGGTCACCAGCACGATGTCGCACGCGTCCCAGCCGAGCGCGTCCATCTCCTTGCGGCTCATCGGCAGGAACGGCGCAGGCTTCAGGTCCGCGCGATGGCGCGGCCAGGAACTCAGCGGTGGGGCGGTGAGGGCGATGTTCATCGCCCACGCATAGAGCCGCGGCGCTGCGAGTTCAACCGAAGCCCCGGTCGCAGGCGAGGGCAGGTGGTCAATTTGTCCGGAATGGTTCCCGCGGCGTTGCGCGGCCGACCTGACGTCGCAGTTCCTGCCGTCTCAGTTGAGGTGATGCGACGCGCCGTTGCGGCGCTTGAGCCAGCCGTGCCCGAAATAGGCCAGCAGCGCGGCTGCCGCGAGCATGATCCAGATCGAGGGCATCTTCGAGCGCGGGCTGCCGCCGGCCTCGCCGACCGTGACGGGCTCGGTCACCGACACCAGCCGCAGGCCGGCGGCGTCGGTCGCGCGGCGCATGTCGGCGATGGCGGAGTGGGGCAGCGGGTCGGCGGCGAACAGCCGACCTGTCGCCGGCCCCGGCTCGTCCGACGCGGCGAGGTCGCTCGGTGGCGGCTCGATCGAAGACTGCGCGGCCTGGCTGCCGGAGGGCAGCTGGGCGAAGGAGTTCAGGTTGGCCGGCCGATGCGGCTTCGGTCCGTGCTGCGCCATCCGGTCCGGCTTCTCGGCCCTGTCCATTTTCTTGGGCGTCATGCTCTGCGGCACCGCGACCCGCACCTGAGGCCGCGAATAGGACGCCGGCTGGGTGACGGCCAGCATGCGGTTGGACCAGGCCATATAGGCCTTGCAGAGATCGTTGCAGTACTGGCCGTTGACCATGTCGCCGTTGGCGGATCCGGCCTGCGCGGCGCCGGGCGCGGCAATGCAGATGACGGAGACCAGCGCGGCGACCGCTCCGAGCCTCGACGATGTCAAAACAGGCAATGCGCTCAACTGGCCGATCATCGCAATTTCCCCCGTCGCGGTTTCACGCCGTTTGGGGAATAACGACAGGCGGAATGGTCGAGAGTTGGATCAGATCGCGTCAACATCCGGATGAGTTGAGGTCAATTTGCTGATGCGAGGCGTTATCAATAATGGGCGGGCTTTGCTGTTCGACATCGACGGCACGCTCGCCGACACCGATGCGCTGCATCTGCAGGCCTTCAACGCGGTGTTTGGGCCGTATGGCCACGTGTTCGACCGCGCGCGGGCGGCCCGCGAACTGCTCGGCCGATCCAATTTGTCGATCTCCGCCCAATTTCTGCCGGATGAGGCGCCCGAGCGGCGCGCGGCGGTCATGGCGCAGAAGGAGGAGGTGTTTCGCAGCCTCGCCGCCGGCGCGCTGCAGCCGTTGCCGGGCCTGACGGCGCTGCTCGATCGGGCCGCGGCGGCGGCGATTCCGGTGGTGGCCGTGACCAACGCGCCGCGGGCCAATGCCGAGCTGATCCTGCACGGCCTCGGGCTGATGGACCGGTTTCGCGCCGTGATCATCGGCGACGAGTTGCCGCACGGCAAGCCGCACCCGCTGCCCTATCTGGAAGGCCTGCGTGCGATCGATGCCGTGCCGGAAAGGTCGGTCGCCTTCGAGGATTCCCGCGCCGGCATCGCGGCGGCGACGGCGGCCGGCATCGCGACCGTCGGCATGCGCACCAACCTTGGTCACGACGAACTGATCGCGGCGGGCGCGGCGCTCACTGCGGCGGCGTTCGACGAGGCCGACGTCCTGGATCTGGTGATGGCGCGGCTGGGAGAGAGAATGTGAGCCATGACCCGCTTCCGGCGACGATACCGCCGGCGGCGGAGCTGACATGTCGCTGACATCGGGCAACAGCTTGCGGTCACCGTCCTTGCGCGATGGTCTCGACGAACGTGGCCGCCGGGTTGGCCGTCACGAGATCAAGGTGAGACGCATGCGCAAGTTGTTGATCGCGGCTGGTCCCTCGGAACTGTCGTTCCGGCTGATGCTGCAGGTCGATGAGGAGGGATCCGCGTCCAGTCAGCGCGGCCGGCGCGGCAGCGGAGCCGGGCGAGCCAAGCGCGCCGATGGCCGCGCCAAGCGGTCGGCCCGGCGGTTTCGCTGGGCGCGGCCGTCGCGCGCAATGGCCGCCATCATTCGCGGCTTGCGGGCGACGCTGCAGGCTCTCTCTCCCGTGGAGATCCCGAGCGATGGGAGCGTACGGCAGGAGAGCTTGCGGGACATGTCGCCGGTTGCGCCGCGGCTTCGCGTCGTCAGAGGCTGCGGAGGAGCGCGCGAGGCCGCCGCCGTGCCGGCCGCCGCGCCCAATGCGATCTTCTGCGCTGCGGCCACGCCCCGCCATCACGTCCGGTCGATGGACACGCCACGCGCCCAGCGCCGGCGGCTGCGCGCGCGCTGATCGCGTCACCGCATGCGTGCCCTGCATGCTCTGTCCGTCGCACCTTGCTTGTCCGCAGCCCGATGCCGTGATTGAAACGGACGGTGCGCGCCAGGCTCGCTGTGCTCGCCTCGCAGGAGGACGGATCGATCATGTTCGTGGCGCGTGTCCTGTCGGTGGCTGCCGCCCTGCTGCTCGTGACCGCTTGCCTCGCGGCCGACACGCCCGGCGAGACCAGGGGCACGGTGCTGGAGCCGTCGTCGGCGAATCTCGCGCTGACCTGGAGCTTGGCCCATGTGGTGTTGCCGGCGGCGCTCGTCGGCGGACGGCGCTGGGAGGGGCATGCGGAGGACGCGCCCGACGTGATCGGGATCGCGCCGCTCGTGATCGTGATGCACGGGTCGAGCGGCGTCGCGCCGGCGGTGAAGGAGTTCCAGGCCTGGCTCGCCGATGAGCTCGGCGTGGCGTCGGTGGCGCCCGACAGCCTCGCGATTCCCGACCGGCTGACCTACGCCTCGCCGGTCGACGTCGCGATCTATGAGCGCGTCCACGCCTTGCGGCTGGCCGAACTGGAGAACGCGCTGAAGGCGTCGCGCGATTGGAGCTGGGTGGACCGGCTGCGGATCGTGCTGGCAGGCACCAGCGAGGGCGCGGTGGCGGTCGGCCGCTACGCCGGCAAGGATGTGGCGGCGCGGCTGATCTATTCGTGGTCGTGCGAGGACAACTACTTCGTCACCGCGCCCAGGCTCGGCATCGGCCCAAAGGAGCCGGTGCTGAACGCGATCTCGGCGCGCGATCCGTATTTCTCCGCGGCCAATCCCTGGAACAAGGACCGCGCCGTCACCGGCTCCTGCGCCGCCGCGCTCAAAGACGATGCGAAGGCGGAGGTGATGGTGATCGATGCCGACGTGCACACGATCCTGAACCGGCCGGAGGTGCGCGAGCGGAGCGCTCGATTCCTGCGCGGCGTGCTGGAGCCCTGATCGGGCGGGCGGAGGATTGACGAGTGCTGAGACTGCTCGTGCTCGAAGGCAACTCGCTGGACGGCCGGCGCCGCTGGGCCGAGGTCGCCGGCGCCACGCCGTCGGAGAGCTACGCGGCCGTGCTGCGCGCGCTGGCGCCGGACGCGGTGATCGACATCGCCACACCCGCCGATGCCGATGCGCGCCTGCCGCAGCCGATCGAGGCCTATCAGGGCATCGTCATCACGGGATCAGCGCTCAACATCTATCAGCGCGAGCCGGAAGCGCTGCGCCAGATCGAGCTGGTGCGGACGATCTTCGCGCGGGGCGTGCCGATGTTCGGCTCATGCTGGGGACTCCAGCTCGCGACCGTGGCGGCCGGCGGCGAGGTGTCGCTCAATCCGGCCGGCCGCGAGGTCGGCTTTGCGCGCAAGATCGCGCTGACGGATGCGGGCCGCGATCACCCGATGCATGCGGCGCGGGGTGCCGTGTTCGATGCACCGGCGATCCACAGCGACATCGTCACCCGGCTGCCGCCGGATGCGACGGTCACCGCGCACAATGCCATGAGCGAGGTGCAGGCCGCGGAGATCCGCAGCGGCCCCGGCCGGTTCTGGGGCGTCCAATATCATCCGGAATTCAGCCTGCAGGACGTCGCCTGGGTGATTCGCCGCATCGGCCAGCCGCTGGTCGAGGAGGGCTTCTTCGTCGATCCGGCGGAGCTCGAGCGCTACGCAGCCGATCTCGCCACCCTGCATCACGACCGCGCCCGGCGCGACATTCTGTGGCGGCTCGGGCTCGACCAGGACGTCGCGAATGACGGGGTCCGGCAGGCCGAGATCAGCAACTGGATCGCCTCGCTCGCGTGACGCTGAGAACGCTACCGCATGAACTGAATGATGAGCGGCGCCAGCGCCACGTTCATCAGCCCGACCAGCACCATCACGAGGCCGGCGATCGCGCCTTCCTCGCGGCCGATCTGGTGGGCGCGCGCGGTGCCCGCGCCATGCGCGCCGACGCCAAACAGCGCGCCCTTGGCGAGCGTCGAGCGCAGTGGCAGCCGCGCCAGCACGACGTCGCCGACGGCGGCGCCGATGATGCCGGTGAGCACGACGAACACGGCGGTGAGATCGGGGATGCCGCCGATCTCGCCTGAGACTTCCATCGCGAACGGCGTGCTCATCGAGCGCGGCAACAGGCTCAGACGCAGCTCGCCATCGATGCCGAGGACATAGGCCAGTGCCCAACTGGTCGCCACGGCGGTGAGGCTGCCCGCGACCATGCCGGCCAACAGCAGCGGCCAGCGGCGGCGGATCAGCGCGCGTTGCTCATAGATCGGCACGGCGAAGGCGACGGTCGCCGGGCCGAGCAGCGCCACCAGCCAATGCGTGCCGCGGATGTAGTCGCGATAGGAGACGTTGAGCGCGAGCGCCGCGATCATCAGCAGCGCGGGCGCCACCGCGAGCGGCATCAGCCACCAGCGCGGCCAGCGCCGGTGCATGCGCTTCGCCAGCAGATAGAGCAGGATCGTCGCGAGCGACCAGACCGCCGCCTGGATCAGCGGCTCACGCCACAGCGCGGCGAGGGTCATGACGCTCGGTCCAACGGTAGCAGAGGTCGACGGTGAGCGCAGTCACGCACATCACGGCGGTGGTGCTGACGACGATCAAGGCGAAGATCTTCAGGCCGAGCAGGCCGAACAGCTCGCGATGGTCGAGCAGCGCCAGCACCGCCGGCACGAAGAACAGCAGCATCTCGGCCAGCATCCAATTTGCGCCGCGCTTGATGCTGGCGACCTTCAATCCGCCTGCCAGGACCAGAGTGAGCGCCAGCGCCATTCCGATGATGCCGCCTGGCAGCGGCAGGCCGGTCGCCCGGGCCAGCGCCTCGCCGGCAGCCCAGAACAGGCCGAGCAGACCGATCTGCACCAGCCGGTTGCGGCGGAGCAGGCGATGAGCCCCAATGGAAATGCTGCGATGCATCATGTGGCGGCGTCCGTAAGTGATTGCGCGATCAAGGTATGCCGCATCGCAACATGTAGAAAGCGAATTGAATGAATGATATCAAGTCGAAAATCGAATACTGAGCCTGATTATGGAACTTCGAACCCTCAGGACCTTCGTCGAGGTCGTCCGCCAAGGCGGCTTCTCGCAGGCTGCCAAGGTGGTGTTTGCGACCCAGTCGACCGTGAGCAAGGCCGTAAAGCAGCTCGAGGACGAGCTCGGCCTGCCGCTTCTGGACCGGCTCGGCCACAAGAGCCGCATGACCGCGGCCGGCGAGATCGTCTATCGCCGCGCGATCCGGCTGCTGGCGGAGCGTGACGACCTGCAGGCAGAGCTCGCCGAACTGCGCGGCCTGAAGCGCGGCGTGCTGCGCCTCGGCCTGCCGCCGATCGGGTCGAGCACGCTGTTCGCGCCGTTGTTCGCGCTCTACCGCCAGCTCTATCCCGAGATCGAGATCCGCCTGGTGGAGCACGGCAGCGACCGGCTCAGCGAATTGCTGGCTGCAGGCGACATCGATTTTGCCGGCCTGCTGCCGCCCATCGCCGATGAGTTTGCCGCGCAGATCGTGCGCCGCGAGCCGCTGATGGCGCTCGTCTCTGTCAATCATTCGCTGGCCCGCCGCAAAACGATCACGCTCGCCGAGCTGCGCGACACGCCGTTCGTGCTGTTCGAAGCCGGCTTCGCGCTCAATCGTATTCTCCGCGAGGCCTGCCGCCGCAATGGCTTCGAGCCGGTGGTTGCTGCACGCAGCACGCAGATCGATTTCATTGCCGAGCTCGCCGGCGCCGGTCTCGGGGTTGCCTTCCTGCCGCGCATGATCGCGACCCAGCGCACGCAGGTGCCGATCAGTCTCGTCCTGCTTGACGAGCCCGGCACCGAATGGACGTTGGCGATGGCCTGGCGTCGTGGCGCCTATCTGTCGCCGGCCGCGGCGGCTTGGCTCCGGTTGGTGCGCGAGCGCGGCGAGGCGTGAGCATGAGTGCGGCGATGTCGCTTCATCTGCGAGGAACGTGCGGCGAGACGGTCGGTGTCGCCATGACGATTGGCGAGGACCTGAGCTCCACGCGTAGCTCGCAATGATCGAGCACTTGTCGCAACGACGCGAAAGCGGAGCCCGGAGAGGCGATCTCGGACGTGCGGACGGGAACGGCAAGAGCTGACGAAGGTTGCCTTCGCGCGCTGACTCGTTGATCTGCGCGAGTGGACAATCGATGAGTGAGGAAGATCACGAGCACCCAGATCGCAAACCGCGAGATCGCAGGGAGCTGCGCGACGCGGACGCTCCCGCGACGAAGCGGCCAGGCCCGGAAAGCATGCCTTCGGCTGGCCCGCATGCGCGGCCCGACCTGACCGACAAGGACAAGACTCCCGGCACTGGCATGTTGCCGGAGCCGGGCGACGCCAATCCCAGTCCCACAGGCTGACGTCCCGTGCGTGACTGAGTGCGCGGGAACCAGGGGTGCTTTGACGCGTTTCCGCCTGCTCCGAAAGAACGTGACACGCGCAGGCGTGCCGCGCGCTCATTGATTGAACCGGAGGGCAAGGATGTGCCGCTGGATCGCGTACCGCGGTGAGACGACCGCCTTCGAGCACTATGAGACCGAGCCGGAACACTCGCTGGTGACGCAGAGCATCCGCGCGCTGGAATCCACCGCAGGCACAAATGGCGATGGTTTCGGTCTCGGCTGGTACGGCGATCATCCCGAGCCCGGCCTGTATCGCGAGACACGTCCGGCGTGGTCCGATGAGAATCTCCGCTATCTTTGCCGGCACCTGCATTCACATCTGTTCTTCGCGCATGTGCGCGCCGCGACCGGCACGGCCGTGACCCGTCAGAACTGCCATCCGTTTGCCTGCGGCCGCTGGCTGTTCATGCACAACGGCTTCGTCGGGAGCTGGAACAGGCTGCGCCGCAAGATCGAGGCTATGATTCCGGACGCGCTGTATCCATCGCGGCTCGGCACCACTGATTCCGAAGCCGTGTTCCTCGCCATCGTCGGCGCCGGCATCGATCAGGACCCGATCGGTGCGACATCGAACGTGCTGCGCGCGCTCCGCCAGCTGGTCAACGAGGACGGCCTGCGTGAGCACCTGCGCTTCACGTCCGCCCTGTCGAATGGCCACGATCTCTACGCGTTTCGCTTCGCTGAGAATGATCGCGCCAACTCGCTCTACTACCGGGAAGATGGCGATCAAGTGATCGTCGTCTCCGAGCCTTTTGACAAGGAGCCGGACTGGATCGAGGTTCCGCCCGATCACGTGCTGGTCGCGCGCGCGTCCAGACCCGCCGAAATCGTTCCGCTATTTGCCACGGACTCTGCCGGTTTCGTCGCGGAACGCAAACGATCACAGAGGGTTGTCGGCGGCACATAACACAACAGAAACTGGATGATCCGCGATGTGCGGCATTTGTGGTGAAGTCAGGACTTCCGGACAGCCCGCGCTCGCGGCGCTCGGCCGAGTCAACGATGCGATGCAGGCGCGCGGTCCCGACGCCGCCGGCCTCTACGTGCAGGGCGGAATCGCGCTCGGCCACCGTCGTCTCAGCATTCTCGATCTATCAGCCGCCGCGCAGCAGCCGATGATCGATGCCGCGCTCGGCCTCGGCATCGTGTTCAATGGGTGCATCTATAATTTCCGCGAGCTGCGCGCCGAGCTGCAGGCGAAGGGCTATCGCTTCTTCTCCGACGGCGATACCGAGGTGATCCTCAAGGCCTATCATGCCTGGGGCAAGACCTGTGTTCAGCGCTTCAAGGGCATGTTCGCCTTCGCGCTGTGGGAGCGCGACAGCGGGCGCGTCGTGATCGCGCGCGACCGTCTCGGCATCAAGCCGCTGTACTACACCGAGGGGCCGGGCTTCCTCCGCTTTGCCTCGTCCCTGCCGGCGCTGCTCGCCGGTGGTGATGTCGACACCTCGATCGACCGAACGGCGCTGCATCATTTCTTCAGTTTTCACGCCGCCGTTCCGGCGCCCCGTACGATCCTCAATGGCGTGAAGAAGCTCGAGCCGGCGACGTTGCTGACGATCGAGCCCGATGGAGCGCAGCGCCGCGAAAGGTACTGGCAGTTCAGCGTCGGCGCGTCGCGCTCCACCGATCGCGCCATGAGTCAGGAAGAATGGTCGGATGCAATACTGGACGCGATGACATCGGCGGTGGACCGTCGCCGTGTCGCTGACGTGCCCGTCGGTGTGCTGTTGTCGGGCGGGCTGGATTCGTCGCTGCTGGTCGCGCTGCTGTCCAAGCTGGGACACGAGGACATCCGCACCTTCTCGATCGGTTTTGACGCGGTGGGCAAGCACACCGGCGATGAATTCCACTACTCCGACATCATTGCACGGACGTTCGGCACCAACCACGAGCAGATCAGGATCGGCGGCAACCGCGCGCTCGACGCCTTGCCCGATGCCATCGCCGCCATGTCTGAGCCGATGGTCAGCCACGACGCGGTCGCGTTCCATCTCCTGTCGTCGGAGGTCGCCAAGCGCGTCAAGGTGGTGCAGAGCGGGCAGGGCGCCGACGAGGTGTTCGGTGGCTACAGCTGGTATCCAGGCTTCCTCTCGGCCAACGATCCCGTTCAGCAATATCAGAATGCCTATTTCGACTGGACGCATTCGGATCTGCAGCGGCTGCTGGCGCCGGAGTTGCTCGGCGACGACGTGAGCCTGGCATTCGTGGAGCGCTTCTTCGGAGATCATGCCGGCGCCTCGGCGGCGGACAAGGTGCTGCAGATCGATGCCGAGATCATGCTGGTCGACGATCCCGTGAAGCGGGTCGACAACATGACGATGGCGTTCGGGCTGGAGGCCCGCGTGCCGTTCCTCGATCACGACGTGGTGGAGCTCGCCGCGCGCATGCCCGCCGAGCTGAAGGTGAAGAACGGCGGCAAGCACATTCTCAAGGAGGCGGCACGCCGCTGCGTGCCGGCGGAGGTGATCGACCGTCCCAAGGGATACTTTCCGGTGCCGTCGCTGCGCTATCTGCGCGGCCCGTTCCTCGACTATGTCCGCGACGTTCTCAACGACGAGAAGGCGCGCGCACGCGGCCTCTACCAGCGCGACCTTATCGACCACATGCTGCAAAACCCCGAAGCCGAGATGAGCCCCAAGGGACATTCGCGGCTGTGGCAGGCGGCCCTGCTCGAGGCATGGCTGCAGACTCACGGCATTTGACGTCTGACAGGATTGATCACATGGGATTGGATCCACGCATCTTGGAGAAGCTGCGGCTCGGCCTGAGCGATGACGAGCGTCGTCTGGTGATCCGCTCGGCCAGCGGCAGCGAGGAAGTCACGGAATATTCGTTCGGCATCGAGGAGGAGTACTTTCTCGTCGATGCGCAGACGCACGATGTCGCGATCCAGACCCCGGACGATCTGTTCGAGGCCGCCAACTGGTCGACCGGCGGACAGGCCATGCGCGAGATGCTGCAGGCGCAGCTCGAGGTCGCCACCAACGTGCATGTCGATGTCGGCGACGCGCGCGAGGAGATGAAATTCCTGCGGCGCGAGGTTGCCAGCGTGGCGAGTCAGTATGGCCTGACGATCCTGGCCTGCTCCACGCATCCGACCGCGAGGTGGCGCAGCTCACAGCCGAGTCCCAAGCCGCGCTACGCGGAGATGATGGAGGACCTTCGGATCGTCGGCCAGCGTAACATGCTGTGCGGCATGCACGTGCACGTCCAATTGCCGGACCCCGAGCGGCGGTTCGCGGTCATGCGGGCGATGATCCCGCATATCCCGGTGTTCGTCGCGCTATCTGCGTCCTCGCCGTTCTGGAATTCGCGCGAGACGGGCCTGAAGGGCTATCGGCTTGCCGCCTATGACGAGCTGCCGCGCAGCGGCCTGCCCGAGCTGTTCACCTCGAAGCAGCAATATGATCGCTATGTCGCGGCGCTGACGAAGTCCGGCGTGATGCCGGACGAGAGTCATGTCTGGTGGGCGATGCGGCCGTCGCTGCGGCATCCGACCTTGGAGTTGCGTGCGCCCGACGTCTGCACGTCGGTGGATGACGCCGTGGCGATTGCCTCGCTCTATCGCGTCCTGGCCCGCTACCTCTATCTCAATCCCGATCTTGCGGAGGCCGTCGGCAATGTCGAGCGCGCGATCGCGGTCGAGAACAAGTGGCGGGCGCAGCGCTATGGCACTGACTGTCTGTTCGTGACCGAGGACGGTCCGGTGACGGGCCAGGAGATCCTCAATCGCATGATCGCGGACGTCGCGCCGCATGCGGAGGCCCTGGGATGTCTCACCGAGGTCGAGCACTGCCGCATCATCATGCAGTTCGGCAGCTCGGCCGACTATCAGCTGCAGGCCTATCGCGAGTCCGGCGGACAGTTGTCGGCCGTGACGCGCTGGATCGAGGCGGCGACGGTGTCGCGCGCCGAGCCGCCGCGCTCACAGGCACCGGTCGAGCCGGCACAATGACGCGGGCCTAGGTCGGCTGCCTGATCACATGGCCGTCGCGCGCGATGAGGCGGCCGTCCTTGTAGACTGAGCGGCCCTTTGGCACGGCGACGACAGCCTGCGGAACGTGCTCGGCATCGAGGGTGACAAAGTCGGCCCGCGCACCGACGCGCAGGCCGTAGTCCGCAAGCCTCAAGGCCTTGGCGCCGGCCTCGGTGACGAGGTCAAAGGCCATCCGCAGCTCGTCATCGACATAGAAGCCGGAGCGATAGCCGACCATCATGGCGCGGTTCAACAGATCGCCGTCGCCATAGGGCCACCAGGAGTCGCGGATGTTGTCGTTGCCGCTGAACACGGTGACCCCCGCCGCACGCAACAGCGCCACGGGCGGGAAGGGCCGCGCGCCCGGCGCGTTGGTCATGATGGCGACGCCAGACGCCGCCAGGACGTCGGCAATCTTCTTCAGCGGGTCAGCAGGCACGTCGCCGAGGGCGTAGGCGTGGCTGACCGCGACGCGGCCTTGCATGCCGAGGGCGCGCGTGCGCGCCGCGATCTGCTCCAGCTCGAACAGGCCGAGCATGCCCGGATCGTGCAGATGGATATCGACATCGACGCCGTGCTTGTGGGCTGTGCCGAACACGACGTCGAGATGCCTTTCGACGTCGCGGTCGAAGCTGGCGGGATCGAGCCCGCCGACGAGGTTGGCGCCGAGCCTGATGGCCTCGTCGAGCAGCTCGGGTGTGCCCGGGCTCTTGAGGATGCCGCTCTGCGGAAAGGCGACGAGCTGGATCTCGATCAGCTCGCGATACTCGTCGCGGACGCGCAGGATCGTTTCCAGCGATGTGAGGCCGACGGAGCCGTCCACCATCACGTGGCTGCGCATCCGTGTCGTGCCGTGGCCGATACAAAGATCGAGCTGGTTGCGGGCGCGCACGTCCATCGGTGCAGCCGCGGCCATGTTCTGCGCCTGGAACGTGACGCGCTCATGCACGTCGAAGCCGTTGGTGCAGGGCTTGTGCGGCTTCCAGGCATCGCCGTAGAAGCTGGTGTCGAGATGGATGTGGCCCTCGACGAAGCCGGGCACGACCAGTGCGCCGCCGAGATCGATCACCTCGCGCGCCTCGGGGCGCTCGGTCTCAGCGAGAAGCCCGCTGATGCGGCCGCCGTCGACCGTAATCGCATGGCGCGCGCTGCGGTCGAGCCGCGCATTGATGAACAGCTTGTCGACGGCCATGCACAATCCTTCCCATCTATCCGCCAGCATCGGAGCCGCCGGAGGGCGGTCCGATGCTGGTGCCGATGAGACCACATTCTTGGCCAGGAGCCGCGACAGCCGCAAGCGTCTTCAGGCGGCGATCGCCTGCGGCAGTCCGGCGAGCCAGTCGCGCGCCAGCGTCACGTCCGCCTGCGACAACTGGTGCCCCGCCGGAAGCGTCGTGTGGGTCACGTCGGCGCCGGCCTCGGTGAGCTGCGTGCACAGCTTCGCCGAATTGCTGACGGGTACGATCGGATCAGCGAGCCCCGATAGCATCAGCACCGGCCGGCGCGCGAGCCTGGCGGCCGGAGGATGCGCCAGCGGCACCATGGCGCGGAACAGCACTGCACCGGTCAGCGCTTCCGGCTGCAGTAGCAGCAGCGCGGCGGCGATGTTGGCGCCGTTGGAGTAGCCGACCGCGAGCGGCGCTCCGATCCCGTAGTGCTGCCGCGCCGCGTCGATGAAGGCGCCGAGCTCCAGAGCGCGCCGGCGGACGTCGTCCTCGTCGAACACGCCCTCGGCAAGCCGGCGGAAGAAGCGCGGCATGCCATGTTCGAGCACCTGGCCGCGTGGCGACAGCAGGGCGGCGCCGGGCGACAGCGTAGTGCCGAGCGGCAGCAGATCGTTCTCGTCGCCGCCGGTGCCGTGCAGGAGCAGCAGTGGGGCTGCTCCCGGCGTGGTTGCGGGCTGGAAGCGGTGAGTGAAGGACAATGCCACGGTCATGATGCGGCCTCTTCGAGGTTGGGCAGCACGCCTTCGATCTGCTTGCGGTGCGATTCGAGGAAAGCGGGCAGCTTGAGGTTTCGTCCGAGCTCGGCGACCGGCTCGTCGACCGCGAAGCCCGGGATATCGGTCGCGATCTCGAACAGCACCCCGCCCGGCTCGCGGAAGTAGATCGAGCGGAAGTAGTTGCGGTCCTTCTGCTCGGTCGGATGCAGGCCGTGGCGATCGACCAGCCGCTGCGCCATCACGCCCTGTGCGGCGTCATCGGCGGCGCGGAAGGCGATGTGATGCACCGACCCGGCGCCCTGCGCGCCGCGGAGAAAGCCCCTGGCCTCGTAGATGTCGACCACGCTGCCCTCGGCGTCGCCCGGCGCCTTGAAGCGGATCACCGAGCCTTCGCGGCCCGTCTCTTCGAAGCCGAACACGTCGGTCAGCACGGCGGCAGTCCTCTCGGCGGAGTCGAGCAGCAGGGTCACGCCGTGGAAGCCGCGGATCGCGTGCTCGGCCGGAATGTCGCCATTGCTGTAGCCGGGCTCGTTCTCTGCGCCGGGGACGCCGACCAGCGCCAGCGCCATGCCATCCGGATCGGCGAACGGCAGCACCGACTCGCCAAAGCGCTTCTCCAGCGCCTCATAGGCGATGCCCTTCTCGGTGAGGCGCTGCGTCCAGTAGCTAAGGGAGCGCTGCGGCACCCGGAACGCGGTCTGGTGGGTCTCGCCGACGCCGCGGCGGCCCGGCCGCACGCCGGCCCAGGGGAAGAAGGTCAGGATGGTGCCGGGGCGGCCGGTCTCATCGCCGTAGTAGAAGTGATAGGTGCCGGGATCGTCGAAATTGACCGTCTTCTTGACGAAGCGCAGCCCGAGGTCGCGGGTGTAGAAGCCGAAATTGCGGATCGGATCGCCGGCAATCGCAGTCACGTGGTGCAGTCCGGGCATGTGGGTCTCCTGTCGATGGGCCGCCGAAAGGGCCGTTGAATTCCTGGGCGCAATATTGGCCGGCTTTGATTTGGAGACAATCCGTGCTCTTGTGACGTCTCTGTCTACGATTTGGCGACAATGGCAGGCCTATGGACAAGCTGAGCAGCCTGCGGGCCTTCGTGAAGGTGGTCGAGAGCGGCAGCTTCGCCGAGGCCGGCCGGCAGCTGCGGCTGTCGCGCTCGGCGATCTCGAAATATATCGGCGAGCTTGAGCAGAGCCTCGGCGTCCAGCTGATCGTCCGGACCACCCGCCATGCCAGCCCGACCGAGACCGGCCAGCTCTATTTCGAGCGCGCAGTCTCGATTCTCGCCGAGCTCGACGCCGCCGATCAGGCCGTCAGCCAGTCGCAGGCCGCGCCGCGCGGGCTCTTGCGCGTCAACGCGCCGATGTCGTTCGGCACCATGCGGCTCGGTCCCGTCGTCGCCGATTTCATGGCCCGCTATCCCGAGCTGCAGTTGCAGATCGTGCTGAGCGACGATCTGCTGGATCCCGTGCAGGACGGCTTCGACGTGACGTTGCGGATCGCCGAGCTGGAATCGTCGAGCCTAGTGGCGCGGCGGATCATGCCGGTGGAGCGCGTGATCTGCGCCGCGCCGGCCTATCTCGCGCGGCACGGCACGCCTGGCAGCCCGGAGGAGCTGCGTCGCCACACCTCTCTCACCTACGGTTTCCTGCTGACCGGCAATCAGTGGAAGCTCACCGGCCGCGACGGCGACCACTGGGTCCAGCCGGCGTGGTCGTTGTGCGTCAACAATGCCGAGGTGCTGCGCGACGTCGCCATCAAGGGACAGGGCATTGCGCTGATCCCGCGCTTCATCGCGGCGGACGCGCTCGAGAGCGGCGCGCTGACCGCGATCCTCGCCGATTACGCCGCGCCGCCGCTCGCGCTCTATGCGATCTATCCGCCGACGCGGCACCTCTCGGTGAAGGTGCGGCTGTTCATCGACTTCCTGGTCGAGCGCTTCGGCAAGGAGCGCGACGTGACCAGACCGTAGGCTGCAACTGAACTGGAAATCGCCTCGAACCTTTAACCGGGCGCTGATAGTGTTCCGAGCCGGCAGCAGAGAGGTAACGATGCATGGGGCGGCTGAGCACGCATATTCTGGATACGGTCAGGGGCAAGCCCGCGGCCGGCGTCGCGATCGATCTCGATGTCCTCGAACCGGACGGCTCCTGGCGCCGCGTCAAGCAGGTCCGGAGCAATGCCGACGGGCGCACCGACCAGCCGATGCTGGCGGACGATGACTTCGCCATCGGCACCTACATGCTGACCTTCCATATGGGCGCTTATTTCAGGACCCACGGCCTCGCCTCGGGCGACCCGCTGTTTCTCGATCTGATCCCGCTCCGCTTTTCCGTCGCCGATGCCAGCGCGCACTACCATGTGCCGCTGCTCGCGACGCCCTGGAGCTACCAGACTTATCGCGGGAGCTGAGCCGGATGAGTGCTGACGTCTATCCCCGCGATATGGTCGGCTACGGCCGCACGCCGCCGCATCCGCGCTGGCCGGGCGATGCCCGCGTCGCGGTGCAGTTCGTGATCAACTACGAGGAGGGCGGCGAGAACAACATCCTCCACGGTGACGCCGCCTCCGAAGCCTTCCTGTCCGAGATCGTCGGCGCCCAGCCCTGGCCGGGCCAGCGCCACATGAACATGGAGTCGATCTACGAGTTCGGCTCGCGCGCCGGCTTCTGGCGGCTGTGGCGGATGTTCACCGCGCGCAAGCTGCCGGTGACGGTGTTCGCGATCGCCACCGCGATGGCCCGCAGTCCAGACGCCGTGGCCGCGATGAAGGAAGCCGGCTGGGAGATCGCCTCCCACGGCCTGAAATGGATCGACTACCGCGATGTCCCCGAGGCCGACGAGCGCGCCGATATCGAGGAGGCGATCCGGCTCCATACCGAGCTGACGGGCGAGCGGCCGCTCGGCTTCTACCAGGGCCGCACGTCGGAGCGCACGCTCGACATCGTGTTGAATGAGCAGGGCTTCGTCTACAGCGCCGATTCCTATGCCGACGAATTGCCGTACTGGATCTCGGGGCCGCACGGCCCGCAACTGATCGTGCCCTATACGCTCGATGCCAACGACATGCGCTTCGCCACCCCCCAGGGCTTCAATTCCGGCGACCAGTTCTTCGCCTATCTGAAGGACAGTTTCGATACGCTCTACGCAGAGGGTGCGGAGAGCCCGCGCATGATGTCCATCGGGTTGCACTGCCGGCTGGTCGGCCGCCCCGGGCGCGCGGCCGCGCTGGCCCGTTTCCTCGACTATATCACGGGTCATGACAAGGTCTGGGTCGCGACCCGGCTCGACATCGCCCGGCACTGGATCCGGACGCATCCGCCGGCCGGCGCGTGGCGGCCGTCGCAGATGTCGCGCGTGCTGTTCGTCGAGCGCTATGGCGACATCTTCGAGCATTCGCCTGAAATCGCCGACCGCGCCTATCGCGCCGGCCTGTCCGCCTTCGACGACGCCGCGGATGCGCTGCATACGACGCTCATGAACGTCGTTCGCGCCATGAGCCGCGACGAGAAGCTGAAGCTGATCCGCGCCCATCCGGAGCTCGCCGGCCGCGAGGCGCTGGCGGGTGAGATGACGAACGACTCGATCGGCGAGCAGGGTCGGCTCGGCTTCACCTCGCTCTCGCGCGCCGAGTTCGAGCGCGTCGCCGACATCAACCGCCGCTATCGCGACAAGTTCGGCATGCCGCTGATCGTCGCTCTGGCGCTGCACGCCGACCGCCCCTCGGTCATCGCCGAGATGGAGCGTCGCATCGGCAACGACCCGGACACCGAGATCGTCAACGCCATCGACCAGATCGGTCACATCACGCGGGCGAGGTTGGCGAAGAAGTTCGATCAGGACTGAGCGAGGATCCGTTCGGCGTCGGCCGCGACATCGAGCAGCAGGCGGTCGCGGCCGCGGGCCGCGATGAGTTGCAGACCGAATGGCAGTCCGTGAACGTTGGTGCCGCAGGGGATCGAGATCGCCGGCACGCCGGCGTGATTGGCGTAAGGCGTGAACACCGCATGCGCGCGCGGGCTCGCCGGCTTGCCGCCGATCTTGGATGGGCCGAGCTGCGTGAATGGCCAGGCGACGCAGGGCACGGTCGGCGCCAGCAGCACGTCGGCCTGCGTGAAGAAGCTTGCGAAGGCCCGCGCGATCTGCGCGCTTGCCTCGAGCGCACGCGCGACATCGGCGCCGCTCAGGCCGAGCCCGCGCTCGATCTGCTTGGCGATATCGGGATCGAATTGCGCCGGATCATTGTGGAAGGCGTCGCCGTAGAGCGCGGCCAGCCCGGCATGCTGGAGCGGCATCACCGCGTCCTCGGCAAGGCCGGCCGGCCAGACGGGATCCTTGTCGACAATCGGCATGCCGCCGGCGCGGAGGCGGTCGACCGCCCGCTGCAGGCCAGCGCTGGTGTCGCCATCGACCGCGACGTCCAGCCCGAGCCGCGGCGAGAACGCCACGCGCAGCGGCGTTGCATGATCCGCCACGGCCACGTCGAACGTATCGGGATCGCGCGGGTCGGCGCCGGCCATGATCTCGAACGCAAGCCTGGCATCGCCGACATCGGTCGCGATCGGCGCGATCACCGAGATGCGCCAGAATGGCTCGGGGAATCCCGGCCCGTAGGGAATGGCACCGAACGACGGCTTGAAGCCGACCACGCCGACATGGGCCGGCGGCCGGCGGCTCGAGCCGCCGGCATCGGTGCCGATCGCGAGCGGCACGAGCCCAGCCGCCACCGCAACGGCGGGACCGCCCGACGAGCCGCCGGGCGTGAGCTGCAGGTCCTGCGGATGAACAGTCGGTCCGAACAGCTGCGAGGTCGTCACGCCCTTGCAGGCGAACTCGGAGGTTGCGCCGATGCCAACGATCACGGCGCCAGCGCGGCGCAGCCGCGCGATCGCGATCGCATCCTCGGGCGCGATGAAATCAGCGAACAGCCGCGAGCCCTGCGTGATGCACCAGTCCTCGACCCAGATGTTGTCCTTGACCACGATCGGCACGCCGGCGAGCGGCATTGCTTCGCCGGCGGCCACGCGCGCATCGACGGCATCGGCCTCGGCGCGCGTTCGCGCCGGATCTGTCGTGACGACGGCGTTGAGGTCACGGGCCGCGGCGATGCGCGCCAGCGCCTGCTCGGCCATCTCTCTGGCGGTGCTTTGCCGCGCCATGACGGCGCGTGCGATGTCACTCGCGCGCATGGGATCGCTCCATCAGCAGTACGGCTGTGCCTGCGGCCGCCGTCAATCCGAGTGCGACGAAGCTGCCGCCGAGGCCGACGCGGGGCGTCAGCAAGGCGACGAGCAGCGGCGCGGCGACGAGGCCGAGAAACGAGGCGGTGAGCACTGCACCTGTCGCCTCGGCGACGCGTCCGGGCTTGGCGAGATTGGCGATCTCGGCGATGAACACGCCGTTCCAGCCGCTCGCCGTCAGCCCGAACACGATCGTGAGCAGGACCAGGATCGACCGGCTCAGCAGCGGCCCCCAGAGACCGAGCAGCAGCGCGCAGACCGCCATGCCGACGCCTGCCATCACCAGCACGGTCCGCGCCGAGCGCAGGCGTGTCGCGACCACGCCCCAGCCCAGCCGTCCCATCAGGCCGGCGCCTTGCGCCGAGGCCAGCACCCAGCCGGCCTCGACATGGCTGAGCCCGAGCTCCGCCGTGCCGAAGCTGACGAAGCAGGTGTTGAGGATGACCTGCATGCCACTGAACGGAATCGAGGCGACCGCGAGCGCGGCCATGCGGCGGTCGGCGCTGATCAGTCGCAGCCGATCGGACAGGCCGAGCCGCGGCATGGCCGGCGGCGTGATCGCATAGGCCGGCCGCAGACGCTCGAAGCCGGCGAAGGCGATGGCGGCGCAGACGATCACGGCGGCATAAGCGGAACTCGGTGCCAGCAGCACGGCGATCGGCGGCAGCAGCAGCGAGCCGACGACGGCGCCGATCTGGCTGCCGGTCTGCCGGATCGAAAACACCATCGCGCGCTTCTCGGCCGGCACGAGACGTCCGAGCAGCGCTGAGCTTGCCGGTGTCTCCGGTCCGACCGCGAGCCCCAGCATCAGTCCGGCGCCGAGCAGGGCCCATCCACCCTCGAACAGGGCCAGCGACATGCCGGCGCAGACGGCGACCGCGCACAGCGCTGCGACGCGCAGCGAGCCGACGCGTTGGACCAGCGTGCCGCCCCAGAACGAGGAGACGAGGCTGATGGTGAAGGCCGCGGTGGAAAACAGCGACAGCTGCTCGATGCCGAGGCCGGCGCGCGGCGCGACGACGCCCGGCGCGAACAGCGCCAGCGACACCAGGGCCTGCAGCGCGTTCATCGCAGCGACCGCAGGCCACAGCGGCGCCGCTGGTGCTGACGCTTGCTTCGCGGCTATCATGCCGCGACAACCTGATGGCGGAGCACGAAATGGCCGGTGGAATCTCGGTTCATGCGGTTGATGTGGCGAACGGGCGCCCCGCGCGGGGCCTGCGCGTCGCGATCTGGCGCGTGACGCCGGATCGCACGCTGCTCGCGGAGGGACAGCTCGGCGCCGACGGCACCTTGCAGGCGCCGGTCGTCAAGGGTGACGGCGTCATCGCCGGCGAGTATGAGGTGCTGTTTCATGTCGGCGAGTTCTTCGGGGTTGGCGCTCAGACGAAATTCCTCACCACAGTGCCGTTTCGCTTCGCGATCGACAAGGTCGAGGAGCACTTTCATCTGCCGCTGAAATTCACCCCCTGGGGCTATTCGATCTTCCGTGGCGCTTAGGGAAGCGCGTCTGACGCTATATCGTAAACTCAACGAATAAGTTGCCCCGACGGTCGAGCCCGTCAATCAGTCGCTGGTCATGCCCGGGCTTGTCCCGGGCGTCCACGTCCCTCAGCGATCGCCGGCCGACGTGGATGGCCGGGACAAGCCCGGCCATGACGGCTTGGAGTTGGACGGGCACGAACTCCCAATTTCAGGAAGGGGCACTCAGCCTCAACCCGTCAGCCGCTTCGACAGGCCGGTGGCGCGCTCCATGATCGCCATCAGTGCGATGGTGGCGATGATCAGCACGCTCGACAGCGCGGCGATGGTGACGTCGAGCTTGCCCTCGAGGTCCTGCCACATCCGGATCGGCAGCATGTCGGTGGCGGCATCGCGCAGGAACAGCGACACCGGCACGTTGTCGAACGACGACATGAAGGCGATGAACGCACCGGAGATGATGCCGGGACGGATCAGCGGCAGCACGATGCGGCGGAACGTGTAGAGCCTGGAGGCGCCGAGGATCGCCGAGCTTTCCAGCAAGGTTGGCTCGAGCTGGGCCAGTGCCGCGACGGTGTTGCGGACCACATAGGGCACGCAGACGATGGTGTGGCCGATCACCAGCGTCAGCAGCGACACCGGCAGGCCGATCAGCGAGAAGAACATCAGCGCCGCCAGGCCGAAGGCGAGTGCCGGCAGTACCAGCGGCGACATGAACAACGAGTCGAGCAGCTTCGCAGTCAGGCTCTTGGAGCGCGAGATCGCGAGCGAGGCGGCCACGCCCAGCACGATGGAGAGCCCCGTCGACCACAGCGCGACGACGACGCTGTTGCGTGCGGCGAACTGCAGCTGCCAGGCGTTCCACAATTCGACGTACCAGCGCGCCGAATAGCCCAGCGGCGGGAATTTCAGCGAGAAGCCCGAGGTGAAGGAGACGATCACCACGACCAGCGACGGCGACACGACGAGGATCAGCGCCAGCACGGCGATGACCGTCATCACGATCTGGAAGCTCAGCGCTTCCCAGTTCCGCTGCCGGCCGCTCATCTGGCGTCTCCATAGCCGCGAGCACGGCGGCCGAGTGTCGAGAACAGCGCAACGATGGCGAGCACCGCGAACAGGAAGATGATCGAGATCGCCGCGGCGAACGGCCAGTTCTGCAGGGTCGAGGCCTGCTGGTAGAGATACATCGGCATGAACAGCATCTGCCCGCCGCCGACCAGGGACTGCGTGATGAAGGCGGTGATCGCGGCGGCATAGGTCAGGGTGCAGCCGGCGATGATGCCGGGCATCGACAGCGGCAGCATCACCTTGACGAAGGTGCGCCAGCTACCGGCGCCGAGTGAGGCCGAGGCGTCGGAGAGATTGGGATCGATGCGGCCGATCGCGGTGATCAAGGGCAGCACCATCAGCGGCATCTGCACCTGCGCCAGCGCCGCGATCAGTCCGCCCTGGGTGTAGATCATGCGCAGCGGCGCGCCGATCAGCCCGAGCGATTGTAGCACGGAGTTGATGATGCCCTGCCGGCCCAGGATCACGATCCAGGCAAAGGTGCGGACGACGACGCTGGTGAGCAGCGGCAGCAGCACGATCATGATGATCAGGGTCTGCACCCGGCTGCCCGAGCGCTGGTACAGCCAGGCGATGGGATAGCCGAGCACGAGGCAGGCGAGCGTCACCTCGGCGCCGAGCAGCAAGGTCGAGCCGAGCACGGCGAGGCTGAAGGGGTCGGTCAGGAACTTGATGTACTGGCCGAGCCCCCACACCGTCGCGGCGGTGTCGTTGTGCAGCGAGAGATAGAGCAGTTGCGCCAACGGCAGCACGAAGAAGATCGCGAACGCAGCAGCGAGGGGCAGCGCGAGCCCCAGGCTGAAGCTGGTCACGTCTCCAGGTGCTGTCGTGGCGCTCTTCATCGCGTCAGATCTTGATGTCGCGATTGAACTTCTCGATCCAGGATGCGCGCTGCTCGTTGATCTTCTTCCAGTCCTGGAACACGAACTTCTTCTTCAGCTCCGCGGTGTCCTTGGCCAGCACCTTGGCGATCTCGCCGGTCATGGCCACCTTGGTGTTGGTCGGCACGATCAGATAGGGCGAGTTCATCAGCGTGGTCTGCACCTCCGGCGACAGCGCCGCCTCGATCAGCTTGAAGGCGAGCTCCTTGTTCGGCGAGTTCTTGACGATGTGGATCGTGGTCTTGAAGGCGATGGCGCCTTCCTTGGGCGCCACGAACTCGACCGGCACGCCACGCGCTTTCAGGATCTGGATGGCGTTGAAATTGCCGGGCGAGATGTCGATCTGGCCTTGCTGGAACAGGGTCGCCAGGGCGCCGGGATTGGCGGCGACGGCGGCGAGGTTCGGCTTCAGCTCCTCCAGCGCCTTGAAGCCCTCGTCGACATTGGCCTCGGAGCCGCCGCGCATGCGCGCGATCTCGACCAGCCAGCCGGTGCCGAGCGTGGAGTTCAGGTTGGTGATGCCGACCTTGCCCTTGAACTCGGGCTTCCACAGATCGGCCCAGGAGGTTGGCGGCGTCTTCACCGTCTCTGGATTGTAGGTCAGGCCGACGACCTGGAAGAACGGCGCCGGGCCCATCGCGTCCTGCGCTTCCGGAATCAGGTCCTTGAAGTACGCGCTCTTGTCGGCCGGGAACGGATCGACGAGATCCTGGCCGATCGCGACCAGCGCCGGACCCGGATCGTGCAGCATGACGTCGATCGGCGGATTGGCCTTGGCCGCATTGACCTTGGCGATCTGATCGACCGACAGCATCGGGTCGAGCACGATGGCGGCATCGGCATTGGCCTTGCGGAACGCCGGCACGAGGACCGCCTTGTGCGCCTCCTCCCAACTGCCGGTGAAGGTCGCGAACACCAGCGGCCGCGCCTGCGCGAGGCTCAGGCCCGGGAAGGCGTGCATGGCTCCCAGCGTCAAGGCGCTGGTCAGGAGCCGGCGGCGATCAAGCATCATGTTTCACTCCGATGTGTCTGTTGGTCTATTGCGGGAAGACGGTGGCGAGGCCGGGTGCGATCGGTGCGACCCGCACCGGCGCGCCGGCATCGCGCAGTGGCGTGTCGCCGGTGCGGGCCTGCGAAATCTTGATGCTCGAGCCGTCGCTGGCCTTGATCTCATGGACCACGGTTGCGCCGAGCGGCAGCGCCATGCCGATCTCGCCGGCAAAGCCGGTGTCGTCGCTGACGAAGGTGAGATGCTCGGGACGCAGGCACACGGTGACCTTGTCTGAGGCACGTACCGGGGTGGGGGCGCGCGCGATGATCTCGCCGCCGGCCTCCAGGCCAACCTTGACACTGCCCGCGTCGGTCGCGATCACCGTCCCCTTCATCTTGTTCGCGGTGCCGACGAAGCTGTTCACGAACAGCGTCTGTGGCTGATCGTAGATCTCGGAGGGCGTGCCGAACTGCTCGAGATGACCATGGCTCAGAACGGCGACGCGGTCGGCCATCGACAGCGCCTCCTCCTGGTCGTGGGTCACGATCAAAGTTGTGATCCCGGCCATGCGCTGCAGCCGCTTGACCTCGATCTGCATGTCCAACCGCAAATTCTTGTCGAGCGCGGCGAACGGCTCGTCGAGCAGCAGGATCGACGGTTTGATCGCGAGCGCGCGCGCCAGGGCCACGCGCTGTTGCTGGCCGCCCGACAATTGCCGCGGCAGCCGCTCACCGAACGGGCCGAGCTGCACCATGTCGAGCAGCCGCTGCGCCTCCCTGTTGCGCGTGGCCTTGTCGACGCCGCGCGCGGCGAGGCCGTAGCCGACATTCTCGGTGATCGAGAGATGAGGAAACAGCGCGTAGTTCTGGAACACGATGCCGACCGCGCGCCGGTTGGGCGGCAGCGCATCGACGACGTCGTTGCCGATGATGACGCGCCCCTCGCTGTGGCCGATGAAGCCGGCGATGATGCGCAGCAAGGTTGTCTTGCCGCAGCCCGAGGGCCCAAGCAGGGCGATGATCTCGCCGCCTTTCACATCGAGATTGATATCGGATACGGCCACCGTGCCGCTGGCGAAGCGGTGGGTGATCCGATCCAGAACGAGCGACTTGGCTTCCGATACGCTGGCCATGGGCTTCCTGCTCAACTGATCTGAAAAAGCAAGAAGCGTGCCGCCTTTTCAGGCAACGAAGGCGGCTTGTGTACAGAAGAGAAAGTGGGGGTATGGGAGTATGACGGGATTCGCCCGAGCTCGCAGCTAACAAGATCTGGCTCGCTCTCTCCCCACGTCATTCCGGGCTCGCGCCGACAGCGTCCCGGAATGACGTGGGGAGAGAGCGTTGCGACTCACACGGCCCAACTACCCGTCGCGATGCTCCAGCCGCGCCGCGAGCGCTTCCGTCAGGCCCGTCGTCGGCTTCGCGGCCGGGCGGCGGAAGGTGCCGGCGGTGGCCTTGCGCATCTTCAACGCCAGCAGTGCCTCGGCCTGCTTCACCGCGGCGATCACCTGATCGACCACGGGCACGGGAATGCGGTGCGCGACGCGGGCCGCGAGCCCGGAGAGCGGTGCGCCGGCGAAGATCAGCACGTCGGCCTCGTTCTCCTCCACCGCGCGCAGCGCCAGCTCGACCAGCAGCTCTTCCTTCTCGTGCTGCACGTCGGAGATCTGCTTGAAGCTGCCGTCGAGCATGCGGATGCCGGCGCAGCGCTCCATCAGGCCGTGCATGCGCACGCACTCCTCGTACCAGGGACCCAGCGCCTGCGCGAAGGTGACGATGGCGAAGCGGCGTCCGGCCATGCAGGCGGTCAGCATCGCCGCCTCGGCAAGTCCGATCACCGGCACGTCGAACAGCTCGCGGGCCGCGAACAGGCCGGGATCGCCGAACGCGGCGATGATCGCGGCGTCGAACGTGCCGTTGCGCTCCGCCAGCATCTCCAGCGCGACGGCGCCGCCGATCTGCGCCTCCGCGCGGGTCGCGATATAGGGCACACCGCGCGGCGCGGTGCAGGGGATCAGGGTCGTGCCGGGTGCGGCAGCGTCGCGGCCGACCTGCAGCATCAGGTCGGTGATGTCGGTGCGGATGTTGGGATTGAGCAGCAGGATGTTCATCGGGCGCGCCTGATGGTCGGAAATGCAAGATTGCCGGAAATGCGAGCGCCTTGTCCACGCCCGGCGCAGCCTATCATGTCATCAGGATCAGGCGCGTGGGTCGCTCACTTGCTGGTCACATGCACGGCTGGCGTCGCGCCGCCGTTCCATTGACCGCCGATCGCGCGCTCGATCTGGGCCGCGAGCTGCAGCAGCAGGCCGTCGTCGGCCTGCTTGCCGATCGCCTGGATGCCGAGCGGCAGGCCGTGCTCATTGGTCGCGAGCGGCAGCGAGATCGCCGGGACGCCGCAGAGATTGGCGAGCGGCGTGAAGGCGAAGTTGCGCCACAGGTTCTCGAACCAGTCGAGCACGTCGGGATTGTCGCTGATGGTCAGGTATTCGGTGGTGCCGATCTTCGGCGTCGGCAGCGCCGTGATCGGGGTCAGGATGATGTCCCAGTCCTCGAAGAACGCGCCGAAGGCGCGCGACGTCGTATTGAACACCGCCTGCATCGCCGCACGCTCGGCGAAGCTGGTGCCCTTGCCCGCTTCCCAGATCCGGATGTTGATCGGCTCGATCAGGTCGGCTGGCGGCCGCCCGAGCTTGCGTGATGCGAGCAGGTTGTTGATGACGATCGCGAAGTTCGAGATGTAGCAGGTGGTTTGCGCCGCGAACGCCTGGCGGTAATCGACGTCGGGCAGCGCGTAGCCGATGTGGTGGCCGAGGCCCTCGAGGATTTTGCCCACACGCTCCAGCTCTGAAGCAATATGCGGCGTGGCGCGGTAGTCGCCCCATTGATGCGACAGCGCAATCCTCAGCTTGCCGGGATCGCGCTTGATCAGCTCGACATAGGGCTCCGGCGTGGTCCAATACGGCATGAACTCGCCGGGCGCGCCGCCGCGGCAATGATCGACGAATGCCGCGGTGTCGCGCACGCTGCGCGACTGGCAGCCCTGGATCGAGACCAGGCCGCTTAGATCCGACAGATGCGGCGCGATCGAGAACACGCCGCGCGAGACCTTCAGGCCGATATTGCCGTTGACGCCGGCGGGAATCCGGATCGAGCCGCCGCCGTCGGTCGCGTGCGCGATCGGCACGACGCCGGCGGCGACCATCGCCGCGCTGCCCGCCGACGAGCCGCAGGTCGTGTAGTCGGTATTCCACGGATTGCGCGTGACGTAGACGGCCGGGTTCTCGGCCGAGCTGCAGACGCCGAACTCCGGCGTGGTGGTGCGGCCCATCAGATTGAGGCCGGCCTTGCGCATCTTCGCCGTCAGGTGCGTGTCGGCGGCGGGACGGTTGCCGCGCATGAACAGCGAGCCCTGCTCCTGCAGCCGTCCGGCCATCGTCGGCCCGAGATCCTTCATCAGGAACGGCACGCCGGCGAAGGGGCCTGCGAGATTGGCGCCGGCCTTGCCCGGATCTTCCACGGCATCGGCGAAGACTTCGACCACGCCGGACAGCGCGGGATCGACTTTTGCGATTGCCTCGGCGGCCTGCCTTGCCAGCTCCGCCGCCGTCAGCTCGCCGCTGCGAACGCGCGCCGCCAGCGCCATGCCATCATGCCGGGCCCACTCGTCCCAGCTCATCGCCAACGTCATCTGTCTTCCGATCCTTGCGCGCCGACCATCGATGCTACGCGTTCGAACGGTGCGATGATCAGGCGCTGTTCCACTTCCGGCGCCGCGAACCTTAGTTTGCACGAGAGCCAAGTCAATCAGTCGCCCTGCATGCTGCCATACGATCCTATCATGCGGCGCGGCCGACGACCGTCCACAATGAAGCCGACATACGAGCCGTTCCGGAAAACGGGACCGCAGCCCGCGGCGCCGGACGTTGACGCTCGTCAAGGCCAGCGCATGGCGCGCGTGCTTGATGGGGTCATGGATATCCTGACCTTCG
Organism: Bradyrhizobium sp. SZCCHNR1043; assembly: GCF_032489675.1. Lineage (NCBI taxonomy): Bacteria > Pseudomonadati > Pseudomonadota > Alphaproteobacteria > Hyphomicrobiales > Nitrobacteraceae > Bradyrhizobium > Bradyrhizobium sp. SZCCHNR1043. The sequence goes on from NZ_JAUEYN010000014.1 coordinate 29,075, forward strand.
GTGCGGCGGGCGCAGCGCTGCTCGTTACGCCCGGCCCAACGAACACGCTGCTCGCCACTGCCGGTGCGAGTCGTGGCGTGCGCGCCTCCGTTCATCTGCTGCTCGCCGAGCTTGCCGGCTATCTGCTCGCGATCGCGACGCTGCGCATCACGCTCGGTCCGCTCGTCGCGACCGCGCCGCTGGTCGGACAGGCTCTCCGTGTCGTGGTCGTGCTCTATCTGCTGCACCTCGCTGCCGCGCTCTGGCGCCACGGCAGCAGCAGCAGCGCAAGCGATGCGGCGCCGGTCACCCTGCGCGGCGTGTTCATCACGACGCTGTTCAATCCAAAGGCCATCATCTTCGCTTTCACCTTGCTGCCGCCGGAAGGCGATGCGGCGAGCCTATGGCCGTTCTTGGTCGTGCTCGGACTCTCGACTGCGACGATCGGAGGAGCCTGGATCGTGCTCGGCGCGACGCTGCGCTGCGGCCTCGGGCATGTCGTGCCGGCGTCGCTCGGCTATCGCTGTAGCGCTGCGGCCCTGGCGCTGCTGGCCTGTGTGATCCTGGCGCCCGCCCTTGGCGCGCTGTGAACGGTTCCGCTTGTTACTGGTGCTGCCAGCGGACGCGCGCGCAGGCTAGACGACGCGGCCTGCAGCATTCGATCGGGATGCCGCAGGCCGCGTCGCGAAGCTATCAAGGACCTAGTTGAAGGCCATCGGCGCCGCGCTGGCCATCCAGCCGTCCGGCCGCGTGTTGCGGGCGAGCCGCTGGTAGCTCGGCGCACGGGCCTCGCGCGTGACACGAGCCGCCGCGCCGAACATCGCGGAACCGCCATTCGGGTTCACGATCGTGTAGCCGGCGATCGAGCGGGGATGTTCGCGGGTGACGTGGCCGCCGGAATTGCCGTCATGCACATACCAGATGTTGCCGGCGACCTGCTGCTGCAGGATCATGACGTGGCCGGACCGGACGGCAGCCATTCCCGGTGCGGGAGCTGCGCGCGGAAAGCGACGCCAGTTCGATGCGAGATTCAGCTCGGGAACGACCCGGCCGAACGTGTAGAGCGACGCTTCGCAGCCGCAAAAGGCATGCGGACATCCCGATGGGCGGCCGCCGACGACGCGACCTTCGCCGGGAATCGAGGCCATCGCGTTCATGTAGGAGTGGTGACGGTGCGAGTAGTGATGATGATGGTGACGAGGACGCGCCTCGGCTTGAACGGAGAGAGCCAGCAATGCGGCGACGACAATAACAACGCGGTACATTCGGAGGACTCCTGTACGCTGTGAAATCCCCCTGCCGCGCGCCAATCAACGTCTAAACATGTCTTCAAGGTGACCGAATCACCCCTGAGCCATGCAAATGCGGGACGGCGCTGCCCGCTCAGACTGGTTCCAAATCATTCGGAATGATTGACTCTCGACGTCGAGGATGACTCACAACAAATGAATGTTCCGCTTTGGGAAGGTCAGACTACCGACTAACAGCGCGGCGACCGCAGCTGGCCTTCAGTCGTCCTGATAGCTGCAAGGATGCAATCAGGATAAGCAATCAGGACAAGTAACATCCTCCACGCGTGCGGCGCTCTTGGACATTCCGTTCCAGACCACGACAGGAGATCGTCATGACCACGTTCCGCGGCAGCTGCCTCTGCGGCCAGGTCGGCTTCGAGGTCGACGGGCCGTTCGACAAATTCCTCAATTGCCATTGCTCGCGCTGTCGCAAGGCCAGCGGCACGGCGCACTCCTGTGAGGTCATCGTCAAGGCGGCGGCGCTGCGCTGGCTGCGTGGCGAGGCGAACGTCACGCGGTTCGACTTGCCCCGGGCGCGCAGTTTCGCCACCGCCTTCTGCAGCACTTGCGGCAGCCCGATGCCACATCTGACGCGCAGCGGCCGCGAGGCGATCATTCCCGCCGGAGGCTTCGATGAGCCGCTCGGCGCCGTTCCCGATCGCCACGTGCATTGGGCGTCCCGCGCCGACTGGTACGTCGATGGTGACGGGCTGGGCGTCGAGGACTGACACGATCAAGAATGCCGCTCGTCGGGCGACTCATGCCCCTCGTGCCGAGATCGGACAAGCCTGTCGAGGCGTCAGATACGCCCGATCGCCGCTGCGTCCGGAATCCGATTTCACGAGCAAGTTCAGGCTGATTTGGGCTGTCCAGTCCCGGCAGAAAAAATATCCCGCTTGGCAATTTCGGAAAATCATGATTTTTTGTCGCTGTCCCGCCTCATCGACGAGGGGCGCTGCGCGGTCGTCACGAAGCGTGGAGGTGGGATGTGATGGGCGGGCCGGTTTGCAGCGTGGTCATTCGCGCGGACGAACAACATCGGCTCGCACGGTCAAGTCGCGTGGTCCTGATACTCCGATGCCAGTATCAAGCCTGCGCCGGCGCCAACGGCGCCGCGTGGGTGACGGTGACCAGAAAGCCCGGCGCACCGGGGAGAATGCGAAGCAGCCGTTAAAGCCATCGCGCAGGGAGGGCCGGATCGTCCGGCTGGACCTGTGGTACCTGCCGCCTGCATTTTTTGAGCAGGCGGGCCACGGGCCTCAGTCGAGGTCCGGCCTTCCCTGCACCCTCGCTTTGGAGAGGGTGACTGCAAGAGCAATACTCGGACGCGAAAGCGGGTGCGAGGATGAGCTGCCACGCCGGCAAACTTCGTGGCCATCCCGCGCAGCGATGACGCAGTGATAAGGTGACAGGCCCACCGAATACTCCCGTGTCGTCCCCGCGAAAGCGGGAACCCATAAACACCGAAGCCTGCGCTGGACCGAGCTGGAGCCACAGCCGCGCATCATCACAGACGCCGCGGAGTATGGATCCCGGCGTTCGCCGGGAAGACAGCGGAGGATACGGCGAGCGATGACAACGCGGCACGGAAGCCCCTTTCCCATTGACCCCCTTCTCGATTGGCCTATCTCTTCAACACCGCAAAGAAACGGAACTGGATACCCTGATGACCGCACATCCGCGCAACTTCGATGCCGCCATCGATCCCGTCAAGCTCGACCGCCTGGCCGAGGTGGCGGTGAAGGTTGGCCTGCAATTGCAGCCGGGTCAGGATCTGCTGCTGACCGCGCCGTCGGTGGCGCTGCCGCTGGTGCGCAAGGTCGCCGAGCACGCCTACAAGGCCGGTGCGGGAATCGTGACCTCGTTCTTCTCCGACGAGGAGCTGACCTTGGCGCGCTACCGTTTCGGTCATGACAACAGCTTCGATCGCGCCGCCGACTGGCTCTACCAGGGCATGGCCAAGGCATTCTCGGAGAACACCGCGCGGCTCGCCATCGTCGGCGACAATCCGATGCTGCTGTCGGGACAGGATCCGGCCAAGGTGGCACGTGCCAGCAAGGCGAACTCCAAGGCCTACCAGCCGGCGCTGGAGAAGATCACCAATTTCGAGACCAACTGGAACATCATCGCCTATCCGAGCCCGTCCTGGGCCAAGCTGGTTTTCCCGGACGTGCCAGAGGAGGTCGCGGTGGCGAAGCTCGCCGATGCGATCTTCGCCGCGTCGCGCGTCGATCGCGAGGATGCCGTGTCCGCCTGGGAGCGCCACAACGCGGTGCTGCGCGAGCGCACCGGGTGGCTCAACGGCCAGCGCTTCAGCGCGCTGCATTACACCGGACCCGGCATGGACCTGACGATCGGTCTCGCCGACGACCACGAATGGGAGGGCGGCGCCTCGACCGCCAAGAACGGCATCACCTGCAATGCCAACATTCCGACCGAGGAAGTGTTCACGACGCCGCATTGCCGCCGTGTGTCGGGTCACGTCGTCAGCTCCAAGCCGCTGTCCTATCAGGGCACGCTGATCGACAACATCCAGGTCAGGTTCGAGGAGGGCCGCATCGTCGAGGCCAGGGCCTCGAAGGGCGAGGAGGTCCTGAACAAGGTGCTCGACACCGACGAGGGCGCGCGCCGGCTCGGCGAGGTCGCGCTGGTGCCGCACTCCTCGCCGATCTCCAAGAGCGGCCTGTTGTTCTACAACACGCTGTTCGACGAGAACGCCGCCTCGCACATCGCGCTCGGCCAGTGCTACTCGAAATGCTTCATCAACGGCACCTCGCTGTCGCCGGAGCAGATCGCCGCCCAGGGCGGCAACCGAAGCCTGATCCACATCGACTGGATGATCGGCGCGGCCGACACCGACATCGACGGCCTCCATGAAGATGGCCGTCGCGTGCCGGTGTTCCGCAAGGGCGAGTGGGCCTGATGCATGACGGGCCGGCGTCACGCGTGCACCGGCCCGAAACGAGCCGCGAGCGATGCTCGCGGCGGTGTCGTCGTCGGTCGAACGTGCCTACTGCTTGGCGCTGCCGGTGGTGGCCTGCACGTCGATCGTGATCCGCTCCGACATGACCGGCTTGTTGTGCGGGATGTGGCTCCAGTCGCCGAGCACGAGCTGCAAGGTGTGCTTGCCCGGCGTGAGATTGACCGAGGCTTCGGTCTGGCCCTTGCCGAAATGCACGTGGCCGGCATCGACCGGGATCGCCTCGTTGAGCGAGTCGCCCTCGAGCGCGGGCGCGTCGATCAGCAGGTGGTGGTGGCCGGTGTTGGGGGCCTCGGTGCCGGACGGGGCAACGCCCATGCCGGACAGGCCGAAACGGATCAGGACCGGCGAGGAGACGGTGTCGCCGTCCTTCAGGTTGATGAAGTAGGCCTTGGCGTTGTCGGGGGCGGGCGTTTCGCCCGCCATGACGAGGCTGGCGGTTGCAAGGGTGGCGGCGGACAGCGTGAGGGCGAGTGCGAGGCTCAGTCGGCGCATCCTGGGAAATCCTTATCTCTGCGAAGGCGGCAAATCTTTAAAGGCGACGGCACAACTCAGGATGGGCAGGGCGACCAGAGGGAAGCCTGTCCGCATCTTGCAGTGCGGTCAAAGAGTAGATCAGCAGGTTTGGCGAGGCCGCGAACAAATTGCGGCGTTCGCGTGGAGTTTATAGCGCTTGCGTGTTTGTGATGCGACGGCTGGTCGCGGCGATCGGTTCAAATCTTAACGACTTCGGAAAGCAGCCATTAGGTGCAATCGGCTACGGTCGCGGGCTCACGCCGCCGTTCAGCCGGTCATTTCAATCCGATGCATTTGAGGTCCAAGATGTCCCCGTCCTTGATCGAAACCGCCAATCTCGCCGTCGACCTGGCGCCCGCTCCGATCGAGCCGTCCTGGATCATCGAGGGCAGTCCGACCGCGACCTCCTGCACCATCGCACGCAGCAGCGACGGGCTGGGCTCGACCATCGTCTGGCATTGCACCGAGGGCAAGTTCAACTGGTACTACGATTTCGACGAGACGATCCTGATCCTCGAAGGCGCGATCGTGCTGGAGAGCGAGGGCATGCCGGCGAAGCGCTATGGGCCGGGCGACGTGATCTTCTTCCGCGACGGCGCCCATGCCAAATGGCATGTCGAGGGCCACGTCAAGAAGCTCGCCTTCTGCCTGAAGACGCAGCCCTACCTGCTCGGCCTCGCGGTGCGCGTGATCAACAAGCTCAAGCGCATGTTCCTGACGCCGGAAGGCCGCCGCGGCACCAGCCTCGCGGGCGCTTAGACCCCGTCGAGGATGATCACGGTCGGGACCTGTGGCAGCAGCTCGCGCGACATCTTCAAGCTGCGCTCGGCGCGGCGGTCGATCTCGAACTGCTGGCCGATCTTGCGCATGAACGCGTCGAGCGGCGTCGCGAAGCGGTGCATCGGCAGCACCACGGAGGCGCGCAGCCGCTTGGTGATCTCCGAGATGCCGTCGAGCGACATCGTGTAGGTGCCGTCGATCGGCACCATCACCACGTCGAGCCGGCCGATGGCGGCGAAATGCGTCTCGTCCAGCTTGACGTGCAAATGGCCGAGATGGCCGATGCACAGGCCGGCAACCTCGAAGATGAAGATCGAGTTGCCGTCCTTGATCATGTCGGCGCCGATGGAATCGCTGAAGTAGCGGCGGATGTCGGTGGTGATGTTGCGGATCAGCACGTCGCCGATCCGCTCGAAGATCTGGGCCGGCTTGCCGTCGTCGCCCCAGCCGCGCAGCACATGCGGGATGCGCGGATCGGGCGCCAGCGTGTAATGCGTCGAGTGCGCCCGGTTCATGGTGATCACGTCGGGCAGCCGTCCGACTTGATAAGCGCCGCTGTAGTCGGTGGCGATGCGGATGCCCATCGGCGTGTCGATGAAGTAGGTCGAGTGGCCGGCATAGGTGATGGTCACCTCGTTGCCGGCCGCCGCCGCCCGGCGCAAGCTGACAGGCGTGGCGCGCGGCGGGGCGCTGGCCATCGCCAGGCACTCGCTGGTGCGCGGCCCCGATTGCGCCACAGCGGGCGATGCGAACGAGACCAGGACGGCAAGCAGCGAGACCAGCGGGCGCAGCATGGCGGTTCCTCTTCAACAGCGCGTGTGAGTGTAGCGAGGAATCCGGATCAGAACTATCCTCGGCGCGACGTCCGGCTGGACAGGGCGGCGCAACGATGCGGGAGCATGGCATGACGGATCGGGTGTTGCGGCCGCTGCGGGAGATCGATGCAGGCGTGCTCCGCATCGCCCATTTCGAGAGCGGGCCGGCCGACGGCCCCGTCGTCATCTTGCTGCACGGCTATCCCTACGACATCCACTCCTACGTCGAGGTCGCGCCGCGCCTTGCAGCTCATGGCTGCCGCGTCATCGTCCCCTATGTGCGCGGCTATGGCCCGACGCGGTTCCGCGACGCATCGACGCCGCGCTCGGGGCAGCAGGCTGCGATTGGCGCCGACCTGATCGCGCTGATGGATGCGCTGGCGATCCCGCGCGCGGTGTTCGCCGGCTATGATTGGGGGGGCCGCGCGGCTTGCGTCGGCGCGGCGCTGTGGCCCGAGCGCTGCACGGGCCTGGTCTCCGTGAACGGCTACCTGATCCAGGACATTGCGCGGGCATTGGAGCCGGCGCCGGTGCCGCGCGAGTTCGCGTTCTGGTATCAATGGTACTTCCAGACCGAGCGCGGCCGCGCCGGGCTTGCCGCCAACCGCGCCGAGATCGCCAGGCTGCTGTGGCAGCAATGGTCGCCGCACTGGCGCTTCGACGACGCGACCTTCGCGCGCGCGGCGAAGGCGTTCGACAATCCCGATCACGTCGACGTCGTGATCCACAGCTATCGCCATCGCTACGGGCTGGCCGAGGGGGATCCGCGCTATCAGGAGCTGGAGCGGCGACTGGCGAGCCTGCCCGTTATCACCGTGCCCACGATCACGCTCGATGGCGACGCCGACGGCGTGATCCCGGCAACGGACGGCCAGGCGCATGCTGCGAAGTTCAGCAACCGGATCGGCCATCGCGTGATCGCGCGGGCCGGCCACAATTTGCCGCAGGAAGAGCCGGCGGCGTTCGCCGCCGCCGTGATGGAGGTGCTGCGCTGAACACTTCAGGTTCGTGCCGGCCTCAGCTTCCAGGCCGCGAGCAAGAGGCCCGCCGTCATCAGACCGCAGACGATGGCAGCCTCGGGCAGCGCGAGCGCCAGTGCCGCGGTCGCCGCCCAGCCGATCGAGGAGAACGCCTCGGCAAAGGTCGCCAGCCGCGACGAGGTCTGGCGGCGGCGGAACTGGCTGCGCCGCGCCTGGATCCGGAACCAGAGCTGGATGGCCGTGGAGGAGACGGTCGCGACCAGAACGGCAACGGCCGTGATCACCGCCTGCGCCGGCGCGACCCAGCCGAGCGCGAGCACGAGAGGCGCGAAGATCACCGCGATCGTGATCAGCACGACCTCGACCTTGGCGCGCACGATGCGCGTCGCCGGCAGCGGCGCCGTCGCCACCAGTTCGGGCGCGTCCTCGCCGGAGATGGTGAGCCAGGCGAGGCCGCCCGCGAGCTGGCCCGCCGCCATCACGACGACCGGCGTGATCAGGAACACCGCCTGCGAGCTGTCGGAGTAGCTGCGCCACAGCAGCAGCGCCGGAGGCACCAGATAGAGCAGTTGCATCAGCGTCTGCGAGATCAGCCAGGGATCGCGCCGCAGCAGCATGAACTCCTTGCGCCGCAGCGCCTGCTGCCGCGAGCCGCCCCGAAACGACCTGACGCGTGCGCCGGCGCGGCTGGAGATGCCCTGGGCCGCGGCGCTGATCGCGGTGTCGGCGAAGCGCGGCGAGAACACCGCCATGACGACGCCGAGCAACAGCAGGCCCGCCGCCAGCAGGATCAGCAGCGCCTGGCCGTCGCCGAGCGCCGCGCGGGCCGGCAGCCAAACAAGACTGTCGGGATCGGGCGCGATGGCGGCTGCGGCATCCGAGGTGAGGATGGCGAAGCGCGACAGCGTGCCGTAGGACACGATCGCCGCGATCTGCAGCACGATGACGAAGCCGGCGCCGATCACGGCGGCCAGGATCTGGGCGACCAGCCGCGTTCGCGCCGGGCCGATCAGGCGGAACAGGACGATCGTGATCGCAATGGCGATCGCCGCCGCCGACAGGCCGACGGCCGCGACCACGACGAACGCCGCGAGCCAGCGTGCGCCGCCCTCGATCAGCAGCACGTCGACGAACGGTGTCGCGAGCAGCAGCGCCATGCTGGTCACGGAGAGCGCGATGGCCGCGATCCGGACCGAAAAGATCTCGGCCAACCGCACCGGCGACGACATGATGAGATCGAGGTCGGCGCGCGCGTAGAACACGCGGGTGACGGATTCGATCGCCTGCGACAGCATCAGCGCCCAGGACAGCATGATGGTCGCGGTGATGACGATCAGCGCGGTCTTGTCGAGCGGCAGCTCGACATCGGCGTAGCGACCGACCACGACCCAGGCCGGCAGATGCATGAGGGCGCCGAACAGCACGAGACCGATGACGGCGGCCCGCGTGCGGCGGCGCCTGCCGGCCGTGATCATGCCGAGCCATTCCCGCCCGGCGAGCCTGAGCTCGTGACGGGCGAACCAGGCGAGCGTCGCCGCCCGCGTCATGCCGCGGACTCGACGTCGACCAGCGCGATGAACAGCTCCTCCAGGCTGGTGTCGGTGCGTCCGTTCTGCTGGCGCAGCTCGGCCAGAGTGCCTTCGGCGAGGACGCGCCCGGCGGCGATCACGCCGATCCGGTCGGCCATGCGCTCGGCGACTTCGAGAATGTGCGTGGTCATGATTACCGTGCCGCCGCGGCGGACGCGCTCGGCGAGCAGGCCCTTGACGTGCCGCGCCGACACCGCGTCCAGGCCCGTCAGCGGCTCGTCCAGGATGATCAGCCGCGGGTCGTGGATCAGCGCGCCGGCGAGCGCCACCTTCTGGCGCATGCCCTTGGAAAAGCCTTCGCAGCGCTCGTGCAGATGCGGCTCCAGCCCGAGCGAGGCCAGAAGCTCGGTTGCCGCGTTACTCGAGGTCGCGGGATCGATGCCCCACAGTCCGGCGACGAATTCGAGATATTCGAGCGGCGTGAGCTTGTCGTAGATCATGGGCTCGTCGGAGACCCAGGCCATCACCTGCTTGGCCGCGATCGGGTCGCGCAGCGCATCGATGCCGAAGATCTCGATCCGCCCGGCATCCGGGCGCAGCAGGCCCGCGACCATGCGCAGCGTCGTCGTCTTGCCGGCGCCGTTCGGGCCGACCAGTGCATAGAATTCGCCCGAGCGCACCACGAGGTCGAGTGCATCGACCGCCGGCCGTTCGAAACACTTCGTCAATCCTCGCACAGCGAGGGCGGGGCTGCCTGGGGTCATGACGGCACTATCGCCTCGTTCGGTTCGCGTCTGCAATGTGGATGCAACTCGTTGCGGCGCGGTGAACGAGCCGCCGCATCGTGTCCTTCGGCGCCGGCCGGTTCCGTCGGCGCACCGTCCGCATTCCTGCCGTGCTCGTCCCGCGAACTCCCGGCCACGTCTCAAGTTGTGGGCGCGCGGCAACGATGCGGCGATCGTCAATGGTTCACGGAAGCCGTCCCCTCAGGCGACAGCGCTCGGACCTCCGCCATCAGGGGCAAGGCCTGATACCGGGAGATGCCGGTCTCGTCGATCACGAACAACGGCCGCACCTGCCGCGCATCGCTGTCCTGGATCATCGCCATGCGCTGATTGTCGAGCATGAGCCAATGCCCGTCGAGGCGCGCCGCCGCGACGGCATGATCCTCGCCCCGGACGACATCGTGCAGGATCACGATCCGCAGATCGTCGGAGGCAATGCCAGCCATCCGAAGTGCGACGAACTTGGCGATCGCGTAGTCCTCGCAGTCGCCGGCACGGCGTTCGAACGTAGTGAGAGGGGAGGCCCACACGTCCATCTGGCCATATTGAGCGAGATCACTGGCCGGCCGGATGGCCAGATTGACCGCGCGATTGATCTCGCCGAGCCTGGCCCGTCCCGCGCGGAGACGGCCCTGATCGATGATCGCCAGCAGGCTGAGGGCGGCGAGGGAGACGCAGCGCTCGCGGTCGCCGTCGCACAGCGCAAGCTGCACGCGCTCGTCTTCGAGCTTGCGCGCGAGCGCCAACCACTTGTCGCGCAACGCGCCGGCCTCCAGGCCGACCCGCGGCAGGCCGAATGGTTCCGCCGTATCCTCGATGGCGGCTGCAAGCCCCAATGGCTGCGCGACAGGACCGGCGCTCGCTGGGCTGCCGATCCATATGGCGGCGCTGGCGGCCGCGGCCGCCAGCGAGGCGCGCATCAGCGCGAGAAAATTCATGTGACGCCCCGTGCCCGGATCTCGGCCGGCGCGACGCAGCGCCTGGCGGAACCGGATGCTTGTTGGGGGTCAGCATGGGTGCGGAGGCTTGGTCTCTGCTTAAAACGGGCGATCCGGCGACCAAATCGCAGGATTTACGCTGAACGTTGTGTTGCTCCGATGCGACAAATCCTAGCGAAAGCTGAGCGAGGGTCGCGAAGGTCAGGAGGGCTCGCGGTGAAGTTGTGCTTCGAACTCAGCTGCAGCTCCTGCCAAATTGATGCAATTCGCCGATTCTTTGTTCTCCCACCCGCAGTCCTCCACTTGAAATCCGTTGTCAGGGGTAAGCCGATGCGGATGTTGATGTCGGCAAAGGTATTGGATGGTCTATGAATACTTGGAATTACTTTGGTTTTCTGAAGTGATGCAAATTTTGACTTGGCAGATCTCGGACGGCGCCAGCTTTAAAGAGGGCGAAAACTCGACAACATCGTAGCGATCCCGCGGAAGTCGCCGTTTTTGGCCACCTGAAGCACAAGCTGAAGGTGGTTCCGCCAGACACTTGCCAGTGATATGCACGCCTTGAACACTCATTCTTATGTATTCATTAACCATAGTCGGTGGCCCCGTGAATTACGCTGGCAATTCTGACGCCGCGCTTTTCTCCGAAGGCCGGGGCGCCTCTTCGCACGGTCACGTGCGGCTGGAGGCCCCGCATGCCCATGCGCCGACGGACGCCATCGTCGTTCCGGACGCGCATTTTCTGTTCAATGCCGATTTCAAGCGGTCTGGCCTCGACCTGGTCCTCTCGTCCGATGGGCGCGAGATGGTGCTGCCGGACTATTTCAAGGGCGAGAAACGGGCGCCGCTGGCCTCGCCGGATGGCGCGCATCTGACCGGCGACCTCGTCAATGCGCTCTCCGGCGCGGTGCAGGTCAGCCAGGCCGGGGCGGCTGCGAGCGTGAGCAAGGTCATCGGCCATGTGACCAAGCTGCAGGGCACCGCGACCGTCATCCGCAACGGCGTTTCGATCCTCCTTCACAACGGCGACAACGTCGAGAAGGGCGACGTGGTCCAGTCCGGCTCGGATTCGACGCTCGGCATCACCTTCATCGACGGCACCGTGTTCGGCCTGTCGTCCAATGCGCGGATGGTGCTGAATGAAATGGTGTACGACCCCAACGGGTCGAACAATTCCTCGCTGATCAGCCTCGTTGCCGGCACGATCTCGTTCGTGGCCGGCGAGACCGCCAAGCACGGCGACATGAAGGTCGACACGCCCGTGGCGACCATGGGCATTCGCGGCACCGCCGTGCTGGTCGAGATCGACTTCACGGTGCCGGGGCAGGGCGGTCTGCCCGATGCCAAGTTCCAGGTGCTGGTCGAGCCCGATGGCCGCACCGGCTCCTACGTGCTGTTCGACAAGACGACGCTGCAGCCGATCGCTGTGGTGAATCAGGCCGGACAGCAGATCCAGATCAGCAACGGAATCGTGAATCAGAGCGCTGTGCCGCTCACGCCGGACATCCAGAAGCTCATCAACGACGTCTTCACGCTGAAGTTCACCGACAACACCAATCCGAAGTCGACAACCCATTTCACCGACATCGGGGTGCCGCAGACGCTGACGCCGTTGACCTTGCCCAATGGCACCAGCGCGACGCCGACCTATCAGGTGACCGACAATACGGGCTCGACACCCACGACGAGCTCGACGTCCGAGCAGCCGTCGCACATTCCGGGTGCGCCGGAGGTCAGGATTCTCGATGCCGGCGGCCGGCTGACCACGACCTTCGGTCTGGCCGAGCGGGCCGGTCAGACGGGCAACGGCGCCGACCTCGACACCGTCCTCACCCGCGTCAATTTCCTCGACGTCAATAACATCGACCGGCCGACGGTCTCGGTGAGCTTCAAGTCCTATGCGTTCAAGAGCGCGCAGCAGGCCGACGTCACGGCATCGCTGAACGCCCTGCAGTTGCAGGATGTCATGGCGACGGCCGTGAAGATCACGGTGGTGCCGGATCCGACCAACAAGAATTTCGGCTCGGCAATGCTGAGCTACAGTGTTCCCGACAACTACTTCGATTTTCTGGCCGCGGGCGAGACGCTGACGCTGACCTACGTCGTGCGCGTCGACAACAATTTCGCGCCGTCGAACGAGTATACCGAGGTGCCGATCACGATCACGGTGACCGGCACCAACGACAAGCCCGAGATCACGGCGAACGTCCCGGCCATCGCGTTCGAGGGCGGCACCAGCGTGCCCGGCGGGCCGCTCACCTCCGAGGACCCGACCTCCGGCACGCTGACGTTCAAGGATGTTGACCTCACCGACACCCATAGCGTGTCGGCCAAGCTGACCGGCGCGGTTCTTGAAAGCGGCGGCAGCATTCCGCCAGCGCCACTGGCGCTGTTCGAGCAGGCGCTGACGGCATCCCTGGCCTCCGACAGCACCGGCAGCGGCACCGGCAAGATCAACTGGAGCTTCGCCAACCTACCGGTCTATGTCGCCGATTTCATTCCCGCGGGTCAGAAGGTGACGCTCACCTACACGGTGACCGTGACGGACTCGCATGGCGCGACGTCGACCCAGACGATCACGGTGACGATCACCGGCACCGACGATCCGGCCGTGGTCTGGATCGCCACGACCCAGCCCGGCGAAAGCAGCGGCGGCCAGGTTCATTTGTGGAGCGACGGCGCGAACTGGGCAACCGGCCTGGCTCCGACCACCGATGATGACGTCATCATCATCACCGATCAGCTGCACGGCCTGACGCCGGCCTTTCCGGTGACGATCGATGACGACGCCTACGCCTACGCCAAATCGGTCACGCTGAATGATTTCGGCGGCGGCGCCGTTCCGGAGCTCGACAATAACGGCACGCTGACGATCAGCGGCGCACTGACGGCCAAGGCCGACTCGCGCATCTACAACTTCTCGGGTGCGACGATCACCGTCGGCGGCTCGGCGCAGATTCTCGAGCAAAGCGAGCTGCACAATGCCGGCACCGTGCTGCTGGCTGGCGGCGGCGTCTTCGGGGCGAACGCCGGCATCGTCAACACCGGAATGATCGAGCTGTCCGGCGGCACGCTGACCGTGCATGGTGACGTTGCGAACGCCGATGAGGACAGCTCCGGTCTCATCGAGGTCGACCTCGGCGCGACGCTGACTCTGGATGGCGGCAGCATCGATGGCGGCGCCATCGTCATCCAGGGCGCGCCGATCGTTCAGAACTTCGGAACGTTGGAGAGCGGCGGGGAGACACCCCAACCTGCCAACGGCCTGCTCGTTCTGAAGGGCGGAGCCGCGATCAGTGATGGCGAGCTGAAAAATTTTGGCTCGATCGAGGTCTCCGGCAGCGGCAACACCCTCTCGGACGAAGCCGTCACGAATGCCGGCCTGATCGATGTCGAGGCCGATGGTGAGCTTACGCTAAACGGCGGCACCAGCATCGATAATGCGGGTGGCAATATCACGGTCGAGGGCTCCGCGACCCTGACGCTATCGCATGCGGATATTACTGGCGGCACGCTGACCAACGAGTCCGGCGGAACGATAGCCCTGATCGGCCACGCCACGCTGAGCGGCGGCACGCTCGACAATTTCGAGACGATCGCCGTGTCCGGCAGCGGCAATGCGTTCGAGGACGAGACGATCACGAATGCGAACGCTGCCGCGATCACCATTGCGCTGAGCGGTGCACTCTCGCTGAGCGGCACGAGTATCGCCGGCGGCGCTGTCAGCAACGAAGGGACGATCTCCGTCGACGGCGACAGCACGATCGAGGGCAGCGCCGTCGCGGGTGGTACGCTGCTGATCGGCGAGACCGGCGCGTTCGCGGAGATCACGGCCATCCTGACGGTCAAGGGCAGCGCGTCATTGACCGACGTCGATATCGCCATCGGCGACGGCTCGATGCTTCAGGTCGCTGCAGAGGAGAGCGCAACACTGATCGGCGTCAGCGTCGACAACGGCGGCACTGTCCAGGTGGACGACGGCGCGCTGCTGCTGATCGAGGACAGCACGATCACCGGCGGCGATCTCGTCAACCACGGCATCGTGCATGTCGAGACCGCGGCTGCGACCACCTTCGACAACGTTACTATCGATAACACGGACGGTCAGATCATCATCGATAAGGATGGTGAGATGCCGGTGGAATCGATCCTGGTGCTCGACGGGAGCACGACGCTCACCGGCGGCACGTTGGAAATTCGGAGCGTCGGCACGCTGGAGATCGCCGGCAACGATGTGACCCTGTCCGGAATGGACGTCTGGAATTTCGGCGTCTGCACCGTCGACCTCGGTGCGATCCTCGACCTTGCCGATACCAAGGTGAGTCATGACGGCACGCTCTACATCTACGGCACGATCTCCGCGAGCGGGCTGAGCGGCATCGGCGGAACGATCTTCAACTATGGCACGATCGAGATCACGGCGGGCAAGTTCGAGATCGCCGGCGACGTCGAAGGCTCCGGGATCATCAAGGTCGATGCCGGCGCAACGCTGACGGTCGATGGTCACGTGGACCAGACGATCGACTTCAGCAGCGAGGGGAGCAGCGAACTCGTCATCGATGATGCCGGCTTCTCCGCCAAGATCGCCGGCCTCGGCGTCGACGACAGGATCGATCTGCAGACGATCAAGTGGAGCGAGGCGACAACGGCGTCTTACGATGCCGAGACGGGCGTGCTTACCGTCATCGACGGCCAAGGGCACAGCATTGCCCTGACGCTCGAAGGCGACTTCAGCGACTTGCATTTCGCGGGCAGCAATGACGGGCATGACGGAACGCTGATCACGCTGACGGCCGAAGACACGGCGCCTGTGATCGCGGATTCCGGCCGGCCCGGTACAATCACCGAAGCGACCGCGCAAACAGGGTCGTCCGATCAGCACAGCGTCGCCGGCAGCGTCAAGTTCACCGATGTCGACCTGACCGATCGGCCAACCGCATCGATCGGGGCGCAGAGCGTGACTTGGACTGCGGCCGATCAGCAGAAAGATTTGTCGAGTCAGCTGACGCCGGACCAGATCGCAGCGCTGGAACAGGCGCTGCACTTGAGCCAGGGCGGCAACGCCAACGATGGCAAGGTCGACTGGACTTATGCCATCACCGACGGCTCGCTCGATTTCCTCGGCGCCGGCCAGACCGTCACGGTCACCACCACGGTGACGCTCGACGACCATCAGGGCAAGAGCGCGACCTCGACGATCGTCGTCAACATCACCGGGACCAACGACCTGCCGGTCGTGACGAGCGAGGTGCAGGCGGCCGAAATCGCCGAGCGCGCGGCGATGTCCGGCTCGGATCTGCTCGACACTGTAAGCGGCGCGATCGCTTTCGAGGATGCGGACATCACCGATGCGCATGTCTTGAAGGTGACCGGCGTCGCGACCTCCGGCAACGACCACGGGCTGCCGTCGGATCTGTCCGTGCTCAAGAGCTGGCTGTCGCTCGGCTCGCTCACAGAATCCGGCAGTGGTGCGGGATCGCAGGCCTGGACCTTCGCTGCCAATGACAAGGTGTTCGACTATCTCGGTGTCGGCGAGCATGTCACGCTGACCTACACGGTCGCGATCGACGACGGTCACGGCGTCGTGGTCGATGTGCCCGTCACCATCACGGTCAACGGCGCAGAGGATGCGCCCGTCATCACAGGTGAAACGAACCCGACGGTCCAGACCGTCATCCTGGCCGAGCAGGCGAGGGTGCTCGCGAGCACCGCCAGCACCAATGCCGAGGGCCTGCCGACCGAAACGTTCGATCGCGTGTCGGCCGGCAACATCTCCGATAACGGGCGCGGCCACGGCAGCTTCTACAGCGAGGCGCTGCACGCGAGGTTCACGGCCAGCGGCAATGCGGGGATCGTGCACGGCTCCTCGCCGGTATCGGCGGCGCCCTACATGGTCGACGGTGTGGACAAGACCAACTATCTCAGCATCGGCAGCCACGCCCAGGAGACCATCACCTTCGACAGCGTCAAGAACAGCTTCGGGCTGTATTGGGGCTCGGTCGACAGCTACAACAGCATCTCCTTCTACAACGGCAACAAGCTGGTCGCCTCCTACTCGGGCAGCGAGGTCGCGCCGCTGCTCGCCAATGGCGGGCAGACGTCGCTGGCCTCGAACGGCTATGTCGAGTTCCTCGGCCTGTCGCCGTTCAACAAGGTGGTGCTTGCCAGCAGCCAGAATGCGTTCGAGCTCGACAACGTCTCGGCGGGCTACATCCCGGATCAGCCGGTGAAATTGGCGAGCGGCATGTCCGGCACCTTGACGGTGCTCGACGGGGATGTCGGCGACACGCTGACCGCTTCGGTGGTCGAAAATGGCGTGATCAAATACAATGGCTCTCTGAGCCTGCCTTCGAATGCCCACGTCCAGGCGCTGGCCGATGCCCACGCGATCACCTTCGACAGCACGAGCTCCGGTGGCGGCTCCGATGTCCTGCACTGGACATATCATCCGGCCGACGTGAACCTGGATTTCCTCAATTCCGGCGACACGCTGACCATCACCTAT
Organism: Bradyrhizobium sp. SZCCHNR1043; assembly: GCF_032489675.1. Taxonomy (NCBI): domain Bacteria; kingdom Pseudomonadati; phylum Pseudomonadota; class Alphaproteobacteria; order Hyphomicrobiales; family Nitrobacteraceae; genus Bradyrhizobium; species Bradyrhizobium sp. SZCCHNR1043. The sequence continues at coordinate 46,174 of NZ_JAUEYN010000014.1, forward strand.
CAGGCGAAGGTCAGCGACGGCCACGGCGGCACGGCGACCAAGGCACTGACCGTCACGTTGGCGGGCAATGGTGCATCGACGGTCAACGGCACGGACCAGAGCGACAATTTCGTCAATGTCGGCGGTGGCGTGACGATCTTCGGCAAGGACGGCAACGACACCTTCGTCTTCAACCCGCATTTCGGCAGCGCCACGATCGGCGATTTCGACGTCAACAAGGACATCGTCGAGATCGATCACTCGCTGTTCGCCAGCGTCGCTGCGCTCGTGGCGTCGGCGCAGTCCGCCAATGGCGGCCACGATACGATCATCACCGATGCGGCGCATGATACGCTCACCCTCAAGGGGGTGACGCTTGAGCAGTTCAAGGCGCATCACGACGGTTTTCACCTCGTCTGAGCCCGCGCGCCCGCCGCGCGATGCGGACGGCGGCGTCGCCGAGCGGAACGCGGTCGGGATAACCGGACGACTCGGATCGCCGGCTTCGGCGTGATATCGGATGCTGCATGAAACGATTGAGAGCAGTTCCTCGGTGGTTCGCGCGCAAGTTCGGTTATGCGCGCATGATCTGCCTGCTGCTGCTGATCGGCTTCGCGGCGTTGCGTGTGGCAGACCCTGCCCTGGTGCAGGAGCTGCGCGTCCGGACCTTCGATACTTTCCAGGTGCTGAGTCCGCGGATCAAGACGCTGCGGCCGGTGACCATCGTCGATATCGACGAGAAGAGTCTCGCGAATCCCAAGCTCGGTCAGTGGCCCTGGCCGCGCACGCGGATCGCCGAGATCATCGACACTCTGACCCGACTCGGCGCCGTGGTAATTGCCTTCGACGTCGTGTTTGCCGAGCCGGACCGGCTCAATCCCGGGCTCGCGGCCGAGACTTTTTCAAATCTCGACGAGCCGACGCGCGAGAAGCTGAGGATATTGCCATCCAATGACCAGGTGCTCGCCGACGCGCTGAAGCGCTCGCGCGTGGTGCTCGGCGAATCCGGTGGTCCTGAGGCTCGTGCAGGCCTCGACAAGACTTTGCCTGTGACAGGCATCGCGACGCTGGGCCACAGCCAGGATGCAACGCCATTCATGTGGAATTTTCCCGGGCTGCTGCGCAACGTCCCCGTGATCGAGCATGCGGCCGCTGGTCGCGGCCTGTTCACCATCAAACCGGAGCGCGATGGCATCATTCGCCGGGTGCCGATGATCATGCTGGCTCAGGGGGATATCATGCCTTCCCTGAGCTTCGAGATGCTGCGGGTCGCGACCCGCACGGATACGATTCGGATCAGGACTGACAAGAGTGGCATCATCGGTCTTGGTCTGGGTGCTGTACAGATTCCGACCGACGCGAATGGGCAGCTCTGGCTGCATTATGCCGAGAGTGACCCATCGATCTACGTGTCGGCCATTGACGTTCTGGAGGGTCGGGTGCCGCCGGAGAAGATCGCCGGCAAACTGGTGCTGATCGGGCCATCGGCCACCGGCCTGAACGACATCAAGACCACGCCGATTTCTCCGGCCATGCCGGGCGTCGAGGTGCATGCTCAGGTGCTCGAGAGTGCTCTGACCGGTGCGATTCTGACGCCGCCCTATTGGGGACTCCCGGCCGAGTTCTTCGGTGCGCTCCTTCTCGGCCTGCTCGTGATCGTCTTCGCGCCGCAACTCGGCGCCGTCACACTCGTGGTGGTCGGGGCGCTGTTCGCGGCCGCTCTGCTCGGGATCTCCTGGTACTTCTACACCCAGCATCGGCTGCTGATCGACTTCACCTATCCGATGCTGTCGACGACGGCGATCTATCTGACGCTGATCTTCGCGAACTTCGTCCGCGAGCAGAACCAGCGTCGGCAGATGCGCTCGGTGTTCGGGCAATATCTGTCGCCGGTGCTGGTCGAGCAGCTTGCCCAATCGCCGCCGACGCTGGGCGGCGAGGAGCGCGAGATCACGGTGATGTTCTCGGACGTGCGCGGCTTCACCACGATCTCGGAGAGCTACAAGCACGATCCGCAGGGCCTGACACAGCTGATGAACCGCTTCCTCACGCCGCTGACCAACGCGATCATCGCTCGCAAGGGCTATGTCGACAAATACATGGGCGACGCCATCATGGCGTTCTGGAACGCGCCGCTCGCCGACAAGGATCATCAGATAAATGCCTGCGAAGCGGCGATCGACATGCTCGAGCGGATCGATCAGGTGAACGGCGAACGCGAGCAGGAGGCCGAGCATGGCGGCCACGTCTACATTCCGCTCAAGGTCGGAATCGGCCTCAACACCGGCATCGGCGTGGTCGGCAACATGGGCTCCGACCTGAAGTTCAACTATTCGGCGCTTGGCGACAGCGTAAACCTCGCCTCGCGCCTGGAGGGCCAGACCAAGGAGTACGGCTTTCCGATCATCGTCGGCTCGGCGACTGCGATGGCGGTGAAGGACAAGCTCGCGATCCTCGAGCTCGATTTCATCATGGTCAAGGGCAAGAGCGAGCCGGAAGTCATCTACGCCATCACGGGCCGCGAGGACGTGATGTATTCCGAGCGCTTCCAGTTGCTCCGCAACCTCACCATCGAGATGCTGGCGAGCTATCGCAGCCGCGATTGGGAAGGGGCGCTGGCCGCGATCGAGCGCGGCCGCAAGAGCGACCAGGGGCAAGACTTGGCCAAGCTCTATGATCTCTATGACGCACGCATCCGCAACTACCAGGTCAATCCGCCGCCCGAGGATTGGAACGGGGCGTACGCACTGCTGACGAAGTAGCAGGTGCTCCGTTCCCGAGTTCGCATCATGTCGCGGCGGCCTCGTTGGCCAGGTCCGGTGTCGGCGCGATGAGTATGCTCATCACTTGCAGACCACATAAGCCGAATAGGGCGGGCAACGCTTGCTGCGTTCTTCCGTGCCGGGGACGGGGCGGGTGGAATGCCGTGGCGGGAGGCTTCGCTTGGCACGCGGCAGCTTGCCCGGATCGTGCTTCGATGACGATGGGACGAAGGGGTTTCCAGGCCCATTGGATGATGTCTGGGCGTCCACCGCCGCGAGCTTGCCGATGAGTGCGAGCGACAGGATGACGAGCTTGACCGAACGATAGCGCGCTCCAGTCCGCGGGACGGGTACAAGGATAGCGCAATCGAGCAGGCGTCGAGCGCATTGCGTTTGTTGCGAGGTTGCAACAGGGGGATAAGAAGCAACTTGTGTCATGTGACGGCGATTGCATGAGTCTGCGCGAACTTATAGCATGGCTCTACTCAAGATAGAAAGAGCTGCAGAGGGGGGCATCGATGCAGTCTTCTGAGGACAGGAGTGCGGCTGGTTTGACGCAGGGCAGGCCGGCACGGGGTGCGATCAAGCGTCTCACTCTACCAGTTGCGGGCAGCCTCATCGCTGCTGTGGCTTGTGTGCTCGGGGCCGGCGCGGTGTCGGCCGCGGATCTCCCGGTCAAGGCGCCGCCTCCGCCGGTGTCGCTGTGGGAGTTCGAGGTCGGCGCCCGCTATTTCTACAGTTCGGGCCGCACCCGCTACACGTTGGGCGATCCTTTCGTCGCTGGCCAAACCAATTCTCTGCTGACCTACAAGAATCTCAACAGCCATGCCGGCGAGGGGTTCGCCAGGGCCGATCACAGTCTGGGTTTCTTCGCCAAGGGCTTTGCGGGCGGTGGCAACATCTTCAGCGGCAGGCTCAACGACGAAGACTTCCCGCCAGCCGTCATTCCGTACTCGAATACGGACAGCAGCGTGAACAGCGGCAGGCTCTGGTACGGCACGATCGACGCCGGCTACAATTTCTGGAGAGGGCCGGCGTTCAAGGTCGGCGGCTTCATCGGCTACAACCATTTCTACGAAACCGTCAACGCATACGGATGTATCCAGGTCGCGACCAATCCGTTTATCTGTGGTCTCGATCCTGTTGCGGGGGGCGTGCTGGTGCTCAGCAAGACCGAGAACTGGGATTCGCTCCGTGTGGGGTTGAACGGCGTCTTCAAGCTCGGCCAGAACTGGAACGTCACCCTCGATGGCGCCGTTCTGCCCTATGTCCGGCTGAGCGGATTCGACAATCACTGGCTGCGGCCAGACATCAATCCGCTTCCGCAATCTGGAAATGGCTGGGGCTACCAGCTCGAGGGCGTTGTGTCATACGACGTGACGAGAAATTTCAGCGTCGGCGTCGGTGGCCGCTATTGGTACGCCCGGACGACCAGTGGGACCACCCAATTTCCTGGAGTCCCGGGGTCGCCCACGACCTTCAGCTACGAGCGGTACGGTGGCTTTCTCCAGGCCTCCTACAAATTTGACTCGGGCGCCTTCGGGAAATGAAATATTGGCTATCGTGCTGAAGAGGAAGCCCGGCAAAACGCCGGGCTTCTTGCTTTGCGAGCGCGACAGCAGCCGGCCCGGTCAGTTATTCCGCCCCGATCGTCGTCAGGTCCTGGAACCAGTGTTGCGCCTGCACGAACTTCTTGATCTTCGGCGCTAGCGCGTGCGGGTTGGTGTCGTGCACGACCCAGACCAGCACCGCATCGTCGACCACAGCCGCATGCGCCTGCGCGATCAACTCGTCCTGCTTGGCTGGATCGAATGTCTGCTTGGCTTCAGCAATCAGCGCATCGACCTTGGGGTTCTTGTAGCCGCCCCAGTTGACGCCGGTGGGCGCGATCTGGTCGGAGGCGAAGAAGCGGACGATCGCGTAGAGCGGGTCCGATGTGACATAGGCGATGTTGTTGGCGGTGATGCCGGCGTTCATCTCGTCCGCCGCGCCCTTGCGCCAATGCGTGTACAGCGTCTCCAACTCGACGACCTTGAAGTCGACGTCGATGCCGATTTCCTTGAAGCTCTGCTGCAGATATTCGTTCATCGGCAGCGACAGCATCTGGCCGGTGCCACCCTGCGCGATGATGAAGGTCGTCTTCAGCGGCTTGGCTGGCGAATAGCCGGCCTCCTCGACCAGCTTCTTGGCGGCGGCGACATCATATTTCAGCTCGAAGCTCGGCTTGCCGAACCACGGGCTCGACGGGTCGACCTGGCCCTTGGCCGGCTTGGCCAGGCCGTTCATCAGCCCGACGACCTCGTCGCGGTTGATGGCGAGGTTGAGCGCCCTGCGCAGCCGGATGTCGGTCCAGGGCGATCCCGGCAGCACGCTGAGATGATAGTTCCAGACATGCGGCGTGACGTTGTCGACGAGCTTCATGCCGGCCGCCTTGAGCTGCGGCACGGCGTCCGGCGCCGGCGTCTCGATCAGGTCGACTTGGCCGGCGAGCAGCGCGTTGGTGCGCGTCAGCGCCTCCGGCATCGGCACCAGCACCAGCTTGTCCGTCTTCGGCAGCCGGTCCTTGTTCCAATATTCGGAATTCTTCGTGAGCTCGGCGAGCTCGCGCGGCACCAGCTTGGTCAGCTTGAACGGGCCGGTGCCGGAGGGCTGGCTGGCGAACTTGTCCCAGTCCTTGCCGAGCTTCTCATACTGCGCCGGGCTCGAAATCAGGAACCACAGCATCTGATAGGGGAAGAAGGAGTCGACCGTCTTGGTGGTGATCTCCACCGTGGAGTCGTCGATCTTGGCGTAGCGCGCCACCGACGGCAGCCGCGTCTTCACCTGCGCGCTCTGCCGCTTGTCGAACTGCGGTGCCTTATCGTTGAGCACCTTGTCCAGATTCCAGATCACCGCGTCGGCATTGAAGTCGCTGCCGTCGTGGAACTTGACGCCCTTGCGCAGGGTGAAGCGCCACTTGGTCTTGTCGGCCTCGTCGACCTTCCACTCGCTGGCGAGACCCGGAATCAGCTTGCCCGGTCTGTCGGCTGTGCTCATGTCCCACGCGACCAGCGGATCATAGATCGTATAGCCGGTAAACTGATAGGCGCCGGCGCCGCGATCGGGCTGGCCGGTCGTCAGCGGGATGTCGGCCATCGAGATGCCGTAGCGCAGAACGGTTTCGGCCCGCGCCGCGCCGGCAGAGAGGCCGAGCGCAAGCGCGGTGGCAAGCAGTGAGTTGAGGATACGCATGCGGGTGAAGCTCCGTGGCAATCGGATCAATTCGATCCGCGAAACCTGCAATCCGGGTGCCAAGCCCCGGTCGTGATCATTTGAGTACAAACGGTTGTGACCTCGCGTCGCAGGGCCGTGCGCGAAGGCACCGCTGGCATAGCCGTTGCATAACGATGCACAGAATTTAGCCAGCTTGATCGGAGATGTTGATCGTGCTTTCGCGTATTGCGACCTCAATGAAGGAACGTGCGGCTGTTGCGGCTGCCATGATGACGACGGTCTCGGTCCTCGCGCTGCCGGCGCAAGCCTGCGCGGAATCCGTGCTGCGCATCGGCATGACTGCGGCGGACATTCCGCGCACGCTCGGCCAGCCCGACCAGGGCTTCGAGGGCAACCGCTTCACCGGCCTCACCATGTATGACGCGTTGACGGCGTGGGACCTGTCGTCGGCGGACAAGCCGAGCGTCGTCATTCCCGGCCTCGCCGCCGAATGGAAGGTCGACGACGCCGACAAGACCAAATGGACGTTCAAGCTGCGTCCCGGCGTCACCTTCCATGACGGCGCGCCGTTCAACGCCGATGCCGTGGTGTGGAACGTCGAGAAGGTGCTGAAGCAAGACGCGCCGCAGTTCGATCCGAGCCAGGTCGGCGTCACCGCCTCGCGCATGCCGACGCTGGCGTCGGCGCGCAAGATCGACGATCTCACGGTGGAGCTGACGACCAAGGAGCCGGACAGCTTCCTGCCGATCAACCTCACCAACCTGTTCATGGCGAGCCCGACCAAGTGGCAGAAGCTCTATGAGGCCGCGACCGGCGCCGACGACAAGGCGAAGTCGCAAGCCGCCTGGGCCGCCTTCGCCAAGGACGCCTCTGGCACCGGCCCGTGGAAGATGACCAAGTTCACGCCGCGCGAGCGGCTGGAGCTGTCGAAGAACGAGGCCTATTGGGACAAGGCGCGCGTGCCGAAGTCCGACAAGATGATCCTGCTGCCGATGCCGGAAGCCAATGCGCGCACCGCGGCGCTGCTGTCGGGTCAGGTCGACTGGGTCGAGGCGCCGGCGCCGGATGCGCTACCCGAGATCAAGCAGCGCGGCTTCAAGCTCTACGCCAATGAGCAGCCGCATGTCTGGCCCTGGCAGTTCTCGCGCGTCGAAGGCTCGCCCTGGAACGACATCCGCGTCCGCAAGGCCGCCAATCTCTGCATCGATCGCGAAGGCCTGAAGGATGGTCTGCTCGCCGGACTGATGGTGCCGGCGACCGGCACCTTCGAGAAGGGCCATCCCTGGCGCGGCAATGTCACCTTCGAGATCAAGTACGACAAGGCGGCCGCACAGAAGCTGATGCAGGAGGCCGGCTACGGCCCGAACAAGAAGCTCGAGGTCAAGACGCAGACCTCGGCGTCGGGCTCGGGCCAGATGCAACCGCTGCCGATGAACGAATATCTGCAGCAGGCGCTGGCCGAGTGCTATTTCGACGTCAAGCTCGACGTCATCGAGTGGAACACGCTGTTCACCAACTGGCGCCGCGGCGCCAAGGATCCCTCGGCCAACGGCGCCAATGCCACCAACGTCACCTATGCGGCGATGGATCCGTTCTTCGCGCTGGTCCGCTTCCTGCAGTCATCGATGGCGCCGCCGGTGTCCAACAATTGGGGCTTCATCAACAATCCGAAGTTCGACGAGCTGGTGAAGAAGGCGCGCCAGACCTTCGATCCCACCGAGCGCGACAAGGCGCTCGCCGAGCTGCATGCGGCCTCGGTCGACGACGCGGCGTTCCTCTACGTCGCCCACGACGTCGGCCCGCGCGCCATGAGCCCGAAGGTCAAGGGCGTGGTGCAGCCGAAGAGCTGGTTCATCGACTTCTCACCGATCTCGGTGGAGCCGTGATCTTGATAGAGGGGTAGTCTCTGCACGTGCGCCGTTGCGCTCCCTCCCCCCTTGTGGGGGAGGGTCGGGGAGGGGGGTATTCCGGCGGGAGTCTTCGTGTGGACCCCCACCCCCGACCCCTCCCCGCAAGGGGGAGGGGAGTTCCATTGGCACCTTCTTTCACCAAGGAGAAGGTCAGAACAAGGTGACTCGTGCTCTCTTATGCTGCCAGGCGGATGGTCTATGCGATTCCGATCATCATCGGCGTCGCGCTCGTCTGCTTCATGCTCGTTCACATCACGCCCGGTGATCCCTTGGTCGCGGTGCTGCCGGCCGACGCGTCGCAGGAGCTCGCGCAGCAGCTCCGCGTCGCCTATGGCTTCGACAAGCCGCTGCCGGTGCAGTTCGGGCTATGGCTGTGGCGCGCGGTCAATGGTGATCTCGGCAGCTCGATCGCGACCGGTCGCCCCGTGCTGGCGGAAGTGCTGCGCGCGGTGTCCAACACTGTCACGCTCGCGATCGCGGCCGCCATCATCGGCTTCTCGCTCGGCCTGTTCTTCGGCCTCGTCGCCGGTTATTTCCGCGATAGTTGGATCGACAAGGTCGCGACCTCGATCGCGATCGCCGGCGTCTCGGTGCCGCATTACTGGCTCGGCATGGTCCTGGTGATCATCTTCTCGGTCGAGCTGAACTGGCTGCCCGCGGTGGGCGCGGGTCCGTCCGGCTCGGGCGCCTGGGCGTGGGACTGGGCGCATATCCGCTTCCTGGTGCTGCCCGCGATCACCACGTCGGTGATCCCGATGGGCATCATCACCCGCACCGTGCGCGCGCTGACGGGCGACATCCTGAGCCAGGATTTCGTCGAGGCGCTGCGTGCCAAGGGGCTGCGCGAGACCCATGTGTTCCGCCATGTGCTGAAGAATGCCGCACCGACGGCGCTGGCGATCATGGGGCTGCAGCTCGGCTACATGCTCGGCGGCTCGATCCTGATCGAGACCGTGTTCTCATGGCCCGGCTCTGGGCTGTTGTTGAACTCGGCGATCTTCCAGCGCGATCTGCCGCTCTTGCAGGGCACGATCCTGGTGCTCGCGATGTTCTTCGTCATCCTCAACCTCGTGGTCGACATCGCGCAGGCCGCGATCGATCCGCGCATCAAGCGAGGCTAGTGCGGTGAGCGTCAGTCCTACGAGCACGATGAACGACGCCTCGCTGCAGGCCGCACCGGTCGCGAACGCACGCGGCTATTGGGCGACCGTCGGCCGCCGCATCGTCAGGGACAAGGTCAGCATGGTCTGCGTCGCGGTCCTGATGCTGATCCTGCTCTCCGCTTTGCTCGCGCCCTATCTGCATCTCGCCGATCCCTATCAGGGCTCGATGATCCGCCGCCTGCGCCACATCGGCACGCCGAGCTATCCGCTCGGCACCGACGAGCTCGGACGCGATATGCTGGCGCGGCTGATCTATGGCGGCCGGCTGTCGCTGCTGATCGGCATCTCGCCGGTGATCCTCGCCTTCGGCATCGGCACGCTGCTCGGCCTCGTCGCCGGCTATGTCGGCGGCTGGGTCAACACCGCGATCATGCGCACCATCGACGTGTTCTACGCCTTCCCCTCGGTGCTGCTGGCGATCGCGATCTCGGGCGCGCTCGGCGCCGGCATCACCAACTCCATCGTCTCCTTGACCATCGTGTTCGTGCCGCAGATCACCCGCGTCGCCGAGAGCGTCACCACGGGTGTGCGCAACCGCGATTTCGTCGAGGCGGCGCGGGCCTCCGGTGCCTCATCGTTCACGATCATGCGCGCGCACATGCTCGGCAACGTGCTCGGGCCGATCTTCGTCTACGCCACCGGCCTGATCTCGGTATCGATGATCCTCGCTGCGGGCCTCTCGTTCCTTGGTCTCGGCACCAAGCCGCCGGAGCCGGAATGGGGCCTGATGCTGAACACGCTCCGCACCGCGATCTACGTCAATCCGTGGGTGGCGGCGCTGCCGGGCGTGATGATTTTTGCTGTCTCCATCTGCTTCAACCTGCTCAGCGACGGCCTGCGCAGCGCCATGGACATCCGGAGCTGATGATCATGAGTGAAGCAACGGCAGTCACCGGCCTGGAGCCGATCGAGGACCTCGGCGGCAAGGCGCAGCCGCTGCTGCGGGTCGATCGTCTGACGAAACACTTCCCCGTCCGTGGCGGGCTGTTCGGTGCGCGCAAGACGGTGCGCGCGGTCGACGATGTCTCGTTTGCCATTGGCAAGGGCGAGACCGTCGGCATCGTCGGCGAATCCGGCTGCGGCAAGTCGACGACGGCGCGGCTCTTGATGCACCTGATGGAGCGGGATGCCGGCGAGATCATCTTCGACGGCCGCCAGGTCGGGCATGAGATGTCACTGCGCGAGCTGCGTCGCGGCATGCAGATGGTGTTCCAGGATTCCTATGCCTCGCTCAATCCGCGGCTGACGATCGAGGAGTCGATCGCGTTCGGGCCGAAGGTGCACGGCATGACCGACATCGCGGCACGGGCGCTCGCCCGCGAGCTGCTCGGCAAGGTCGGCCTGAGGCCCGAAACCTTCGCCAACCGTTATCCGCACGAGATCTCCGGTGGTCAGCGCCAGCGCGTCAACATCGCCCGCGCGCTCGCGCTGTCGCCGCGCCTGGTGATCCTCGACGAGGCGGTGTCGGCGCTCGACAAGTCGGTCGAGGCGCAGGTGCTGAACCTGCTGATGGACCTGAAGCGCGAGTTCGGCCTGACCTATCTGTTCATCAGCCACGACCTCAACGTCATCAACTACATCTCCGATCGCGTATTGGTGATGTATCTCGGCGAGGTCGTCGAGCTCGGTCCGGTCGAGCAGGTCTGGGCCAAGCCGGCGCACCCGTATACGCGGGCGCTGCTGGCGGCGATGCCGTCATCCGATCCGGACCGGCGCACCGAGACGCCGCCGCTCTCGGGCGATCCGCCGAACCCGATCGATCCGCCGGCCGGCTGCCGTTTCCACACCCGCTGCCCGTTTGCGGAAGCGCCCTGCTCGAATGTCGCGCCAAGATTGACGGAGCTGGATACAATGGGCCATCAGGCCGCCTGCCACATGGCGATCCCAGGTTCGGGACACAGCCGGGCGCCGGCCGCCTGACGGGCAGACACCAGCAGCGAGAAGCGGAATGACCAGACCCACGCCCCAACAAGTCAGTGCCATCGCGGAGGCCTCCGGGCTGCCCGTCGACAAGGAGGTTGCGACCCGCATCGCCGACTCGATCGGACCGGCCTTCGACAACTTCGCCGCGGTCGCCGGCACCCTGCCGTTCGACCTGGAGCCTGCGAGCTACGTCGTGGCGCAGACGCTGAAGGTGGGCCGATGAGCACCGAACCTTCCTTGATGACCCTGACCGACGTCGCGAAGGCGATCGCGGACAGGAAGCTCTCTTCGGTCGAGGTGACGCGCTCCTGCCTGCACCGCATCGCGCAATGGCAGCCGAAGCTGAACGCCTTCATGGCGATCGAGTCCGAGCCGGCGTTGAAGGCGGCCGCCGAGGCCGATTCCGCCCTGGCCAAGGACGGCCAGAAGGGCCCGCTGCATGGCGTGCCGCTCGCCCACAAGGACATGTACTACGAGGCCGGCCACATCTCGACCTGCGGCTCGCTGATCCGGCGCGACTTCGTGGCGACGACGACGTCGACCGCGCTGCAGCGGCTGAAGGATGCCGGATCGATCCGGCTCGGCACCTTGCAGATGGCCGAGTTCGCCTATGGCCCGACCGGCCACAACGCGCATTACGGTCCGGTGCACAATCCCTGGAAGCTCGGCTACGTCACCGGCGGCTCGTCGTCCGGCTCCGGCTCGGCGGTCGGCGCGCGTCTCACCTTTGCGGCGCTCGGCTCCGACACCGGCGGCTCGATCCGCATGCCCGCGAATTTCTGCGGCGTCACCGGCCTGAAGGTCACCTGGGGCCGCGTCAGCCGCGCCGGTGCGATGCCGCTGTCGCAGTCGCTCGACACGGTCGGACCTCTTGCTCAGACTGCCGAGGATTGCGCGTTGCTGCTCGGGCTGATGGCCGGTCCTGATCCCGAGGATCCGACCGCCAGCTCCGCGACCGTGCCGGACTATGTCGCGGCCACCCAGGCCTCGATCAAGGGTCTCAGGATCGGCGTGCCCAAGGCGTTCTATGTCGACGACCTCGATCCTGAGGTGGCGCACTGTCTCGATGCGACGATCGCGGTCCTGAAGACCGAGGGCGCCGATGTGGTTCAGGTCGAGCTGCCGGATCAGCGCCAGCTCACCGCGGCCTGCCAGCTCGTGCTAGCGGTCGAGGCGGCCGCCTTCCACAAGCGCTGGATGATCGAGCGGCCGCAGGACTACGGCCCCCAGGTGCTGATGCGGCTGCAGAACGCGCTGGCCGTCTCCGGCGTCGCCTATCTCGAAGCGCTGCGTTGGCGCGGTGCTGCCCTGGCGGCGCATGTCGCAGCGACGTCAGGCGTCGATGCGGTGGTCGCACCGGTGTCGCCGCTGGTGACACCTTCGATCGTCGAGAGCGACGTTGGCGGCGCGCCGGGTGCGGAGGCCGTGATCCAGCGCATCACCCGCTTCACCCGCCCGGTGAACTATCTCGGCCTGCCATCGCTGGCGATCCCGACCGGCTTCACGTCGACGGGTCTTCCGGTCGGCATGCAACTGATCGGCCGCTCGTTCGATGAGGCGACGATCCTGACCATCGGCGCCGCCTTCCAGCGCGCGACTGATTTCCACGCCAGGGTGCCGACGCTGCCATGAGGGAGACCTGTGCATACCGTCCGACGATCTCACCCTCCCCTGGAGGGGGAGGGTCGATTGCGCATGGCATGCGCAATCGGGGTGGGGTGACGGCCTCTCCCCTTGGAAGCGAGTCCATGGAGGGGCTGTCACCCCACCCCGTCTCGCATTCCCGCTGCGCTTCGTGCGAGCCGACCCTCCCCCTCCAGGGGAGGGTGGCAGCTCACTTCGCAATTGGCCACGGCGTTCCTGACGGCAAGGTGAGATAGCCTCCCCATGACCAACCTCGTCGAGATCGACAATCTCACCATCCGCTTCACCGGCGAGCGCACCGTGCATGCGGTGAACGACGTCAGCCTGTCGCTCGGCGACGGCGAGGTGCTCGGCCTGCTCGGCGAGTCCGGCTCGGGCAAGAGCGTGACGATGCGCGCGCTGATGCGGCTGCTGCCGAACAAGCGGACGCAGATCTCAGGCAGTGTCAAGGCGCTGGGCCGCGACGTGCTGGCGATGAACGACGAGGAGCTGTCGCAGTTTCGCGGCCGCTCCGTGTCGATGATCTTCCAGGAGCCGGGGCTTGCACTCGATCCGGTCTATACCATCGGCCGGCAGATCGCCGAGACCGTCATGCGGCACGAGGGCAAGAGTTTTGCAGAAGCGCAGGCGCGGGCGCTGGAGATGCTCGACGTCGTCAGGATTCCCTCGGCGAAGCGTCGCCTGGAGTCCTATCCGCACGAGATGTCCGGCGGCATGCGCCAGCGGGCGATGATCGCGCTGGCGCTGGCGTGCCGGCCGAAAGTGTTGCTGGCGGACGAGCCCACCACCGCACTCGACGCCACCGTGCAGATCCAGATCCTGCTGCTGCTGCGCGAACTGCAGCGCGAGTTCGGCATGTCCGTCATCTTCGTCACCCACGACATCGGCGTCGCGATCGAGATCTGCGACCGCCTCGCCGTGATGTATGCCGGAGAGATCGTGGAGCAGGGCAGCTTGCGCGAGATCGTGCGCCAACCCGTGCACCCCTACGCGCGCGGCCTACTGGCTTCGACGATCCACGGTGCCAAGCGCGGCGAGCGGCTGCAGACCATTCCCGGCACGCCACCCTCGCTCGACCGGGCGCCGCGGAGCTGCTCGTTCGCACCGCGCTGCAGCCTGGCGCAGCCGCGCTGCTCGGAGGCGATGCCGCCGAACATTGCGCTCGGGCCGCAGCGGCTGGCGCGCTGTATCCTGGCCGAGGCGCCGGCAAGTGTGGCGGCGACGTAACGGTTCGCCCGAAACGCGCTACTCACCGGCCGAAACCGTGCATCGCGTGTCGAAGCGTCGCGGCGGCCTCGCTAAGGTGCTGGCACGCGTGGGACCGATCGTCCGCGCCGGATGAGGACGCGCCATGCACGTATCGAACGAAGGTATCCTGGTCATTCTGTTCGTTGGCCTGGTTGCAGGCTGGCTCGCGGGCAAGATCGTGCGCGGCACCGGCTTCGGGCTGGTCGGCGACATCGTGATCGGCGTGCTCGGCGCTTTGGTCGCGAGCCTGATCTTCCCGCGGCTTGGCGTCCGGATCGGGACCGGCCTCGTGTCGGAAATCGTCTATTCCGCGCTCGGCGCCATCATTCTTCTGTTGGTGGTGCGGCTCGTGCGGACCGGCGGGCGGCTCTAGGGCTTGCGATCCGGCGTGGCTGAACGTTTGCACTGCGCCACGCGACATACCCAAGCACATAGCTAATTTACGCTAAAGTGAGCATCGTTGGACGCTCACCGCAGGAATCAGTATATTTCGCCTTGTTTGCCGCCAGTTTGTGCTTTTGATCGGCGGTCATGCAGCTCATTTGATCAATTGAAGAGATGGTGGTGATGGCGGCCGCACCTCACGTGAGGCAATCCGAGCTCAGCGATGCCTTGCGCGGTTGCCGCAGCGCCTTCATCGGCGTTGGGGCGATGAGCTGCATCATCAACCTGCTCTACCTTACCGGCTCGATCTTCATGCTCGAGGTCTACGACCGGGTGCTGCCCAGCCGGTCCGTGCCGACCCTGATCGGCCTGATCATCATCGCCGCCGGGCTTTACGCCGCTCAGGGCGCGCTCGACATGATCCGTAGCCGTATTCTCGGCCGCATCGGCACCGCCCTGGATGAGAGCCTGAACGCGCGGGTGTTCGACACCGTGGTGCGGTTGCCGCTGGCGGCCGGCGGTCGCAACGAAGGGCTGCAGCCGTTGCGCGACCTCGACAACATCAGGAGCTTTCTCGGCAGCCAGGGGCCGGGCGCGTTCTTCGATCTGCCGTGGCTGCCGCTGTATCTGGCGATCTGCTTCGCCTTTCACGTGATGCTCGGCGTCACCGCGCTGGCCGGCGCCATCATCCTCGTCACCCTGACGCTGATCACCGAATTCCTCACCCGCACTCCCGCCAAGGAGGCGATGGGGCTCGCCGCCCGCCGCAATGATCTCGCCACCGCAAGCCGGCGCAACGCGGAGGTGCTGGTCGCGATGGGCATGACCGGGCGCATGCTGTCGCGCTGGAGCGAGACCAACGAAAAGTATCTCGCCGGCAACCAGCGCGCCAGCGACGTCGCCGGCGGTCTCGGCGCCATCGCCAAGGTGCTGCGCATGATGCTGCAGTCCGCGGTGCTCGCGGTCGGCGCCTATCTCGTGATCCATCAGGAGGCGACCGCGGGCATCATCATCGCCGGCTCGATCCTGAGCGCGCGGGCGCTGGCGCCGGTCGATCTCGCGATCGCGCATTGGAAGAGCTTCGTTGCCGCGCGTCAGAGCTGGCGCCGTCTCAGCCATCTGTTGCAGACGATGCCGCAGCGACCGGCGCCGACCCTGTTGCAGCCGCCGGTCGGCAAGCTCTCGGTCGAGGCCATCTCGATCGTCGCGCCCGGCGATCAGAAGGCGATCGTGCAGGACGTGAGCTTCGCGCTGTCCGCCGGCAACGGCCTTGGCATCATCGGCCCGAGCGCGTCGGGCAAGTCGTCGCTGGTCCGCGCGCTGGTCGGCGTCTGGCGTCCGGTGCGCGGCCATGTCCGGCTCGACGGCGCGGCGCTCGACCAATGGTCGACGGACGAGCTCGGCCGCCACATCGGCTATCTGCCGCAGGATGTCGAACTGTTCGGCGGCACCGTGGCGCAGAACATCTGCCGCTTCGATCCGAAAGCCTCCGCTGACGGCATCATCGCCGCCGCCAAGGAGGCCGGCGTGCACGACATGATCATCAAGATGCGCGACGGCTACGATACAGAGATCGGCGAGCAGGGCGCCGCGCTCTCGGCGGGCCAGGCGCAGCGCGTGGCGTTGGCGCGCGCGCTCTATGGCAATCCGTTCCTGATCGTGCTCGACGAGCCCAACTCCAATCTCGACACCGAAGGCGACGAGGCGTTGTCGCGCGCGGTGCGCTCGGCGCGGGCGCGCGGCGCGATCGTCGTCATCGTCGCACACCGGCCGATCGGCATCGAGGCGGTGGACCAGGTCCTGGTCATGAAGGACGGCCGCGCGCAGGCCTTCGGTCCGAAGGAGACGGTGCTGGCGCAGGTGCTTCAGCCGCGCCCGCCGGCACCGATCAAGATCGTCTCGGAGGCCGGAGTGACGAAGTCATGAGCAGTCAAGTCGTCGCAGGTCCTCTTCCGAGGGCGCGCAAGCCGGAGAGCGTGCGCGAGTCGATAAGGCGTCACCTGCTGGTCGGCATGGGCGTCGTCGTTGCAGTCGCCGGCGGGCTCGGCGGCTGGGCCGCGACGCAGCAGATCTCCGGCGCGCTGATCGCGCCGGGCCAGATCGTGGTCGAATCCAACGTCAAGAAGGTGCAGCATCCGACCGGCGGCGTGGTCGGCGAGCTCAGGGCGCGCGACGGCGACGTCGTCAAGTCCGGCGACATCGTTGTCAGGTTGGACGACACCGTGACCAAGGCGAGCCTCGCCATCGTCACCAAGAATCTCGACGCGCTGCAGGCGCGCGCCGCCCGGCTCGAGGCGGAGCAGCGCGGCTGGGCCAAGATCCTGTTCCCGCCGCAGCTGCTGCAGCGGTTGAGCGATCCCGACGTCAACAGCCTGCTCGCCTCCGAGACCAAGCTGTTCGAGGTCCGCGTCAACGGCCGCGTCGGGCAGAAGGCGCAGCTGCGCGAGCGCGTCACCCAGCTGAACGAGGAGATCGAGGGCCTCTCGGCGCAGGTCAGCGCCAAGGACCAGGAGATCGCGCTGGTGCAGAAGGAGCTCGATGGCGTGCGCCAGCTGTATGAGCAGCATCTGGTGCAGCTGTCGCGCCTGACCGCCCTGGAGCGCGACGCCGCCCGCCTCAATGGCGAGCGCGCGCAGTTCATCGCGGCCCGCGCCCAGGCCAAGGGCAAGATCAGCGAGACCGAGCTGCAGATCATCCAGGTCGACAAGGACATGGTGAGCGAGGTGTCCAAGGACCTGCGCGAGACCACCGACAAGATCGGCGAGTTTGTCGAGCGCAAGGTCACCGCCGAGGACCAGCTGCGCCGCGTCGACATCCGCGCGCCGCAGGACGGCATGGTGCTGCAGTCGACCGTCCACACCGTGGGCGGCGTCATCACCGCGGGCGACGCCATCATGCTGATCGTGCCGCAGAGCGACGACCTCCAGGTCGAAGCCAAGGTCAATCCGCAGGACATCGACAAGCTGCAGGTCGGCCAGAAGACTTTGCTGCGGCTCTCCGCCTTCAACCAGCGCACCACGCCGGAATTGAATGGCGTCGTCAGCCGCGTCTCGCCCGACGTCACCACCGACCAGCGCACCGGCCAGAGCTATTACACCATCCGCGTCTCAATGCCGCCGGAGGAGATCGCCCGGCTCGGCGACGTCAAGCTGATTCCGGGCATGCCGGTCGAAGCCTTCGTCCAGACCGGCGACCGCACCGTGATCTCCTACCTGATGAAGCCGCTGCACGACCAGCTGATGCGTGCGTTCCGGGAGAAGTGAGGCAAGGGCGATCACGCCGCTGCTTCGAGACCATTGGCGCTGCCCCAAACTCAGTGTCATCCCCGCGAACGCGGGGATCCATAGCCACCGGCGGACATTGGCTTGCCCGAGGGCTCAACGTGTGGCCTGCCTCAAGCGAGATCACGCGGTATGGGTCCCGGGTCTGCGCCCGCTGACGCTTTGCGTCACCGGGCTTGCCCGGGACGACACCGATTTTATTGGTCGAGCTTCGTCAGCAACAGCTCCAGCGCGCTTTTCGCGAACAGCTGCATGTTGGCAAAGCGGTCGCTGCGGCCGCTCTCCAGGGTGACTACAGCGGTCGCGGGGCCGGCCACCGCGAAACAGGCATGGCCAGCGGCGTCGCCATAGCGGTTACCGGTCGGGCCGGCCGCGCCGGTCTCCGACAAGCCCCAATCGGTCGCAAACCGTGTCCTGATCTGCCGCGCCAGCAGCTCCGCATAAGGCTCCGACGCCGAGCGAATGCCCTTCATCGCCTCGTCCGGAATGTCCATCAGCACGCGGCGGGCGTCGCGCGTATAGACCACGGCGCCGCCGAGGAAATAGGCGGAGGCGCCGGGCACCGCGAGCAGCGCCGCCGCGATCAGGCCGCCGGCGGAGGACTCCGCAACGGCAATGGTCTGCTTGTTGGCGATCAGCCGCGCCGCGACCTTCTCGGCGACAGCGATGAGGTGCTGCATGGCGGTCATCCTTCGGCAGCGTCGACACCCGCTGCCGCCGGCTGCTGTTCATTCCCCACCATCATGCGCCGAAAGCGCGCGCCAAGGAAGGCGCTGCCCCTCGCAGCGATCACGCAATGACCGGCTCGCGCGCCGCGACGGCCTGGCGGCCGCCGCGATAGACGGTCATCGCTGCGATGATACCGAGCACGGCGGCGCACATCAGCCAGTAGCCGGGCGAGGCCTTGTCGCCGGTCTTGTTGATGAGCCAGGTCGAGACCGTCGGCGTCGCGGTGCCGAACAGCCCAGCCGCCAGCGCAAAGGCGATCGAGAAGCAGGTGGTGCGGACATGCGCAGGCACGATCTCGACCAGGCAGCCCAGCATGGTGCCGCTGTAGACGCCGAAATAGAACGAGAACAGCATTTCGACCGCGAGCAGCTTGCCGAAGCTCGGCGCCGCCGCGAGCCAGTGCAAGGCGGGATAGGCGGTCAGCAACGCCAGAGCCGCGATGGTCACCAGCACCGGCTTGCGTCCGATCCGATCCGACACCGCGCCGCCAACCGGATTCCATAAGAAGTTGGTTACGGCGACCAGCAAAGTGACGAGCAGTGAATCCGCCGCCGACAGCTTCAGCTCCTTGCCGAAACCGGGACCGTAGACGGTGATGAAGTAGAACATCGTCGTGGTCAGCACTGCGATCATCATGCCGAGGATCACGATGCGCCAGTTCTCCAGCGCCGAGGCGAATACTTCGCGCGCGGTCGGGTGCTTCTTCATCGCGAGGAAGGCCGGCGTCTCCTCCAGCGTGCGGCGCAGGAAGAAGATCAGCGGAATGATCAGGCAACCGATGAAGAACGGGATGCGCCAGCCCCAGGCCGCCACCATGTCCGCCGGCATGGCCTGGTTGAGCACATAGCCGATGACCGACGCGACGAAGATCGCGACCTGCTGGCTGGACGACTGGAACGAGGTGTAGAGGCCGCGATTGCCGGGCGTGGAGATCTCGGACAGATAGACCGACACGCCGCCGAGCTCGACGCCGGCCGAGAAGCCCTGCAACAGCCGCCCGAGCAGCACGATGATCGGGGCCGCGATGCCGATCGTCGCATAGGTCGGGCAGAACGCGATGACAACGGTGCCGACCGCCATGATGCCGAGCGTCACGATCAGGCCCTGGCGCCGGCCGATCTTGTCGACATAGGCACCGAGCACGATCGCGCCGACCGGCCGCATCAGGGCGCCGAGCCAGAACACGCCATAGGCGTTCAGCAGAGATGCAGTCTCGTTCTCCGATGGGAAGAACGCCTTGGCGATGATCGGGGCATAGAACCCGAACAGGAAGAAGTCGAACTGCTCGAGGAAATTGCCGCTGGTGGCGCGCAGGATCGCGCCGATGCGCGAATGGATCGTAGCCGGCTGCGGGATTGACGTTGAGGACACGCGGGGAAACTCCTACCGTCGAGAGGCTCGTGCGGAGGATTTCTACGCCGGCCGAAGGGAAAGGTGCGACAATCTGCCACACCAAGCCATGGCGGCCAATAGCTTTGCGCTCAAGGCGCCCTAGGCCTGAACAGAATTGCCGGCGGCCGACTTCTGCTGCGTTGCATCCTTCAGCCATTGCCGGAACGCCTTCAGCTTCGGCGGATCGGTTCGTCCCTCCGGGGTCACCAGATAGAACCCGGCGTCGCTCGGCAGCGCCATCTTGAACGGCACCACCAGCCGGCCCTTGGCGATGTCGTCCTGGACGTAGGCTGTGCGGCCGATCGCGACGCCGAGCCCGTCGATCGCAGCCTGGACGGTCATCAGCGACAGGTCGAAGCTCAGCCGGCCCTGCCTCGACATCTCCACCGGCAGACCCGCCGCGGTCAGCCAGAGCCGCCAGTCGTCGTCATAGCCGCCGCTGGCCTGCAGCAGCGTGTGATGCGCGAGGTCCTCCGGACAGCGTAGCGGCTTGTCGCCCTGCAGCAGCGCCGGACTGCACACCGGAAACAGCTCGTCGGCCATCAGCCATTCGGCCCGGACGCCCGGCCAGTGGCCGCGGCCATAGCGGATCGCAGCGTCGACGTCGTCCTTGCGGAAGTCGACCAGGGTGGTCGAGGTCGTGATCCGCACGTCGATGCCGGGATGGGCTTCCTGGAATGCCGTCAGCCGCGGCAGCAGCCATTTGGCGGCCAGCGAGGCGATGGTGGAGACCGTCAGCACCTTGGCGTTGTCCTTGCGCACCAGCCGCTCGGTCGCCAGCCGGAGATCGTCGAACGCCGCCCGCACCAGCGGGAGATAGTCGCGGGCCTGCGGCGTCAACGCCAAGCTACGGTTCTGGCGGACGAAAAGGCGCAGCCCGAGCTCATCCTCCAAGCGCTTGATCTGATGGCTGATCGCGGTCTGCGTCACGTTCAGTTCGGAGGCCGCGCGGGTGAAGCTCAGATGCCGCGCCGCGGCCTCGAACGCCCGCAATCCATTCAGCGACGGCAGCCGGGTCACTCAGGGTCTCCCGTTTGCATGACGTTATATCATCCGAAGCGGTAGTAAATGTCGTTTGTAGATGAAAGGCAAGCCTCCGATAGTGCAGGTTCAGTGCAATACAGGAGGCTTTCATGTCTTTCTACGTCTCCTCGTCAATGACGAAACATCATACTCCCGGCTTCTGGTCGGGGGTGGCCGAGCTACTCGCCGCCTGGCGCCTCCGCTACCGCACACGGCACGAGCTGGCGCAATGGTCGGAGCGCGACCTGCACGACCTCGGCCTGTCCCGTAGCGATATCGCCGCCGAGATCGACAAGCCGTTCTGGCGGGGTTGAGCCCCTCACTCGTCCCGTCGCGCCGGCGCCGCTCCGCAAAGGAGGGCGCCGGCAATTTGATCTCCGCCGGAGTCCGTCATGCCGACGTCCGCCGTTGCCGATTTCGCCGCCGCGTCCAACGCCATTCACACCCGGCGTGGCGACGAGGTGCGGCTGCGCTTCGTGACATCGGCTGATGCCGAGGCGCTGCAGACCTATGTGCGCTCCTTGAGCCCGCGCTCGCGTCACAAGCGTTTCCTCGGCGCGCTGAGCGAACTGCCTCCGGCTGTGCTCGACGATTTCGTCGCGCTCGGCCGCAACGACCGTTACAGCCTGATCGGCGTGATGGATCACGACGGCGTCGAGAGCATCGTGGCCGAAGCGCGCTACGCGCTCGACCGCGATACCGGCCGCGTCGAGTTCGGCCTGTCGGTGCAGGACCGCTGGCAGGGCCACGGCATCGGCCCGGCGCTGATCGCGAATCTCGAGCGCCGCGCGGTTGCGCTCGGCGGCGTCACGCTATCGGGCGATGCGCTGCGTACCAACGACGTGATGATTGCGCTCGCCAGGAAGTCCGGCTTCGATCTTCGCCAGTATCCCGATGACTGGACCTTGGTGCGATTCGAGAAGGAGCTGAGGCACCGGTCTACGGAATCGCCAAGCGGCGGCCTGAGGGTAGTGGACCGTGAGCCGCGCATCATAGCACATTCATGATATGACGTCCGTCATGCCACGCGCAGGCGGAGTATCCCATGCGCTGCGGTCTGTCCACGTTCCTCTCCGCGAGCTGCGCGTACTGGATCGCCCGGTCAAGCCGGGCGATGACAGTCGTTGTGAGGCGAGCATCGGCAATCGAATGACTACGCCGCGCCTCAAAACATCTCCACCCACGGCCTGAGCTCGATCTCCCAGCTCCAGGCGCTGCGCGGCTGCTGAAGCACGCTCCAATAGCTGGCAGCGATGGCGTCCGGGTCGAGCATCGAGTCCGGGCGCTCGGCGGGCTCCTGCCTTGCCGCACTCCTGATCCCGCCGTCGATGACGAAGTGCGCGACGTGGATGCCCTGCGGCGACAGTTCGCGCGCCATGCTCTGGGCGAGGCCGCGCAGCGCGAACTTGCCCATCGCGAACGGCGCCGACTGGGCGTAGCCCTTCACGCTGGCGGAGGCGCCGGTGAACAGGATGGCGCCGTGCTTGTTCGGCAGCATGCGCTGTGCCGCCTGCTGCGCCACCAAGAAGCCGCCGAAGGCGCTGACGGCAATCGACTGCTGCACGTCGGCCGGCACGAGATCGGTGAGCGCTCCGCGCGCCCGCGCGCTGGCATTGTAGACCACGAGATCAGGCGCGCCGATCTCGCGCTCGACGATGCCGAACAGCCGCTCGACCTCCTCCGGATTGGTCGCATCGCAGGGGTAGGCGCGGGCGCCGGTCTCGTTGCAGAGCGCGCCGAGCTTCTCGATCTTGCGCGCAGCCAGCGCCACGCGGATCTTCTCGCGCGCGAACAGCCGCGCCAGCGAGGCCGAGAGCCCTTCGCCGGCACCGACGATGAGGGCGATCTTGTAGGCTGGGATATCCATGGGCAGGTCCTTGGGCCAAAGCGTCCGCAGGAATCAAGCTAATGCACCGGCGGCCGACTTCCTACGGCTCGTCCCCACATTTTTGCCACGCGCCCTCAGGTGGGGCGCGGCTGCAATCCGGCGAGGCAACCAATCTCCTCCAGCACGACGTCGAGTCGGCTTCGATCGTGCAGGAACGCGTATTTGCCGCGGAGCATGGCCAACGAGCGCGCATGATATTTCTGCGGCTTCTGTGTCCACGTGAAGTCACCCAGCTGCACGCTGAAGACGTCGCGCTGTCCCGCCAGTGCCTGCTCGTTGGCGAGCGTCCACGGCATGAACAGCGCGCCGACTTGGCGGGTCAGGATCGGCATCAAGGTCAGTGACAGTTCCGGCCACAGCTCGAACTCGCCTTCGGCGCGCGGCCATAGCATGCGGTGGATCCAGGCCAGCACATGCGGCGCGCGGCCTTCGATCAGGGCGCCGGCGGTCGGATCGGTCCACAGCTCGTAGAGCTGGCCCCACAGTCCGAAATCGCCGTAGGCCGGACGGTGGCCGAACAGATACGGCCTGACCGAGAGATGTCGTTCGAGCAGGTCGAGCATTTCGGCAAAGCCCTGCTCGATCTGCGGCGCGTTGATCTCGTTCGAGCCGACATACCAGAGCCGCTCGACCATGCGGGCGCGGACTTTATCCGCCACTTCGCCGCACTCGGCCTCGTCCGCCCTGGGGGCGCGGATGCGGGCGATGCGTCCGGCCGAGGCGCGCTGATCGAGATCACGGGCCCAGCGATAATGGAACATCCACTTGTTGCCCCACTCGTCGCCGAACTCCTCGATCAAGGCCGAGATGAAGCTCGTCAGCGCGTCGCCGGGATGAATCGTGGGTTGCGGAAAGTCGAGCTCCAGCGCGTCGATGATCGGCGTCGAATCCTGCATCGGCACCTCGCCGGGGCCGACCACCAGCGGAATGATCGGCAGCTTGGCGTGCCGCGCGAACTCCGCCTCGCTTTCCGCATTGCGCAATATCCATTGATGCGGAATGCCCTTGTAACGCAGATACGATCGCACCTTGACCGAATAGGGCGACATCTCCGCCCCGAAGATGCGATAAACCTCCGTCGGCTGATTGGTCATGGATCTGCTCCCGGTTCGGCGCACGCCGCTGCTTGTTGTGTATCCCATCAGGCGCAACCTGTCGAAGAGTCCATCAGAGACTTGCGGAAACGAACGAGGGCTTAACGATCATGCATCAGTTCCTGAAACGCGATGACGTGATGACCGGCGGCGCGAGGCCGGAGTTGCTGGCGCCCGATACCACGGGGCTGAACTTCTATCGCGCGGATCCGGCGCTCACCGATCTCCTGCGCATCCATCTGCCCGAGACGCTGTTTCGGCACCTCGTGCCGCATCTCGACCGTCTCGGCGAGCTCGCCGGCTCCTATCTCGACGAATGCGCCCGCTTGGCTGACCGTCATGGCCCCGTGCTGCACCAGCGCGACCGCTTCGGCCGCGACGTGCAGTGGGTCGAGTATCATCCCGCGTATCGCGAGCTGGAGCGCGCCGCCTTTAGCGAGTTCGGCATTCATGCGATGTCGATCCGCAAGGGCATTCTCGGCTGGCCGAGCAAATATCCCGTCGCGGCAAAGCACGCCTTCACCTTCCTGTTCAACCAGGCGGAGTTCGGTCTGGGCTGTCCGATCAATGTCACCGATGGCTGCGCCAAGCTGCTGGCGAGCTTCGGCAGCGACGGGCTCAAGGCCAAGTACCTCGATGGCCTGACGCAGACCGACATGAGAAAGCTGACCCAGGGTGGCCAGTTCATGACCGAGAAGGAGGGCGGCTCCGATGTCGGCACTTTGACGACGGTCGCCGTCCCGGAGGGCGACCATTGGCGCCTGCATGGCGAGAAATGGTTCTGCTCCAATGCCGATGCGAAAGTGGTGATGCTGCTGGCGCGGCCGCAAGATGCCGAAGCGGGAACGCGCGGCGTCGGCCTGTTCTTGATGCCGCGCTTCCTCGATGACGGCAGCCAGAACCACTATCGGATCGTGCGCCTCAAGGACAAGCTCGGCACCCGCTCGATGGCCTCGGGCGAGATCAAGCTGGAGGGCGCGATCGCCTATGCGGTCGGGCGGCTCGATCGCGGCTTCGTGCAGATGGCCGAGATGGTCAACTCGTCGCGTCTCTCCAACGGCGTCAAGTCGACTGCGCTGATGCGGCGGGCTTGGCACGACGCGATCACGGTCGCGCGCAACCGCGTGGTGTTCGGAAAACGCATCGTCGACCTGCCGCTCGGGCGGCGGCAACTGCTGAAGATCCTGCTCGCGACCGAGCAGGCGCTGTCGATGAGCTTCCTCACCGCCGACGCGCTCGACCGTGCCGAGGCCGGCAGCCAGGAGGCCGCGGCGCTGCTGCGCATCCTGACGCCGACATTGAAGTTCCGTGCCACGCGCGACGCGCGCAAGGTCTGCGGCGATGCCTTGGAGATGCGCGGCGGCATCGGCTATGTCGAGGAGTTCGTCACCGCGCGGCTGCTGCGCGACGCCCATCTCGGCTCGATCTGGGAGGGCACCGGCAACATCGTCGCGCTCGATGCGCTGAAGCGCGCCGTGGGCCGGCACGGTGCGGAGGCCGCGCTGGCAGCCGACCTGCATGCGCGGCTCGACGACAGCGCCGCCGTGCCGCAGGCCTGGCGCGATCAGCTGCATCGACTCGTGGATCGTGCCGTGGGCTTTGCGCGCGAGGTCGCGGGACGCGCCGACAATGAGTCCGAAGCGCGCCGCGCCACCAGCCTGCTGTATCACGTGGCGAGCGCCGTCTCGACGACCTGGGAAAGCGCGCGCATCCACGCGATGCGCGGTGACGCGCGCAGGCTGTTGCTGGCGAAGCTCATCGTCGCGCACCGGCTGACGCCGTCCGATCCGTTCCGGCTCGCGGAAAATAGGATGGATGATGCCATCGCGACACTGCTGCTCGGCGAACGTACCGCTGATATGGAGGAGGTTGGCGAACTGCTGTCAGCGGCGTAGGCTTGCCGCGACCAACAACAAACAAGATCGGGAGAACGCCAATGAAAGCCGCCGTGCTGATGGAGGTCAACAAGCCGCTGGTGATCGAGGACATCAGTGTGCCCAAGCCGGGGCCGCGGGAAGTGCTCATCCGCACGGCGGTGGCCGGTCTCTGCCATTCCGACCTGCACTTCATCGAAGGCCTGTATCCGCATCCGCTGCCCGCCGTGCTCGGCCATGAATCGGCTGGGATCGTCGAGCAGGTCGGCGCCGACGTAACCTATGTGAAGCCGGGCGATCATGTCGTCACGTGTTTGTCCGTGTTCTGCGGCACCTGCGACAACTGCACGACGGGCCGCCCGGTGCTGTGCACCGATACGACGGTGAAGATGCCGCCCGGCGCCTCCAACCGGCTGTCATGGGGACGAAGTGAGAAGCTGCACCAGTTTCTCAACCTCTCGTCCTTCGCCGAGCAGATGCTGGTGCACGAGAATGCGATCGTGAAGATCCGCCCGGACATGCCGCTCGACCTCGCGGCGCTGATCGGCTGCGGCGTCATCACCGGCTATGGCGCCGTCGTCAACACGGCGCGGGTGCAGGCCGGCGAGACCGTGGCCGTGATCGGCTGCGGCGGCGTCGGCATGGCTGCGATCAACGGCGCCGAGATCGCGGGCGCGGGCCGTATCATCGCCATCGACACCAATCCGGCCAAGCTGCAGCTTGCGACGAAACTGGGTGCGACTGACATCATCAATCCCGCTGAGGGCGACGTCGTGGCGCAGGTGCGCGAGCTCACCAAGGGCGGCGTGCATCACGCCTTCGAGGTGCTCGGGCGCAAGGAGACCGCCGAGCAGGCTTTCGCGATGCTGGCGCCTGGCGGCACCGCGACCATCGTCGGCATGATCCCGTTCGGCCAGAAGATCGAGCTGCACGGCTTCGACTTCCTGCGCGAGCGCCGCATCCAGGGCTCGTCGATGGGCTCGAACCACTTCCGCGTCGACATGCCCCGTCTCGTTGAGTTCTATCTGCGCGGCAAGCTGCATCTGGAGGACTGGATCTCCGCCAAGCTGAAGCTGTCCGAGATCAACGAGGGCTTTGCCAACATGAAAGCCGGCAAGACGCTGCGCAGCGTGATCATGTTCGACGCGTGAGGTGGGTGGTCGGGTGTGAGGCAGGTGATGAGGTTCGGCGGGTCTGCCTATTAGTTACCCGTCATGCCCGGGCTTGACCCGGGCATCCAGCCTCTCTGGAAGATGGATGGCCGGCCTGGCCATGACGATGTAGGACGACGGCGGAATTTGGCTAGGCGTTGTTGAAGAAGCCCGATCGCGAACTAGTCCGCAAACAGCGGCGGCGGGACGAAGCCGCCGAACTCGCGCTCGATCAGCTCGGCGAGCTTGAGCGGCGTGCGATCCTCGAAGAACGGGCCGACGATCTGCACCCCGACCGGCAGGCCGTCGGCAAGCCCAAGCGGAATCGCGGTGGCGGGCAGTCCGGGCAAGGTGGCGATGCCCGGCCAGGCGAGCTGATCGGTGTAGCAGTGCTCGACGCCGTCGATGCTGATGCGGCGCTGCTCCTGGTCGGGCGAATGGTCGTGCGGATAGGCCGGCGTCGGCATGATCGGGCAAATCACGGCATCGAAATGCTCGAACAGCGTTCGCCATTGCGCGCGCAGCCGCGCCCGCGCCCCGCCGGCCTGCACCCAGTCGCGATGGCTGAGCGCGATGCCGCGCAGCCGCTCGGCCGCGAGGCTCGCTGCCTCCTTCGGCAATTGCGCGGCCGCGTGGCTGGCGCCGGCGTGGACCTCCGCCGGCATGGTGGCGCCGATGAAGCCGAGCAGCATGCGCATGTAGAGCCGGCTCGATGCGGCGAAGTCCGGCAGCAGCGGGCTCTCCGTCGTGACGCTGACGCCGGCCCGCGCGAGGTCGGCCGCCAGCCGCTCGATCGCGCCGCGCACGGCGCTGTTGGTCGGCAGCAGCGGATCGCTCGCGACCACCAGCACGCGGAAATCCTGCAGGCGACCGTGACGCGGCGGAGGCAGGTCGAGGCGAAACGCCTTGCCGGCTTCGAGCGGGTCGGGGCCCGCGATCACATCGAGCAGCAGCGACAGATCAGCGGCCGAGCGGGCCATCGGGCCGACGACGGCGAGGTCCGCCTCGCCCGGCAGCGGCTGAAACGGCGGTGGCGTGTGGCCGCGCGAGGCCGCGAGGCCGTAGGTCGGCTTGTGCGCGGTGACGCCGCAATGAAACGCGGGGACCCGGAGCGAGCCGCCGATATCGGAGCCGAGCGACAGCGAGCCGTAGCCGGCCGCCAGTGCCGCGGCCGATCCGCCGGACGAACCGCCTGGCGTGCGGCCGAGATCGTAGGGATTGTTGGTGGTGCCGTAGATGTCGTTGTAGCTCTGCCAGTCGCCGAGCCCGAGCGGCACGTTGGTCTTGCCGAGCACGATGCCGCCGGCATCCTTCACGCGCGTCACCGTCAGCGCATCCTCGGCCGCGATGAAATCCCTATGCTGCGGAAAACCCCAGGTCGTCGGCAGGCCGGCGACGTTGTAGGATTCCTTCACCGTGAGCGGAAGGCCGAGCAGGGGCCGCCGTTCGCCGCGCGCCAGCGCCGCGTCGGCGACGTCAGCGGCAGCGAGCGCGCGCTCGAAATCGCGCACGCAGACGGCGTTGATCTCGGAGTCATGACGTTCGATGCGGTCGATGGCGAGCTTGGTCAGCTCCACCGACGAGATCTGACGATCTGCCAATGCCTTCGCCGTGTCGACGGCGGTTGCGAACGTCCATTGCGGTGCGGCCAAGGTCGATCCTCCCGGTGCGATGTTTGCCGGGAGTCTTAACCGATGCGGATGGCGATCGCTTGACCAAAATTGCGGACTATCCTCTAGCCCGGCAGCATCCGCTGCATGACGCGGTCGCGATAGATGAAGACGTGCGCGATCGCGGCGGCGACGTGAACGACGATCAGGATCAGCAGCAGCCATTCGGATGCCTGGTGCAGCCCGTCGATGGCGCGGTTACCGGCCGGGTTGCGCGCGGCCAGCATAGGCACCGGAAGCAGGAAGAAGAACGACACGCTCCAGCCGCGGAACGAGGCGAACAGCCAGCCGGTGATGGTGCTCGCCAGCACCATCACATAGAGCATCCAGTGCACGACCTCCGAGCTCAGCCGCTGCCAGGGCGGCAGTGAGCTCTCCGGTGCGACGGGGTGGGTGAGCCGCCAGAAGAAGCGCACCAGGATCAGCGCGAGGATGGTGAGACCGAACGAGATGTGCAGGATCATCGGCGCGCCGGGGGGTGTGTTCGCGTGCAGGTCCGGCATCAGCCAGCCGATCGGATACTGGATGGCGAGCAGCGCCACCGCCAGCCAGTGCAGGATCTTCGCGGGCGTGCCGTAATGCAAGCGTGGCGTCATAACGAGTTTTCCGTTGTGATCGGTCTGGCGCCATCAGCCTCGCGGCTGGACGTTTCGCAAGACGCCGGGGTGCGGATGCTAGGCCGCTCCTATGAGAATTCCGACGCCGAGCACGATGATGCCGCCGAGCACGATCTGGAACACCGCCTGCAGGAACGGCGTGTCCATGTAGCGCGCGCGGATGTAGGCGATCGCCCACAGCTCGAAGAATACGACGAGACTGGCGATCGCGGTCGCAATCCAGAACGCGTTGGTCCAGGAGTCCGGGACGAGATAGGGCATCGTGTGCCCCAATCCGCCGAGCGTGGTCATCGCGCCGCACACGGCGCCGCGCAGCCACGGCGAGCCGCGGCCCGTCAGCGAGCCGTCGTCGGACAGCGCCTCGGCAAAGCCCATGCTGATGCCGGCACCGATCGAGGCGGCGAGACCGACCAGGAAGGTCTGGAAGTTCTGATGTGTGGCGAAGGCGGCGGCGAACAGCGGCGCCAGCGTCGAGACCGAGCCGTCCATCAGGCCGGCGAGACCGGGCTGGACATATTGCAGCACGAACACGCGCCGCCGCGTCTCGTCCTCCTTGTGCCGGACGTCCGGGCTGAGGATCTTGTCGGTCAGTTTCGCCGCGACCTTCTCGTGGCCCTTCTCGGCCTCGGCGAGATCGCCGAGCAGCCGGCGCACGCCGACGTCCTTGGCCTGCTCGGCGGCCTTGGCGTAGAAGCGCTCGGCCTCGAACTCCATCGTGCCGACCTCGCGGCGGATGGCGTCGAGCGACAGGTTCTTGGTCAGCCAGATCGGCCGGCGCTGCATGAAGCCCTTGACGTTCTCGCGCCGGATCGGCGGCAGGTTCTTGCCGAAGCGCTCCTCATAGAGCTCGAGCAGCATGTGGCGGTGGCCCTTCTCCTCCTCGGCCATCTGCTCGAACAGCTTGGCCGAATCCGGATAACGTTCCGCCAGATCCTCCGCGAAGCTCATATAGATGCGGCCGTCTTCCTCTTCGGCCGAGATCGCGATTGCCAGGATCTCGCGCTCGGTGAGGTCGGCGAAGTTCTTCATTCCAAGGTCCCCGGATCTCTCGCTCTCAACATTCGAGTGTTTAGAACGTTTCTAAAGTCTATATGGATTTGCCGCACCGCGGTCAAACTCCGGCCGCTGATTGGTCGCGAAACCCTTTCGTGACGTCGCATTCAAGCTCCAGTCATGGAACTGCGAGGATAGTCCGTCGTTCGCGTTCCGCTCAGCCACCTAAGGAGTTCCAATGGATAGCGTCAAATATCGGCTCAACGATCCAGGGTTGGCGCCGCGCCGCACCCGGATGGACATCCCGGGCTGGGCGGGCGAACGCCAGCCACGCGCGAATGGCTCGCATGAGCAGGTCTGGCATTGCGTACCATTCTCGGAAGGTGCGCAATATGGCATCGAGCTGTTTTATCCCTACGACTTCGAGCTGCAGGTCACCACGCGCGACGGCAAGCTGGAGCTGTCCGGCGACTGGGGCGAGCCGCCGAGCCCGAGCCTGCAATGGCCGCCATTCCGCAATTTCGGCGATGCCTTCTACACCTACCAGATCCTGCTCGATCTCAAGGTGCCCAACGGCTTTGCGATCCGGACCGAGCCGCATCCGCGATTCTACACCGACCGCACCGACACCTGCCCGATCGCGGTGCCGGCGCTGGTGCGCAGTTTCTGGCCGATGCTGTTCTTTTGTGTGTTCAAGGCGCCTGCCGAGGGCCGGACCCACGTCTTCCGCCCCGGCGAGCCGTTCGCGCAGGTGATCGTGATTCCCGAGGAGGCGAACTTCACCGTCGAGCCGATGAGCCCCGACGAAGCGGCGGAACGCGAGCTGCAGTCACGCCGGATCCATGCCAGCCGGCCGGTGCTCGCCAAGGACACCGAATGGGTGTCGAGCACCGATACGGTGTTCGACGGCACCTACCGCCACCTGCATCGCGCCGCGAAGGAGAAGGCGCGCAAATCGTGAGGACGCTCTGCTGACATGAAAGAGGCGCCGACCTCGCGGCCGGCGCCCCGTCAAACCATCATCGCGATGCGATCAGTAGCGATCGTAGTACCAGTGATGGTGGTGATGATGGTGATGGTGGTGATACCAGCGCCGCGGCGGCACCACGTAGACGCGCGGACCATAGCCGTAGCCATAGCCATAGCCGCGCCAGTAGCCATGGTGGTGATGGTGATGATGATGGTGGTGATGGTACCATTGCGCGAGCTGAACCTTCGGCTCGGCCGTCGGCGGTCCCTGCTCGTCGAGTGCTTGAAGCACCTTGGCGGCGTTCGGAATCGGCTCGAGCAGGTCGGCGTAGGAATTGGCCTTCAGGACATCGGTCGGGGCGGGAGCCGCCGACGCCTGCGCCGTGCCGAGCGCGCCGACAGCGGCGACCGCGCCCAACAAGCCTGCGATCTTCTTATCCATAAATCATCTCCTGATGCGCATCGCCCGGATGCAGAAACGTCAACCCCGAATGTTCGTTCCTCGATTCGCCTGATAGTTCGAAACGGCGTCCGAAATCAGGCTGTCAGTCTGTTCAGGAACGTTAACAGGAGCTCATTGACTCGTTCATGTTGCTCCTGCTGCACCCAATGACCGGCGCGATCGATCAGCTCGCACAGCATCATGTTGGTGCACACTCGGGATTGCATCGCCTCAAACACGCCGGGCCGTTGGTAGATGCCCCAGTCTTGCAGGCCCGAGATGAATGCAGACGGAACGTCGATGGTGAGATCCGACCACGTCTGCAATTCAGCGTCGAATAGGCCGGACGTGCCGCAGCGGTACCACTGCAGTCCGCCCTGGAAGCCGTTTCGTTCATATTCGGCGGTGTAGACAGCGAGTTCATGGTCCGGCAGCCAGCGATTCGCCGCGATCGCCGCCGCATCTGGCATCTCCTCGGCGACGGTCCCGGCCATCGTCTTGCCGAGGTCCATTACGTAGTAGGTCGGTAGCTTCGCGAGCTCGCTCGCGCTCCACGCCTGCAGCGGGTAAGGGGCGTTGCCCGCCCAGTCCGCGCTCTTGTGATGGTAATAGGCGCGCAGGAAGTCATGCAGTCCCTGCGGCGCCCGATGCATGTCCGTATTGGCCTGCCGCGTCGCGTAGTACCATTGATAGTGCTTGCGCGGCCGCGGCAGCGCGGCCAGTTCGCGATGCACGGGATCCTCCTGCGGCGCGAGCGGATGACCGGCGATGTCGAACGGTGCTGCCGGTGGCCCCGGGAACGGTGCGCTCATCATCACGACCGATCGAAAGACATCGGGGCGGATCACCGCGCACCACGCCGCGACGGGGCTGCCGAAGTCGTGGCCGATGACAGAAGCGACATGGCGATGGCCGAATGCATAGACCACGCCAAGCGCATCACGCACCAGATTGGTGAATCGAAACGGCGCGAGATCGTCGTCATAGTCGGCGCTCCACCCCGTGGTGCGGCCATAGCCGCGCTGGTCCGGCGCCAGCACGTGATATCCGGCGGCGGCCAACGCCGGCATCACCTTGCGCCAGCTATAGGCCAGCTCGGGAAAGCCGTGTAGCAGCAGCATACAGGGGCGGCCGGGCGTCTCGAAGCCGGCTTCCAGCACGTGCATGCGCAGGCCGTTGATGCCGTCGACGAAGCGCGAGCGGATCGTGGATGGGAGGGGAAGCGGGGGAAGGGACTGGGACATGGCGTGCACTCTCCTCGCGTCGTCCCGGCCAAGCGAGCGAAGCGAGCGCGAGCCGGGATCCAGGGATCCATAACCACAGGCGCTCATGTGGCGCCAAGCTGGAGCTTATACCCTTCGCATCATCGGCTGCGGTGGCTATGGTTCCCGGCGCAAGGCCGGGACGACAGCTACCGTTATTGGAGCTATGCCGCGCCCTTCTTCGGCCAGTAGCGCTCGCGCAGGTGGCGCTTGACCAGCTTGCCGGTCGGCGTGCGCGGCAGTTCCGGCTCGAAGTCGATCGAGCGCGGGCACTTGATCGGCGACAGATGCTGGCGGCAGAACAGGATCAATTGCTCTTCGAGCGCCTTGCCGGCGCGCGCCATGTCGTGCGGCTGCACCACCGCCTTGACCTCCTCGCCCATCTCCTCGTTGGGAACGCCGAACACCGCGACGTCGGCCACCTCCGGGTGGGTGATGAGGACGTCCTCGGTCTCCTGCGGGTAGATGTTCACGCCGCCGGAGATGATCATGTAGGACTTGCGGTCGGTGAGATAGAGGAAGCCGTCGGCATCGAGATAGCCGACATCGCCGAGGGTCGACCAGCCCTTGTCATTATAGGCGCGCTTCGTCTTCTCCGGATCGTTGTGATAGGAGAACACAGGTGCGTCGGCAAAGTAGACCGAGCCGATCTCCCCGATGGGCAGCTCCTGGTCGTCCTCGCCGAGGATCTTGATCTTGCCGACGACGGCACGGCCGACGCTGCCGCGGTGCTCCAGCCACTGCTTCGAGGTGCAGACGGTGACGCCGTTGCCTTCGGAGCCGGCATAATATTCAATCAGGATCGGACCCCACCATTCGATCATCCTGGCCTTGACGTCGACCGGGCAGGGCGCTGCGGCGTGGATCGCACCCTTCAAGGTCGAGACGTCGTAGCGCTTGCGGACGTCCTCCGGCAGCTTGAGCATGCGCACGAACATGGTCGGCACAAGCTGTGACTGCGTGACCTTGTATGTCTCGACGAGCTTCAGGAACTCCTCGGCGTCGAAATGCTCCATGATGATCGAGGTGCCGCCGAGCACGGATACCATCATGTTGAAGCGCAGCGGCGCAGCGTGATAGAGCGGTGCCGGCGACAGGTAGATGCTGTCGGCGTTCATGCCGCACATGTCGGCGCAGAGCACGCGCAGGAACTGGTTCGGCTGATCGATCGGATTGCCTTCGAAGTCCTTCTTGATGCCCTTCGGCCGTCCCGTCGTGCCCGACGAGTACAGCATGTCATAGCCGGCGACCTGGTCGGCAATCGGCGTCGTCGGCTGGGCACCAGCCTCCTTGTCCCAGGAGCGGAAGCCGGGCTCGGGCTCGTCGACCATGAAGAACAGCGGGCCGTCCGTGCCGCTCACGAGATCGCGGACCTGCTCGGCGCATTTCGGCGAGGTGATGAAGACCTTGGCGCCGCAATCCTTGATGATGTAGGCGATCTCGTCCTTGGTGAGATAGCGGCTGATCGCGGTATAGTAGAGACCGGAACGCTGCGCGGCCCAGGCGATCTCCATGAAGGCCAGCCGGTTCTCCATCAGGAAGGCGATATGGTCGCCGGCTTTCAGGCCCAGCGCACGAAAAAGCTGCGCGCCCTGATTGGAGAGCTCGTCGAGCTCGCGATAGGTGATGGCCTTGCCGCTGCCGGCCATCTGATAGGCGATCTTGTCGGGATGGCTTCGGGCGTGGATGGAGGGGTGGGTCATGAGGGCACACCGCTTGATCAGGATGGCTGTCGTCCCCGCGAAAGCGGAGACCCATAACCACCGAATGAAATTGGGAAGCGAGCTGGAGCTCCAGCTCAGCTCGACCACGAACACGTGGGAGTATGGGGCCCGGCGCAAGGCCGGGACGACACCATTGCTGTAGCGAGGACTACAGCCGCTCCACGATCGTCACGTTCGCCATGCCGCCGCCTTCGCACATCGTCTGCAACCCATAGCGCTTGTTGCGGGCCTTCAGCGCATGCAGCAGCGTGGTCATCAGCTTGGTGCCGGAGCCGCCGAGCGGATGGCCGAGCGCGATGGCGCCGCCATTGACGTTGAGCCTGTCAGGATCGGCGCGGGTTGCCTTCAGCCACGCGGTCGGCACCGATGCGAAGGCCTCGTTGACCTCGTAAAGATCGATGTCGTCGATCGACATGCCCGCCTTCTGCAGCGCGCGCTGCGTCGCCGGCAGCGGCGCCTCCAGCATGATCACGGGGTCGCCGCCCATCATGGTCATGTGGTGGACGCGGGCCAGCGGCTTGACGCCGAGCGACTTCAGGCCGCGCTCGTTGACGACCATGACGCCGGACGCGCCGTCGCAGATCTGGCTGGCCGTGGCCGCCGTCAGCCTGCCGTTCTCGGCGATCAGCTTGACGTTTCTGATGCCGTCGAGGCTGACGTCGAAGCGGATGCCCTCGTCGATGTGGTGGGTGTCGGTCGAGCCGTCGGTACGGGTGATCTGGAGCGGGATGATCTCGTCCTTGAAGTGCCCTGCTTGCGTGGCGGCAATCGCGCGCTGATGGCTGTTATAGGCGTATTCGTCGAGCTCATCCTTGGAGAGACCGTACTTCTCCGCCATCATTTCCGCGCCGGTGAACTGGCTGAACTGGATGTTCGGATAGCGGCTCTCGATGCCAGGGCTCTTGTAGTGCCCGAAGCCGTTCTTCGCCGGCAGGGTCGATGACAGGCCCATCGGCACCCGGGTCATCGACTCCACGCCGGCGGCGATCACGACATCCATCGCGCCGGACATCACCGCCTGCGCAGCGAAGTGCAGCGCCTGCTGCGACGAGCCGCACTGCCGGTCGATCGAGGTGCCCGGCACGCTCTCCGGCAGCTTCGAGGCCATCACCGCATTGCGCGCGATGTTGTTCGATTGCTCGCCGGTCTGCATGACGCAGCCCATGATCACGTCCTCGACCTGGTCCGGCGCGGCGCCGGAGCGATCGACCAGCGTATCCAGCACCTTCGCAGCGAGATCGGCCGGATGCCAGCCGGCCAGACGGCCACCCTTGCGGCCGCCGGCCGTGCGTGCGGCCGCGACGATGTAGGCTTCCGCCATGACGTGTCCTCCCTAGACTTGGTGTTCGTGATTGCGCGCGATTTAAATGCTCCAATGTCGGTTAGTCAATCGATCAATTAACTCTTGAGATCAACTCCGGCTTCGGCTTATCTGCCGCGATCAATTGCGAGATGCGTCTTGGGACCTCAGCTCCAGAACAGCGTGCCGGAAAAGCTTCCCGCGGGACGGAATGCCACCGCGGAGAAGCTGCTGGACGCAGCGAGCGAGCTGATGATTCAGAGGTCCTCGATCGAAATTTCGCTCAGCGACATCGCCCAGAAGTCCGGCGCCAACGCCGCCCTGGTCAAATATCATTTCGGCAACAAGGACGGGCTGCTGTTGGCGCTGCTCGCCCGCGATGCTGCGACCGAGGTCGCCAATCTCGATTATCTGCTGGCGCAGCCGCTTGCGCCGACGGCCAAGCTCAAGCTGCACATCAGCGGCATCATCCGCGCCTATCACCGGTTTCCCTACATGAACCGGCTGATCCACTATCTGCTGCACGAGAGCAGCGCCGAAGCCGCGGATGAAGTGTCGAAGTTCTTCGTCGCGCCGCTGTTGGATTTCCATCGCCGGCTGATCGAGGAGGGCGTCGCCAAGGGCGAGTTCCGCGCCGTGGATCCGGTGCTGTTCTATACCAGCCTGATCGGCGCCTGCGATCATCTGTTCTTCGGCCGCCACGCGATGTCGCGCGCGATCGGCGTCGGCCCGGTCACCGATGATGTCTGCCGTCAGTACATCGCCCACATGGAGGCGCTGATCTGCGGCGGAATGTTGAAGAGGGCGAATGGCGAATAGGGAGTAGCGAATAGAGGTTCGCCCTATTCGCTACTCCCCATTCGCTATTCGCAAACAAAAAACGTCCAAGGAGGAAGCGTATTATGCAGTTGAACAACGTTGCCGTTCTCATCACCGGCGGTGGCTCGGGCCTGGGCGCCGCCACGGCGCGCGCCATGGCTGCCAAGGGCGCCAAGATCGCCGTGCTCGACCAGAGCAAGGAGAATGCGGAGAAGGTTGCCGCCGAGTTGAAGGGCGTCGCCATTCATGCCGACGTCACCGACGAGGAGCAGGTCAAGGCCGGCATCGCCAAGGCGGAAGCGGCGCATGGCGTCGCCCGCGTGCTGGTCAACTGCGCCGGCATCGGCGGCTCGCAGCGCATCGTCGGCAAGGACGGCGTCTATCCGCTCGCGAAGTTCGCCCGCATCATCAACGTCAACCTGATCGGCACCTTCAACGTGCTGCGGCTGTTCGCCGAGCGCCTCGTCACCGCCGAGCCGATCGGCGAGGAGCGTGGCGTCATCATCAACACGGCCAGCGTTGCCGCGTTCGAGGGCCAGATCGGACAGATCGCGTATTCGGCCTCGAAGGGCGGTGTCGTCGGTCTGACGTTGCCGGCGGCGCGCGATCTCGCCAGCCAGAAGATCCGCGTCAACACCATCGCGCCCGGCCTGTTCCTGACGCCGCTGCTGATGGGACTGAACGAAGAGGCGCGCAAGAGCCTGGGCGCCCAGGTGCCACATCCGGCCCGGCTCGGCGACGCCTCCGAGTACGGTAACCTCGCCGTCCACATCGTCGAGAATCCGATGCTGAACGGCGAGACCATCCGCCTCGACGGTGCCATCCGCATGGCGCCGCGCTAGCGGCAAGCTCCGCTGTCGTCCCGGCCTTGCGCCGGGACCCATACGCCGCGGCGTCTGAAACAGGCAATCTGACAGACGCCGTAGGTACAACACAAGCCGGTGGCTATGGATCCCGGCGTTCGCCGGGATGTTACTAAGGGTGGAGCGCGCGTCATGTCCCAACCGCTGCTGATCGAGCACGACAATGGTGTCGACCGGGTGACGCTCAATCGTCCGGACAGCCTCAACGCGCTCGATCCGGCGCTGATCGACGCGCTCAATGCCTATTTCGAAAGCCTGCAGCGCAATCGCACCACGCGGGTCGTCGTGCTGAAGGGCGCCGGCAAGAACTTCTGCGCCGGGCTCGATCTGAAAGCCGCGATGCAGCGTCGCGGCGGTGTCAATGAGCCCCCTGGCGTCACCGAGTCGTTGGATTCGCAGCGGCGCATCGCCGATATCGTGATGCTGATGCGGCGTTGTCCGCAGCCGATCATTGCGCTGGTGCAGGGCGCAGCCGCCGGCGGCGGCTTCGCCCTGGCGCTCGCGGCCGACATCCGCATCGCGTCGCGCTCGGCGCGGATGAACTGCGCCTTCATCAAGCTTGGCTTAGGGGGCTGCGACATCGGCACCAGCTACTTCCTGCCGCGCCTCGTCGGCGTCTCCGTCGCGTCTGAGCTCATTCTCACCGGCCGCTTCATCGGCGCCGAGCGCGCGCTGATGGTCGGGCTGGTGTCGGAGATCGTCGAGGACGACATGCTCGACAGCGCGGCCGCGCCCTTCGTCGATGCGATGATGACGGCCTCGCCGGTCGGACTTCGACTCTCGAAGGAATGCCTCAACATGAGCGTCGATGCGTCGTCGATCGAGGCCGTCATCGCCATGGAGGATCGCAACCAGGTGCTGTGCAGCCGCTCCGAAGATTTCAAGGAAGGTATTCAAGCCTTTCTTGAGAAGCGAAAGCCGGTCTATACCAACCGGTAGATATCAAGATCCGCAAAGGACGATATTTCGGGAGACGCAAAATGGACGGGACGGCAGCGAAGGTGCTGGAGAAGCCGGCATTCCGCAAGGTCAACTGGCTGGCGCGCGACATCGATGTCATCAGGCGCGGTGACGGCGTCATCGTCATCAAGTCGCGCATTCCGCTGCAGGCCTATGAGCCGCATTTGGCGGCGCCGCTCGCCCGCTGGGCCAAGGAGACGCCGACGCGGACCTGGCTCGCGCAACGTGGCGGCCCCGATCGTCGGTGGCGCAAGCTGTCCTATGCCGAGGCGAAACGGACCGTCGACGGGCTGACGCAGGGCCTGCTCAATCTGAAACTCGACGGCCGCCCGGTCGCGATCCTCTCCGGCAATTCAATCGAGCATGCGCTCATCACCATGGCCGCGATGCAGGCCCGTTCGCCGGCCGCTCCGGTGTCGCCGGCCTATTCGTTGATGAGCCATGATCATCTCAAGCTCAAATATCTGTTCGGGCTGGTGAAGCCGGGCGTTGTCATGGTGCAGGACGGCCCGACCTTCGAGAAGGCGTTGAAGGCGCTCGATCTCGACGGCGTCACCGTCATTCATGTCACGCGTCCGTGCGAGGGCATCCCCAGCGTCAGCTTCGCCGATCTCGCCGCGACGCCGGTCACCGGCGAGGTCGATGCCTCGATCGCGCAGATCACGCCGGATACCGTCGGCAAGCTCTTGTTCACCTCCGGCTCGACCGGCATGCCCAAGGCGGTCATCAACACCCAGCGCATGATGTGCGCCAATGCGGCGATGATGATGCAGACGCGGCCCCGCGGGCCTGATGCGCCGGTCTCTACCGTGCTCGACTGGATGCCGTGGAATCACACCATGGGCGGCAACGCGCTGTTCAATCCGCTCTTGATCGAGGGCGGCACGCTCTACATCGATGACGGCCGGCCGATGCCCGGCATGTTCGACGAAACCATCCGGAACCTGCGCGAGGTCTCGCCGACCTATTACGCCAACGTCCCCGCCGGCTATGCGGCGCTCGCGGCGGCGATGGAAAAGGACGACGCGCTGTGCCGCTCCTTCTTCAAGGATCTGGGCATCATGGCCTATGGCGGCGCGCGGCTGCCGGACGATCTGTACGAGCGCATGCAGGCGCTGGCGGTCAAGACCACCGGCGAGCGCATCGTGTTCTACACCGGCTGGGGCTCGACCGAGACGGCGCCGACCTCGACCGGCACCTATTGGAACACGGAGCGGGTCGGGCTCATCGGCCTGCCGTTCCCCGGCGTCGAGCTGAAGATGGTGCCGACCGGCGACAAGTACGAGCTGCGCCTGCGCGGCATCAACGTGATGCCCGGCTATTTCGGCCAGCCCGAGCTGACGAAGAAGGCGTTCGACGAGGAAGGGTTCTACTGCATCGGCGATGCCGGCGTGTTCGTCGATCCCAATGACCCGGCGCAAGGAATCATCTTCGCCGGCCGCGTGGTCGAAGATTTCAAGCTCACGACAGGCACCTTCGTCCATGTCGGCTCGCTTCGCACCGATGCGATCGCAGCCGCAACGCCGGCGATCCACGATGCGCTGGTGACGGGGCAGGACCGCGAATATGTCGGTCTCCTGGCCTGGCCCAATCTGCACGCCTGCCGCCAGTTGGTCGGTGATCCCAATGCGACGTTCGAGGATGTGGTGAAGCATCCTGCCGTCATCGACTGCGTCCGCCGTGGTCTCGAAGCCCATAATAAAGAGTGCGAGGGCGCGACCAGCCGGCGCATCGGCCGCGCCATGTTGATGGTCGAGCCGCCCTCGATCGATGGCCATGAGCTGACCGACAAGGGCTACATCAACCAGCGCGCCGGTCTCGAACGCCGCGCCGCGCTGGTCGAGCGGCTCTACGCGGCCGAGCCCGACAGCGACGTGATCGTGCTGTGATGACGCATTTTGAAACCGTCATTCCGGGGCACTCGCGCAGCGAGTGAACCCGGAATCCAGAGATAAATCAGATCGAGATTCCGGGTTCGATGCTGCGCATCGCCCCGGAATGACGATCAGGAAGCAGGTGAGGCCATGAACTTCGATTTCTCCGACGACCAGAAGCAGCTGCGGGACCAGGCGCGGAAGTTCCTCGCCGAGAAGTGTCCGCCCAAGGCGGTGCGTGTCGTGCTCGACGGCAAGGAGCCATACGACCGCGCGCTGTGGAAGGGCTTTGCCGAGATGGGCTTCCTCGGCGTGGCCATTCCGGAAGAATATGGCGGCGCGGGCGCCGGCCATCTCGAGCTCTGCGTGATCGCCGAGGAGGTCGGCCGCGCGCTGGCGCCGGTGCCGTTCTCGTCCACGGTCTATCTCGCCGCCGAAGCGCTGATGCTGGCTGGCAGCGATGCGCAGAAGCAGACCTGGCTGCCGAAAATAGCGAGCGGCGAGGCAATCGGCACGCTGGCGCTGTTCGAGGGCACCGGTAATCCGTCGCCGAAAGCGATCAAGTGTGAGGCCGCCAACGGCGTGCTCAACGGCACCAAGAAGCCGGTCGCCGACGGCGCCATCGCCGATCTCATCATCGTTGCCGCGCGTACCGGCTCGACCGGCCGCGACAGCGACATCTCGCTGTTCCTGGTCGACACCAGGGCGGGCGGTGTCGAAGCGAAGGCGCTGACCAATCTCGATCCGACCCGCGGCCAGGCCGAGCTCACCTTCAAGAACTGCAGGGCGGAGCCGCTCGGCGCCGCCGGCGAGGGCTGGAGCATCATCACCCAGGTGCTCGATCGCGCCGCGGTGCTCACCGCCTTCGAGCAGGTCGGCGGCTCCGACCGCGCGTTGGAGATGGGCCGCGACTACGCGCTCGACCGCATCGCCTTCGGCCGGCCGATCGGCTCGTTCCAGGCGGTCAAGCACATGCTCGCGGACATGTACGTGTCCGCGACCTTGGCGCGCTCGAATTCCTATTACGGCGCCTGGGCGCTCTCGACCAACGCTCCTGAGCTGCCGGAGGCCGCGGCCTCAGCGCGCATCAGCGCGACGCAAGCCTTTCAACACTGCGCCAAGAACAACATCCAGGTCCATGGCGGCATGGGTTTCACCTGGGAGTTCGACTGCCACATGTACTACCGCCGCGCCAACGCGCTCGCGCTCGGTCTCGGCAGTCTGTCCTATTGGGAGGACCAGCTGATCGACCGCATGCGCAAGCGCAATGCGGCGTGAGGTAAGGTGAGAACTCGTAGGGTGGGCAAAGCGAAGCGTGCCCACCATCGCGTCATGTGATTGCAACGGTGGGCACGGCGCGCTGCGCCTTTGCCCACCCTACGAAAGCAGGGTTTGACCATGAACTTCGATGACACCCCGCAGGAGGCTGCATTTCGCAGCCAGGCCCGCGTCTGGATCGCCGCCAATGCGCCCAAGCAGTATGAGGACGAGCTGCGCGCGACCTCGCTCGGCCGCGTCGCGCTGAAGAACGCTGACATTCTCGACGTCGCCAAGGCTTGGCAGAAGAAGAAGGCGGAGGCCGGCTGGGCCTGCCTGCATTGGCCGAAAGACTATGGCGGCCGCGGCGCCTCGCCGATCGAGCGCGTGATCTGGCAGCAGGAGGAGGGGCCCTACGGCAAGCTCTCCGGCATGTTCATCATCGGCCACGGCATGTGCGGCCCGACCATGATGGCCTACGCCTCCGAGGCGCATAAGCGGCAGTATCTGCCGCCGCTGGCCTCGGGCGAGAAGGTCTGGTGCCAGCTGTTCTCCGAGCCGGCCGGCGGTTCCGACGTCGCCGGCCTGCGCACCCGCGCCGAGAAGCGTGGCGACGACTGGATGATCAACGGCCAGAAGATCTGGACCTCGGGCGCGCATTATTCCGACTACGGCATCCTGCTGACGCGCACCGATCCGACGGTGCCGAAACACAAGGGGCTCACCATGTTCTTCCTGGACATGAAGAGTCCGGGCGTCGAGATCAGGCCGATCAAGCAGGCCAGCGGTCACTCCGATTTCAATGAGGTCTATTTCACCGACGTCGTGATCCCGGACTCGCAACGGCTCGGCGCCGTCAATGACGGCTGGAACGTCGCGCTGACAACGCTGATGAACGAGCGCATGTCGATCGGCGCCGGTGTCTCCACCGGTTTCCCGGAGCTGTTCGACTTCTGCTCGAACGTCATGCTCGATGATCGGCCCGCGATCGAGGACCGCAACGTTCGCTCAAAGCTGGCGAACTGGGCGGTGAAGGCGAGCGGACTGAAATACACCAGCATCCGTGCCATCTCGGCGCTGTCGAAGGGCGAGCGGCCGGGACCTGAGAACTCGATCGGCAAGCTGGTGGCGGGGCCGATGATCCAGGACGTCGCGGCTTACGCGCTGGACCTGCAGGGTGCCGCCGGCGTGCTGAGCGGCCCGGAGGCTGAGCTCGCCGGAAAATTCCAGGCGATGCTGTTGCGCGCGCCCGGCACCCGCGTCGAAGGCGGCACCGACGAGATCATGCGCAACATCATCGCCGAGCGCGTGCTCGGGTTGCCGGGTGACATCCGTGTCGACAAGGACGTGCCGTTCAATCAGGTGCCGACCCGGGGACGAAACTAACACGTGCAGTCGTAGGGCGGGTTAGCGCAGCGTAACCCGCCGTCAGCTCGTACAACGCTGATCAAGTGGCGGGTTACGCCTTCGGCCAACCCGCCCTACGCATCGGGAGTGAGGGTTAGACCATGAACTTCGACGACACCCCGCAGGAAGCCGCCTTTCGCGACACCGCGCGCGCCTGGGTCGCGGCCAACGCGCCGAAGGAGCTGGAGGAGGAGCTGGCGAGCTCCTCGCTCGGGCGTATCCGGCTCAAGCATGCCGACATCGTCGAGGTCGGCAAGGCCTGGCAGAAGAAGAAGTCCGATGCCGGTTGGGCCTGCCTGCACTGGCCGAAGGAGTATGGCGGCCGCGGTGCGACGCCGATCGAGCGCGTGATCTGGCAGCAGGAGGAGGGCGTGTACGGCAAGCTGACGCAGCCGTTCCAGATCGGCGAGGGCATGTGCGGCCCGACCGTGATGGCCTATGGCAGCGAAGAGCACAAGCGGCGCTATCTGCCCAAGCTCGCCTCCGGCGAGGAGATCTGGTGCCAGCTGTTCTCCGAGCCGGCGGGCGGCTCCGACGTCGCGGGTCTGCGCACCCGCGCCGAGAAGCGCGGCGACGACTGGCTCATCAACGGTCAGAAGATCTGGACGTCGGGCGCGCACTACTCGGATTACGGCCTGCTGATCACGCGCACCGATCCCAACGTGCCCAAGCACAAGGGCCTGACGATGTTCTTCCTGGACATGAAGAGCCCGGGCGTCGAGGTCCGCCCGATCAAGCAGGCCAATGGGATGCAGGAGTTCAACGAGGTCTATTTCACCGACGTGGTGATCCCGGACAGCCAGCGGCTCGGCGCGGTCGGCGACGGCTGGAACGTGTCGCTGACCACCTTGATGAACGAGCGCATGTCGATCGGCGCGCGGCTCGCCACCGGCTTCCCGGAGATGTTCGAGTTCTGCGCCAATCTGATGACCGAGAGCGGACTCGCCATCGACGATCGCGCCACGCGCTCGAAACTGGCGTCGTGGGCGGTCAAGGCCAGCGGGCTGAAATACACGAGCTATCGCGCGATCTCGGCGCTGTCCAAGGGCGAGCGGCCGGGACCTGAGAATTCCATCGGCAAGCTGGTCGCCGGCGTCATGCTGCAGGATATCGCAACCTACGCGATGGATCTCGAAGGCGGCGCCGGCGTGCTGACCGGCGCGGACGAGGCGGTGACGCAGGGCCAGTTTCAGCAGATGCTGCTGACCTCGCCCTCGATGCGCATCGCCGGCGGCACCGACGAGATCCTGCGCAACATCATCGCCGAGCGCGTGCTCGGCCTGCCCGGCGATATCCGTGTCGACAAGGACGTGCCGTTCAACAAGGTGCCGACCAAGGGGCGGAGCTAATCCCACGGCATCACGACGACTGTCATTCCGGGGCAAGGCCGTAGGCCCTGAACCCGGAATCTCGATGTCGGCTTGGGTTTATTCTGAACAATGTCGAGATTCCGGGGGCGGCCGCCCCGGAATGACGGGGTGTGGAGGGCGAGCACAACGCGAGCGCCTCCGATCGAACTGTACGGAAGGTTGTCATGTCATCAGCGGCGCCAAAGTCAGAGCAAGATCCCATCACCATTCTCGAAGAGCTGATGGCCGCGCGCTTCTCCTGCCGCAGCTTCCGCGCGGAGCCCGTGCCGCGCGCCACCATCGAGCGCATCCTGGCGGCGGCGCAGAAAACCGCGTCATGGTGCAACAGCCAGCCCTGGCTGGTCGAGATCACGTCGGGCCCGGCGACTGAGGCTTTCCGGAAGGTGATGTATGCGGCGGCCTCCAGCGGCAAGCCGGCGTCAGGCGACTTCCCGTTTCCGCGCGAATACACCGGCGTCTATCTGGACCGGCGGCGCGAGAGTGGATTCCAGCTCTACAACGCGCTCGACATCCCGCGCGGCGACAAGGCCGGCTATGCCCGGCAGGCGCTGGAGAACTACAACTTCTTTGGCGCGCCGCATGTGGCGATCATCCACAGCGACGAGGCGCTCGGCACCTACGGCGCGATCGACTGCGGTGGCTACGTCACGAGCTTCATGCTGGCGGCGCAGGCGCTCGGCATCGCCACCGTGCCGCAGGCGGCGCTGGCATTTCATTCCGACGTGGTGCGGCAGCATTTCG
The DNA here is from genome assembly GCF_032489675.1 of Bradyrhizobium sp. SZCCHNR1043. Taxonomy (NCBI): domain Bacteria; kingdom Pseudomonadati; phylum Pseudomonadota; class Alphaproteobacteria; order Hyphomicrobiales; family Nitrobacteraceae; genus Bradyrhizobium; species Bradyrhizobium sp. SZCCHNR1043. The sequence goes on from NZ_JAUEYN010000014.1 coordinate 91,100, forward strand.
GATTAGGTGACGACCGCAAGGTGGTCTGCGGCATCTCGTTCGGTTATCCCGATCTCGGTCACAAGGCGAACTCCTACCGCACCAGCCGCGCCGCGGTTGCCGAGACGGTCCGTTTTCACGACGAATAACTTCGCGTCCGTAAGTCGTGCGTGCGTATTTGTTGCCGGCGGAGTTCCGTTTTGCGGGACTCCGGACGGGGCAAGACGACCCACGAGTCCCTTTTTGTAAACCGAGTTTGCTGAACAGGGAGCAGCTCGGGCGGCGGTGCCATGATTTTGCCGAGCTGTCGTCCACGTTCGGCGAGCGCGTTTCGGCAACGATGCTCGCGCTCTCCTGCCCGACCTTCACATCGAAAGCCGCTCTGAAATCAACAGTTTGTCCGCGATCCGCCAATCGAGGCTCACTGCTGCAGGGACCGGAGGGGTGGCAAGGGTCGGTGCAGGAGCGCTAGTGGTTGCTGTTGCCCGATTTGGGCGCGCATTTTTCCCTGAGCTCGTGGGCTTCAAGCAATGATATTGACAAAATCCTCTCCAACATTTTGAGTTGCATTGCCCGAGCGTCAACGATGCAAAATTGTAGTAGCTCGATGATCTTCTCGATTGAAGGTTCAGTCACGGCTCAAAACCTGAAGTGTCAGCGATGGATTCCATGAATACGCCCTCCAACCTTTACGTCCTCGAGGTGGATGAGGCGACGCTCCTTGGTCACCGCCTCTTGAAGGCTTTCCATAAGCTCAGGCTGAAGCGGCACCGGGAACAGCTCATTGCGCTGGCTGAGCGGCTCGTGGAAGATGAAGAAAGATATCCGGCAGGGCCTGGCGGCTGACGTCTTCGAGTCCTTGCCACGTCAGCGTCGGCCGCGTCAGGCCGATCTGCTTGCAGAGTGACTTCCACGTCGTTTCATCGCAGTCGACGAGCACGGCCATTACCGACATCCCATCCATCATGTGAGGTACGCCGAGCGGCCGCGCCTTCCAGCCGCACTTCTCGAACCGCGGCAGCCACCAGGTTTCGAGCACGATCGAAAAGCCGGTCAACCCGATCGAGATGCCGTACTCCATGATCGCAGTCAGCAGCAGCATGTCGATCCGCGGGCCCGCATGCTCGCCGCGGCGCTCGGGGATCACGAAGATGCGCGACAGCTCGTAGACGTCGGGGCGCTGGATCGTGCCGCGCAGATTCAGATACGGGAAGATGTCGCTCATCAGCGTCGGCATCAGCGTTGGCACCGCGCGCATCGAGCCGATCAACTGGCCGTTGTCGATGCAGAACAGATAGACCGAATCCTCGGTGTCGAACTGATCGATCTCGCGCCCGTCGGGACGATCGAGCGCCATCCACTTGCGCTGCTTGACGTAGATCTCGTGGCGCAGCCGGTAATACGGATCGAAATATTTCTCGTACAGAGCGCGATTATCTTTTCGAACGACATGAATCTCAGGCATCGAAACCCCCGGTCGTCTGAATCAAATTGGGGTTTGCAGATTGCCGATGCGCTCGAATTGATCCAGTGGGAGAAACGACAGATCAGATCGATATCTCGCCGTTGACAAGAGCGGTCGCGACCGTCGCCGTCTTGTTCTTGGTTGCTAGCTTGCGCTGTGCTTCTTCCAGATGCCACCGGACGTTGCGTTCGGAGACACCGAGGATGCGCGCCGTCTCCCACGCGGTCTTGCCGCGCGCCGCCCAGCTCAGCACCTCGGCCTCGATTCGCGACAGGCGTCGGCTCTGGTTGCTCGCGGCGGAGCGCGCCAATGCGCGCAGCCTGCTGTGCGTGAAGATGCTGATCAGGTGCAGCGCGCCCCGCGCGTCGGGGGCGAGATTCGGATTTTCGCCTGCAAGGCTGACGGCGCCCACGGCATCGTCGTAGTGAATGGGAACGCAGAAGCCTTCGTTCAACCGGAAGTCCTTCGCGCGCATCATCACCTCATGCGCGCCGGGCTCGTCCTCGCGGTTGTAGGGCACCTCCGTCCATGCGAATGGATTCAATGTCGAGATGCAGTGCCGCGGAATCGGATCGCAGCGGTGGAATTGCTCGCGCGCATACATGTCGAACCATTCCCGCGGCCAGCCGTTGGCGAGAATGGTCTGCTGCAGCGATTGGCCCGAGGTCGGCACGCCGGCCATGATGTAGGCGTGAAAGCCCAGGTCGCTGATCATCTTCTCGAACTGGGAGAGCACGCTTGCGCTGGTCTTCGACGCCTCGATCGCATCGACGTACTCCAGAGCTCGTCGTCCCCAATACGCGTCCATCACTTGCATGTGAAAGTCTCCGCCCGCGGTTCAAGCTAGCCACGGACAAAAAGCTGTCAACCGCAAATTGGAGATTTAGGTCGATAGTTCGTTGAGCGTGTGTCAGAACACCGGCTGGATACAGACGTTTGCATGCAAAATTTATCAGTTCGGAGCGCAGCTGCGCTCAGAATCTTGGCATTCTCTTCTCTGCAAACGATTTCACGCCTTCGCGGATCTCGGCTCCGCTCATGCTGTCCTGATGCCTGCGGCGAGCGGCCGCATCGTCGAGGGCTCCGCGGGCAAATTCGTTGATGGCGCGCTTCATGCCGCGCATGGCCGACGGAGCGTTGCCGGCCAGAATGGCCGCCAGCCGGTCGACCTCCGCATCGAGCGCATCGGCCGCCACCAAGCCGGTGAGATAGCCGATGCGCAGCATCTCAGCCGCGTTGATCTTCTCCGCCGTCAGGAACAGACGCTTCGCATTGTCGATGCCGAGACGGGACACGTAGCGCTTGATGCCGTTGGGGTAGTAGTGCAGCCCGAGCCGCGCCGCCGGCATGAACATCTCGCTCGTATCGACCCCGATCCGGAAATCGCAGGCCAGCGCCAGATCGGTCGAACCGCCATAGACCCCGCCGTTGAGCCGGCAGATCGTCGGCAGAGCGAGGTCCTCCAGCCGGTCGACGACCTCCTCGAATGCCGGGCTGGAAGCCTCGGCTGTATCCGCCGGCGTTGTGCCGATGGCGCCAAGGTCGAAGCCGGCGCTGAAGGCGCGTCCGGTGCCGGTCAGGACCAGCACGCGCAAGGCCGGGTCGGCCTCGACCTGGTCGAACAGCGCCAGCAGCGCGCCGAGATCCTCCGGCTGCAGCCGGTTGAGATGGCGCGGACGGTTGAGCCGAATGGTGGCGCGGGCGCCGTCGATGATCAGGAGCGGCTTGCTCGGCGCGTCATCGGCCTGGGAGGTCCGTCCGGTCGTCATGTCCTGTTCTCCATGGTTCGGCGCTTGGCCTCGGCATCGATGCTCTGCGCCAGATCGGGGTGGCGTGCCATCAGCACGCGGAAATCGACGAGGTCGAGGACCAGCAGCTTCGACAGCCCGGTCGTGCTGATGTCGGCCGAGCGCAGGTTGTTCCCGAGCAGCGCCATCTCGCCGAAGAACGCGCCCTCGCCGAGCCGGACCTTCTTGCCGGGAAGGTCGACCTCGACCTCGCCGGAGGCGATGAAATACATGCAGTCGCCCGGCTCGCCCTTGCGGATCACGGTGGCGCGCGGCGGCAGGTCGATGGTGCGCAGCATCTGCGCAACGTCGGCGATCGTGGAGGGCCCGAGGCTGGCGAAGAACGGTACCCTGCTGACCGATTTCCAGGTCTTCAGAAAGTTGTCGCGCCGGGTTTCCGCGGCGAAGGCGGTGGCCAGGATGCCGGTCCACAGGCCGAACACGCCGAGGCCGGAGATCATCACCGTGGCGGCGACCACCCGCCCGAGCGGCGTGATCGGCACCACGTCGCCATAGCCCGTGGTGGTGAGGGTCGCGACGGCCCACCATAGCGCGGACGGGATGGTGCCGAAGGTGGCCGGCTGCTCGTCGTGCTTGAGCGCGTATTCGGCGACCGATCCGAGAAACAGCACCAGCAGGAACAGCACCAGCACCGACAGCAGCGGGCGTGCTTCGACCACGAGCACCCGGCGGAGCTGGCGCAGGCCCGGGACGCCGGGGATCACCTTGAGCACCCAGATGACCGCCAGCAGCCACGCGGTGCGTACCTCCATGCCCGAGACCAGCGCGACCGGAACGGCAAGGCCGGAGAGCGTGTCCAGCAGCCCCCGGCCCGACATCAGGTAGGCGGCGGCGCGCTGCGCCCGCGCCGCCTGCTGAACCCGAACGGCCCATTCGACGACGAAAAAGACAAGGCATCCCCACAGCAGGGCGATGATCCAGCGCCGTCCAGCTTCGTAGGCCGGGTCCATCGTCAACAGCACCGTGGCGCTCATGCCGAGCGCCACGGCCACATGGGCCGCTCTGGTCATGTTGCGCCCGGCCAACGCGGTGACGAATGCCGCCAGGGCAGGGTGCTGCGGTTTGGTCATGGGCGGCGGGCGTCAGTCGCTGGTCTCAGAGCCGCAGGAGATCGCGGCGGCGTCAAGGTGCCCCGATCGGGGAAATCCCGTCAACGATGCGGGTCGGTCGGTTGGGCAGCGTCATCCGGCAGGTCCAGCCGTTCTACTTCGAGCGGGGAATTTTTCCGTGCCGGCTCAAATACCGGTTCAAACGTCGTCTGATCGCCGTATATCAGAGGTCGGCATGGACACGCTAAATTAGCCAAAAGGAGGCCGGAACCGAGCGTCCGCCCTCCCGCGTCCCAAGAGTCTGGTTGATCCCGATGGATACCTCACACCTGGTCGAACATGCGGGCGCCGCCGGCAGCCTCTTCGCCTCGATCTTCGTGGTCGCCACGCTGTCGATGCGGACGATGATTCCGCTGCGGGTTTTCGCCATCCTCACCAACATCGTCCTGATCGCGACTGCGGTGCCGATGCACAACTATCCGGTCCTGATCCTGCACGGGGTGCTGCTGCCGCTCAACAGCTACCGGCTCCACCAGATGCTGCAGCTGGTCCGCGACGTGAAGCAGTCGGTCAACAGCGACCTCTCCATGGAATGGCTGAAGCCGTTCATGACCGAGCGCAAATGCGGTCCCGGCGAGGTGCTGTTCTACAAGGACGAGAAGGCCGACAGCATGTACTACATCGTCAGCGGCCGCTTCCGCCTGGTCGAATCCGGTATCGAGCTGCCGGTCGGTGCGATCGTCGGCGAGTTCGGCATGATCTCGCCGTCCAATACGCGCACGCAGACACTGGAATGCGTCGAGGGCGGCCTGATCCTGTCGGTCTCCTACGACCAGGTCGAGCAGCTCTACGTCCAGAACCCCGCCTTCGCCTTCTACTTCCTGCGCCTCGCCAGCGCCCGGCTGTTCCAGAACATCGAAACGCTCGAGCGGCGTCTGGCGCAACAGACCACCGCGCCGGCGCCCGTCGCCAAGCCGGCGTGATCCGGGAGCCTGAAGCCCAGTGAAAAGCGTCCGGTCCTCGCTGCGATATCTCTTCGCCGACGTCATCGGCGGCGACGATGGCGAGCCGCCTTTTCTGCCTCAGGGCCTTCCTGACGCCGCCGTGCCGGCGGTGAGCGATGGCATCCATCTGCTGATGGAGTATCAGGGCGCGAGCTACGCGCAGCTCTATGTCGATCGCATCAAGCGGTTCGTGCGCAGATCGAACGTCGATGCCGGCATGCTGTCCGAGATCGCGCAACTGCTGGCCGCCCGCATGGCCTATGAGGATCCGATCCGGATCGCCCAGCTCAGATTGATCAGCCTCGACATGGGGCGGCGCCCGGGGGGGCGCGAGAGCGACGACGTCAGGAGGTTCCGCCTCGACGAGCTGATCGGTGCGCTGCCGCAAGCCGTGGCGGAATCGTTGCTGGCAGTCTTCGAGCAGATCGGCTGGCTGGGTCGGCGCCGGGTCAAGGTCCGCTTTTCGGTCCGATCGCGGTTGGCCATTCGCCGCCTCAAGCTGATGGCCGGCCTGCGGCGCTGGCGGCTGCAGTCGGTGCGCTATGGCGAGGAGCGCGCCTGGGCCGAGCGGTGGCTGCACATGATCGCGCGCGCGCTGGACAAGCAGCCTGCGGCGGCGCCCGCCGTGATCGCGACGGCGACCATGATCCAGGGGCAGGGCGACGGCTACCGGCAGGGTCTCGCCGATTGGCATGCCATCATCGATGGCCTGGCCAAGCCCACCTTCGATGGCGTCCTGCCGATCTCGGATCTTGCCTCCGCCATCGCCGAGGCGCGCGCCGTTGCGCTGGCAGAGCCGGGACAGGGGGCGCTGAAGCGGACCATCGCGCAGATCCGGGCGAGGGCGCTCTCAGTGCCGAAGGCCAACGCCGCGGAATGACGCCGCCGCAGCGACGGTTGCCGCGGCGTGGGTAACCTTACCCCCGGCGGGATTGCCGCGAAGGGTAGCAGGGTGCGATTTGAAGTTCCCTTTCGCGTGCAATTCGCTACCGGAGATGTCATAAGCGTCGCATACGCGTCGAATTGGCCGGGTATTCTCATCAGATTGCGCTGAACGCCTCCAGTTCCCCGTGCGTCCAAGGTTGGGTTCCAAGGGTCAGTCGTAGCGAGAGCGTCAGCTTTGTCTTTTCCCTCTTTGTCGTCGCAGGTTCCGGTTGGTGCGCTGGTCGGCTGGATGCTGCTGCTGACCTTCAAGCACATCATTGGCGACTTCGTGCTGCAGAACGCCTGGATGGCCTATGGCAAGGACCAGCGGAAGGGCTGGGCGCTGCCGCTGTTGGTGCACTGCCTGATCCATCTCGCCGTCGCCATGGTCCTGATCCTGATCGTCGCGCCGAGATTCTGGTTCGTCGCCGTGATCGACTTCGCCATTCACATCACCATCGATCGCCTGAAGGGCATCTGCTCATCGCGGTTCGGCATGAATACCGAGCACCCCTGGTTCTGGACCCTGATCGGCGTCGATCAGGCGCTGCATCACCTCACCGGCTTCGGGCTCTCGATCTTCATGGCCGCGAACGGCTGAGCCCGGCCACGGCGCGTCTCGGCGCACCGGCCGCGGCAGCCCCCGTGTCAAGCCGGGGGTGGGACGACCGTTCGGTTTGGTTAACCGACCGTTAGCGATTCGCGCTGCATCGTCGCGGCATGGCAATCAAACCGATGCTTCAAAGCCGCGATGCGTTCGAGAGCGATTCGTGCCCGGTCGGCGACGAGCTTCTCGGCGAGCTCTACCGTGCCGACGCCAACGGGCTGCCCGCGCTGGTCGAGAGCGTGTCCGCCGATGTGAGGGCCATGCTGGCGCTGTTCTGCTACAGGCGCACGCATCTTCACCCGCTGGCGCTTGCGATTGCATCCACCTGCAGCGAGCAGGACCTGTCGCAGTTCGGCGGCCGGGTCGGATCGGCGCTGTATGCGCAATCCCGCGGGGGCCGGGCGGGTCCGGCCAGCACGACCTCGAGCCGCAAGCCGATCTCGCTGTCGACCAAGCCGCTCTCGGTGATGAAGCCGTTCGAGGACGATCTCGACGACAGCCCCGAGCCGGTCATGGCCTGACTTCCCGTCTTCCTCGCCTTTGGCTCAGGCGAGCACTTGCAGCCCGAACTTGCGTCGGGCCATCGCGCATTCGGCGTCACCGGGCATGCAGGTCCGGCACACCTCGGGGCGGATCGCGTAGATCCGGCACGCGACGGAACGCGCGATTTCGCCATCGAGCGCGCAGCAGCGGTCGCCGTCGCAGCGCATGCCCGACAGCCGCTCGTTGACCAGCTCCGCCGGGATGAGGTCGAGCGCGGCATCTTCCTCGATGGTGAAGCGCGGCCAGTTCGACGAATACGCGCAGCACGCGCCGCAGCTCTGACAGGGGCTGACGTCAAGGTCATCGGGCATCGGTTCAGACATCCTTGGGAACCTCCCACACCAGGCTGCGCCGCCATTTGGCGCGCAGCGCCTCGCGCCTTTCCGGATATTTGTCGTCGAGATAGTCCGCCTCGACGACACGGTCGGTCCTGAAGCTGCGGAAGTCGTGGCGCAGCTCGCACCAGGCAGCGAGGATGCGGACCGCGTCGTGATAGCCGATCGCGATCGGCCAGATCACGCGCTCGCTGTCGCGGCCCTGCTCGTCGCGATAGCGCAACCTGATCTTGCGGCCCTCGTGGATCTGCGAGCGTGTGCGCGCCATGTCGATGTGGTCCGGCTCGCGCATCCACGGCCGCGGGGCGCGACTCGCCGGCTCCAGCACGAACGGCCGCAGCCGCTCCGGCACGGTGTCGGCGATCTTGGCCATCAGGTCCTCCGCCGCGCGCGCCAGCACCGGGTCGGCATTGACCGCGACCCATTGCGCCCCGAGCACCGCCGCCTCGATCTCGTCCGGCGTCAGCATCAAGGGCGGCAGATCGAAACCTTTCTCCAGGATGTAGCCCATGCCGGCCTCGCCGCGGATCGGCACGCGCTGGCCGATCAGCGTGGCGATGTCGCGATAGATCGTGCGCTTCGAGGTCTCGAGCTCGGCCGCGATCGCATCCGCCGTCAAGGGGCGGCGCGTGCGTCTCAGCACCTGGATGATCTGGAATAGCCGGTCGGCGCGTCTCATGGTGTGTCCTGCATGGGCGAGCACCCCCGCCGATGCTGACAGGATGCTGGCAGCAGCCCGCCTTTATACCGGGTCAACAACGAGATTGAAGGGGTGATGTCGATGATGATGTTTTATGGCCTTGGCCTTGCCACCACGCTACTGCCGCTGCTGACACCATGGTGGCAGCAGCATGCTCGTAGCGTCCGGCGTCTGCTCAGGAAGTCGGGAGTGCTGTCATGATCACATTGTTCGGTTTGGGCGCGGGCTTCGGCCTGCCGGAGATCAGCCCCTTCGTCACCAAGACGGAGGTGCAATTGAAGATGGCGGGCCTCGCTTTTCGGAAGCAGCGGGCGATGCCGCCGGCCTCGCCGAAGGGGCAACTGCCCTTCATCGACGACGGCGGCGAGCTGATTGCCGATTCGACCTTCATCCGCGCCCATGTCGAGCGCAAATATGGCTTCGACTTCGATCATGGACTCGACGTGCGCGCGCGGGCGCAGGCCTGGGGGTTCGAGCGCATGATCGAGCATCACCTGTATTTCGCGCTGGTCGGAGCGCGCTGGGTCGATCCGGTCAACTTCGCCAAGGGGCCGGCGCATTTCTTCGACGGCGTGCCAGCCGACAAGCGCGAGAAGCTGCGCGAGGACGCGCAGTTTCGCGTCGCCGAGAACTACCTGATCTCCGGGCTCGGCCGCCATGCGCCGGATGAGGACGTCGATCTCGCAGCGCGCTCGCTGCGCGCGCTGTCGGTGCAGCTCGGCGACCGGCCCTATCTGATGGGCGACCGTCCGTGCGGCACCGATGCGACGGCGTTCGCCGTCATCGCCGGCATTCTCACCCCGTTCTTCGAATCTGAGCTGCGCCGGCGCACCGAAGGCTTTGCCAACCTCGTCGCCTATGCCGACCGGATGATGGCGCAATATTACCCCGAGTTCGAGTGGGGCGGGGCAGCCGAGGCGGCGTGAGCTGATCAGTCGAGTCCCACTCACCGTCATTCCGGGGCAAGGCCGCAGGCCTTGAACCCGGAATCTTGATGTCGTCTTGCGTTCGTTGTTAACAATCTCGAGATTCCGGGGTTCAATCGCCAGTGCGCCGCTGCGCACTGGCGGTTGCCCCGGAATGACTAACAAGCCAAAGGCGCGGCCCGCAGCGCGCAGGACCTAGGCGGAGGGCTTGCTCTCGCCCTTCAACTTCGCCAGCTCGGCCTCGAGCTCCGCGATGCGAGCATCGCGAACCGCCAGCGCTTCCGCGACGTCGGCCGCGTCGAACTTCTGCGGGATGTGCTGCGGGCAGTTGGTGTCCCACGCGCTGATCGTGAACAGGATGACGTGCTCGGGCCGCGCCTTGTAGCCCCTCGGCATCAGCGAGGCCGTCAGCGCGGCATCGTCCTCCACCACCCGCGCCGTCCCCCAGATCTTCACCCGGCGGCGATGCGCGTAGTCCATGATGAAGATGTAGGCGTGCGGGTTCTCCGACAGATTGCCCTGGGTGATATATTGCCGGTTGCCGCTGAAGTCGGCGAAGGCCAGCGTGTGGCTGTCCAGCACCTTGAGAAAGCCCTTCGGTCCGCCGCGGTGCTGGATGTAGGGCTGGCCGTCGGCCGAGGCGGTCGCGAGATAGAAGCTCGTGGCCTCGGCGAGGCGGCCGGCGAGATCGGCGTCGACCGCGTGGCGAAAGCCGCGGCTCTGCTCCACATGCGCGTAGCTCTCGCGCGACCCCTTGCGCGTCTGGATCGCCTTCACGGCGGGTGAGAACATGACATCGCCCGGTGCCTCGATGGATGTCTGGGTCATCGCAATGACTCCTTGTCGCTGCGGCAGTGACTGCCGCCATCCCGTCAATATGGTCCCAATCCCCCCGGGAAATAATCTGGCCAGTTGACATTGGATCGTTGCAGATGTTGCAATAATCCCATGGACCGCATCGACGCCATGCAGGCTTTCGTCACCGTCGCCGAGCTGAATGGCTTCGCGCCGGCGGCGCGCCGGCTCAAGCTGTCGCCATCGGCGGTCACCCGTTTGGTCGCCGCGCTCGAATCGCATCTTGGCGTCCGCCTGCTCCAACGGACGACGCGCTCGGTGACGCTGACCGATTCCGGACGACGCTATCTCGAACGCGCTGGCCGCATTCTGGCCGATCTGGCAGAGGCGGAGCGCGCCGCGGAGAGCGAGCGCCTGCAGCCGGTGGGGCGGTTGGTGGTCTCGGCGCCCGTCGGCTTCGGCCGGCTCCATGTCGGTCCTATCATGGCTGCGTATCTGAGCCGCTATGCCGAGGTCGCGGCCGAGCTGCGCCTCGAGGACCGCCAGATCAATCTGGTGGAGGACGGCGTCGACTGTGCCGTTCGTATCGGCCATCTCGGCGATTCGTCGCTCGTGGCCCGCCAGGTCGGCAGCATGCGCCGGATCGTGGTCGGCGCTCCCGCCTACTTCAAGGTCCATGGTGAGCCGCGGACGCCCGAGGCGCTGGCGAAGCACCAGACCATCCAGTTCGGCCCGTCCGACGAATGGCGCTTCGTCAAGGACGGCAGGGAGCTGCGGATTGCGGTCAGCCCGCGGCTTGTCACCAACAATGCCGACGCAGCGATCCAGTATGCCGAGGCGGGCGGCGGCGTGACACGGGTGATGGCCTATCAGGCAGCGGACATGCTGCGCGGCGGCCGCCTCAAGCGGGTGCTGGCGAAATACGAGCCGCCGCCACTCCCCATCCACATCGTGTTTCCGAGCTCCCGCCTGCTCTCCGCCAAAGTGCGCGCCTTCATCGACCTAGTGACCACGACCTGCGACTGGCGCTTCGGCTGAAAGCGACTACAACGCAACAACCCCCCGTCATTCCGGGGCAAGGCCGAAGGCCTTGAACCCGGAATCCCGATGTTGTCTTGCCTCTGTTCTTCATCACCTCGAGATTCCGGGTTCAATCGACAACGCGCAGATGCGCGTTGCCGATTGCCCCGGAATGACGAGTCGATGCGATTGCGCCGACCTTGGTGCGACACTGGTCTTGATGCGAAGGCCCGGCGGTTTCGATCACTCCTTCTTCGGCACCACCCGGAAGGTCGCGTTCGCACGCGCGATCACGGCGTCATCGGCCAGCACCAGGCTCTGCACGAAGCAGACGGTGCGCCCGCTCTTGATGACGTCGCTCTCGACGCTGAGCCACTGCCCGGTCCCAGCGCTGCCGATGTAGTCCACCGCGAGGTTGATCGTCACCAGCGACGCCTCCCAGCCAAGCGCCTGGGCGCAGCTATAGCCCATCGCATTGTCGGCCAGCGATGCGATCAGCCCGCCATGGATCAGCCCGCGCGAATTGGTGTGCGGCGTGGCAAGCCGCAGGCCGAGGATGACGGCCTTGTCGGTTTTCTTGGCGTAGAGCGGCTCCCAGGGATCGGTGAACGGGCTCTTGCGGAAATGCGGTTCGAATCCGGCGGGGATGCTGCTCATGCGTGTCTCGATCGTTGCTGGCAATGTCCGCAGTCAACGACATCAGCGCGGATTTTGCACCGCCTACAAAGTTTCAAACGCCTTTTGCGCGGGCGTTTGACGCGTTGCGCATCGGATGCACGGGATGGGCCGCGCGCGATGTCGCCGGGCGTCCGGTGCGGCCCTGCGGCAATTTCGTGGTGCGATACTCCCGCCGTACAATTTCGGGTGCAGGCGAGATCCTTAACGTGTTAATGAAATGGCCATGTGCCTGCAACTTTCGTCTGCCAGACTTGCGCTGGCGGGCGCTATAGGCTCCGCTTGGCGCGTGCACTGGTGACCAACCTGCCGCCGTGCTTGCAATGATGCTTATATGCTATAACAATGAAGCAAAGGGCCCTCGAAGGCCCAGTGATGGAGGAGACGATCCCGATGAGGAAGACGCTTCTGGCGTTGGCTCTGGCCGCCGGTGTGACCCCCGCGCTTGCGCAGGACAAGACATTCGAATTGAAGATCTCGCACTGGGTGCCGGCGAGCCATCCGCTGCAGAAGGCGCTGGAGGACTGGGCCGCGTCGGTGGAGAAGGCCTCGGGTGGCACCATCAAGGGCAAGGTGTTCCCGGCCCAGCAGCTCGGCAAGGCCTTCGATCATTACGACATGGCGCGCGACGGCATCGCTGATGTCACTTATGTGAATCCCGGCTATCAGCCTGGCCGTTTCCCGATCATCGGCGCCGGCGAGTTGCCGTTCCTGATTTCCGACGCCAAGGGTGGCTCGGAAGGTTTGGACGCGTGGTATCGCAAATATGCCGAGAAGGAGATGAAGGACGTCAAGTACTGCCTCGCCTTCGTCCACACGCCGTCGGCTTTCCACACCCGCACCAAGAAGGTCGTCGTGCCCGAGGACGTCAAGGGCATGAAGATCCGCCCGGCCGATGCCACGATCGCCAATTTCGTCACCCTGCTCGGCGGCACCAACGTGCAGTCGTCGGCACCGGAAGTGCGCGACATCATCGAGCGCGGCGTCGCCGATGGCGTCACCTTTCCGGCGGGCTCGCTGGTGCTGTTCGGCGTCGACAAGGTCACGAAGTACCACATGGATGCGCCGTTCTACGTGACGACCTTCGTCTTCGTCATGAACAAGGACAAGTACAACCAGATGTCGGCGACGCAGAAGAAGGCGATCGACGACAATTGCAACACGGAAGCCGCCGGCAAGGTCGGCGAGCCCTGGGGCAAGTTCGAGGACGCCGGCGTCGACAAGATCAAGGCCGAGTCCGGCCAGGAGGTCTACAAGCTGTCGCCGGAGCAGACCGCCTTGTGGAAAAAGGCCTCCGAGCCGCTGTTCAAGACCTGGGCCGATGGCGTCAAGAAGACCGGCGTCGACGCCGAGGCCGCCATGACCGAGCTGAAGGCCTCGCTCGCCAAGTACAAGGCGCTGGCGCAGTAGCGATCGAGATCATCGCAGATGCTGCGCCTCCCGCCTCATTCCGATGGATGCGGCAACAGGCGCGCCCTCGACGCGTGCTCCTCACCCCAACCCTCTCCCCGCATCCGCCTTCGCTCTTCGAGCTACGGCGGACAAGAGCGGGGCGAGGGGGCCCACCGCCTGCTGAGCAACAGCTCGCGCTCAATCTTCAGGTTTACGACTAAGATCAAACGGGGACGCCATGCAGCGCGCCTTCATGGACCGGATCATCGACGGGATCGAGTGGATCGCCGCGTTCTTCGTCGGCATCGTCGCGCTCGACATCTTCTTGTCGGTGCTGCTCCGCAACACGCTGAACTATTCGATCCCCGATTCCTTCGACATCGGGCGGATGCTGCTCGGCATCCTGATCTTCTGGGGCATTGCCGCGACATCGTACCGCGGCACCCACATCACGGTGGACCTCATCTGGGGCAATGTCGGCCCGCGCTATCAGCGCTGGATCGACATCTTCGCAACGCTGGTGCTGCTGTTCGTCGTCACGGTGCAGACCTGGACCCTGTTCGACAAGGTGCGCGGCACCTATGAGGACAACGTCCTCACCTTCGATCTGCACATGCCGACCTGGCCGTTCTTCGCCATCGCCTGGATCGGCGATGTTTCGGCGGTGCTCCTGATCGCGATCCGGACCTATCGCCTGATTTTCCACCCCGAGGAGATTCATGACCCTCAAGTCAAGCCCACGGAGTAGCGCCGCATGAGCACGGATGCGGTTGCCGTCATCGGCTTCGTTGCGCTGTTTGCGCTGATGCTGCTGCGCGTGCCGGTGGGCATGGCGATGGGACTCGTCGGCGTGTCGGGCTTCGCCTATCTCGTCAACGGCACGGCCGCGTTGAAGCTGGTCGGCCAGACCTCGATGCGCACGGTCACGGACTACACGTTCGGCGTGATCCCGATGTTCCTGCTGATGGGAACGTTCGTGTCCAACTCGGGCATGAGCCGCGAGCTGTTCCGCGCCGCCAACGGCTTCGTCGGCCATCTGCGCGGCGGGCTCGGCATCGCCACGGTCGCGGCCTGCGGCGGCTTCGCCGCGATCTGCGGCTCGTCGGTGGCGACCGCCGCGACGTTCTCGGCCGTGGCCTATCCGGAGATGCGCCGCTTCGGCTATCCGCAATCCTTCGCCACCGGCGTCATCGCCGCCGGCGGCACGCTCGGCGCGATGCTGCCGCCCTCCACCGTGCTCGCCGTCTACGGCATCATCACCGAGCAGGACATCGGCAAGCTGTTCATCGCCGGCATCATCCCCGGCCTGCTCGCCATGACCATGTACATGATCACCATCACGGTGATCGGCCGCGTCCGGCCGGATTTCCTGCCCAAGGGCGAGGCGCTGCCCTGGAGCGAGCGTATCAAGGGCCTCAAGGGCATCTGGGCGCCGATGCTGCTGTTCCTGTTCGTGATCGGCGGCCTCTACGGTCTCCCCTTCCTGCCGCGCTTCACGCCGACCGAGGCCGGCGGCGTCGGCGCCACCGGCGCGTTCCTGATCGGCGTGTTCACGGGACGGCTGAACAAGGACAAGATCCTGGCCTCGCTGCTGCAGGCCACGCGCACCGCGGCGGCCGTGTTCACGGTGCTGATCGGCGCCTTGATCTTCGGCTACTTCCTGACGGTGACGCAGACGCCGCAGAAGGTGACCGAATTCCTCACCGGTCTAGGCCTCGGGCCCTACGGGGTGCTGGCGCTGATCATGGTGATGTATCTCGTCCTCGGCTGCCTGATGGACGCGATGGCGATGATCATCCTGACCGTGCCGATCATCTTCCCCGTCATCTCCCATCTCGGCTTCGATCCGATCTGGTTCGGCGTTATCATTGTGATGACCGTCGAGCTCGGCCTGATCCATCCGCCGGTCGGCATGAACGTGTTCGTGATCAAGAGCGTGGTGAAGGACGTGTCGTTCTCGACGATCTTCAAGGGCGTGCTGCCGTTCGTCGCGACCGACCTGATCCGGCTGGTGATCCTGATCGCCTTCCCGCTGCTCGCCACCTGGCTGCCGCAACAGATGATGAACCGCTGATGACAGCGCCCATCCTCGACACCCGCTACGTCTTCACCCTCACCGTCATGATCGGCGAGGTGACCTCCGCCGGCGAGACCGGCATCGGCGTGCGCCGGATCATTCCGATCCATGGCGGCGAGGTGAAGGGGCCGGGCCTCGCGGGTGAAGGCATCAGCGGCAAAATCTGCAACTTCGGTGCCGACTTCCAGATCATCCGTCCCAACGAGCTGATCGATCTCGAAGCGAAGTATGCGTTCGAGACCGACGATGGCGCCACCATCTACGTCGAGAACCGCGGCATCCGCTTCGGGCCGGTCGAGCTGCTGCAGAAGCTCAAGCGCGGCGAGCCTGTCGATCCCAAGCTGATCTACTTCCGCACCCACCCGCGGTTCGAGACAGGCCATCAGAAATATCGCTGGCTGACGGAGCGCATCTTCGTCGGCTCCGCCGCGCGGCATCTGGACCGCGTCATCGTCGACGTGCACATGGTGTCGTAGGCGACGCTCTGCCGTGGAAGGACTGTGGGCCGCTCTTCTGTGCGGCGCGATCACGTACGGGGTGGCGCCGCTTGGGGCCTCATGGTTCGAGACGCGCCGCGAGCGGCGCTCCTCACCATGAGGGTTGAGATCTCGCGACGAAATCAGCCCTCGTCCTGAGGAGCCCGCCGGAGGCGGGCGTCTCGAAGGACGGTGGAGGGCACACTGCCGCTGCACGCGATCGTTAAATGCGATCGCCCCCCTCTTGCGGAAGAGGGGGGCTGAGATGTGAAGGCAACGATGTCCAGGCGAGACGAAATGCTTAGTCCTCGTCGTCCCAATCCGAAGCCCTGCGGTAGCCGTGGTCGCAATTGCGATCGCGGTGAGCCGGCACGTAACTGTAGCCCTCGTCGCCGTAGCCGTCATACGCCGCATCGCGATAGTGGGAGCGGTATTGGTAGTGGGGCCGGTATTGGTATTGGGAGCGGTAGACCGGCGCAGGCTCATACGCTTGCGCTTCCGACGCCAGCGCGCCGCCGATGAGAGCTCCGACGAGCAGGCCGCCGATCAGCGCCCCATTGCGTCCGTCGTGCGCCTGGGCTGGCGCCGAACCGGCGAACAGGGTTGCGGTCACGGCGAGAGCGGCGATGCCGCCTGCGAGAGATGTCTTCAGCGAAACCATGGTCCCCTCCATTGGGAAGTGTGGTGACGTTCTACATGGCGCGCTTTGAAGCCGTGCTGAATGCGACGTTGTCGGCCGTTCATCTGCGAAGCCGCCAGCCTTTGCGGGCCGGAGCGCCCCTTGCGAGCATCAGCAGCCGTTTGGCGTTGGATGACGATGGGACGTCGCCACGGAGAGCGAAGCACTGTCTGGCGATGCCATACGGCGCTTCAGGAAGTCAGAAAAATACTTGCGCATTTCCGAAAAACGTGATTGTATCACCCCATCCCGTCCCAAGCCGAGGGGCGTTGCGCGCGATCGTCACGACACGCGGGGCGGGGAGCGGTGGCCGCGATGATGCCGCAGCGTGTCTTCGGATGCGTGGACGAACGGCATGGCGCGGACGCGAAGTCGTGTGGTCCTGACCTCCCGGTGCCGAGGTCAAGCGCGCGACGAGGGCGTTGCCCTCGCGCGGGCGACGGGGTCAAGTCAGCCGGTCCCCGGGGAGAGCACGAAGCAAGCGTGAGAACCATCGCGCAGGGAAGGCCGGGTGAGTCCGGCTGCACCTGTGGTACCTGCCGCCTGCATTTTTTTTCGCAGGCGGGCCGCAGGCGTCAGTCGGCGCCTGGCCTTCCCTGCGCCCTCTGCACAAGAGGGGGATGACCATCAGCAAGCCCCGGGCGTGATTCCGCCGCGGGAATGCCGCATCATGTCATTTGCCTTTGCACCGACCCGCCTTACGATGAGCCGCGCACCGCATCGGATAGTTCATGCCGGCGCCACTCATTTTGCATCGCACAACACGATGTTCGGCGCCGCTTATTGACTCCCGTCGAGATCGTTATAAAACATAACTATTCTGAACAGGACACAATCAAGCGATGGGAAACGCCGACACCGCCACGCCAGCGGGCGATCCGTCTCTGCTGCAGATCGAGCAGCAGGGCGCCGTCCTGACGATCGGGCTCAACCGCCCGGCCAAGCGCAATGCGCTGAATGACGGCATCATCCTCGCCATCGGCGATTGCTTCACCAGCCTGCCTGAAGACGTCCGCTGCGTCGTGATCCACGGCATCGGCGACAATTTCTCCTCCGGCCTCGATCTCTCCGAATTGCGCGAGCGCGACGCGACCGAGGGCCTGGTGCATTCGCAGATGTGGCATCGCGTGTTCGACCGCATCCAGTACTGCCGCGTGCCGGTGATCGCCGCGCTGAAGGGCGCCGTCATCGGCGGCGGCCTCGAGCTCGCCTGCGCCGCGCATATCCGTGTCGCCGAGCCGTCGGCCTACTTCGCGCTGCCCGAAGGCCAGCGCGGCATCTTCGTCGGCGGCGGCGGCTCGGTGCGGCTGCCGCGCCTGATCGGCGTCGCCCGCATGATGGACATGATGCTGACCGGCCGGGTCTATTCGGCCACCGAAGGCTCGTCCTACGGCTTCGCACAATATCTCGTCGAGGCCGGTGCCTCGATGACCAAGGCGATGGAGCTGGCGGCGAAGATCGCGAACAACGCGCCGCTGACGAATTTCGCGGTGCTGCAGGCGCTGCCGATGATCGCCGAGGCCAATCCGCAGACCGGCCTGCTGATGGAATCGCTGATGGCCACCGTCGCGCAGAGCGACAAGGAGGCCAAAAATCGCATCCGCGCCTTCCTCGATCACAAGACCGCAAAAGTGAAGCCGACGTGACATGACCGCACAAACAATAACAAGCACACAGGGAGGAACGGACAACACGGCGCGCACCGCCAGTGTTCATCCGTTGCGCGCGATCTCGTTCAACGACCCGGCCGTCACGGTCGACCGCCGCGACGACGGCACCATCTATCTCCGGCCGAAGCAGCCGCTCGGCGACTATCCGCAGCGGATCACCGACCGGCTGCATCACTTCGCCAAAGCCACGCCTGAGCGCGTGTTCATGGCCGAGCGCGTCGGGCCCGAGGGCTGGCGCGAGCTGACCTATGCCACACTGCTGGCGGCGAGCCGGCACATCGCGTCGGGGCTGCTCGCGCGCGGGCTGTCGCCGGACCGGCCGGTCATGATCCTGTCGGGCAATTCGATCGACCATGCGCTGGTCGCGTTCGGCGCGCTCTATGCCGGCGTCCCGTTCTGCCCGGTGTCGCCAGCCTATTCGCTGGTGTCACGCGACTATGGCAAGCTCGCTTATCTGATGAAGCTGCTGACGCCGGGCCTCGTCTTCGTCGACGACGCCGACAAGTTCGCCGACGCGCTCGTCGCCAACGTGCCCGAGGGCACCGAGATCGTGGCGTCGTTCGGCTCGGTGCCGGGCCGCAAGATCACGATGCTCGCCGATCTGATCGCATCGCCGCTGTTCGGAGGCCTCGATGCCGCCCACGACAAGATCGGCCCGGACACGATCGCGAAGTTCCTGCTGACCTCGGGCTCGACCGGCAACCCGAAGGCCGTGATCAACACCCAGCGCATGATCTGCGCCAACCAGGTGATGATCCGCGAGACGCTGGCGTTCCTGAAGGACGAGCCGCCCGTCATCATCGACTGGCTGCCCTGGAATCACACCTTCGGCGGCAACCACAACATCGGGCTGACGCTGTTCAATGGCGGCTCGATGTATCTCGACCAGGGCAAGCCGGTGCCGGGCGGGATCGAGGAGACCGTGCGAAACCTGCGCGAGATCTCGCCGACGGTCTATTTCAACGTCCCCAAGGGCTACGAGTCGCTGCTGCCCTATTTCCGCGAGGACGCGGCGTTGCGGAAGTCCTTCTTCCAGCGGCTGCATGCGATGTTCTTCTCCGGCGCCGCGCTGGCGCCGCATGTCTGGAACGAGCTCGACGAGCTCTCGGTGGCCGAGACCGGCACTCGCGTGCCGATGCTGACGGGCCTCGGCTCGACCGAGACCGCACCGTTCTTCATGTCGGTCAATCCACGCACCAGCCGCTCCGGCCATGTCGGCCTGCCGGTGTCGGGCAACGAGGCCAAGCTCGTGCCCAACAACGGCAAGATGGAGGTGCGGGCCAAGGGGCCGAACGTGACGCCGGGCTATTGGCGCCTGCCTGAGGTCTCGGCCGCGGCCTTCGATGACGAAGGCTACTACAAGATGGGCGACGCGCTGAAGCCCGTCGATCCCGACGACTTCAATGCCGGCTTCGACTTCGACGGCCGTGTCGCCGAGGACTTCAAGCTGGCGTCCGGCACCTGGGTCTCGGTCGGCCCGTTGCGGGCGCGCTTCGTCGCGGCCTGCGCGCCGCTGGCGCGCGACGTGATCATTGCCGGCATCAACCGCGACGAGATCGCGGCCATCGTCGTGCTCGATCCCGACGGCTGCCGGCTGATCAATGCGACCTTGCCGTTCGACGATCTCGCCGCCACGGCGGCCGATCCGCTGATCATCGAGGCCTTCCGTGAGCGCTTCGCAAAATTCCTGCAGACCGCGACCGGCTCGTCGACGCGCATCACGCGCGCCGTCCTGCTCGGCGTGCCGCTGTCGATCGACAAGGGCGAGGTCACCGACAAGGGATCGATCAACCAGCGCGCCGTGCTGGAGCACCGCAAGGACCTGATCGAACGCATCTACGCCGCGACGCCGGACGACGACATCATCATCGCCGGCTGATCGACGCATCCAAGGGAGAAACGACATGTTGTTGAAGGATCAGGCCGCCATCGTCACCGGCGGCGCTTCCGGCCTCGGGGCCGCCACCGCCCGCAAGCTCGCTGCCCAGGGCGCCAAGGTCGCCGTGTTCGATCTCAATGCCAAGCTGGCCGAGGAGGTCGCCGCCGAGATCAAGGGCGTGGCCGTGGTTTGCGACGTTTCCGATGCCGCCGGCGCGGAAGCCGCCGTCGCCAAGGCGGTCGAGGCGCTCGGCCAGCAGCCGCGCGTGCTGGTGAACTGCGCCGGCATCGGCGTCGCCAAGCGCGTCGTCGGCCGCGACGGTCCGATGCCGCTGGCCGATTTCGAGAAGGTCATCAAGGTCAACCTGATCGGCTCGTTCAACATGCTGCGTCTGGTCACCAACGGCATGACCAAGCTGGAGCCGCAGGCGACCGGCGAGCGTGGTGTCGTCATCAACACCGCCTCGGTCGCGGCCTATGACGGCCAGATCGGACAGTCCGCCTATTCGGCCTCGAAGGGCGGCATTGTCGGCATGACCCTGCCGATCGCGCGTGAGCTCGCACAGTTCGGCATCCGCGTGCTGACCATTGCGCCCGGCCTATTCCTGACGCCGCTGCTCGCCAACCTGCCGCAGGAGGCCCAGGACTCGCTCGCCGCCGCGATCCCGTTCCCTCGCCGCCTCGGTCACGCCGATGAGTTCGCCGCACTTGCGCTGCATATGGTCGAGAACGCCTATCTGAACGGCGAGGTCGTCCGCCTCGACGGCTCGCTGCGCATGGCGCCGAAGTGATTTTCCGTCATTGCGAGCAGCGTAGCGACGACGTATCCGCCGCAGCCCATCGGGCGAAGGCGGAAGCAATCCAGAGTCCCGACCCGGCCCTGGATTGCTTCGCTTCGCTCGCAATGACGGAGAGAGCCGTAGGGTGGGCAAAGCGCAGCGTGCCCACCGGCCCGGAAAATGGTGGGCACGGCGCGTCGCGCCTTTGCCCACCCTACCGACCGTTGTTGTTGGCGTAGCGAGGCTTAATCGATGTTCGTTCACCGCCGCGACGTGCAGATCCAGTGGGGCGACTGCGATCCCGCCAACATCGTCTACTATCCGCGCTATTTCGCGATGTTCGACGATGCGACCTCTGTCATGTTCGAGGCGGCCGGGTTTTCCAAGCAGGACATCGTCCGCCGCTACGGCCTGGTCGGGATCCCCATGGTCGACACCCGCGCCAAGTTCTACATCCCCTCCACCTATGGCGACTGGATCACGATCGAGAGCCGGATCGAGAGCATCAAGCGCTCCTCGTTCGACGTCACCCACAAGGTGTTCAAGGGCGAGGCGCTGGCGCTCGAGGGGTTCGAGACCCGGGTGCTGGTCGGGCGCGATCCGGTTGACCCGGACAAGCTGAAATCGGCGCCTTTTCCAGAGGAGATGCGGGCCAAGTTTCTCGAGGGCTGACGCGCGGCATTGGGTGCGACATGCGGCCGTCTTAAGGATGAATCGTCGTCGTGCTTTGGTCGACTGGTGAGAGGTGATCTTCTCGTGTTCAATGCTATGATCACGTTTGGATACGCATCGGCCGGCCGAGATGGAAGACGCCCCTGTCGGGGCGGGACTGCAAACAGGATCGGCGGATCACGAGCTGAACCGAAAAGATTGAGGGAGGATTTTATGAGGAAGGCCTATCTGGCGGCGGCTGGCGTCATCGCGATGCTGGCATCAGCGCCGGCGCTGGCGCAGACCAGCGAGATCACCATCGGCATCACCACGACCACGACGGGGCCGGGCGCGGCGCTCGGCATCCCCGAGCGCAATGCGCTCGAGTTCGTGCCGAAGGAGATCGGCGGCGTGCCGCTCAAGGTGATCGTGCTCGACGACGGCGGCGATCCGACCACGGCGACGACGAATGCGCGGCGCTTCGTGACGGAGTCGAAAGCCGACATCATCATGGGCTCGGCGCTGACGCCGCCGACCATCGCGGTCTCCAACGTCGCCAATGAAGCCGGCATTCCGCATTTCGGCCTGGCGCCGTTCCCGGTCACGCCCGAGCGCACCAAATGGTCGGTGGTGATGCCGCAGCCGGTGCCGATCATGGGCAAGGTGCTGTACGAGCACATGAAGGCGCACAACATCAAGACCGTCGGCTACATCGGCTATTCCGACTCCTACGGCGATCTCTGGTTCAACGATCTGAAGAACCAGGCGGTGCCGATGGGCATCACGATTGCCGATGAGGAGCGGTTCGCGCGTCCCGATACTTCGGTCACCGGCCAGGTGCTGAAGCTGGTTGCCGCCAATCCGGACGCCATCCTGGTCGGCGCCTCCGGCACCGCCGCGGCGCTGCCGCAGACCGAGCTGCGCGAGCGTGGCTACACCGGCCTGATCTATCAGACCCATGGCGCCGCGAGCATGGACTTCATCCGCATCGCCGGCAAGGCGGCGGAGGGTGTGATCATGGCGTCCGGTCCGGTGATGTCGCCGGAGACGCAGGACGACAGCGCGCTCACCAAGAAGCCGGGCATGGAGCTCAACAAGGCCTATGAGGGCAAATATGGCCCGAACAGCCGCAGCCAGTTCGCCGGCCACTCGTTCGACGCGTTCGAGATCCTCAAGCGCGTGATTCCGGTGGCGCTGAAGACCGCCAAGCCCGGCACGCCGGAGTTCCGCGAGGCCATCCGCCAGGCGCTGCTGACCGAGAAGGACCTGGCGGCCTCGCAGGGCGTCTACAACTTCACCGAAAAGGACCGCTCCGGCCTCGACGACCGCGCCCGCATCATCCTGACCGTGAAGGACGGAAAATACGTCCCGGCGAAGTGAGCTTGCGGGGATCATAGCTTCGATCAGGAAAGGCCGGCTCGGTGAGCCGGCCTTTCGGCCATCAGGACCATGACTTTTAGAGTTTTTGCCGGAAAGCCCGCCATGATCCCTGCGCCCACTGGAGCCACCCGGCTGCACATCATCATCGGCGATCCGATCGCTCAGGTGCGCGCGCCGGCCGGCGTCAGCCAGGCCTTTGCCGATCGCGGCAGCGATGCGATCCTGGTCGCGGTGCAAGTCGCGCCGGCTGATCTCGCCGACTTTCTGGCGACGATGACCCGCGTGAAGAATCTCGACGGCATCGTCGCGACCATTCCGCACAAATTCGCCTGCTATCGCGCCTGTGCAACCGCGACCGAGCGCGCGCGTTTCATCGGCGCCGTCAATCTGATGCGCCGCAGCCCGGACGGCGGCTGGCATGGCGACATGGTCGACGGTCTCGGCTTTGTCGGTGCTGCGAGGGCAAAAGGCTTCGAGCCCGCCGGTGTGCGCGCGCTGCAGGTCGGCGCGGGTGGTGCCGGCTCGGCGATTGCCCTTGCATTGATCGATTCGGGCGTGCGCGAACTCGCCATTCACGACAGCGACCCAGGTCGTCGTGACGCGCTGATCGCGCGCCTCAATGAACGGGGTAGGGGCCGCGCGCTCGTCGGCAGCACCGATGCCGGTGGCTTCGACATGGTCGCGAATGCGACGCCTGCGGGCATGCAGCCCGGCGATCCCTTGCCCGTCGATATCGCGACGATCAACTCGTCAGCCTATTGCGGCTGTGTCATCACCCGGCCTGAGGTCTCGCCCTTCATCGCCGCTGCGCGCCAGCGCGGCTGCCTGACGGCGACCGGCACCGACATGTACCGGGCGCTGGAGCGCGTGATGGTCGACTTTCTCTTGTCGAAGGAGGCGCCATCCTGAGACAGCGTCGTCCTATCGAAATATCCCGCTCAGCTCGCGGCCGTCTCGGCAAAGCCGAGATAGCTCGCCGCCACCCGCTCGTCGGTGGCGATCTCGCTGGCCTTGCCGTTGAGCACGAACTCGCCGAGCTCCATCACATAGGCGCGGTCGGCGACCTGCAGCGCGGCCTTGGCGTTCTGCTCGACCAGCAGCACCGAGACGCCTTCCTGGCGCAGCTTGGCGACGATCTCGAAGATGCCGGCGACGATGATCGGCGCGAGGCCGAGGCTCGGCTCGTCCAGCATCAGCATCTTCGGCGCACCCATCAAGGCACGGCCCATCGCCAGCATCTGCTGCTCGCCGCCGGAGAGCGTGCCGGCGAGCTGCTTGCGCCGTTCCTTCAGCTTCGGAAACAGCGTGTAGACGTGCTCGAAGCCGCGTGCGGCGTGCGCCTTCGACATTCTGAAAGCGCCGAGCTGCAGATTATCCTCGACGTTCATGGTGGCGAACAGCTCGCGATGCTCCGGCACCAGGCACAGACCGCGCGCGACGCGGTCCTCGATCTCCAGCCGGGCCATGTCCTCGCCGAGGAACGCGACGCGGCCCTTCAGCGGAAACACGCCCATGATGGCACTGAGCAGCGTGGTCTTGCCGGCGCCGTTGGCGCCGATGATGGTGACGATCTCGTTCTCGGCGACGGTGAGCGAGACCGAGCGGACCGCCTCGACCTTGCCATAGGAGACATGGGCGTCGGTGACTTCCAGCAGCGTGCTCATGCGGTGGCTCCGAGATACGCCTTGATGACCTCGGGATTGGTCTTGATCGCGGCTGGTGTGCCCTCGGCGATCTTGGTGCCGAAATCGAGCACCACGATGCGGTCGGCGAGGTCCATGACAAATCCCATGTCGTGTTCGACCAGCAGCACCGACATGCCGCCGGCGCGGAGGTCGCGCAGCAGCGCGCCGAGGCGCTGCTTCTCCATGTGGCGCAGGCCCGCGGCCGGTTCGTCGAGCAAGAGCAGCATCGGATCGACGCACAGCGCGCGGGCGATCTCGACGATGCGCTGCTGGCCCAACGACAACGAGCCGGCGAGCTGGTGCATCTGGTCGCCGAGCCCGACGCGCTCGATCTGGCGCGCGGCCTCGGCGAGCAGCTTGGCTTCGTCGCCGCGGTCGAGCCGGAACATGCTGGAGAGCGCGCCGGAGTGACCGCGCAGATGCGCGCCGATCGCGACGTTCTCCAGCACCGTCATGTCCGGCACCAGCTTGACGTGCTGGAAGGTGCGGGAAATGCCGAGCTTGACGACGTCCTGCGGCGGGGCGTTGCCGACGGCCTTGCCGAGCACCGCGATGTTGCCGGAGGTCGGCGGCAGCACGCCGGTGATCAGGTTGAAGGTCGTGCTCTTGCCGGCGCCGTTGGGACCGATCAGCGCCACGATTTCGCGGGCCTGGACGTCGAACGAGACGTTGTTGACCGCGACCACGCCGCCGAACTGTTTTCGCGCGTTGTCGACCTGGAGCAGTACGTTTGGAGTCGTCGCAGATCGCTCCCGCGCCGGCAGCTTGACCGACGTGTCCGGCTGCTTGGCAACAGGCTTGAACGGCAGCCGCGCCGTCAGCCACGGCCACAGGCCGGTCGGCGCAAGCTGGAGAAGCGTGACGAGGAGGATGCCGAACACGATGGTCTCGAGCTGGCCCTCGCCATGCAGCAGCAGCGGGAGGTAGCTCTGCAGCACCTCCTTCAGGATCACGACGATCGCCGCGCCGAGCACGCCGCCCCAGACATAGCCGGCGCCGCCGACGACGGCCACGAACAGATATTCGATGCCGGCCTGGGCGCCGAACGGCGTCGGGTTCACCGCGCGGGTGAAGTGCGCATAGAGCCAGCCCGAGAGGCCGGCCAGGACGGCCGCGTAGATGAACACCAGGAGCTTGGCGCGGGGCGCGTAGACGCCGAACGCTTCCGCTGCGATGTGACCCCGGCGCAGCGCGCGGATGGCACGGCCGGTGCGGGAGTCCAGCAGGTTCATCGTCAGCAGCGCGGAGATCAGCACGGCAGCCCAGATCGCGAAATAGATCGTGCCGGGATCGAGCATCTTGAGGCTGCCGATCGACAGCGGCGGGATGCCGGAAATGCCGTCATTGCGGCCGAGGAAGGCGAGCTTGCTGAACAGGTAGTACAGGCCAAGGCCCCAGGCGAGCGTGCCGAGCGGCAGATAGTGGCCGGACAGCCTGACCGTGACGAGGCCGAGCAGCACTGCGGCGAGGCCGGAGACCAGCAGCGACAGCGGCAAGGTCAGCCAGGGCGAGATGCCATACTGCGCCGACAGCACGGCGGTCGTGTAGGCGCCGAAGCCGACGAAGGCCGCCTGGCCGAACGAGGTCAGACCGCCAACGCCGGTCAGCAGCACCAGCCCCATCGCGACCAGCGCCGACAGGCCGATATTGTCGAGCAGCACGATCCAGAATGGCGGCATGCCCGGGATGAACGGAATCGCCGCGACGAGGACGGCAAAGACGATGAGAGGCCAACGCTCGCGCACGGCTCAATCCTTCTCTTCTTCGACCGCGGGCGCGGCGAGCGAACGCAGCAGCAGAACCGGGATCAGCAGCGTGAAGACGATCACTTCCTTGAAGTTCGAGGCATAGAACGAGGAGAATGCCTCGACGATGCCGACCACCAGCGCGGCGACCGCAGTCAGCGGATAGCTGATCAGGCCGCCGATGATCGCGGCGATGAAGCCTTTGAGGCCGATCAGGAAGCCGGTGTCGTAATAGAGCGTCGTGATCGGGACGATCAGGATGCCCGAGAGCGCGCCGATGGTGGAGGCCAGCAGGAACGCGATCTGGCCCGAGAGCGTGGTGCGGATGCCGACGAGGCGGGCGCCGAGCCGGTTCACGGCGGTGGCGCGCAGCGCCTTGCCGTAAAGGGTCAGGCCGAAGAACAGCCAGAGGCCGACGATGAAGGCGATGGTGATGCCGTAGACCGCCATGCCCTGGCCGGTGAAGCGCAGCGAGCCGAGCGTCGCCGTGGCATTGAGCAGGGTCGGGCCACGTTGGCCCTCGGCGCCGAAGAACAGCAGGCCGAGGCCCTGCAGCGCCAGATGCACGCCGACCGAGGCGATCAGCAGCACCAGCACCGAGGTGTGGGCGAGCGGCTGGAACACGATCCGATACAACGACAGGCCGATGCTGGCGACGATCAGCAGCGACAGCACCAGGCTGACGCCGGCCGGCATGCGCTGATCGGCGGCCCACATCGTGGCGAGCATGACGACCACCGGGAAGGCGACGTTGAGGCCGAAGGTGCGAAGGATCTTCGGCATGTGCAGCGTCTTGCGCATCGCATAGAGGTCGAAGGCAAAGGCCACCAGGCCGATCACGACGGCAAGCTTCGCGGTCCCCGGCGTGCGGCCGGCCGCGAGCGAGGCATAGGTGAGGGCGCCGTAGGTGACGAATTCGCCCTGCGGGATCAGGATCACCCGGGTGACGGCAAACACCAGCACGAGCGCCAGCCCGAGCAGCGCGTAGATCGCGCCGTTGGTAATGCCGTCCTGCAACAGGAACAGCAAGATCGTTGTGTTCAAGACAGGACGCTCCCCCTCTGTGGTGACCGGGCGCGGCCGGCGCCCTGCGCCATCCACCGGTCTTGGGCAGTTGAATTCGGCTGCCCGTGTTTGATATAGTGGATAACAATTATCGATTATAATCTCAAGGCCGCTGTTCCGGCTGCGGCATTCGGGACCGGGGATGGAAGCCACTGTGATGAATTCGGCGGATCGTGATGGCCGATAGCGCCAAGCCCGTCGGCAAGAGGGAAGGCCGGAAGGAAGCTGCCGTAGCCGTCGAGGAGACGCAAGCGGTCCAGCTCGGCGAGCTGTCGGATCTGCTTGGCTATGTGCTGAAACGGGCGCAGTTGAAGGTGTTCGAGGACTTCCTGCGCTGCGTCGCGCCGCTGCAATTGACGCCGGCCCAGTTCTCGGTGCTGCTGCTGCTCGACGCCAATCCGGGCCGGAACCAGACCGAGATCGCCAACACCCTGGGCATCCTGCGGCCCAACTTCGTGTCCTTGCTGGACAGCCTCGAGAGCCGCGACCTGTGTGCGCGGGTGCGTTCGGCCAACGACCGGCGCTCGCACATCCTGATGCTGACCGAGAAGGGCCGCGCCGTGCTGGCACGCGCCAAGAAGCTGGTGGTGTCGAAGCACGAGGCGCGGCTCAACGAGCTGCTCGGACCGGATGGGCGCGAGGCGCTGCTGGCGATGCTGACCAAGATCGCGGAGGAGTTCTGAAGGACGCAGTCGCGCCCCTCAATCGACCAGGATGACCCTGACGTCGTTGACGTTGGTGAGCGTCGGTCCCGTCTGCAGCAGGCCGCCGGTCGCGGCAAAGAACGCGGTGGCGTCGTTGTTGGCGAGATAGGCCTGCGGATCGAGCCTCTGGCTTCGCATCGCAGCAATGACATCGGCATCGACCAGCGCGCCGGCCGGATCGGAGGCGCTGCCGCCGCCGCCATCGGCGCCGTCGGTGTCGCCGGCCAGCGCCGCGACGCCGTCCATGTCCTGGAGGAGGTCGGCGAGCGCCAGTGCATATTCCTGGTTCGGCCCGCCGCGGCCCTGGCCGCGCACCGTCACGGTGAGCTCGCCACCGGAGATGATCGCCATGCGGCGGCCGAGCGCGCGGGCCTCCCGCGCCAGCTTGGCGTGATCGGTCGCGACCTCGCGCGCCTCGCCCTCGAGGTCGGCGCCGAGATCGAGCACGTCGTAGCCCGCGGCCTTGACACTGGCCACGGCGGCTTTGAGCGAGCTCGCGGGACGCGCGATCAGCTCGAACGAGGCGCGGGCAAAGGCGGCATCGCCGGGCTTGCAGCTCTCGTTGGCGTCATCATCGAGCGCCCGGGCGATGGCCGGGTCGACCTCGAGCTTGTACTTCGCAACGATCGCGCGGGCATCGGCCAGCGTGGTCGGATCCGGCACCGTCGGCCCCGATGCGATGGCCGAGGGATCATCATGCGGCACGTCCGAGATTGCGAGCGTGACGATCTCGGCCTTCTGCCCGGCCCTTGCGAGCCGGCCGCCCTTGATGCGCGACAGATGCTTGCGGACGGTGTTCATCTCGCCGATCGGCGCGCCCGAGCGCAGCAGCGCATGGGTCAGCTGCTGCTTCTGCGCGAAGCTCACGCCATGGGCCGGCGCAATCCAGTTGGCGGAGCCACCGCCGGAGATCAGCACCAGCATCAGGTCGTCGGCTTCGGCCGTCGCCGCCAGCTGCAATGTGTCGTCTGCCGCTTTCAGCCCGGCCTCGTCCGGCATCGGGTGGCCGGCTTCGATCACCTTGACCCGCCGGGTCGGCACGCCATGACCGTGACGGGTGGTCGCAATTCCGGTCAGCCTCGCCGGATCGAACCCGAGCGTGTCCAGGTAATGCCGCTCGGCGGCCACCGCCATGGCCGCGGCGCCCTTGCCTGCGGCGAGGCAGATGATCCGCCCCCGGGGTGCCACCGGCAGATGCGCCGGAAGCACCACGTTGGGATGCGCCGCGGCGACCGCGGCATCGAAAATGGCGCGCAACAGCGGACGGCGGCCGGTCATGCGGCGCCGCCCGTCTGACGTGCAAAGCCTATTTGAGCTCGCCGCTCATCACGTCGCCGAACAGCTGCCAGCGCTCGCCCTTGAACTGCATCAGCTGCAGCTGCTCGATCGGCTGGAAATCGTCGGGACCCGTGGTCAGCGTGATGCCGGGCAGCAGCCCGCCTTGCGCAAACTGCTTCAGGCTTGCCGCCTGCTTCATGACATTTGCGCGGGTCAGTTCGTCGCCGCATCGCTTCAGCACCTCGACCATCGTGGTGGCGATGTTGTAGCCGGTCAGCGCCGACGAATCCACGGGGTTGATTTCCGGCAGATATTTGGCGAGCAGCTCCCTGAACGCGCCGAGGCCCGGGTCGTTGGCCCATTGCGGATCGGACGCGTCCTTGGCATAGGCCGCCGAGATCACCCCTTGCGAGTTCTCGACGCCGGCCGGCCGCATCACGGCCGCGGTGGAGGCACTGACGTTCGAGATGATGGTCAGCGGCTTCCAGTTCATCTCGCCGAGCTTCTTGATCGCCTGCGCTCCGGACTTCGGCGTGGTGAACAGCACGACGATGTCGGGGTTGGCCGACTTCATCTTGACGATGTGCGATTCAACCGTGGGTTCGGCGATCTCGTAGCTCTCTTCCAGCACCAGGCGCGACGCATCACCGAGCCCGTCCTTGAGGCCCTTCAGGTAGTCCTTGCCCATGTCGTCGTTCTGGTAGAGCACGGCGATCTTGCCGGCGGGCTGCTGCGCGGTGAGATACTTCGCGTAGATGCGCGCCTCGGACTGGTAGCTCGGCAGCCAGCCCATGGTCCATGGAAATGTCTTGGGCTCATTCCACTTGGTGGCGCCGGTCGCGACGAACAGCTGCGGCACCTTCTTGGAGTTGAGATATTTCTGGATCGCCGTATTGGGCGCGGTTCCGAGCACGCCGAACAGGAACAGCACCTCGTCGCTCTCGACGAGCTTGCGCGCCTGCTCGACCGTCTTCGGCGGCGAATAGGCGTCGTCATAGGAGATGAAGTTGATCTTGCGGCCGTTGATGCCGCCGTCGTCATTGACCTTCTTGAACACGGCCGTCATCGCCTTGCCGACCGAGCCATAGGCCGACGCCGGGCCGCTATAGGGCACGATATTGCCGATCTTGATCTCGGTGTCGCTCGCGCCGGTGTCGTATTTCTTGTCGGCATGGGCGCTGCCGGCAACTGCGCCGGCCAGGGCGAGACCGAGCATGCTGGAGACGGTGCGGCGGGTGAGGGCAGTGGTCACGTGGGGACTCCTTCTCGGCCCTGGAGCTTGGCCTTGTTGTTGGATCCGCCCGCAACGCGGGCGACTCGTTTCACTCCGGACGAGTCCCCATAGCGCAGCCGCGCGCTCGGCGTAACCGCCGCCGCTGCATGACCGCCTCTCTTTCAACTCCTAGCTTAAGAAATTCTTGGCAAAGACAGCAAAGATGCTTGGAGAGAGCGCCGCCTGCGGCGGGAGGCCGCAGGAGGCGGTTTCAACTGCGTTCCGTCGTTAGCCGCCGACGTCGGCGGAGATCACGTCGCCGAACAGCTCCCACTTCTCGCCCTTGAAGCGCATCAGCTGCAACTGGCTGACGGGTGCGAAGTCGGTCGCCGAGGTGTTGATCGTGATGCCAGGCAGCAGCATCTCGGTGCGGAAGTTGCGCAGGGATGCGGCCTGCTTCATGACGTTCTCGCGGGTGAGGTTGTCGCCGCACTGCTTCAGCACTTGGACCAGCGTCTGCGCGACGCTGTAGCCGACGACCGTTCCGCCGTCGAGCTTGTCGCCATCGGGAAAATCCTTGGACATGAAGTCGAGGAATTGCTTCATCCCGGCATCGTCCTTCCATTGCGGATCGGAGACGTCCTTCAGATAGGCCGCCGAGATGATGTCCTGCGAATTCTCATAGCCAGCCGGCTTCAGGACGCTGCCGACGGAGGCGGAGACGTTGTTGAGGATATGCAGCGTCTTCCAGTCGATCTCCTTGACCTTCTTGATTGCCTGCGCCGCAAATTTCGGCGTGGTGATGTTCACGAATACGTCGGCGCCCGTGGACTTGAGTTTGACAATGTGATTGTCGATCGAGGGTTCGGCGGTCTCGTAGCTCTCCTCCATGACGATCATTGAGGCGGCCTTGGCGCCAAGCCCGTCCTTCAGCCCTTTCAGATAGTCCTTGCCGTAATCATCGTTCTGATACAGCACAGCGATCTTGGCGTCCGGCTTTTCCTTCAGCAGATATTTTGCGTAGATTCGGGATTCGCTCTGGTAGTTGGGCTGCCAGCCCATGGTCCAGGGGAAATCCTTCGGGTCGTTCCACTTGGTGGCGCCGGTGGCGACGAACAGCTGCGGGACCTTCTTCGAGTTCATGTATTTGTGGATTGCCGAGTTCGGCGGCGTGCCCAGCGAATTGAAGATGAACAGCACCTCATCGCTCTCGACCAGCTTGCGTGCCTGTTCGACCGTCTTTGGCGGCGAATAGGCGTCGTCATAAGAGATGAAGTTGATCTTGCGACCGTTGATGCCTCCCTCGGCGTTGATCTTCTTGAAGTAGGCCGCTTCCGTCTTGCCGATGATGCCGTAGGCCGAGGCCGGCCCGCTATAGGGCATGATGTTGCCGATCTTGATCTCGGCGTCGGAGGCGCCGGTGTCGTACTTCTTGTCGGCGGCGATTGCGGAGCTCGAGGCGAGGACGATGGCGGCGGCCGAGGCGAGGGCGGCCCTTCGCGTGATCATCATGGTGCGTTTCTCCCGTGTTGGTTTGGTTGACGTGTCGCGGCCGCCTTGATGGAGGCTCTTGTTACGCCCGGAACTATAGCAGAGCTGCACCGGGGTGGTTGCGACATCACGGCACGGTCCGTGTTTTCGCGGTGCCTGGGCGGTCCATGTCATGTGCAACTGCGAGAGATCGGCGCAATCTCCGCGAGTGAGTGCTCTGCAAGAACAGCCTGAGATAAATGGCTCGATGCCGATCCAGATATGAAAAAGCCCTCCGCGCCGATAGCGCGGCGGGCCAGTGGAGATCGGCACCGCTTTCTGCGGCGATGCGCGATTACTCGATGGCGCCGCTGATCGCCTCGCCGAACAGCTCCCACTTCTCGCCTTTGAACCGCATCATCTGCAATTGCTCGATCGGCGCGAAGTCGGTGGCCGAGGTGTTGATCTTGACGCCCGGCAGCAGCGTGTCGGGCGCGAAGTCCTTCAGGCTCGCGGCCTGCTTCATCACATTGGCGCGGGTGAGGTCGTCACCGCACATCTGCAGCACCTTCACCAGCGTCTGCGCGGCGCCGTAGCCATAGACCGTCGAGCTGTCGAGCTTGTTGGCGTCGGGATAATGCTGCGCGAGGAAGTCGAAGAACTTCTTCATGCCGGGATCATCGTTCCACTGCGGATCCGCAGCATCCTTGGCATAGGCGGCCGAAAGAATCCCTTGCGAGTTCTCGAAGCCGGCCGGCTTGATCACGCTGCCGACGGAGGCCGACACGTTGACGACGAGATGGGTCGGATGCCAGTCGATCTCGGCGAGCTTCTTGATCGCCTGTGCAGCGAATTTGGGCGTCGTGACGCTAAAGAACACGTCGGCGCCCGAGGCCTTGAGCTTGACGATGTGGCCGTCGATCGAGGGCTCTGAGGTCTCGTAGCTCTCTTCCATGACGATCATGGACGCGGCCTTGTCGCCCAGGCCGTCCTTGAGGCCCTTGAGATAGTCCTTGCCGAAATCGTCGTTCTGGAACAGCACCCCGATCTTGGCGCCGGGCTTGTCCTTGAGCAGGTACTTCGCATAGATGCGGCCCTCGCTCTGGTAGCTCGGCTGCCAGCCCATGGTCCAGGGGAAGTTCTTCGGGTCGTTCCACTTGGTGGCGCCGGTGGCGACGAACAGTTGCGGGATCTTCTTGCCGTTGAGATATTTCTGGATCGCCGAGTTCGAGGGCGTGCCGAGCGGGTTGAAGACGAACAGGACCTCATCGCTCTCGACCAGCTTGCGCACCTGCTCGACCGCCTTGGGCGGCGAGTACGCGTCGTCATAGCTGACGAAGTTGATCTTGCGGCCGTTGATGCCGCCCTCGGCATTGATCTTCTTGAAATACGCCTCCTCGGTCTTTCCGATCACGCCGTAGGCGGACGCCGGCCCGCTATAAGGCATGATGTTGCCGATCTTGATCTCGGTGTCGGAGGCGCCGGTGTCGTATTTCTTCTGGGCGAATGCTCCGCCCGAGGTGAGGGCGATGACCGCCGTCGCGAGCGCGGCGATTCGTAGTTGTTGAATGAGCTGCAAGAGTTCCTCCTTAGTTCTTTCTGAGTTTGCCGAGCAGCTGCTGCGCCACCATCGCCACTTGCCGCGAGCCGTGCGGTACGAGGAAGATGACGAGGAACAGCAGCACGCCGAACACCGCGCCGGACAGGCCCTTCGAAATGCTTTCGGCGATATTGGGGACGAAGATGATGAAGGCGGCGCCGACGAACGAGCCGGGCAGCCAGCCGACGCCGCCGACCACCATGCCGAGGAACAGCGATATCGCGAGCACGATCGTGTAGCTGTCGGGCGCCACGAACTGCACCGCGATGGCGCCGAGACCGCCGGCGACGCCGGTGATGCCGGCGCTGACGCCGAACGCCAGCGTCTTGTAGGTCGCGACGTCGATGCCCATGGCGGAGGCCGCGATCTCGTTGTCGCGGATCGCCATGAAGGCGCGGCCGGAGCGCGAGCGCAGCAAGTTGACCGAGAACACGTAGATCGCGATCGTGATCGCCAGCGTGAAGTAATACAGCCACATGTCCTGCGACATCGGCAGGCCGAACGGCGCGTCCGGCTTGGTGACGACGAGGCCCTGCACGCCGCCGGTCCATTGCTCGAAGAAGCCGAGCTTGAGGATCTGCGGCATGGCGGTGGCGAGCGCGAACGTGGCGAGCGCGAGATAGACGCCTGACAGCCGCAGCGCCGGCTGGCCGAACAGGAAGCCGAAGCCGAAGCAGATGACGCCGGCGACCGGCAGGGTCAGCGCGTAGTTGACGTTGTACTGCTCCATCAGGATCGCCGAAGTATAGGCGCCGACGGCATAAAACGCGCTGTTGCCGAGCGAGAACTGGCCGGAGCCGCCGGTCAGGATGTTCAGCGCCAGCACGGCTAGCCCGTAGATCAGGAGCATCGTCATCTGGAAGATGATGAAGTTCTTGACGAACAGCGGCGCCACCAGGAGCAGCAGCACGATCACGAAGGCCGTACCGGAGCTCAAGGTCATGGCCCGCTTCGGAATGGCCTCGACCGCGGGCGCCTGGGATGAGATGTCCTCGATTGCGCTCATGATCAGACTCGCTTCACGATGTTGCGGCCGAACAGGCCGGCGGGCTTGATGACCAGGACGGAGATGATGAGGGCCAGCGCGATCGGCAGCTTCATCTCGTTGCCGACATGCGGGATGTAGGTTCCGGCGAGATTCTCGAAGATGCCGACCAGGAAGCCGCCGAGCACCGCGCCGAACGGGCTGGTGAGGCCGCCGAGCACGGCCGCGGCGAACCCGTAGATCAGGACGCCGCCCATCATGTTGGGCTCGAGGAAGACCACCGGCGCGATCAGCATGCCGGCGATCGAGCCGATCGCCGCCGCCATGCCCCAGCCGAGCGCGATCATCCAGGACGTGTTGATGCCGACCAGCCGCGCCGACTCGGGCACCGCCGCCGCCGCGCGCATCGCAAGCCCGACCCTGGTGTACTGGAAGAAGAAGTACAGGCCGATCAGCAGCAGCAAGGTGATGCCGATCATGCCGGCCTGATGCGTCGAGATCAGCTGGCTGCCCAGGAACGGCGACGATCCGAACGGTGTCGGATACTGCTTGATGGTGAAGTCCCAGGTCAGTCCGGCAAAGGAGTTGATGATCGAGTACAGCGCGATGAAGCCCGCGACCTGGGTCAGGATCGGCGCCTTGGTGAGCGGCTTGAACAGCACGCGCTCGATCGCGATGCCGCCGGCAAAGGAGAAGGCCAGCGTCACCACGAAGGCAACCCAGTAGGGCAGGCCCCATTGCATCAGCTGCCAGGAGATGAAGGTCGAAAACATCGCCATCTCGCCTTGCGCGAAGTTGAGATGGTCGATCGCCTGGTAGATCATCACGACCGCGAGCGCCATGCAGGCGTAGATCGCACCCGTCGCAATGCCGGCCAGGACCTGGTTGGTGAACAGCTCCATTGTCCCGCCTCCGTTAGTAGCCCAGATAGGATTTGCGGACGTTCTCGTCGTTCGCGATGTCCGAGGCGACACCCGACATGACGATGCGGCCGGTCTCGATCACATAGGCCTGGTCGGCGAGCTCCAGCGCGAGCTGCGCGTTCTGCTCGACGACGAGGATCGATACCTTTTCCTCGCGGTTGATCTTGCCGAGGATGCCGAAGAGGTCGCGGACCACCAGCGGCGCGAGGCCGAACGACGGCTCGTCGAGCAGCATCAACCTGGGACGCAGCATCAACGCCCGCGCCACCGCCAGCATCTGCTGCTCGCCGCCGGACAGGGTGCCGGCCTGCTGGGTGTGGCGCTCCTTCAGCTTCGGGAAGTAGGTATACATCCGCTCGATGTCGGCAACGATGCCGGCCTTGTCGCTGCGCGTGATGGCGCCGAGCTGCAGGTTTTCTTCCACCGTCATGTTGGTGAAGGTGCCGCGGCCCTGCGGCACATGGGCAATGCCGAAGCGCACGATGCTCTCGGTCGATTTGTTGTTGAGCGGCTTGCCCTCGAACTCGATCGCGCCGGTCGAGCGCACCATGTTGCAGATGGCGCGCAGGGTGGTGGTCTTGCCCGCGCCGTTGGCGCCGAGCAGGGTCGTCAGCGAGCCTTCGTTGAGGGAGAAGGAGAGGCCGTGCAGGGCCTGGACCTGGCCGTAATAGGCGCGCAGGTCCTTGACGTTGAGCAGCGGCGTCATTGATCCTTGCTCCCGAGATAGGCCTTGATGACGTCGGGATCGGCCTGCACCTGGGCGGGCGTGCCCTCGGCGAGCTTGCGGCCGAAATTCAGCGCCACGACGTGGTCGGCGATCGACATCACCAGTCCCATGTGATGCTCGACCAGCAGCACGGTCACCTTGCGGTCGTCGCGGATGCGCCGGATCAGATCGCCCAGCACATGGACCTCCTCGTGATTGAGGCCGCCGGCGGGCTCGTCGAGCAGCAGGATCTTCGGGTCGGCGGCGAGCGCGCGCGCCAGCTCGACGCGCTTCTGGGTGCCGAACGGCAGCCCGGACACGGTCTTGTGCGCGACCTCCTCGAGGTCGAGATAGGCGAGAATCTCGTGAACCTTGGTGTTGACGGAATTCTCGCTGCGCCGGACCCAGGCCAGACGCAGCGAATCCGAGATGATGTCGCTGGAGGTGCGCGCGTGGGTGCCGACGCGGACGTTGTCGAGCACGGAGAGATTGGGAAACAGCGCGACGTTCTGGAAGGTGCGGCCGATGCCGATCTCGGCGATGCGGTGCGGCGGTCGCTTCAGGATGCTGCGGCCTTCCATCAGGATGTCGCCGGAGCTCGGCTGATAGAGGCGGCTGAGGCAGTTGAACAGGGTGGTCTTGCCGGCGCCGTTCGGGCCGATGAGGCCGAGGATCTGGCCCTGGCGCATGTCGAACGAGACGCCGTTCAGCGCCACGATGCCGCCGAACACGACGCTGACGTCGCGGACGGCGAGCAGCGGATCGTTGGTCTGGGCGAGTTGTGCCTGCGTCATCTCGTCTCGCCCCTCCCGAATTCGTTCAGGTCAGGACGCGGCGCCAGCCGACCGCGATGATGCAGGCTATCTGATACCCTCGGCAACACGGGCAACTTTTCCTCCTGGCTTCGGCTTCTTATTGAGTTCTTTGTTTGATGGGCTGCTTGTTTGATTAGTTGACAGCGCGAGGCCGCCGAGCGCCGCTTCGATGTTTCTTACCATCGCGACGAGACGAGGTCCAATGTCGGTCCGCAAACGCTCTTCCGTGAAGCGGAATGCCGGTGCTCCGCAATTCACGGCGTAGGGACCGGTTCCGTCGTTCAGCCGCAACGCGACGCCGACCGCATGAACGTCGTCCTGCCATTCGCCGGCCGAGATCGTGAAGCCATATTTCGCGACGGTCTCGCCGGCGCGTTCGATGCCGTCGCGGATCTTCGGCCAACGGCTGCCATAATGCTCGCGCATCTCCCGCATCAACGCGGCGCGGTCCTCGTCCGGCAGCGCCCAGATGTAGGCGCGGCCCATTGCTGTCGTTGCAATCGGAATGCGCGATCCGACGTCGAGTTGAACGTTGACGACGCCGTGACGGCTCTGGCCGAAATAGATCATGCTGAGCCGGTCGCGGCCGCCGATCGCGACCGCGCCGCCGGTCTCGCGCATCAGCTGCTCGCGGAATGGCTCGGAAAGATGGCGGATGCCGAGGTTGGCGAGCGCGGCATAGCCCAGCGCCAGCGCCGATGGCGCCAACTGGTATTTCTCGAAGCGCGGCACCGGGGTGAGATAGCCGAGCTTGGTGAGCGTGTAAGTCAGGCGCGAGACCGTGGCCTTCGGCAGGTTGGTGCGCGCGGCGATTTCCTGATTGCCCAGCAGGCCGTCATTCGGCCGGAATGCCCGCAGCACGTCCAGGCCGCGCGCCAGCGCGACGACGAAGCTCCGATCGGTCGCTGGTTTCTTCCCTGGGCGTTTCATGTCATCGGCTGTTGATTGATGAGCCTCGTTGACAACGCTCGTGCTTCAAAATAACCCTGGATGTCAAGATGTGGAATTAGATTTCGCACTGCGGAATTGACGTTCAGCAGCGGGTAGACGCAAGCAAGGCTGATACTCTGCGCAAATGAAAAGCCAAGAATTGGCCGGCACGTTAACCGGCCGCAAAGAAACGACATCCCAAGGAGCTTACGCGTGAGCGAAGTGGCAAAGCTTGATCGTCATGACATCATCGGCATCGTCACCATCGACAGTCCGCCCGTCAATGCGCTGAGTGCCGCAGTGCGCGGCGGCATCCTGGACAACGTCAAGGCGGCGATCGCCGATCCCGCGATCAAGGCGATCGTGCTCACCTGCGGCGGGCGCACGTTCATCGCCGGCGCCGATATCACCGAATTCGGCAAGCCGCCGAAGCCGCCGGCGCTCAACGACGTCTTGAGCACGATCGAGAACAGCCCCAAGCCGGTGATTGCCGCCATTCATGGAACGGCCCTGGGCGGTGGTCTCGAAGTGGCGCTCGCCTGTCATTATCGTGTCGCCACCAAGGAGGCGAAGCTCGGCCTGCCCGAGGTGAAGCTCGGCCTGCTGCCGGGCGCGGGCGGCACCCAGCGCCTGCCGCGCGCCGTAGGCCCCGAACTCGCGGTCAAGATGATCGTCGGCGGCGATCCGATCGGTGCGGCGGAGGCGCACAAGGCGGGCCTGATCGAGGAGATCGTCGAGGGGCCGGCATCGGGCGGCGAGGCCTTCGCGCGCAAGGTGGTGGCGGAGAACCGTCCGCTGCGCAAGTTGCGTGACGACGATTCCAAACTGGCGGCCGCCAAGGCCGATCGCTCGATCTTCACCAGTGCAGTGGCGGCGATCACCAGGAAGTCGCGCGGCCTCGAGGCGCCGTTCGCGGCCGCCGACGCGGTCGGCTACGCGATCGACCTGCCGTTCGACGAGGGCCTGAAGAAGGAGCGCGAAGGCTTCCTCAAGCTCCTCACCAGCGATCAGTCCAAGGCGCAGCGCTACGCGTTCTTCGCCGAGCGCGAGGCGGCCAAGATCGCCGGCGTGCCGGAGGGCACCAAGGGCCGCAAGGTCGAGCGTGTCGCCATCATCGGCGCCGGCACCATGGGCGGCGGCATCGCGATGTCGTTCGCCAATGCCGGCATCCCGGTCACGCTGATCGAGACCGCCGAGGAACAGCTCAAGCGCGGCATGGGCATCATGCAGAAGAACTGGGAGGCGACCGCCGCGCGGGGCGGCATCCCGGCCGATGCGCCGGCCAAGCGCATGGCGCTGATTGATGGCAAGGTCGGACTCGAGAACGTCAAGGATGCCGATCTCGTGATCGAGGCGGTGTTCGAGACCATGGCCGTCAAGAAGGAAGTGTTCGGCAAGCTCGATCAATACGCCAAGCCCGGCGCCGTGCTCGCCTCGAACACGTCCTATCTGAACATCGACGCCATCGCCGCAGAGACCAGCCGCCCGCAGGACGTGCTCGGCATGCACTTCTTCTCACCCGCCAACGTGATGAAGCTGTGCGAGATCGTGCGCGCGGAGAAAACCGCGCCGGACGCGCTCGTCACGGCAGTATCGATCGCGCGCAAGATCGCCAAGGTGCCGGCGGTGGTCGGTGTCTGCGACGGCTTCGTCGGCAACCGCATGCTGGCGCAGCGCGGCAAGCAGGCCGAGAAGCTGTTGTTCGAAGGCGCGCTGCCGCAGCAGGTCGACGCCGTCGTCACCAAGTTCGGCATGCCGATGGGCCCGTTCGCGATGGGCGATCTCGCCGGCCTCGACATCGGCTGGCGCTCGCGCAAGGACCGCGGCATCAAGAGCGAGATCGCGGACGCGCTGTGCGAGGCCGGCCGCTTCGGCCAGAAGACCGGCAAGGGCTATTACAAATACGAGGCCGGCTCGCGTGCGCCGCTGCCGGATCCCGATGTCGAGAAGCTGATCGACGAGACACTCGCCAAGCTCGGCCTCAGGCGGCGCGCGGTCAGCGACGAGGAGATCCTCGAGCGCATGATGTATCCGATGATCAACGAGGGCGCGAAGATCCTCGCCGAGGGCATCGCCGCGCGGCCGTCGGATATCGATGTCGTCTGGCTCTATGGCTATGGCTGGCCGATCTATCGCGGCGGGCCGATGTACTGGGCCGACAGCGTCGGTCTGAAGCACATCGCCGAGCGGCTGGCCTACTACGCCAAGGAGACCAATGACCCGTCGCTGGAGCCGGCGCCGCTTTTGAAGAAGCTCGCCGACGAAGGCAAGAC
Source organism: Bradyrhizobium sp. SZCCHNR1043 (assembly GCF_032489675.1). Taxonomy (NCBI): domain Bacteria; kingdom Pseudomonadati; phylum Pseudomonadota; class Alphaproteobacteria; order Hyphomicrobiales; family Nitrobacteraceae; genus Bradyrhizobium; species Bradyrhizobium sp. SZCCHNR1043. Next base: position 131,304 of record NZ_JAUEYN010000014.1, read on the forward strand.
CTTCGCGTCGCTGGCACAGGGGAAGGCCGCTTGAGGCTTCGCTCTAGCTCCGCGCTCAACTGCGCCCCCCTCCCCCTTGCGGGGAGGGGGCGGGGGTGGGGGTCCACAACGGCGGTCTCGCCTGGGGCCACCCCCCTCCCTGGCCCTCCCCCACAAGGGGGGAGGGAACGGAGAGAGCGGGGCCGCCTTACGGCAAGAAATACAGAGTCCTCATGACCCATCCCGGCGAACAATACTATCCACAAGGCGTCCGCTGGGACGCGCCGATCGCGCGCGGCACCTTGCCGGACCTGTTGGCGCAGGCGGTGAGCGAGTTCGGCGATCGCGACGCGCTCGAATTCCGCGACCGCCCCATCACATTCAAGCAGCTCGAAGCGCTTGCCAACCAGGCCGCCGCGGCCTTCCTGCGTGCGGGCTTTGGCAAGGGTGCCTCGATCGCGCTGTTCCTCGGCAACACGCCGGATCATCCGATCAACTTCTTCGGCGCGCTCAAGGCCGGCGCCCGCGTGGTGCACCTGTCGCCGCTCGATGGCGAGATCGCGCTGTCGCACAAGCTCAGCGATTCCGGCGCGCGCATCCTGGTGACGTCGAACCTCAGCGCGCTGCTGCCGACGGCGTTGAAGTTCCTGGAGAAGGGCCTGCTCGATCGGCTGATCGTCTGCGAGGACGACCATTGGGGCAAGGTCGGCACGCCGCAAACGCCGCTGCCGGACAACCCTGCGGTCGTCACGCACCGCGCCTTCGTCGATGGCGCGGTGGTGCCCGCGAAATGGCCGGCCATCTCGCCCGACGACATCGCCCTGCTGCAATATACCGGCGGCACCACCGGCCTGCCCAAGGGCGCGATGCTGACGCATGGCAATCTCACCTCGGCGGTGTCGATCGCCGCAATCTGGGGGCGCGCGACGCGCGCGAACGGCAATGGTTCCGACCGGGTGATCTGCGTCTTGCCGCTGTTCCACATCTATGCGCTGACGGTGGTGCTGCTGACCTCGCTGCGCCTCGGCAGCCTGATCTCGCTGCACCAGCGCTTCGATCTCGACGCCGTGATGCGCGACATCGAGGTCAAGCGCGCGACCTATTTCCCGGGCGTGCCGACGATGTGGATCGCGATCGCCAACCTGCCCGACCTCGACACGCGCGATCTGTCGTCGCTGACCAGCGTCGGCTCCGGCGGCGCGCCGCTTCCGGTCGAGGTCGCGCGCATCCTCGAGCGCCGCGTCGGCATGAAGCTGAAGAGCGGCTGGGGCATGACCGAGACCTGCTCGCCCGGCACCGCCCACCCCAAGGGCGGCCCGGACAAGCCGGGCTCGATCGGGATCACGCTGCCCGGCATCGAGATGGACGTCGTGTCGCTCGAGGATCCCTCAAAGGTGCTTGGCGTGAACGAGGTCGGCGAGATCCGGATCAAGGGGCCAAACGTCACCAAGGGCTATTGGAACCGGCCGGAGGAAACGGCGCAGTCGTTCGTCGGCGATCATTTCCTGACTGGCGACATCGGCTATGTCGACGCCGACGGTTTCTACTTCCTGGTCGACCGCAAGAAGGACATGATCATCTCCGGCGGCTTCAACGTCTATCCGCAGATGATCGAGCAGGCGATCTACACCCATCCGGCGGTGCAGGAGGTCATCGTGATCGGCATTCCCGACGCCTATCGCGGCGAGGCCGCCAAGGCCTTCATCAAGCTGCGCGACGGCGCAGCACCGTTCCCGGTCGAGGATCTCCGCGCCTTCCTCACCGGCAAACTCGGCAAGCACGAGCTGCCGGCGGCGGTCGAGTTTGTCGACGAGCTGCCGCGCACGCCGGTCGGCAAGCTGTCGCGTCACGAACTGCGCCAGCAGCAATCACCCACGTCTCACAGCAAACATCAGTAACAACAACAGGAGGTCGCCCATGACCGATGCCGTCATCGTTTCCACCGCCCGCACGCCGATCGGCAAGGCCTATCGCGGCGCGCTCAACGCCACTGGCGGCGCCACCTTGCTCGGCCACGCCATCGGCGAGGCGGTCAAGCGCGCCAAGGTCGATCCGGCCGAGGTCGAGGATGTCGTGATGGGCGCGGCCCTGCAGCAGGGCTCGACCGGCGGCAACATCGCGCGCAAGGCGCTGCTGCGCGCCGGCCTGCCGGTGTCGGTCGGCGGCACCACGATCGACCGCCAATGCGCCTCCGGCCTGCAGGCGATCGCGCTCGCGGCGCGCTCGGTGATCTTCGACGGCGTCGAGATCGCCGTCGGCGGCGGCGGCGAGTCGATCTCGCTGGTCCAGAACGACAAGATGAACGCCTTCCAGGCGACCGATCCGGCGCTGCTCGAGATCAAGGGCGACGTCTACATGCCGATGATCGACACCGCCGAGATCGTCGCCAAACGCTACGGCATCTCGCGCGAGCGGCAGGACGAATATGCGCTGGAGAGCCAGCGCCGCACAGCGGCCGCGCAGCAGGGCGGCAAGTTCAACGACGAGCTGGCGCCGATCACCACCAAGATGGCGGTGACCGACAAGGCCACCGGCAACATCTCGTTCAAGGACGTGACCTTCTCGCAGGACGAAGGCCCGCGTCCGGAGACGACCGCCGAAGGTCTCGCCGGCCTCAAGGCCGTGCGCGGCGACGGCTTCTCGATCACCGCCGGCAATGCCAGCCAGCTGTCCGATGGCGCCTCGGCCTGCGTGATCATGAGCGACGCCAACGCGGCCAAGCGCGGCCTGCAGCCGCTCGGCATCTTCCGCGGCTTCGTTGCGCATGGCTGCGAGCCCGACGAGATGGGCATCGGCCCGGTGTTCGCGGTGCCGCGCCTCTTGAAGCGCCACGGCCTCACCGTCGACGACATCGGCCTGTGGGAGCTCAACGAGGCGTTCGCGGTGCAGGTGCTGTACTGCCGCGACAAGCTCGGCATCGACCCCGACAAGATCAACGTCAATGGCGGCGCCATCGCGGTCGGCCATCCCTACGGCATGTCGGGCGCGCGGCTCACGGGCCATGCGCTGATCGAAGGCCGCCGCCGCAAGGCCAAATACGCCGTCGTCACCATGTGCGTCGGCGGCGGCATGGGCGCCGCCGGCCTGTTCGAGGTGCTGCAGTAGCTTGATTGTCGTCCCGCGCGAATCTCGCGCGGGATTTTAACAGGTGTCGTCCCGGGCAAGCTTGCGAGCGCGCGAGCGCTCGCAAGTGCAGACCCGGGACCCATACCGCGTGATATCGCTTGAGGCATTCTGGCAGACGCCTTTGCCTCCAACGTCCGCCGGTGGATATGGGTCCCTGCGTTCGCAGGGACGACAGCGGAGCAAGACGAACTGACCGCAGGTCGATTTGAATACCTAAAGGGAGGATCCGATGGATCTTGCATTTACGAAGGAAGAGCAGGCGTTCCGCGAGGAAGTGCGGCAGTTCTTCAGGGACAATGTGCCGCCGGAGACGCGGCGGAAGATGATCGAAGGCCGCCATCTGTCGAAGGACGAGATGGTGACCTGGTGGCGCATCCTCAACAAGAAGGGTTGGGGTGTCTCGCACTGGCCGGAGGAATATGGCGGCACCGGCTGGACCTCCGTGCAGCACTACATCTTCAACGAGGAGCTGCAGGCCTATCCAGCGCCGCAGCCGCTCGCCTTCGGCGTCAGCATGGTTGGCCCCGTCATCTACACCTTCGGCAACGAGGAGCAGAAGAAGAAGTATCTGCCGCGCATCGCCAATGTCGACGACTGGTGGTGCCAGGGCTTCTCCGAGCCGGGCTCGGGCTCCGACCTCGCCTCGCTGAAGACCAAGGCCGAGCGCCGCGGCGACAAGTGGATCATCAACGGCCAGAAGACCTGGACCACCTTGGCTCAGCACGCCGACATGATCTTCTGCCTGTGCCGTACCGATCCCGCGGCGAAGAAGCAGATGGGCATCTCCTTCATCGTCTTCAGCATGAAGTCGAAGGGCGTGACGGTGCGTCCGATCCAGACCATCGACGGCGGCCACGAGGTCAACGAGGTGTTCTTCGACGACGTCGAGGTGCCCATCGAGAACCTGATCGGCGAGGAGAACAAGGGCTGGGACTACGCCAAGTTCCTGCTCGGCAATGAGCGCACGGGGATTGCCCGCGTCGGCGTCTCCAAGGAGCGCATCCGCCGCATCAAGGAGCTCGCCGGCAAGATCGAATCCGGCGGCCGTCCCGTGCTGGAAGACCCGTCGTTCCGCGAGAAGCTCACGGCGTGTGAGGTCGAGCTCAAGGCGCTGGAGCTGACGCAGCTGCGCGTCGTCGCCGACGAAGGCAAGCACGGCAAGGGCAAGCCCAATCCGGCGTCCTCGGTGCTGAAGATCAAGGGCTCCGAGATCCAGCAGACCACGACCGAGCTGCTGATGGAGGTGATCGGCCCGTTCGCCGCGCCGTATGACGTGCACGGCGACGACGACAGCAACGAGACCATGGATTGGACCGCCCAGATCGCGCCGAGCTACTTCAACAACCGCAAGGTCTCGATCTACGGCGGCTCCAACGAGATCCAGCGCAACATCATCGCCAAGGCGGTGCTGGGGCTCTGACATGTGAGCCGCAGCGCCTCGACGACGCACGCTGTCATGGCCGGGCTTGACCCGGCCATCCACGCCGCCCGCATAACGGCACGACGTGGATGCCCGCGACAAGCGCGGGCATGACGGAGAATGGGGATACTGGAGAGTCAACCAATGGATTTTGATCTCACCGAGGAGCAACGCCTCCTCAAGGACAGCATCGACGGCCTGCTGGCGGATGCCTATGATTTCGACAAGCGCAAGCTTTACATGAAGGAGAAGGGCGGCTGGAGCCAGGCGATGTGGTCCAAGCTCGCCGAGCAGGGCCTGCTCGGTCTGCCGTTCTCCGAGGACGATGGCGGCTTCGGCGCCGGCGGTGTCGAGACCATGATCGTGATGGAGGCGATGGGCCGCGCGCTGGTGCTCGAGCCGTATCTGGCGACCGTGGTGCTCGCTGGCGGCTTCCTGCGTCATGGAGCCTCGGCAGCGCAGAAGGCGGCGCATCTTCCCGGCATCATCGACGGCAGCAAGACGTTCGCCTTCGCCCAGCTCGAGAAGCAGTCGCGCTACGACCTGTTCGATGTCGCCGCCTCGGCGAAGAAGAAGGGCGACGGCTATGTCATCGACGGCGAAAAGTTCGTCGTCCTCAACGGCGAGAACGCCGACACCCTGATCGTGACCGCGCGCACCTCGGGCGGCCAGCGCGACAAGTCCGGCATCGGCGTGTTCATCGTGCCGGCGGATGCCAAGGGCGTCACCCGCAAGGGCTATCCGACGCAGGACGGCCTGCACGCGGCCGACATCACCTTCACCGGCGTGGAAGTGGGGGCTGACGCCGTGATCGGCGATTCCGCCAACGGCCTGCCGCTGATCGAGCGCGTCGTCGACGAAGCCCGCATCGCGCTGTGCGCGGAAGCCGTCGGCCTGATGGACGAGTCGCTCAAGACCACGGTCGAGTACATCAAGACGCGCAAGCAGTTCGGCGTCGCGATCGGCTCGTTCCAGTCGCTGCAGCACCGCGCCTCCGACATGTTCGTCGCGCTGGAGCAGGCCCGCTCGATGTCGATGTTCGCGACCATGGCCGCCGAGTTCGACGACGCCAAGGAGCGCACCACATCGATTGCCGCAGCCAAGGTCCAGATCGGCAAATCGGCCAAGTTCGTCGGCCAGCAGTCGATCCAACTCCATGGCGGCATCGGCATGACCATGGAGGCCAAGATCGGCCACTACTTCAAGCGGCTGTCGATGATCGAGACGACGTTCGGCGACACCGACTACCACATGCGCCGCGTCAGCGAGGCCGGCGGGTTGATCTAAGCGAATGCGTCGTTGCCGGGCTTGCCCCGGCAACCCATCGCTCTCTGAGATGGATGCGCGGGCCTTCGCCGCGCCGAAGGGGCTTCGGCCCCGCAGGCGGGTCAAGCCCGCGCATGACGGATTTGAGAGAGCTACGTTGCCGGCGTCGACTGGCTCCGGAGCAATTTGATCGTCGAGCCGTCATTGCGAGCGGAGCGAAGCAATCCAGGGCGTCACGCGCAACTCTGGATTGCTTCGTCGCTTCACTCCTCGCAATGACGCGGAGGAAGCAGATATGACCCCCAATCCCTTCGACCTCACCGGACAGGTCGCCGTCGTCACCGGCTCCAGCCGCGGCATCGGCCGCGCCTCGGCGGAGCTGCTCGCGCAGCTCGGCGCCAAGGTGGTGATCTCCAGCCGCAAGCTTGACGCCTGCGAGGAGGTCGCGAGCGGCATCCGCGCCAACGGCGGCGACGCCCATGTCATCCCCTGCAACATCTCGCGTCGCGCCGAAGTCGATGCGCTGATCGACGGCGCCGTGACGCATTACGGCCAGGTCGACATCCTCGTCTGCAACGCGGCGGTGAACCCGTATTACGGTCCGCTGCTCGACATCACCGACGAGGCCTTCGACAAGATCATGGCCTCCAACGTGAAGAGCAACCTCTGGCTCTGCGCCAAGGCGATCCCGCCGATGGCCGCGCGCGGCAAGGGCTCGGTCATCATCGTCTCCTCGATCGGCGGCCTGCGCGGCTCGACCGTGATCGGCGCCTACGGCATCTCCAAGGCTGCCGACTTTGCGCTGTGCCGCAGTCTCGCCGGCGAATGGGGCCCGCAGGGTGTCCGCATCAATTGCGTCGCGCCCGGCCTGATCAAGACCGACTTCGCCCGCGCGCTGTGGGAGGACGAAGCCCGCCTGAAACAGCGCTGCGCCACCACCCCGCTCCGCCGCATCGGTGAGCCACACGAGATCGCCGGCGCGGTCGCCTACCTCGCTTCGGATGCGTCGACCTTCATGACCGGCCAGACCATCGTCGTGGATGGCGGTGTGACCACGGCGGCGGTGTAGCGGGCTCCTACCTAACCGAGCAGCAGCGATCGATTTCTTCACCCTCCCCTGGAGGGGGAGGGTCGCCTCACGACGAGCGAAGCGAGACGTGAGGCGGGGTGGGGTGATCTCTCCACAAGCACCAGCATCCGTGGCCTCACCCCACCCCGCTCGCCCGCTGCGCGGTCGATCGACCCTCCCCCTCCAGGGGAGGGTGGACAGGGCACGTGCCGCTCCACCTTGACCTCGCCCGCCTGATCCGCTTGCTTGTCGACCCAACGTCGTCAACCTCCCGGGAAGAAACTCCATGTCCTTCGTGCTGGCCATCGATCAGGGCACCACGTCCTCGCGCGCGATCGTGTTCCGCTCCGACATCTCGATCGCCGCGGTGGCGCAGCAGGAATTCCCGCAGCATTTCCCGGCGTCGGGCTGGGTCGAGCACGAGCCGGAGGACATCTGGACCTCGACCGTGATGACCTGCCGCGACGCGCTGACAAAGGCGGGCCTAGCTGCAAAGGACATCGCCGCGATCGGCATCACCAACCAGCGCGAGACCACCGTGGTATGGGACCGCGCCACCGGCCAGGCGGTGCACCGCGCCATCGTCTGGCAGGACCGCCGCACCGCCGACATCTGCGCGCGGCTCAAGGCGGACGGCCATGAGCCGGATGTCAGCGCCAAAACCGGCCTGATCATCGATCCCTATTTCTCCGGCACCAAGGTCGCCTGGATTCTCGACCACGTGCCGGGCGCGCGCGAGCGGGCGGACCGCGGCGAGCTGATGTTCGGCACCGTCGACTGCTACCTGCTGTGGCGCCTGACCGGCGGCAAGGTGCACGCCACCGACGCCACCAACGCGTCGCGCACGCTGCTGTTCAACATCCACACCGGGCAGTGGGACGAGACGCTGTTGAAGCTGCTGCGCGTGCCGCGCTCGATGCTGCCCGAGGTGAAGGACTCCTCCGCCGATTTCGGCACCACCACGCCCGACCTGTTCGGCGGTCCGATCAAGGTCGCGGGCATTGCCGGCGACCAGCAGGCCGCGACGATCGGACAAGCCTGCTTCACGGCGGGCATGATGAAGTCGACCTATGGCACCGGCTGCTTCGCGCTGCTCAACACCGGCGCCACGCCGGTGAAGTCGAACAACAAGCTGCTGACGACCATCGCCTATCAGTTGGGTGGCGTCCGCACCTACGCGCTCGAAGGCTCGATCTTCGTCGCCGGCTCGGCGGTGCAATGGCTGCGCGACGGGCTCGGCATCATCAAGCATGCCGCCGAGACCGGCCCGCTCGCCGACAAGTCCGACTCCATGCAGTCGGTCTATCTGGTGCCCGCCTTCGTCGGCCTTGGCGCGCCGTATTGGAATCCGCGCGTGCGCGGCGCGCTGTTCGGCTTGACCCGCAACACCGGCCCGGCCGAGCTCGCGCATGCGACGCTGGAAAGCGTCTGCTATCAGACCTACGATCTGTGGGCGGCGATGCGCGCCGACTGGCCCGATGCGTCCGCGGCCACGATCGTGCTGCGCGTCGATGGCGGCATGACCGCCTCGGACTGGACCATGCAGCGTCTCGCCGACCTGCTCGACGCACCGGTCGACCGTCCCATGATCCAGGAGACCACCGCGCTCGGCGCCGCCTATCTCGCCGGCCTGAATGCGGGCGTCTATCCGGAGCCGGAGAAGTTCGCCGACAATTGGCGGCTCGAGCACCGCTTCCGGCCGGCGATGAGCGCGGCGACCCGGCAGCGCAAGCTCGCCGGCTGGGCGCGCGCCGTGAAGGGCGTGCTGGCGAGCGACGAGGGCGAGTAGGACGCTCACGTCCCACAGCAGCTAAGCCAGGAACGCAGCAAGGTCGGCATTGACCTGCTTCATGTGGGTCACGAACAGCCCATGCGGGCCGCCGGGATAGACCTTCAGCTCGGCGCCCTTGATGCCCTTGGCGGTCGGCCGTCCCGTCATGTCGAGCGGCGCCGAGACGTCCTTGTCGCCGTGCAGGATCAGCACGGGACGGTCGATCTTCGCAAGCACCGGCCGCAGGTCGGTCGCGATCAGCGCGCGGTTGGTGGCGACCGCGACGGGAATGGGCATCTGGCGCATCATCGCCGCGACCCATTCCATCATCTGCGGCGAGGCGTCCTTCGTGAAGAACGGCAGCTTGTTGTCCTCGATCCATTTCGGAAAGTCGCTCTGCCACGCGGCCCAGCACTGCTCGAAATAGCCGTGGGGCGCGCCGAGCGCATTGTCCGCGGTCTGCAGCGGAAACGGCGTCGTCGGTCCGAGCATCGCGATGCGCGAGATGCGTCCCGTGCCGTGCCGCGCGACGTAGTTGAGGATCTCGTTGCAGCCCATGGACATGCCGACCAGCGCGACGTCATCAAGGTCGAGCTGCGCGATGACCTCGGCGATGTCGTCGGCCAGGCGGTCGAGCTCGTAGCCGCTGCCCGGCACGTCGGAGCGTCCATGGCCGCGGCGGTCGAAGGCAATGCAGCGCAGCCCGCGCTGGCTGAGATCGGAGATCTGGTAGGTCCACATCGCGCTGGTCAGCGCCCAGGCATGTACGAACAGCACCGGCCGGCCGCTGCCCCACTCCTCGTGATAGAGCGTCACGCCGTCGCTGCAGCGGATACGCGGGCGCGCCGCGGTCGGTGCGGCGGCGAGGCTCGCTCCCGTCGCCGCGAAGCTGGCTGCTGCCGCGGTCAGCAGCACGTCTCGTCGTTGCATGGGCATGGCTCCTGATGTTGAATGCGCCGACCATGCCGGGACCGCTGTGCGGTTCCAATTACGTCCGGGGTAAGCAAGTTGCCGATCACTCTTCAATCAGGTCGTCTAGAGTGACCATTCCCGACGGATATTTCGACGTCCCACCCGGCAAGGTCGCGGCCGTGGTGACCTCGTTGGAAATGCTGGCACCGCCAGTGCTGCCGCCCGATCCGATCGGCGACTGGAGCATTCGCCGCGTCGCGCAGCCCGATCTCGCTTGGTACCGCGACCTCTATGCCCGCGTCGGCTGGGAGTGGCTGTGGTCGCAGCGCACGCGTATGAGCGATGCGGAGCTTGCCAAGACGATTCGCGCTGACGGAGTCGAGATCTACACGCTCGTCCATGATGGCGGCGACGAGGGCCTGCTGGAGCTCGACTTCCGCACCAAGAACGATTGCGAGCTGGTGCTGTTCGGCGTCACGTCGAAGCTGATCGGCACCAGCGCCGGCCGCCTGCTGATGAATCACGCACTGCGCCGCGCCTGGGCGCAGCCGCTGACGCGGCTCTGGGTCCACACCTGCAGCTTCGATCATCCGCGCGCGCTCGCCTTCTACCAGCGCTCCGGCTTCCGGCCCTATCGCCGCCAGATCGAGATCGCCCCCGATCCGCGCCTCGACGGCACGCTGCCGTGCGATGTCGCACCGCATGTGCCGCTGCTCGCCTGAACATGGGAGCTGACAACGGCGCCGAACGGCGCTTCAATGCGCCGCACAGGAGGATAACCGATGTTCCTGATCGGCCAATACGACTCGCCTTTCGTCCGTCGCACCGCGATTGCGCTCAGGCTCTACAGCCTGCCGTTCGAGCACAAGCCGTGGTCGACCTTCGGCGATGCCGACAAGATCGCGCCGTACAATCCGCTGCTGCGCGTGCCGGTGCTGGTGCTCGACGACGGCGAGGCGCTGATCGATTCGGTCGCGATCCTCGACCATCTCGACGAGACCGTCGGGCCCGAGCGCGCGATGCTGGCGCGGAGCGGCGCGCTGCGCCGCAGGCAGCTGCATACGATCGCGCTCGCGACTGGCTTGGGCGACAAGGCCGTCAGCCTGATCTATGAGCGCGTGCTGCGCAAGGACCGCCTGGCCCTGTGGGTCGCGCGTTGCGAGACGCAGATCTCGGGCGTGCTGGCGATGCTAGAGGCGGAGCGCGCCGCAATCACGACAGACTACTGGTATGGCGAGCGAATCGGCCATGCCGACATTGCCGTCGCCTGCGTGCTGCGCTTCACACGCGAGGCGCATCCGCATCTGTTCGACGCCACGCGCTATCCGGCGCTGGCCGCGCATGCCGCAAGGTGCGAGGCGCTGCCGCCATTCCAGGAGATCGTCCAGCCGCTGGCCCCGCCGAGCGGGGATTGATGGAGTCCATCGAGACGTCAGACCGTGCCGCTTGCTCGGTGCTCACCCTCCCCTGGAGGGGGAGGGTCGCCTCACGATGAGCGAAGCGAAACGTGAGGCGCGGTGGGGTGATCTCTCCATCAGCAGCAGTGCTCGTGGCTTCACCCCACCCCGCACGCCCGCTGCGCGTGCGAGCGACCCTCCTCCTCCAGGGGAGGGTGGGCAGCAGCGCGCGAGGCGTGGGCCGCACGGCGCGCCCCTCACGGCCGGAAATACACGTCCACCTTCATGCCCACCGCGAACGGGCCCGGCTCGGCCAGATCGACCAGCACCTCGACGACATCGACATCGGTCATGTTGCGCTGGCTGAGCGCAGCAGCGCGGCTGCTCTCGACCAGGGGGGCGATGGCGGCGACCTTGCCGGCGACGTCGCGGCCGCGGAAGGCGTCGGAGCGGACCACGGCCTGCTGGCCGACCTTGATTTTGTCAAGGTCGCGCTGGTCGAGCTCGGCGCGCACGCGCAGCGACGACGTGTCGCCGAGCAGCACCATCGGCTGGGTCGCCTGCGGCGAGGCGATCTCGCCGGTGCGCGCATTGACCTGCAGCACCGTGCCGTCGAGCGGTGCGCGGATGGTGAGCTTTTCCAACGTGGCGCGGGCGCCCTGCAGTTCGCTGCGGGCGACGTTGAGCTGGCCCTCGGCGCTGATCGGCAGTGGCGCATCAGCGGTGACCTTGCGCAGCTCGTCGGCCTGCTGCTCCAGCTTCGCCTGCGCGACTGTCAGTTGCGTGCGTGCGGTGTCGACATCGGCATCGGCGCCGTGCCCTGCGCGCCGCTCGGCCACCGCCTTGTCGAGCGCAGCACGCGCGTCGAACACGGCCGCCTGCGCGTCGGCGACGCCGTCTTCGGCCCGGCGCCGCGGACCCGCGCCAGACGGTGTCGACTCCTTGTTGCGCACGCGCTTGCGCATCGCGACCTGCGCCTCGGCGCTGGCGAGCTGCGCGCGGGCTTCGGCGTCGCCGAGCCGCACCAGGGCCTGGCCGGTGAACACGGTCTCGTTCGGCTTGACCAGCACCTCCTGGATCGGCCCGACCACGGGGGCGCCGAGCTTGATCAGGCCGGATGCCGGCTCGACCCGGCCGGGCGCGACGGCCAGCCAGCGTTCCTCCTGGGCATTGGCGGCGCGCGCTGTCGGTGGAATCGAGGTCGGCGTGACGGTGATAGCAAGTGCGGCCGCTGCGACGAGCCCGAGCAGGTGAGCGCGTTCTGGAATTCCCGATATCATGCGTGCGAGACTTTCTTCATGGACTCGCCGCCGCTCTCCTCGCGGACGATGCGGCCGTCCTCGATGTGAATGACGCGATTGGCGAACGGCAGGATGCGCGGATCGTGCGTGACCACCAGCACTGCGCGTGAGGGATCCTTGGCGATGTCCGCGAGCAGGGTCATGATCGCATGGCCATTGGCCGTATCGAGCGCGCCGGTCGGCTCGTCGGCGAGAATGACCTGCGCTTTGCCGACGATGGCGCGGGCGATCGCGACGCGCTGCTGCTCGCCGCCCGAGAGCTCGCGCGGGAACGACCGCTTCTTCGGACCGAGGCCGACCCTGTCGAGCACCTCGCGCGCCGCCTTCTTCGCAGACCCCGCGCGTTCGCTGCGCACATCGAGCGCGAGCCGCACATTGTCCTCGGCGTTCAGCGTCGGAAACAGATGATAGGATTGGAAGATGAAGCCGATGCGCTCGCGGCGCAGCTTCGCCAGCGCCTCGGGATCGAGCCCCGCGACCGGCTGGTTGGCAACCCGCACGGCACCGCCATCCGGCGTCATCAGGCAACCCAGGATCGACAGCAGCGTCGTCTTGCCGCTGCCCGAGGGGCCCATCAGCAGCGCCAGCTCGCCGCCCTTCAGCGACAGGCTCACGCCCTTCAGTGCCTGCACCCTGCCGGCCCCCTGGCCGAGGTGATGCACGAGATCGGTGGCCTCGAGCACGGTGTCGGTCATCGCGAGAATACCAGGGTCGGGTCGATGCGCATGACCTTGAGGATCGCCGCGATCGCCGAGCCGACGCACATCGTCACCGTCAGCACGAACAGCGCGACCGTCAGCGTTGGTGTCATGATGACCGGCAGCGCCGATTCCGCGGTCGCCGCCGCCACGATCTTGCCGATCGCCGCAGCGCCGGCGAAGCCGACGATGGCGCTGAGCAGCGCCTGCCAGATGATGACGGTGTAGATGTAGCGGCTGGACGAGCCGATCGCGCGCAGGGTCGCGAACTCGTTGATGTGATCCTTGGTGCTGGAATAGAGCGTCTGCGCCACGATCACGGTGCCGACGATGAGGCCGAGCAGGGCGCCGGCGAACAGCGCGGCACCGGCGCCGGTGCCGAACAGCCAGAACGAGCGGCTGCGGCTCGCGAACTCGGCTGCGGTCAGCACCTCGACATTGGACAGGCTGTCGCGCAGCGCCCGCTGCACGGTCCAGAGGTCGGCCTCGGCCGCCAGCTTGACCACCAGATAGGACGCCTTGTTCGAGGCGATGCCGGTATAGGCGCGGGCGCGGTCGACGTCGGTGAACACGTAAGGCGTTGTCGTGAACGAGCGGATGCCTTTGGTGACAGCCATCACCTGCACCTTCTGGTCGCGGAGCTCCGCAGCCTGGCCGGCGCCGCCGACGCCGAGCCGCTCGAAATAGGTCTGGTCGATGGCGACCGCGCCCGGCACGGACAGGTCGTCCAGCCGTCCCTCCACCACGTTCCAGGGATGCAGCCCGAGCCCGCGCAGCTCCGAGCCGACCACGAAGACCGGCGTCGTGGTGCCCTGCGGCAGCCGCCATTGCGCATAGCCGATCACCAGCGGCGTCGCCTCCGCCACTCCAGGAACCGCCAGCGCCCGGAACCGCTGCCGCTCGTCGAGCAGCGAGGGATCCTCGAAGCATTTGGTGCCGACCGGCATGATCCACAGCTCGGCCGGGGAATGGTCGATCATGGTCGTGACCATGCGGCGGAAGCCGACATAGAGGCCCATCTGCACGGTCACCAGCACGATCGAGAAGATGATGCCGATGATGGTGGCAATGAAACGAAGCCTGTCATGGAACAGGTTTCGGGACGCAAGCCTGAACTGCAACGACATGAACGAAAAACCACCCGGAGGCCCCGGCGGCATTTCAGCCGGTTAGCGGGGATAAGTCCACGCTGCATCGCATGGCGCCGGCTGTGGCGCTTTGTCATTCGCGGCGGCCGTGGCGCGGGGGACACGGGGAGGGGTCACATGCGGTGCTGCCCCTGCGAACGCATATGGGAGGCGACGGCGGTCCGCCATAACTGGTGTCGTCCCGGCGAACGCCGGGATCCATAACCACAGGGAGGTGTCGTGCGCTCGGTATCGACCACGGCGGCCGACAGATGCATCACGCGGTATGGGTCCCGGCGCGAGGCCGGGACGACAGTTTGGGGTGGGAGACTGCGCGCCGGCTACTTTGCGCCGACCGCCTTCTTGCGCCAGGCGAGATGAACGGCACAGGTGCAGCCCACCGGATGGCTCGCGAGCTCGGCGGGTGCGGCGTCGTTGGCCGGAGCGGGCGAAGCGACGGCGCGCGCTGCCGCGTCCGCCTGCTGTCCACTCCTTGCCGGAATGTAGTTCAGGATCGGCGCCAGCCAGCGCTCGGCTTCGGCGACGGTCATGCCCTTGCGCGCGGCGTAGTCCTCGACCTGGTCGCGCTCGATCTTGCCGACGCCGAAATAGAAGCTCTCCGGCGAGGCGAAATAGAGGCCCGACACCGACGAGCCCGGCCACATCGCAAAGCTTTCGGTCAGCCGCACGCCGGCATTCTTCTCGGCGTCGAGCAGCTCGAACAAGGTCGCCTTCTCGGTGTGGTCGGGCTGCGCCGGATAGCCGGGCGCGGGACGGATGCCGTGATACTTCTCCAGGATCAGATCGTCTGGTGAGAGCGCCTCGTCCGGAGCGTAGGCCCAGAACTCGCGGCGGACGCGGGCATGCAGGCGCTCGGCGAACGCCTCGGCGAGCCGGTCGGCCAGCGCCTTCACCAGGATCGAGGAGTAGTCGTCATTGGCGTTCTTGAAGCGGTCGGCGACGGCATCCTCGCCGAGGCCTGTCGTGACGACGAAGCCGCCGACATAGTCCGGCACGCCGGAACCCACAGGCGCGATGAAGTCGGAGAGTGCGGTGTTGAAGCGACCCTCGCGCTTCTCGAGCTGCTGGCGCAGGGTGTGCAGGGTCGCGACCGCCGTGGTGCGGCTGTCGTCGGCATAGAGCACGATGTCGTCGCCCTTGGCATTGGCCGGCCAGAAGCCGATCGCGGCGCGCGCCGTGAACCACTTCTCGGCGACGATGCGCTTCAGCATCTTCAGCGCGTCGTCATAGAGCGCCCGTGCGGCTTCGCCGACCTTGGCGTCGTCGAGAATCGCAGGGAAACGGCCGGCGAGCTCCCAGGTCTGGAAGAACGGCGTCCAGTCGATATAGGGCACCAGCTCGGCGAGGTCGTAATCAACGAAGGTCTTGACGCCGAGGAAGGTCGGCTTCACCGGCTTCGCCTTGGCGAAGTCGATCTTCGGCGCGTTGGCGCGCGCGTCCGCGAGCTTCAGCCGCTTCTTGTCGGCCTGGCCGCGCAGATGCGCAGCGGCGATCTTCTGATACTCGCTGCGAACCTCCGTGGCGTAGGTATCCTTGCGCTCCGGCGACAGCAGCGAGGAGGCGACGCCGACGGCGCGGCTGGCGTCGTTGACGTGAACGACCGGGCCATTCCGGTAGTTCGGATCGATCTTGACCGCGGTGTGGACGCGGCTCGTCGTGGCGCCGCCGATCAGGAGCGGCACGTTCAGGCCCTGGCGCTCCATCTCCGAGGCGAGATACGCCATCTCGTCGAGCGACGGCGTGATCAGGCCGGAGAGCCCGACGATGTCGGCGTTCTCGGCCTTGGCGGTCTCGATGATCTTGGCGGCGGGCACCATGACGCCGAGGTCGATGACCTCGAAATTGTTGCACTGGAGCACGATGCCGACGATGTTCTTGCCGATGTCGTGGACGTCGCCCTTGACGGTCGCGAGCACGATCTTGCCGGCGTTGGAGCGCTCGTTGGCGCGGCCCTTGTTGGCGGCCTTCTCGGCCTCCATGAACGGCATCAGATAGGCCACCGCCTGCTTCATCACGCGTGCGGACTTCACGACCTGCGGCAGGAACATCTTGCCGTCGCCGAAGAGGTCGCCGACCACGTTCATGCCGGCCATCAGCGGGCCTTCGATGACGTCGAGCGGCCGCGTCGAGGCGGCTCGGGCTTCCTCGGTGTCCTGCTCGATGAACTCGGTGATCCCATGCACCAGCGCGTGGCTCAGCCGCTTGCCGACCGGCCATTCGCGCCAGGCGAGATCGGCCTCCTTGGTCTGCTTGCCCTGGCCACGGAATTTCTCGGCCAGCGCCAGCAGCCGCTCGGACGCGCCGGGGTCGCGGTTCAGCACGACGTCCTCGCACACCTGGCGCAGCTCGGGATCGATGTCGTCATAGACGATCATCTGGCCGGCATTGACGATGCCCATGTCCATGCCCGCCTTGATGGCGTGATACAGGAACACCGAGTGCATCGCCTCGCGCACCGGCTCATTGCCGCGGAACGAGAAGGAGAGATTGGACACGCCGCCCGAGACATGCGCATGCGGCAGGTTCTGCCGGATCCAACGTGTCGCTTCGATGAAGTCGACGCCGTAATTGTTGTGTTCCTCAAGTCCGGTCGCGATCGCGAAGATGTTCGGGTCGAAGATGATGTCCTCGGGCGGGAAGCCGATCTGCTCGACCAGGATCTTGTAGGCGCGGGCGCAGATCTCGGTCTTGCGCTTGTAGGTGTCGGCCTGGCCGGTCTCGTCGAACGCCATCACGACGACAGCGGCACCATGCCGGCGCGCGATCTTCGCTTCGTGGATGAACTTCTCCTCGCCTTCCTTGAGCGAGATCGAGTTCACCACCGGCTTGCCCTGCACGCATTTCAGGCCGGCCTCGATGACGTGGAATTTCGAGGAATCGACCATCACGGGAACGCGGGCGATGTCCGGCTCGGCAGCGACGAGGTTGAGGAAGGTCCGCATCGCGGCTTCCGAATCCAGCAGGCCCTCGTCCATGTTGACGTCGATGACCTGGGCGCCGTTCTCGACCTGGTCGCGCGCGACCTGCAGTGCAGCCGTGTAGTCGCCGGCGGTGATCAGCTTGCGGAATTTGGCGGAGCCCGTGACGTTGGTGCGTTCGCCGACGTTGACGAACGGAATGGCGGGCGTCAGCTCGAACGGCTCCAGGCCCGACAGCCGCAGCCGCGGCGCGATCTCCGGCACGGCGCGCGGCTTGTGCGGGGCCACCGCGGCGGCGATCGCGGCGATATGGTCCGGCGTGGTGCCGCAGCAGCCGCCGACGATGTTGACGAGGCCGGCGCTCGCGAACTCGCCGATCAGCCGCGCCATATAGGCCGGCGTCTCGTCATACTGGCCGAACTCGTTGGGCAGGCCGGCATTGGGATAGGCGCAGACCAAGGTATCCGCGACGCGGCCGATGTCGGCGACATGGGCGCGCAGATCCTCGGCGCCGAGCGCACAGTTGAAGCCGATGGTCAGCGGTTTCGCGTGGCGGACCGAATTCCAGAACGCCTCCGGCATCTGGCCCGAGAGCAGGCGGCCGGACTTGTCGGTGATGGTGCCCGAGATCATGACGGGCACGTCGACGCCGCGCTCCTCGCAGAGCTCGGCGATGGCGTACAGCGCCGCCTTGGCGTTGAGCGTGTCGAAGATGGTCTCGAGCAGCAGGATGTCGGCGCCGCCGTCAAGGAGACCGCGCGCCTGCTCGCCATAGGCAAGCCTGAGATCGTCGAAGGTCACGGCGCGGTAGCCGGGATTGGACACGTCAGGCGAGATCGAGGCGGTGCGGTTGGTCGGGCCCATCGCGCCGGCGACGAAGCGCTGTTTGCCGTCCTCGGCCGCAACACGCGTGGCCGCATTGCGGGCGAGCCGGGCGCCCTCGCGGTTGAGCTCGTAGATGATGTCGGACAGGTCGTAGTCGGCCTGCGCGATCGATGTCGCCGAGAAGGTGTTGGTGGCGACGATGTCGGCCCCGGCGCGCAGATATTGCGCGTGGATGTCCTCGATCGCTTCGGGCTGGGTGAGGATCAAGAGATCGTTGTTGCCGCGGAGGTCGCGATGGAAGTCCTTGAACCGCTCGCTGCGGAACGCGGCCTCGTCGAGCTGCAGCGCCTGGATCATCGTGCCCATGGCGCCGTCGAGAATCAGGATGCGCTTGGCTGCAGCGGCAAGGAAGGCGGTACGCGCTGGGGATACGGGGGCGGGCATCAGGCAGCAGCCTTGTTGGCGGACTTCGGACGGATGCCGAGCAGATGGCTGATCGCGAACACGAGGTCGGCGCGGTTCATGGTGTAGAAATGGAAGGTGTCGACGCCATGCTTGGCGAGCTTTTGCACCTGGCCCGCGGCGACGGTCGCCGCGACCAGCTTGCGGGTCTCTGGATCGTCGTCGAGACCGTCGAATTTTTCGGCCAGCCAGTGCGGCACCGTGGTGCCGGCGCGGGTGACGAAGCCGCGCGCCTGCTTGAAATTGTGCATCGGCATGATCCCTGGCACGATCGGAATGTCGATGCCGCGGGCGCGGACACGGTCGAGGTAGCGGAAGTAGAGGTCGTTGTCGAAGAACACCTGGGTGATGGCGCGGGTGGCGCCGGCGTCGACCTTGGCCTTGAGCATGTCGATGTCGGCGTCGAAGTCGCGGCTCTCGGGGTGCTTCTCCGGATAAGCCGAGACCGAGATCTCGATGTCGGGGTGGCGCTTCTTGATGCCGGCGATAAGTTCGGGCGAGGTCTGGTAGCCGTCGGCACGGGTGGAGTAGGGCGTGCCGATGCCGCCGGGCGGATCGCCGCGAAGTGCTACGATGTGGCGGACGCCGACCTCATGATAGCGGTCGACGACCTCGTCGATCTCCCGGCGCGAGGCGCCGACACAGGTGAGATGGGCCGCCGGCAGCAGCGCGGTCTCTTTCAGGATGCGCGCGATGGTGGCGTGGGTGCGCTCGCGGGTCGAGCCGCCGGCACCATAGGTCACCGAGACGAAGCTCGGCTCCAGCGGCGCGAGGCGCTCGATCGAGGCCCACAGCGTCCGGTCCATCTCCTCGGTCTTCGGCGGAAAGAACTCGAACGAGATCTTCGGCCTGGGAATCGCGGTGTGGCCGTCGGCGATGGCGGTGGCGAGGTCGGTCATGGCAACGCAGGTTCCGAATGGGGCGTAAATTTCAACTCAAGAGGGGCGTCCCCCTCGTGATGTGCCAAGATAAGGGAAGTGCGTCGCAAGTGACAGCCCACCGTAAATGGGATTTGGCCCACCGGGCCGCGAATATTGCTGTTTTTGTCGCTGAGCCTGGCTTGATTGTGGGCGAAGAAACATGAGTTATATCAAAGGGTGTCTGTGTGTCCCGGACGGCTCTCGCTGAAATATCCAGTGGGAGATGCCAGATATCATCCTGTATACAGGCGGAATGTCCCAACTTCGTTGCGGTCGATCTCTGCATTCGCGGCAGGTCACGGTCGCGGTCAGCCCATTGTGGCGCGACGCGCAGGCATTAGGTTGGGCCAATGATCCCGCTTTCCGTCCTCGACCTCTCCGTCACCACCACGGCCACCAGGCCGTCGGTGGCGTTGCGCAACAGCATCGATCTGGCCCGCCATGTCGATCAGCTCGGCTACGTCCGCTATTGGCTGGCCGAGCATCACAGCCTGCCGTCGGTGGCGAGCCCGTCGCCCGACATCATGATCGGGCAGATCGCGGCGGTGACGCAGCACATCCGCGTCGGCTCCGGCGGCGTGATGCTGCCCAACCACGCGCCGCTGGTGGTCGCCGAGCGCTTCAAGATGCTGGAGGCGCTGTTTCCCGGCCGGATCGATCTCGGTCTGGGACGCGCGCCCGGCACCGACGGCACCACGGCCTATGCGCTGCGGAGCCGGCTCGACCGCCGCGAGGGCGACGACTTCCTGGAGCGGCTGCATGAGCTGATGCTGTGGGAGACCCGCGAGTTCCCTGCCGGTCATCCCTACAACAACGTCATCGCCATGCCCGACGATGCGCCGCTGCCGCCAATCTGGCTGCTCGGCTCCAGCGACTATTCCAGCGAGCTGTCGGCGCAACTCGGCATGGGGTTTGGCTTCGCGCATCATTTCGCCAGCCACGATGCCGTCGACGCGATGCGAACCTACCGCGCGCATTTTACGCCGTCGCGCTGGCGCTCGCAGCCGCATGCGATCCTGGCGGTCGCGGTGGTGACGGCCGAGACCGACGCCGAGGCTGAGCGGCTGGCGTCGTCGATGGACCTCAACCGCCTGCGGCGCGACCGCGGCCAGTTCCTGCCGCTGCCGAGCCCCGAGGAGGCGGCGGCCACCATGTATACAGACGCGGACCGCGCCTCGATCGCACGCAACCGGTCGCGGCTGTTCGTGGGTAGCCCGGCGACGGTGCGAGCCAAGCTCGATCCGATGATCGCGGCAAGCCAGGCCGACGAGCTGATGGTGATCACGGCGACCTTCGACCACGACGCCCGCAAGCGCTCCTACAGCCTGCTTGCCGACGCCTTCGGCCTGGAGCGGAAGGCGGCGGCGTGAGCATCGACGCCGCGCGTCGCTGGTCTCACCACGTGATCAGGGGCGAGCGATGCAGGAAGCTGTCGTCGCTCACCTGATCCAGGACGAAGCGCGCGACGTCGGCCCGCGCGATCGTGCCGCCATGAAAGTCGGTGAGATCCGTCAGCGCGCGCACTGTGTGTCCGCCCGGCTTGTCGTTCAGCACCGAGGGACGAACGACCACCCAGTCGAGCCCGCTATTGCCGATGATCGCCTCCTGCCGATTCTTATCGGCGTAGACCTTGCGCAGCAGCAGCGGAAAGATCAGCCGGTCGAACAGAAAGCCGCCGTGCCCGGCGCTGTCGCCGGCGCCAATTCCGGTGATGGCAACCAGCCGCGAGACGCGCTCAGCCCGCATTGCGTCGAGCAGCGAGCGCGTCACGGTCGAGAGCAGCGTCACCTCCCGGAATGGACCGGCCGGCGTGCCCAAGGCACTGATGACGGCGTCCTGACCCTTCAGCGCCTTCCGCAACGTCGCTTCGTCACGGGCGTCACCGACGATCAGATGCGCGCCTTGCAGATCGCCGGCCTTCCCCGGCGAGCGCACCAGCGCGGTGACATTGTCGCCGCGCGCCAGCGCCTCGCGCACGATCAGCCGGCCGGTGCCGCCGGTCGCGCCGAGAACCAGGATGTTCGGCTTCGCGCCATTGGCGCTATCACGTGTGGAATGAGTCATGATGACCTCCTGAGACTTGGCATGGGACGCGTCCGCGGAGGCGCCCCACAGTTTGGCTTTGGTGGATGATCAGGGCTTGTTGCCGTCAGGCGGCGGTCGCGATGTCAGCGACGAAGTCGCGATAGGAGCGCAGGGGACGACCCAGCAGCGCCGTCAGGCGCGCGACGTCGCCGGCCTCAGGCACCATGCCGTCGGTCAGGAAGCGCTCGGCCATCAGCCGCATGTCGAACGCCATCCAGCTCGGCATGACCTGCCGGAGGTTGGTCTCGAACTGCGTGGCGTTGTCGCCGCCATAGGCGATCGTGCGGCCCAGCACGTCAGACCAGATCGCAGCGGCATCAGCGCCGGTCAGCGTGTCCGGACCGACCAGGTTGATGCGATCGAGCGGCAGCGGCACGGCTGACTGCTCGCGGCGGATCAGCTCGATCGCTGCGATCTCGCCGATGTCGCTGACGTCGATCATGGCAAGGCCCTTGGCTCCGATCGGCATCGGGTAGATGCCGTAGCCGAGCACGACGTCCTTGATCGTGAGATCGTTGGTCATGAAGTAGGCCGGGCGCAGGATGGTGGCGTTCAGGCCCATCTGCTCGATCATCCGCTCGACGGCGAACTTGCCGGCGAAGTGCGGCACGTTGACGTAGACGTCGCTGTGGATCACCGAGAGATAGACGATCCGCGCGATGCCGGCCTCGCGGGCGACGTTGAGTGCGACCAGTGCTTGGGTGAATTCACCGGGCGCGACGGCGTTCAGCAGGAACAAGGTCGAGACGCCCGAAAAGGCAGAGCGCAGCGAATCGATGTCGAGCAGGTCGCCCTGCGCGACCGCGACGCCCGCCGGAAACCTCGCCTTGGCAGGATCGCGGACGAGGGCACGGACGTCGGCGCCGCGCTTGACGAGCTGGTCGACGACGTGGCGGCCGACGGTACCAGTGGCGCCGGTGACGAGGATGGTCATGGGGATCACTCCGGGTTGGTTGTTGAGACGCCCCGAAAATAGCGATCCATATGCGAGCCAATAGACGCTATAAATGGACATGTCGTCTCATTGGTGGAACAGATGGATCTGCTGGCGCTCGCCGATTTCACACTGGTCGCCCGTCACGGCGGCTTTGGCCGCGCCGCCCGCGCCAGCGGTCGCCCCAAGGCGACGCTGTCGCGCCGGGTCGCCGAGCTGGAGGCGAGCCTCGACATCAGGCTGATCGAGCGCGGCGGGCGCGCGCTGAGGCTGACCGAGGAGGGACGGGCGCTGTTCGAGCGGGCGGGCGCTCTGCTCACCGAGCTCGACGAGACCGTGGCTGCGATCTCCTCGGGCGGCGACACGCCGCGCGGCCGCCTGCGGATCAGCGCGCCGCTGCTGTTCTCGCAAACCGCGATGGGCAAGCTCGCCGCGTCGTTCGCGCTTCGATATCCCGAGGTCCGGCTCGACGTGACGACCGACGACCGGGCCGTCGACATGGTCGAGGAGGGCTATGATCTGGTGATCCGGGTCAATCCCGATCCCGATGACAGCCTGGTCGGGCGCATCTTCCTGCGCGACCAGATGGTGGTCGTGGCGAGCCCAGCCCTGACGAGGCCGGCGGACGGCGCGCGCGTTCCTGCTGTCGTTCGCAGCACCGAGCAGATCGCAGCGTGGGACGTCACGACTGCAACGGGACGATCGCGCATCGCAATCGATCCGATCCTGCGGCTGTCATCGCTGATCATGGTGCGCGATGCGGTCCGTGCCGGGGTCGGCGCCGCATGCCTGCCGCTCTCGCTCGCCAGCCACGACCTCGCTGCAGGCCGGCTCGTGCAGTGGGCGGATCTCGACGCGCCAGCGGTTGCGCTGTGGGCGCTGTATCCGTCGCGGCGGCTGTTGAGCGCGCGCGTCTTCGCCTTTCTCGACCATCTGAAGCAGGCGTTCCCGATGGGAACGCCGGCCGAGCTGGCGGCCTATCTGGAGCCGCGAGATGACGGTCCGATCACTCCATCCGCTCGCTGAATGTCGCGCGGAACGGGTGCGCCGGATAGACGCCGACGATGCGCAGCTCGCGGGAGAAGAACTTCAGCTCCTCCAGCGCGAAAGCGAGGCCCTTGTCGTTCGGGTGGCCGTCGACATCGGCATAGAATTGCGTGGCGAAGAAGTTGCCGTCGACCATGTAGCTTTCGAGCTTGGTCATGTTGACGCCGTTGGTAGCGAAGCCGCCGAGCGCCTTGTAGAGCGCAGCCGGCAGGTTGCGCACGCGGAACACGAAGCTCGTGACCAGCGGCCCGGAATTCTGCTCCGCCCACTGCTCCTGGCGCGCCAGCACCACGAAACGCGTCGTGTTGTGGGCTTCGTCCTCGATGTCCTCGGCGAGGATGTCGAGGCCGTAGATCTCGGCCGCCAGCCGCGAGGCGATCGCCGCGACGCTCCTGTCGCCGCGCTGGGAGACGTCCCGCGCGCTGCCCGCGGTGTCGCCGGCCACGATCGGCCGGACGCCGAGCTGGCGGATGATGCGGCGACACTGGCCGAGCGCGTGGACGTGGCTTTCGACGGTCTTGATGTCGGCGAGCTTGGTGCCCTTCAGCGCCATCAACTGGTGGCGGACCGGCAGGAACCACTCGCCGATGATGTAGAGGCCCGAGGCCGGCAGCAGATGGTGGATGTCGGCGACGCGGCCGGCGACCGAATTCTCGATCGGGATCATGCCGAGATCGGCCTCGCCGGAGGAGATCGCGCTCAGCGCGTCCTCGAAGGTTGCGCAGGGCATGGCCTCGGCGGTCGGATAGGCCTCGGAGATGGCGATGTGGGAATTGGCTCCCGGCTCGCCCTGGAATGCGATTTTCAAGATCTTGCTCATGTGGGGCCTTGTAGCAGCAGCTTAAGACTTGGACAGCAGCCGGCGTGCGGTTTCGAGATCGGCCGGGGTGTCGACGCCGCGGGGCACGGCGTCGACGACCATCACGTCGATGCGCATGCCGGCTTCCAGCGCCCGCAGCTGTTCCAGCTTCTCCTGCTGCTCCAGCGGCGACGGCGGCAGGCTGACGAAGCGCTCCAGCGCCGCCCGGCGGTAGGCGTAGAGGCCGATATGATGGTAGCGCGGTCCGTCGCCATGCGGCGCCGTGGCCCGGGTGAAGTACAGCGCGCGCATGCGCCGCCCGCCGAGAGGCGACCCGACCGCCTTGACGACGTTCGGATTGAGGCTCTCCTCCTCGGTGTGGATCTGCGCGGCAAGGGTCGCGATGTCGACGGCGGGATCCTCGAGCGGGGGCAGCACGTCGCTGATGTTCTGCGGGTCGATGGTCGGAAAGTCGCCCTGCAGGTTGACCACGATCTCGGCCTCGCGGGCCGGGTCGAGCTTGCACATGGCCTCGTAGATACGGTCGGACCCGGAGGGATGATCCGGCCTGGTCATCACCACCTCGCCGCCCGCGGCCGTGACGGCCGCAGCAATCTCGGGCGTGTCGGTGGCGACGGCCACCCGCCCGATCGCGGCCTCCTGCGCGCGCCGGAGCACCTGCACGATCATCGGCTGGCCGGCGATGTCGAGCAGCGGCTTGCCCGGCAGGCGGGTCGACGCCATGCGGGCGGGAATCAGCACGAGAATTCGGGATTTGGTCATCCGGGAACGGCAGGTCGGAGCCGGTCGCAACAGCGCGGGCCGGACTGGATGGGGACAGCAGAAGCGGCCCGCTTATACGGGTTGCCAGAGCACGGGCAAACCGATATCTCACTTCTGCCGCAGGGGGAGGCGCGACGGCTCGATTCCGCTCGATGCCTTGACGAGTCCTTATCTCGACTCCTGGGGCGATTCGCGGTCGCGGCCTCGCGGCCTCCGACAGAACAATGAAATCCGCCCTCGGAGCCTGATTCCAAGATGGACTCCTTCGAACTGAACAAAATCATCGGCGCCGTGCTGGCTGCCTGTCTGGTCGTGCTGGTCACGAGCTTCTCCGCTGGCGCGATCTTCGCGCCGAAAATGCCGGAGAAGCCGGGTTTTGAGATCGCCGTGAAGGAGGCCGAGGGCGCCGCCAAGGGTGGCGCGGCGCCGGCCGCGGCCGAGCCGATCGAGAAGCTGCTGCAGACCGCCTCGGTCGAGAAGGGCGCTGCCGCCGCCAAGAAGTGCGCGGCCTGCCACACCTTCGCGAAGGGCGAGAAGAACGGCGTCGGTCCCAACCTCTACGGCATCGTCGGCGACAAGATTGGCGAAGGCCGCGGCTTCAACTTCTCGGCGGCGATGAAGGCCAAGGGCGGCACCTGGACGATCGACGACCTCAACAAGTTCATCGCCAATCCGAAGGGCTACATCCCGGGCACCGCGATGGGCTTCGCCGGTATCCAGAAGGACTCGGAGCGGGCCGACGTGCTGGCCTATCTGAACTCGCTGGCCGACAGCCCGGCGCCGCTGCCCACCGCAGCCAAGTGATCGGCTGCTGACCCACCAGTTTCCGACGGCCGGGCCCCAAGCCCGGCCGTTCTGCTTTGCGGGGCGAATTTCGCCGCATTTGGGACCTTTGGTCGCATCCACCTCGTTCACAACCCGGTATCATGAGGAAAAAGCAAGGTTATTGGTCGAAACCTTGCCGTATATTGGTCCCCTGAATGGAACGGGTTCGCGGGCCGGAGCACCTCGCTGAGGCCGGCGAAACCTGCCCTTGCGAATTGGGTTACGATCAGACGTTGGATCTGGGAGCAGCAGCGGCCACGGCTACCACCTGCTTCAAGCGGTCTTATTCAGAGGAAGTCTCATTTGACGATTACCCGACGACAGCTCCTGCAGAGCAGCGTGCTCGCTGCGATGACCCCGGCGCTCGGCACGGCGGCCAGCCTTGCCCCTCTCGACGCCGCCCGGGCGCAGGGCGGTGAAGATCCAGCTTGGCGTCATGCGCTATCACTGTTTGGGGATGTCAAATATCCGGTGGACTTCAAACGTTACGACTACGTCAACCCCGATGCGCCCAGGGGAGGACAGGTCCGTTTCAGCCCGGCCGGTACGTTCGACAACTTCAATCCCGTCGTTGCCGGCGTTAAGGGAGCGCTGGGGGTCGGGATTTCTTATGTCTACGAGACGCTCACGACGGGTTCTCTCGACGAGGCGTCGACCGAGTATGGACTGCTGGCTGAAAGCGTGAAGCATCCGTCTGATTATTCCTGGGTCATCTATCGCCTGAGGCCCGAAGCCAGATGGCACGATGGCGTTCCGGTCACGCCGGCCGATGTGATCTTCTCGCTCGATGCGTTCAAGAAGAACCATCCGCGCTACAGCGCTTATTATCAGCATGTCGTGCGCGCCGAGGTGGTCGGCGAGCGCGACATCAAGTTCACCTTCGATGGGCCGGGCAATCGCGAACTGCCTCAGATCGTTGGCCAGCTGATGGTGCTTCCGAAGCATTGGTGGGAGGGCACCGACGCGCAGGGACGCAAGCGCGACATCGCCGCGACCACGCTGGAGGTCCCGCTCGGCTCAGGACCCTACCGGATCAAGGAGTTCGTCGCCGGGCGCACGATCGTTCTGCAGCGAGTGAACGACTGCTGGGCTCGCAACCTCAATGTCAATGTCGGCCGCTACAATTTCGATGAGCTGCGCTTCGACTATGTGCGCGATAGCCTGGTCGCGCTCGAAGCCTTCAAGGGCGATCAGTCCGATTGGCGCACCGAGAACTCGGCGAAGAACTGGGCAACCGCGTATGATTTCCCTGCGCGCAAGGACCAGCGCGTCGTGATCGAGGAGTTTCCCAATCGCAGCTCCGGCGTGATGCAGGCATTCGTGCCGAACAGCCGACGTGATCTGTTCAAGGACGCCCGGGTGAGGCGCGCGCTGAATTTCGCATTCGACTATGAGGAGATGAACAAGCAGCTCTTCTATGGTCAGTACAAGCGTATCTCTAGCTATTTCGATGGCACCGAGCTGGCGTCGTCCGGGCTGCCCCAGGACATGGAGCTCGAGATCCTTGAGAGCGTCCGCGCGGAAGTTCCGGCCGAATTGTTCACGGCGGAGTACACCAATCCTGTCGGCGGCAGCACCGAAGCGGTGCGTCGCAACCTGCTTGAAGCGCAGAGGCTGATGAAGGAAGCAGGCTACGAAGTTCGTGATCGCAAGCTCGTCAACGCGACCAGCGGCGCGCCAGCCACCATCGAGCTGCTCGCCGACGCCGATGATCCGGCCTTCGAGCGGGTGGCGTTGTTCTACAAGCCATCACTCGAGCGGGTTGGCTTTACCGTGATTGTCCGCAAGGTGGATTCGGTTCAGTTCGAGAACCGTATTCGCAATTGGGATTTTGACATGGTCGTGCATTCCTGGCCAGAGTCGCTTTCGCCCGGCAACGAACAACGCGAGTTCTGGGGATCGAAAGCTGCCTCGATGGTCGGATCGCAGAACTTAGCAGGAATCCAGAACCCAGCGATCGACAAGTTGATCGATCGGGTCATCTTTGCCAAGAGCCGTGATGAACTGGTCGCGGCCACGCGCGCGCTGGATCGCGTGCTGCTGTGGAACCATTATGTCGTGCCGCAATGGAATTATCCGAAGCAGCGGACAGCGCGATGGGACCGTTTCTCTCGCCCCGAAAAGCTGCCGAAATATGGGATGGCGAGTTTTCCCGACATCTGGTGGTACGACGCCGACAAGGCTGCCAAGGTGAAGCGCTCTTGAGCACGCTCTATCACCTGTCGCGCCGCGGCGTGCTCGGGCTTGGGTTCGGCGCGCTCAGCGTCCCCCTCCTGAAGCCGGCCATGGCTGCGGAGTTCGGCGCAGACTCGCACGGCACGTCGGCGTTCGGAGACCTGAAATACCCGGCCGATTTCCACCATTTCGATTACGTCAATCCGGATGCGCCGAAGGGCGGGCTGTTCTCGCTGATCCCGTCGGTGCGCGCCTACAACCAATCCTATCAGACCTTCAACTCGTTCAATGCCTACGTCCTGAAAGGTGAGGGCGCGCAGGGCATGGACATGACGTTCGCGTCGCTGATGGTGCGCGCCAGCGACGAGCCGGATGCGGTCTATGGCCTGGTCGCGAAGTCGGTCGCGATCTCGCCGGACAAGCTGACCTATCGCTTCACGCTGCGTCCCGAGGCGCGCTTTCACGACGGGTCCAAGATCACGGCCCACGACGTCGCCTTCTCGCTGAATACCTTGAAGGAGAAGGGCCATCCGCTGATCGTCGTGCAGTTGCGCGACTTCGTGAAGGCCGAGGCGCTCGACGATGCGACGGTCGTGGTGAGCTTCGTCGAGAAGCGCGCCCGCGATGTGCCGCTCTATGTCGTGACCCTGCCGATCTTCTCGAAGGCCTGGTACGCCAATCGCGCCTTCGACGAGGGGCCGCTCGACGTGCCGCTCGGCTCGGGGCCGTACAAGGTCGGCAAGTACGAGATCAACCGCTATGTCGAGTTCGAGCGCGTCAAGGACTGGTGGGCGGCCGACCTGCCGGTCAGCCGCGGCATGTATAATTTCGACATCGTGCGCTACGAGTTCTATCGCGACCGCGACGTCGCCTTCGAGGGCTTCACCGCCAAGAGCTATCTGTTCCGCGAGGAGTTCACCTCGCGCATCTGGGCGACGCGCTACGACTTCCCGGCGATCAAGGACGGCCGCGTCAAGCGCGAGCTCTTGCCGGACGAGACGCCGTCGGGCGGGCAGGGCTGGTTCATCAACACCCGCCGCGATAAGTTTCGGGATCCGCGCGTCCGCCAGGCGTTGACCTACGCGTTCGACTTCGAATGGACCAACAAGACCATCATGTACGGCGCCTATGCGCGCACCGTGTCGCCGTTCCAGAATTCCGACATGGTCGCGGTCGGACCGCCGTCGGCGGAAGAGCTGAAGCTGCTCGAGCCGTTCCGCGGCCAGGTGCCTGACGATGTGTTCGGCGAGCCGTTCGTGCCGCCGGTCTCGGACGGCTCCGGCCAGGATCGCGCGCTGCTGCGCAAGGCCATGCAGCTCTTGCTGCAGGCCGGCCTGCCGGTCAAGGACGGCAAGCGACTGCTGCCGTCCGGCGAGGTGTTCGCGATCGAGTTCCTGATCGACGAGGTCTCGTTCAAGCCGCACCACGGCACCCTGATCAAGAACCTGCAGACGCTCGGCATCGATGCCGAATTGCGCATCGTCGACGCCGTGCAATATCGCGCGCGGGTCGAGGACTTCGACTTCGACATCGCCATTCAACGCATGTCGATGTCGCCGACCCCCGGCGACGGCCTCAGGGCTTACTTCACCTCGGACACGGCAAAGACCAAGGGCTCCTACAATCTCGCAGGGATCAGCAATCCCGCGATCGACGCGCTGGTCGCCAAGGCGATCGCCGCGGAAAGCCGCAGCGAGCTGACCTTGGCCTGCCGGGCGCTCGACCGCGTGTTCCGCGCCGGCCACTACTGGATACCGCAATGGTATCGCCAGACCCACCCGATCGCCTATTGGGATCAGTTCAATCACCCGCCGAAGCCGCCGAAATACGCCTCGGGCGTCGGCGCCCCCGACATCTGGTGGTACGATGCCGCCAAGGCCGTAAAGCTGGAGCAGGCGAAGTAGTTCATGGCCGCCTATATTGCCCGTCGCATCTTGCTGATGCTCCCGACCCTGCTCGGGATCCTCTTCATCTCCTTCGTCGTGGTGCAGTTCGCGCCGGGCGGTCCGGTGGAGCGCGTCATCGCGCAATTGACCGGCGCCGACACCGGCGGCACCTCGCGCATTTCTGGCGGCAGCGGTTCGGATTTCGGCGCGCGTCCGCCGGGACAGGTCGGATCCGGCGGCGAGCTGAACTCGAAATATCGCGGCGCGCAGGGGCTCGATCCCGCCTTCATCAAGCAGCTCGAAAAGCAGTTCGGCTTCGACAAGCCGGCGCCGGAGCGGTTCGCGCTGATGGTCTGGAACTTCGCGCGCTTCGATTTCGGCAAGAGCTATTTCCGTGACACCAGCGTGCTGCAGCTCATCAAGGAGAAGCTGCCGGTGTCGATGTCGCTCGGCCTCTGGATGACCCTGCTGACCTATTTGATCTCGATTCCCCTGGGGATTCGCAAGGCGGTGCAGGACGGCTCGCGCTTCGACGTCTGGACCTCCGCCGTGATCATCGTCGGCTACGCCATTCCGGGCTTCCTGTTCGCGATCCTTCTGATCATCCTGTTCGCTGGCGGCTCGTTCCTCAACATCTTCCCGCTGCGCGGGCTGACCTCGGATGGCTGGTCGGACTTCCCGTGGTATTGGAAGATCATCGACTATTTCTGGCATCTCACTTTGCCGCTGGTGTCGATGGCGCTCGGCGCCTTCGCGACCATGACGCTGCTGACCAAGAACTCCTTCCTCGACGAGATCCGCAAGCAATATGTCATGACGGCGCGCGCCAAGGGCTGCAGCGAGAACCAGGTGCTGTACGGCCACGTCTTCCGTAACGCCATGCTGATTGTGATCGCCGGCTTTCCCGGCACCTTCATCCACGCGTTCTTTTCCGGCTCGCTGCTGATCGAGACGATCTTCTCGCTGGATGGGCTCGGCCTGCTCTCGTTCGAGAGCATTCTCAATCGTGATTATCCTGTCGTGTTCGGCAATCTCTTCATCTTTTCGCTGCTCGGCCTCGCGATCAACCTGGTCTCGGATCTGACCTACATGTGGATCGATCCGCGGATCGACTTCGAGGCGCGGGAGGTCTGATGACGATCACGGCCCCCCCTCCGGTCGAGACCACGGCGCAGGCTCCGCTCGGCGAGGCTGTGCCGCCGACGCGGCATCGTTTCCGGCCGTCGCCGCTGAATCAGCGCCGCTGGCAGAACTTCAAGGCCAACGGCCGCGGCTACTGGTCGCTGTGGCTGTTTCTGTTTCTGTTCATCGTCTCGATGTTCGCCGAGCTGATCGCCAACGACCGGCCGTTCCTGATCAGGTTCGACGGCCACCTTTATTTCCCGGCGTTCGTCACCTATCCGGAAACGGCATTCGGCGGCGACTTCGAGACCGCCGCGGACTATCGTGATCCGTATTTGCAGAAGCTGATTGCGGACAAGGGCGGCACGGTGGTCTGGCCGCTGGTCCGCTACTCCTACGCCACGCACAATCTCGATCTGCCGACGCCGGCGCCATCGCCGCCGACCTGGATGCTGACGGAGGCACAGTGCAAACCCGTGGTCGAGAAGAAGGGGCTGAAGAGCTGCCGGGATCTCGAATACAACTGGCTCGGCACCGACGACCAGGGCCGCGACGTCGTCGCACGGCTGATCTACGGCTTCCGCATCTCGGTGTTGTTCGGCCTGTCGCTGACGTTCTTCTCCTCGATCATCGGCATCGCCGCCGGCGGCGTGCAGGGCTATTTCGGCGGCTGGGTCGATCTTCTGTTCCAGCGCTTCATCGAGATCTGGAACGCCATTCCCTATCTCTATCTGCTCCTGATCCTGTCCGCGGTGCTGGTGCCCGGCTTCTTCACGCTGCTCGGGATCATGCTGCTGTTCTCATGGGTCTCGCTGGTCGGCCTGGTGCGGGCTGAATTCCTGCGCGGCCGCAATTTCGAGTACATCCAGGCGGCGCGCGCGCTCGGCGTCTCCAATGCCGTGATCATGGTCCGCCATCTCCTGCCGAACGCGATGGTCGCGACCATGACGTTCCTGCCCTTCATCGTGTCGAGCTCGGTGATGACCTTGACCGCGCTCGACTTTCTCGGCTTCGGCCTGCCGCCGGGATCGCCGTCGCTGGGCGAGATGCTGTCGCAGGCCAAGTCCAACGTGCAGGCGCCGTGGCTCGGTCTCACAGGCTTCTTCT
Source organism: Bradyrhizobium sp. SZCCHNR1043 (assembly GCF_032489675.1). Classification (NCBI taxonomy): domain Bacteria; kingdom Pseudomonadati; phylum Pseudomonadota; class Alphaproteobacteria; order Hyphomicrobiales; family Nitrobacteraceae; genus Bradyrhizobium; species Bradyrhizobium sp. SZCCHNR1043. The sequence goes on from NZ_JAUEYN010000014.1 coordinate 163,279, forward strand.
CCGTCGCGATCATGCTGTCGCTGCTGATCTTCATCGGCGAGGCCGTGCGCGACGCGTTCGACCCGCGCAAGACGTTCAGGTGACCGACATGGATGCGATCAGCCAGCCGCTGCTCTCGGTCAGCGATCTCTCGGTGGCCTTTCATCAGCAGGGCCGCCTGTCGACCGCCGTCGACCATGTCTCGTTCGAGATCAAGCGCGGCGAGTGCGTCGCCCTGGTCGGCGAGTCCGGCTCGGGCAAGTCGGTCAGCGCGCTGTCGGTGCTGAAGCTGCTGCCCTATCCGGTCGCCTCACATCCGTCGGGCAGCATCCATTTCAAGGGCCGCGATCTCCTGCCGTTGTCCGAACGCGAGATGCGCGAGATCCGCGGCAGCGACATCTCCATCATCTTCCAGGAGCCGATGACCTCGCTCAATCCGCTGCACACGATCGAGCGGCAGATCGGCGAGATCCTGCAACTGCATCGGCCGATCTCGAACAGTGCGGCGCGGACGCGCACGCTCGAGCTCTTGACCCAGGTCGGCATTCCCGAGCCGGAGACGCGGCTCGGCAGCTATCCGCATCAGCTCTCCGGCGGCCAGCGCCAGCGCGTGATGATCGCGATGGCGCTCGCCAACGAGCCGGCCCTGCTGATCGCCGACGAGCCGACCACAGCGCTCGACGTCACCGTGCAGGCGCAGATCCTGGCGCTGCTCGCCGATATCCGGGCACGCCTCGGCATGAGCCTTCTGTTCATCACCCACGATCTCGGCATCGTCCGCCGCATCGCCGATCGGGTCTGCGTCATGAACGGCGGCAAGATCGTCGAGCAGGGCCCGGTCGAGCAGGTGTTCACCGCGCCGGCTCATCCCTACACCAAGGCGCTGCTCGCCGCCGAGCCGAAGCCGGACCCGGCGCCGCCGCGACCCGATTCGCCGGTGGTCATGCAGGCCAAGGATCTCAAGGTCTGGTTTCCGATCAAGCGCGGCTTTTTTCGCTCGACCGTCGGTCACATCAAGGCCGTGGACGGCGTCAGCCTTGCCGTGCGCAAGGGCGAGACGCTCGGCGTCGTCGGCGAATCCGGCTCGGGCAAGACCACGCTCGGGCTGGCGCTGCTGCGGCTGATTTCCTCCGACGGCCTCATCGTCTTCCTCGGGAAGGAGCTGCAGGGGCTGTCCTTCAAGGAGGTCCGCCCGTTCCGCCGCGACATGCAGATCGTGTTTCAGGATCCGTTCGGCGCCTTGAGCCCGCGCATGTCGGTCGGCGACATCATCGCCGAGGGACTGAGCGTGCATCAGCCGAAACTGACGGATGAGGAGCGCGAGGCCAAGGTCGTCAAGGCGCTCAAGGAGGTCGGGCTCGATCCGGAGACGCGCTTCCGCTATCCGCACGAATTCTCCGGCGGCCAGCGCCAGCGCATCTCGGTGGCCCGCGCGGTCGTGCTCGAGCCGAGCTTCGTCGTGCTGGACGAGCCGACCTCGGCGCTCGACATGCTGTTCCAGTCGCAGATGGTCGATCTCCTGCGCGATCTGCAGCGCAAGCGCGAGCTGACCTACATGTTCATCTCGCACGATCTGCGCGTGGTCGCCGCCCTCGCCTCCCATCTGATCGTGATGCGCAACGGCAAGGTCGTGGAGGAGGGGCCGGCGGTCGAGCTGTTCAAGGCGCCGAAGACCGACTACACCCTCGCGCTGTTCGCAGCGGCGTTCAGGAACGAGACGGCGGGGAATGGGACGGCGACGAGCTAGATGTCGCTTGTCGGCAGCCACTCTGCTGCAACTGATGGCGCGAATCCGGAGAGCGTGCCGTGACTGATGCTCCAGGACGTCCAGAATGGATTTCTGGAACCACGCATAAGGATTGGCTGCGTGACGGCTATCGCGTCACCGAAGAACAATGGGCTGATCTCGATTGGAATCGCGCCTGGGTCGATATGGGTCCGTCGCCGGCAGGCAACCTTGGCCCCTACTGGCACGTCCCGCTCAAGAGCGGAGAGACCGTGCACCGGCTCTATCCGAGGCTCCTGCCGCACCAGTCCTGCCCACCATGCGCGGTTTCCTCCTTTGGAGGCTTTCGGACGCCGGCCGCCCGAATGTGCCGCGCCGTCAATCATGCTGCCGGCATCCGAAGCCCTTCACAGCAGCGGACTCGCGCGCCGCACAAATCGAGACCTCGGGCGTCGATGCATATCTTCGCTATCGGAGCGTACTACTGGCGAGCCTGCTGAATTCTGGCCTTCAGCGTGGCAAGTCCGACCGCGCCGACGATGACATTGCCGCCGATGACATAGCTCGGCGTCCCGTTCAATCCCAATTTCTGCGCAAGATTGCCGCTCTCATCGAGGCTTTGGCGCACCTCCACGCTGTCCATGTCCTTTTCAAGCTGAGCAACGTCGAGACCGATCGTCTGCGCGATGGCCAGCGCGCGCGCCTTGTCGGCGGGTCCGCTGCTTTGGAGAAGCCGCTGATGAAAGTCGAGGTATTTCGCGCCCGTCGGGTCTTGCATGCGTACCGCTACCGCGACGCGCGCCGCCTCCAGCGAACCGGGGCCGAGGATCGGAAATTCCTTGAGCACGATCTTGAGCTTGGGGTCGCTCTTCAACAATTCGAGTATATCGCCGAGCGCACGCTTGCAGTAGCCGCAGCTGTAATCGAAGAACTCGACCAGGGTGACATCACCCAGCGGGTTGCCGAGCGTGACCTGGTGCGCTGACGCGAACAAGGCCGGCGCATTTTGCTTCACCAGTGCAGTCTTGTCGGAACCGGGCGCTGCCGCCGGTGTCGCGGCTTGCCGCTTCTTGATCAGGTCGGAGATGGCCTGTTGCACGGCCTCGGGGTGCTTGGCGAGGTAGTCCTTCACGACCTGCTCGATTTCTTCGGGATGGGTCGCTATATAGTCCTTGACGATCGCCTCGATGTCGCTGCGCGAACTCTCCGCTCGGCCGGGCTGCACGCAAAGCAAAGACAGCGTGAAGACGGCAGCCGCCGTGGCAACGCTACGGATCAAATTGGTCATCGGTCATCCTCCATATGGCTGCCGACTTCCGCAGTTGGCGTGCAGTAATGATTTGCGAATTCGTGTCCTCGTGCATCGCTGCTTCCTTCATCGTCGCGGCATCATCGTGCCGGGCGGGGGGACCGGTCTGAACCCCGGCATGCGCGGCGCAAATCGGCCGGCCGGCCGGCAGCGCGCGCCAAGCGGCCCCGGAATCCAACCGGGGGGGCAGACGATCGGGCGACCGACATCCGGCGCCCGCCGGTCCCGCGTCACCCCCGGTTTGCGTGCCACGCACACGCCGTTGGCATTGCGCCGCTCACCAGGTTGGCACGTCGTCGGCAGCTTCGGAATCACGGGGACGACCGTGGTGGACTTCTTCTCGATCTTCTTGGAGCACTGGCTTCGATCCTTTGGGTCGACCGGGGCCGCGCAGCACTCGCCGCTCGTCGTCAGATTCGCGGGCGCGCAGCATTTGCCATTCGCAGTCGGCAAGAAGCCCGAGGCGCAACACTGTGAAAGTCTCGGCAGCCAGTGCAGCGGTATGCATAGCGTGCCGTCGGGGCTCGCAATCTGGCCGGCCGGGCAGCACTGTCCCTTCGACGTCGCCTGGCTCTTGAGACAGCACTTGCCGGCGATCTTCACATAGCCGGGCGCACAGCAGCTGGGGCATTTCCAGTCCGGAATTTTCGGCTTCAACGGATCGCACACGCCGTTCACCACGGTCGTCCCGCAGCAAAGTTGTTGGCCAATCGGGCCGGAATAGATCTGGCTGTTCTCGCAGCATTCATTGTTCGGGCCGATCGCCGTCTGGTTGACGCCGCACATCGGCTTGGCGATATCAGTCGACGGATTGTTGTTCGAACAGATGCCCCTCGGCTGTAGGTCTTTGGGCGAGCAGCATTGGCCATTGACCAGAACATTGGGCGGGGCGCAGCTCGACGCGCAGCTCTTGGTCTTGATGATCCAGATCTGATTGGGCGGACAAACCGATCCGTCCGAACCGCAGACATGGGTCTTGCAGGTCTGCAGACCCGGCGGCTTCGGCATGCCGGCGGGAGGCGGCGCGCCGGCTGGACGCGGCGCAAGCCGTATCTGTGCGGCTTCCCTCGTACACGCGCGCAAGATGGCGATATCTCCCATGTGCCCGCGAGCTGATAGATCGGGCGGCGCGTCGGCATAGTCGATGAAGTAACTGAGCAGCGGTGGCTCATCGCCGCGGCGGATGCGCCAGATCGGATTCCCCTGCAGTCCGTCGATCGCAAGCGCGTCGTTCTGGCCGAGTTGAGCCACGAGCTTGGGATCGGTGGCGTGGCGCAATTGTTCGCCGGTGGTCCAGACGAAGCCGCCGCAGGAGGCCGGATTCATGGTACCGCCCATGTCGTAGCTGTAGCCGATCGCGACGCCGCCATTGCCATTGCGGAAACGTTCGGGGAATCCCACCGCATATTCGTCCGGCAAGGGCTGCCAGATCGGCTGCTTGATCTCAGTGACACCGATCAGCGTATAGCGCAGCACGCGGCCGATCGACGGCGCGGACAAGGCCTCGAAATCCTGCGCCCCGGTCGGCGCCGGCCGCTCGGCCAAAAACATCCGTCCCTCATCGTCGAAAGTAATCCTGGAGATCTCGGTGGGGCCGGCGGCGGACGGCGCGACGACTTCGATTCTGGCGTCCGCACCGAACGAGCCGTTCGCGTTGAGCCCGACCGACCACACCCGCAAGCCCTCGGCGACCGCGTAGTAGAGCCGGCGGTCGCGAATGGCGAGGCCGAACACTCGCCGATCCGGTGCCGCGTAGCCCCAGGTCTCGGGCTGCGCGCTGTCGAATTGAGGATTCGTAATATCGACGCCTGGCCCGGCCGGCGCCGGCGTCGTCGGAAGTCCCGCGGCTGCGTTGCCGGCGACGCCGTGATCATAGACACCGAGGTCGACGCCGTTCGGGCCGAAGCGATGGATCAGCCCGGTCTCACGGTCGGCGACGAACAGAGACTTGGTCGCCGGATCATAGGCCAATCCCCCGAGCGCCGCGCCCGAATTGGCCTTGTCGCCCGTGGTGACATTCGCGAACAGCGTCACCGCGCCGGTGGCGCCATTGATCTTCCAGATCGATCCCGGGCCGCCGCCCGGACCCCATTGTGCCGGCATGAAGGTCGCGCCGCTAGTCCCGAGCCTGACATGTTGCGGTCGACCTTCAGGTCCCGGCGCGACGATCGAGAGACCATAGGCGGATGTCGCCGCGACGTAAATGTTGGCGGGGGAACTGTCGTCCAGAGCGACGCCAAACACCTGCCCGATCGACTTCGCGCTGACGGTGAACGGCTTCGGCGCACCGACCAATTGCGCCTGGGGCGGACCGCCCATGCGTCTTAGATCGACGATGCGCAGCGACGGCCCTCCAGGATCGATGATGGTCCGAACGTCGGGATCCTGACCGGGCTCGATCTCGAACGGGCGAATAGCCCCGGAGAATCCGGTGACTGCAGCATCGCCGGGGGTGTAAACGCCGGGCGGCGTTTGCGCCGACGCGGGCCCCCCGAGTGCGAGAGGCAGGATCAGCAGCCAGGCGAGGCGCCGCATCGCACGGACGGCGGCTGTCAAGGACGTCTGTCGGCCAAGCTCGATCATGTCGGTCCGCCTCATTTCGGCTGCTTGGGCCGTGGCTCGCAGGAGCCGGTCTTGACGTTGGGCACGGTGTCCGGTGGGCAACATTCTCCACAATTGGTCATCTGCGCGGGATTGCAGCAGCTCCCGTCAAAGGCCATTCCCTGGCTCTTGTCGGAGCAGGGCGTGACACAGGGGCTGTTCTTGTCGCCGCCGAGTCTTGTTTGTCCGGCCGGGCAGGCCGCGGGCGGACACATGCCGTAGGGCGCAAAGCCGAAAACCGCCACCTGGTTGGTGTCGTCGCACAGGCACTCGGAGAGCCCGTCCGACTTCAACGCGCCGGGATGGGTGTCCTTCGGGCAATCGCACGAGAACACGTACTTGCTATCGCCGGATCCGGGGTTGGGGACCTGTTGCCAGTGCGGCACCATCGGTTTCGGACAGGTGCAGTAACTGCTCCCTGTGTGGCAGGCATAGGCGCCGGGATCCGTGACCACCAGCGTCCCGTCGCCGGTTTCCACCATGCCCACGCCATATCGATCGTATTGATCCTGATAGACGCCTTTGCTGGAAGGGCTGAAGATCGAGCCGGGGCCGCCGATGCCTTGACATTCCGGGTACCTCCACCACTCCATGTAATGTACTTTTTCGCACGTCGCGTTGATCGCGGCGCATGTGGCTTGAACAGGCGGAAGGACCTCGCAATCGCCGCAGGACTGCATGCCAAGCTTTTCCTGCCCCCAGCACAGCGCCTCCTGAAGACATGAGCCGACTTCGGAACCCAATCCAACGGTGCTCTGCTCGCTCTTGCAGGCGCATTTCACGACGTCTGCGGCCGCGCCAACGGCTGCGAGCTCCTTGGAAAGATCGCCGAGAACATTTTCTGCGATCGCGTTGCCAAAGATCGTGTTCAGCTTGCTGACGACTTGGTCGGCGTTGCCCTGCGCCTCTGCGCAGAATTGATTGACCAGGGCTTGCCCTTTCCCCGTGTCCGACCCTGACAAGGCGACGCCGCTGAGTGCTGCGGTCAGTGCAATCGCTGCGTAGCGGCTTGCGTCATTCTCATAGACCGACTTGCACACATATGCGGCGGACAGCGTCCCGATAAAGGCATCCGCGATGTCTTCTGGACTGCAGCCCGCCCGCGCCGGCGACGCCAGCAGAATCATCGCGGCGACGATGGCCGCTCCTTGAACCCGCCAGCGTCCTGCGCGCCCCATGATCCGCCCCTCTGTCGCATCAACGTGGCCCTTCTTCTCAATGTGGCCGTTCTTCTCAATTCCAGCCTTGCGCTAGATCAACAGAGGCGACGGCAGCCGCGCCATCAGCCGACTGCGCCAACCAGCGCCATCAGGATCGACACCTCGTGACCGTACAACCGCCATTCTGCAAAGCTGCTCGTCGTGCCCGCCGCTCATCGAGCGGCCCGGTGGAATGCGCCTCCGCACCAGTCCTGCCCACCATGCGCGGGTTCCTCCCTTGGAGGTTTTCGGACGCCGGCCGCCCGAATATGCCGCGCCGTCAATCATGCGGCCGGCATCCGAAACCCTTCACAGAAGCGGCAATCGTCTGCCGGGCACCAATCTGTCGCTATACTCTCGAGACCGGGCGAATTACCAAAAGCGCCGACAGTCAGAATCTCAGATCTCTTGGGCTGCGGCGAGAACCCACGCGATTGCGGGTGATTTGGCCGACGGGCGCGGTCCGCGAACGCCTGTCCAGTCCTCTCGCGAAAAATATTCATATTTCTTTTTTCCGGAAATCGTGCATACTCTGCCCCGTCCTGCCCCACGAGAGGGACGTACGCGTCGTCACGGACGTCGGGTGCGGGATGCGATGGCCGCGATGATGTTGCAGTGTGCATTCGCGCACCGACGAACGGTGTCATGCGGACGGCGAAGTCGTGTGGTCCTGGCGCCCCGATGCTGGCGTCAAGGTCGCGGGAGCCGATGAGGCCTGCGGCCGGCAGGGGCAAGAAAGCCGGTCCCTGGGGAGATCACGAAGTAAGTCGCAAAACATCGCGCAGGGAAGGCCGGATGTTCGGCCCGTACCTGTGGTGACTACCGCGTGCTTGTTGCACGCAACCACGGGTGCGGTCGGCACCCGGCCTTCCCTGCGCCCTCTCATGTTTTCGAGGGCGGATGATTGCGCAAAGCTCGGGCCCATGAGGCCGCGAGAATGCGGATGCTTGCCCTGCTGTTTGGCGCGGCCTGTTGCTGTTTGATAGGTATATCGGACTCTTGCGCCGCTCTCTCCGCGTCATTGCGAGCGCAGCGAAGCAATCCAGAGTCGAGGGCGGGACTCTGGATTGCTTCGCTTACGCTCGCAATGACGGAGGAGGGAGCCTGCGTCTCAAAACCTCATCGGGAGGACGCGCCAGCGCGATGAGGCGAGTCAATCCAGCCGCTTGATCGCGAGCACATCGCTCCCGCTCGCCTTGATACGGGCAATCGCTTCGCCGATCGGCTCGATCTGCGTGGCCATATGAAACGCGTTGGCGTGGACGATCGTGTCAGCATCGCGCACGATGGCGACGTGGCCCCTCCAGAACATCAGATCGCCGCGGCGAAGCGGCTCTCCCCCGTCGAGCAAGCGCCCCAGCGCGGCGAGCTGCATGTCGCTGTCGCGCGGGCACGGCACACCCGCAGCATTCAACGACACCTGCACCAGGCCGGAGCAGTCGATGCCGAGGCTGCTCTTGCCGCCCCACAGATAGGGCGTGCCGACGAAGCGTTCGGCGACCGCGACATAATCGGGCTCGATGGCACCGAGCAGCGCCACGTGCGGCTTCGGCACGAACCAGCCATCGGCCGTCACGGCGAAGCTCGCGTCCTCGCGCGCGACCGCGATGGTCGAGCCCATCAGCAGCGTCGCGACCGGCGGCAGTTTGATCGACGGTCCGGGGAACGCGAAGCTGCGCACGGCGCTGATCTTGTGCGTCGGTGCTACGGCGGGCGCCGCCAGCGCGGCCTCCGGCAGCCAGCCGACATAGCCGTCGGCCGCGAGCTGGCCCCAGGCCCAGCCCTCGCCGTTGCGATCATAGATCGTGACGCGCTCGCCCCTCAGCGCCTGCGTCGCCAGCTCGGCGCCGGAGAACGGCTGCTGGCGCAGCGGGGCGATGGAATCGGCGACCACCAGCATCTCGCCCTCGACGAAGCGCGCGGCCGTGACCTGGCCTTCGAGATGCTTCGCAGCGATGTCGCCGCGCGCAGGCGTGAGGCGCGGATCAGCCATAGCGCTCGCTCAGGAGCTTGTAGAGCGCACGCGCCGCCTGGCATTCGCCGCCCTCGGGCCGGCCCGGCTTGGCGGACGGCGTCCAGGCGAAGATGTCGAGATGCAGCCAGCTCTTCGCGTGCTCGACGAAGCGCTGCAGGAACAGCGCGCAGGTGATCGAGCCGGCGAAGCCGCCCGAGGGCGCGTTGTTGATGGTCGCGACCTTGGAGTCGAGCCACGAGTCGTACGGTGCCCACAGCGGCATGCGCCACAGCGGATCGTTCTCGGCGGCAGCGCAGCGCGCGACATCGGCTGCGAGCGCCTCGTCCTGGGTGTAGAATGGCGGCAAATCGGGACCGAGCGCGACGCGCGCCGCGCCGGTCAGCGTGCCCATGTCGATCAGCAGGTCGGGCTTGTCCTCGTCGGCCAGCGCCAGCGCGTCAGCCAGGACCAGCCGGCCCTCGGCATCGGTGTTGCCGATCTCGACCGTGATGCCCTTGCGCGAGGGAAACACGTCGAGCGGACGGAAGGCGTTGCCGGCGACCGCGTTCTCGACCGCTGGAATCAGCACGCGCAGATGCAGCTTGAGCTTGGCATCCATCACCATCTGCGCCAGCGCCAGCACGTTGGCGGCGCCGCCCATGTCCTTCTTCATCAGGAGCATGCTGCTCGACGGCTTCAGGTCGAGCCCGCCGGTGTCGAAGCAGACGCCCTTGCCGACCAGGGTCACCTTGGGATGTGATGGATCGCCCCAGACGAGCTCGATCAGGCGCGGCGCGCGGGTCGAGGCGCGGCCGACGGCATGGATCAGCGGATGGTTCGCTTGCAGCAGGTCGTCGCCGACGATGCTGGTGAAGCGGGCGCCGAAGCGGTCGGCGAGCTGCTTTGCAGCGGCCTCGAGCTCCTCGGGCCCCATGTCGTTGGACGGCGTGTTGACGAGGTCGCGCGCCAATGTCGCCGCGTCGGCAAGTCGGTTCAGCTCGGCGGCGTCGACGCCATCCGGCGGAACGAGGCGAACCTCCGGCGTCTCGGTCTTGCGGTAGCGGCCGAAGCGGTAGCTGCCGAGCGCGAAGGCGAGCGCCGCCAGCCGCGCATCATGGGGAGCATTGGCAAAGCGGTAGGTGCCCGCAGGCAGCAGGCCGGGCAGGGCGCCGGGCCGGAACAGATCGCGGTGCCCGGCGTCGTCGTCCTCGATGCCGAACAGGACCTGCGCGATGCGGCCGTCGGCGGCTGGCAGCGCCAGATAGCTGCCGGGCTTGGCGGTGTAGACGTTGGCCTCGGCGAAGTTGCGCGCTTCAACCGACAGGCTCTCCTTGATCCCCGGCCAGTTCGCCTTCGTCACGAAGGTGATCGGGATGGCGGACGTTGTGGAGGCGGTCTCGAACATCGACGGCATGCCTAATGGTTCCCTAACTGGCGCGCGGCAGCCAGACTTCGCAGAGTTTGGAGGCCGCTGCAATCGCGCCGGCCGCATCGCCTGCAAGCCGACGCAAATGTGACGGCTGCGCCTGGAACACGCCATTAACCGGCTGTTAGCGTTAACAGTTTATTGCTGGCGCGTTCAATTCGCCCGTTCGAGTCCAAGTGACATGCGTCAAGCGCCTCCCATTCCCCGGCTCCTCGCGTCCGTTGCCCTCGCCGCGCTCGTCGCTGCGGGCCTCGGCGGCTGCCAGACTATGTCCGACGTCACGGGCTCGCTGCGCAGCCGGGCCGAGCCGCCGCCGCCCGCGACCCCGCAGCGCGCGGTCGAGGTCTATGGCGAGCGCTACCGCGCCAACCCGAAGGATGCGGCCATCGCGCTCGCCTACGGCCAGGCGCTGCGCAACAACGGCCAGCGCGAGCAGGCGGTCGCCGTGCTCGAGCAGGCCACGCTCGCCAACGCCGGCAACAAGACCGTGCTCGCGGCCTACGGACGGGCGCTCGCCGACAACGGCAATTTCAAGCTGGCGTTCGACGTGCTGTCGCGCGCGCACTCGCCCGACAATCCCGATTGGAAGCTGCTGTCGGTGCAGGGCACCGTCTTGGACCAGATGGGCCGCCACGACGAGGCGCGGCGCTATTACGACAGCGCGCTGAAGATCGTGCCGGGCGAGCCCTCGGTGCTGTCCAATCTCGGCCTATCCTACATGCTGACACGGGAGCTGCCGAAGGCCGAGGAGGTGCTGCGCCAGGCCTACGGCTCGCAGCGGGCGGACGCGCGGGTGCGCCAGAACCTCGCGCTCGTCGTCGGCCTGCAGGGACGCTTCGCGGAGGCCGAGCAGATCGCACGGGCCGATCTGCCGCCGGACGAGGCCGCCGCCAACGTCGCCTATCTCAAGCAGATGATTCAGGGGCAGAGCCAGGGCAAGGGCAAGGCGCGCAACGCGGCGCCGATGGCCGCGCTCAACCCGCCGGACTGACGGCGTGCCCTATCGTGTCGCGCCTGTGAGCAGGCGGCGGCATGTGTCGACGAACACGTCGGCGCCGGTGACGATGTCGGCGTCGGCCGTGTTCTCGGTCCAGTGATGGCTGATGCCGCCGATCGACGGCACGAACAGCATGCCGGCCGGCATGATGGTGGCCAGCACCTGCGCGTCGTGTCCGGCGCCGCTCGGCATCCGCAGCGACTTGCCGCCGGCGAGATCGCGGCTGGCGGCCTCGATCGCATCCTGGAACGTGCCGTCCATCATGGCCGGCGCGCCGGTACGGATGCGTTCGACGGCGACATGGCAGGGACCTGCGTCTGACGCCTGCGCAGCCATCTCACGCAGCAGCTCCTCGAGCCGGTCGACCACGGCGGCATTGTCGTCGCGGATCTGGAACAGCATCTCGGCCTGGCCGGGGATGATGCTCGGTGCGCCCGGATCGAGCGTGATGCGTCCCGTGGTCCACACCGTGCGCGGGCCGCAGGCGGCCGGAAAGCGCGCATCGATCGCGACACAGAACTTGGCGAGCGCGAGCCCGGCATCCTTGCGCACCGCCATCCGCGTCGTGCCGGCATGGTTCTGCTCGCCGGTGAAGGTGATGCGGTATTGCCAGATGCCGACGATCGAGGTGACGACACCGATCTTGAGCCCGCTCGCCTCGAGCGTGTCGCCCTGCTCGATATGAGCTTCGAGATAGCCGATATGCCGGCCGCGCTCGGCCTGCAGGCGCGGCCGTCCGGCGAGGCCCATCTCGGCAAGCGCCTCGCGCATCGTGCGCGGGCTGCTGCGGTCGCGGGCAGCATCGATGTCGGCCTCGCTGACGTCGCCGACATAGGACCGGCTGCCGAGCATGCTGCCGAAGTGGCCCTCCTCGTCGCACCAGGAGGCGACCTCCACCGCACCGTTGATGGACGGGTCTGGATTGAGCACGCGCGCCGCCTCCAGCGCGTAGATGACGCCGAGCGGGCCGTCGAGCCAGCCGGCCCGATTCTGGCTCTCGAGATGCGATCCGGCCAGCAGCTTGGGGCCCGGCTTGGCGCTGGTGCCGAGCACATTGCCGATGCCGTCGATATCAGGCGTGAGCTGCGCGTCGGGCAGGCGCTCGGCGAGCCAGGCCAGCGACTGCCGGTGGGCGTTGGAGAAGGTCGGCCGGTGCACGCCGGTCTTGTAGGTGCCGAAGGCACGCAGCGCGTTCAGATCGGCCAGAACGCGGGCGCCATCGGCGCGGCGGAGCTTGTCGGACATCAGGCGGAGACCTCGATCATGCTCAGCCTAGCTTCCAGGGTAGAGCCGCGACCGCAAGCGAAATTTCTCGCGAGCGGTCTACGTCTACTGCATGGCCGCGACCTTGATGCCGGTCGGTCCCAGAATGACCACGAACAGCACCGGCAGGAAGAACAGGATCATCGGCACCGTCAGCTTCGGCGGCAGCGCCGCGGCCTTCTTCTCGGCCTCGTTCATGCGCATGTCGCGATTTTCCTGCGCCATCACGCGCAGCGACTGCCCAAGCGGCGTGCCGTATCGCTCCGATTGCTGGAGCGCGAGGCAGACCGACTTCACGCCCTCCAGGCCGGTGCGGCGGGCGAGGTTCTCATAGGCGACCTTGCGGTCCTGCAGGTAGGAGAGCTCGGCGGTGGTCAGCGTGAACTCCTCCGACAACGCGATCGACTGGCTCGAGATCTCGATCGCCACCCGGCGGAAGGCGGCCTCGATCGACATGCCGGACTCGATGCAGATCAGCAGCAGGTCGAGCGCGTCGGGAAAAGCGCGCTTGATCGACAACTGGCGCTTGGAGATCGCATTGCTGAGGAACAGCATCGGCGCCTGCAGGCCGAGATAGGCCATGCCGACGCAGATGCCGATCTTGACCGGCATCGACTTCTGCAGATTGGCGATCACGAAGACGTACAGCACGGAGCCGACGAACAGCACCAGCGGTGTCACCATGCGCGCGAACAGGAAAGTGATGTAGGGCGCCTGGCCGCGGTAGCCCGCCATGATGAGCTTCTCGCGGGCCGCTTCCTGGGCGAGCCATTTGGTGAGGTTGAAATCCTCCACGACACGAGAGATGAGCTGCTTCGGCGTCTGCCGCAGCGAGACCTTCTCGCCGGCGTTCAACCGCTCGCGCTCACGCTGCTTGATCCGCTCGCGTTCGCTGGCGACCGCCTTCATGCGCTTGTTCAGGTTTTCGCCCGCGAACAGCGGCATGATCAGCGTATAGACGGTGGCCGTCGCCGCGATGGCGGCGAAGAACATCGTCATGAAGTGCGGGTCGTGCAGCTTGGTGACCAGAAAGTCGACCATGGTCCACCTCAGAAATCGAAATTGATCATCTTCTTCATGACCAGGATGCCCATCGACATCCAGATCACGCAGCCGACCAGCATCAGCTGGCCGGTCGGATGGGTCCAGAGCAGCGAGATGTAGTCGGGCGTGCTCAGATAGACCAGCAGCATCACGATCGGCGGCAGCGATCCGATGATGCCCGCGGAGGCCTTGGCTTCCATCGACATCGCCTGGATCTTCTCGCTCATCTTCTTGCGGTCGCGCAGCACCTTCGAGAGGTTGCCGAGAGCCTCGGAGAGATTGCCGCCCGACTTCTGCTGGATCGCGATGACGATGCCGAAGAAGTTGGCTTCCGGCAGCGGCATACGCTCATACAGCCGCGCACAGGCCTCGCCGAGCGGCATGCCGATCGCCTGGGTCTCGATGATCGCGAGGAACTCGCTGCGCAAGGGCTCCGGCGCATCGGCGGCGACGACCTTGATCGATTCGAACAGCGGCAGGCCCGCCTTGATGCCGCGCACGATCACGTCGACGGCGTCCGGCAATGCTGCCAGGAATTTCTTCTCGCGCCGCTTCTTGAGGTAGCCGAGGATCCAGCGCGGCAAACCGAGACCTGCAGCGAAGCCGAGCCCGAGCGCGCCGAGCGGGCCGCCACCGGCGAAGAAGGCGACCGCGCAGACGACGAAGCCGAGGACGCCGGAAACGATCCAGAACTTCTGCACGGTCCAGTCGAGCCCAGCCTGCGAAATCCGCATATTCAGCGGGACTTTGCTCTGCTTCTGGGCCTTCGCCTCGAGATCCTTCAGCGACGACTCGACCTGCTCGCGGCGCGAGCGCTGACTGCGTTCGGCCTGGCGGACCACCGGCTCGGACTTGGCGACGGTGCTGCGCCGCTGCTCGGCCTTCCGCTCACCCGACAGCAGGGGATAAAGGAACACCCAGGCGATGCCGCCGATGGCGGTGGCGGCGAGGAAGGCAAGGGCGAGAGCCTGAAGCTTCATGGGGTCTCTCCTCAGTCCTTGCTCGCGACTTCGGCGGCGTCGAGTGCAGCCGCAAGCCGCTTCTCTTCGCCGTAGTAGCGCGCACGCTCCCAGAACCGCGGCCGACCGATTCCGGTCGAGCGGTGGCGCCCGATGATCTTGCCGTTCGCGTCCTCGCCGATCATGTCGTAGAGGAAGATGTCCTGGGTGATGATGGTGTCGCCTTCCATGCCCATCACCTCGGTGATGTGCGTGATGCGGCGGGAGCCGTCGCGCAGGCGCGCCGCCTGGACGATGACGTCGATCGAGGCGCAGATCATCTCACGGATGGTCCGCGACGGCAGCGAGAAGCCGCCCATCGTGATCATGGATTCGCAGCGGGACAAGGCTTCGCGCGGGTTGTTGGCGTGCAGCGTGCCCATCGATCCGTCGTGACCGGTGTTCATGGCCTGCAGCAGGTCGAAGGCCTCGGGTCCGCGGACCTCGCCGACGATGATGCGTTCGGGTCGCATACGCAGGCAGTTTCTCACCAGCTCGCGCATCGTCACCTGGCCTTCGCCTTCGATGTTGGGCGGCCGGGTTTCGAGGCGCACCACGTGTGGCTGCTGCAGCTGGAGCTCGGCGGCGTCCTCGCAGGTGATGACGCGCTCGTCGTGATCGATATAGTTGGTCAGGCAGTTCAACAGCGTGGTCTTGCCCGAACCGGTACCGCCGGAGATCAGCACGTTGCAGCGGACGCGGCCGATGATCTGCAGGATTTCTGCGCCCTCCGGCGAGATCGCGCCGAACTTGACCAGCTGATCGAGGGTCAGCTTGTCCTTCTTGAACTTTCGAATGGTGAGCGCGGGGCCGTCGATCGCAAGCGGCGGAACGATGGCGTTGACGCGCGAGCCGTCGGCGAGACGCGCGTCGCAGATCGGCGAGGATTCGTCGACGCGGCGGCCGACCTGGCTGACGATGCGCTGGCAGATGTTCAGGAGCTGCTGGTTGTCGCGGAACCGGATGCCCGTGCGCTGGATCTTGCCGTTGACTTCGATAAAGACCGTACCGGCGCCGTTGACCATGATGTCGGCGATGTCGTCGCGCGACAGCAGCGGCTCCAGCGGGCCATAGCCGAGGACGTCGTTGCAGATATCGTCGAGCAGCTCTTCCTGCTCGGCGATCGACATCACGATATTCTTGATCGCGATGATCTCGTTGACGATGTCGCGGATTTCCTCGCGCGCGGATTCGCCGTCGAGCTTGGCCAGCTGAGCGAGATCGATCGCTTCGATCAGCGCCCCGAAGATCGTCGCCTTGACCTGATAGTAACTGTCCGAACGCCGGGCCTCGACAACCGGTGGCGGCGGCGGCGGAGCCTGCCGGGTCGGAGCCAGAGGTGGCGACGGCACGGCCGGAGACGCCGCGCGTGGTGCGGCCGGCGCCGGCTCGGGCGCTGGCGCAGCCGGCCTGAGGGTCCTGGTATCGTTGTCCAATCCGCTACGCTTACCAAACACGACTTAGAACTCCACGCGTGCCTACTTCGCCCTCAGCTTGTCCAGCAGAGGCGACAGGAAGGAGCCTTTCGGCTTCTTGGTCTCGCTGCGGCCGGTGAGCCGCTGCGCAATCTGGAGAAACATCTCCGTCGTCCGATGACTGGGAGACATTTCCGCAATCATCTGGCCGTTGTTGGCGGCGGCGCCGAAGATCTGCGGCTCGAACGGGATCGTGGCGATCGGCGGGCTTTCGATCGCCTTGGCGAACTCGCTCGCATTGATCTCGGGCCGCTTGGGAACGCCGACCTGGTTCAGGCAGTAGAGCGGCATGCGATCGTTCGGCCGAGCGGCCTTGAGGAGATCGAACATGTTCTTGGTGTTGCGCAGCGAGGCGAGATCCGGCGCCGCCACGATCAGGATGTCGTCCGCGGAGATCAGCGCCCGCTTGGTCCAGCCTGCCCATTGATGCGGAACGTCGAGCACGATGCAGGGCATCGAGGCCCGCAGCGTGTCGAAGACCGCATCGAATGCCTCGGCGCCGAAATCGTAGACCCGGTCGAGCGTCGCGGGCGCGGCCAGCAGGCTCAGATGATCGGTGCATTTCGACAACAGCCGGTCCATGAAGGCGATGTCGATCCGGTCCGGCGAGAACACCGCGTCCGCGATGCCCTGCGCGGGATCCTGGTTGTAGTCGAGGCCGGCGGTGCCGAACGCCAAATCAAGGTCGGCCACGACGGAATCCATCGACAGGTTGCGCGCGATCGCCCAGGCGATGTTATGGGCGAGGGTCGAAGCTCCGACGCCACCCTTGGCGCCGACGACGGCAATGATGCGCCCGACGGCCTTGGCCTCTGGCGCCGAGAACAGGTTGCAGATCGAGCGGACGACGTCGATCGGCGTCACCGGCGACAGCACATAGTCGCTGACGCCGCGCCGCACCAGCTCGCGATACAGCGTGACGTCGTTGACGCGGCCGATCACGACGACGCGCGTGCCCGGGTCGCAAACCGTGGCGAGCTGATCCAGGCCTGCCAGGATGTCGGTGCGCGCATCCGTCTCCAGGATGATGACGTTCGGGGTCGGTGCCGACCGGTAGGCCTCGATCGCCGCCGCCATGCCGCCCATCTGAACCTTCAGATGCGCCTTGCCGAGGCGCCGGTCCTCACCGGCGGCCTGAACCGTCGCGGCGGTTTCCACCGTCTCACAGAACGCCTGCACGGACACGCGCGGCGCGGGCGCGATGTGATCGTCGGCCGGCGGCGGCACGACGTCAGGCTGCTCCTCTTGGGTCTGTCGGGCGTAGCTGATCATTTGCCTGTGTCGCTGAGTTTGGCCTTGTCGGCCTCTGGATACGTGATCGCGGTTGATTGTCCCTTGCGATATTTGTCGAACAACGCCGTGCGCCGGGTGGTATAGGACGGCGTTTCGGATCGCGGCTGCACGAGATCAGACGGGTTTGCGACCATTGCCGCCATGTTGCGCTGGTAGGCGCAGCCGTAGTTCCAGTCAGGCTTGTTGTCGAACCAGTTCTTGTTCTTGATCGACGGCCCGAGGTCGTCCGGCCAGACGCCGCAGGGCCCGACCGTGGCCGACATTTTAGGATAGCTCAGCCGGATCGCGGCCATCTGGCGCGGGTCCTTCGGCTGATAATTGCGTACGGTGATGCCGTGCGGCGGAACGCCGGCGGCGGCAAGCAGGGAGTGGATCTCCCGCATCGAGTCGGCGGCCGCCCGTGCATTGGGGGTGCCGCTCGGCACGTCGGCGCTGATCGCGCCCGTGCCTTGGCGAATCCAGCCCTGGGCCAGTCCCATCACGTCGGCGCGCTGCTCGGCGGTCAGGCCGCCACGGCCCTGGCCGACGAAGACCACCAGGGAGTCCGGGGCCTCCTGGATCGCAATCGGGTGGCGCAGCCGGTAGTCGTCCGGGATGCTCGCCGTGGTGGCAGCGTCTCTGGTGTAGTTGCAGGCGCCGAGCAGGGCTGCGGCTCCGGCGAGCGCTGCGGCAAGGGGCAGGCGGCGGTATCGAGCGGGGCTGGATGTGATGGTCATCGTTGCAGGTCCTTGTCCCGGCTCAGTCCGTGATGAAGCCATAGGTGCCGCGATAGTTGCGTCCGGGTTCGGCCCGGCCGGGTACGCCGTAGATGCGGTTGATGCTGCCCAGGAGATCGGCCTGGGGGTCGGACGCGGCCGCGAAGCCGTCGTCTGGGCGGGAGAGATCCTTCTGTGCCACGGCGCGGACGACGAACGGCGTCACCAGAACCATCAATTCGGTCTGGTTGTTGACGTAGTCGCGGCTGCGGAACAGCGCGCCGAGGACCGGCAGCTGCATCAGGCCCGGCATGCCGCTGATCGCCTGCTTGGTCTGCTGCTGGATCAGGCCGGCCATCGCCATGGCGCCGCCGGAGGGAATTTCCAGCGTGGTCTCGGCGCGCCGGGTCTTGATCGAAGGAACCGTCAACGAGTTGACCGTCGTCGAGCTGACGGCTTGCGACAGCGTGATCGAGTTCTCGTTTGAGAGCTCCGAGACCTCGGTCATCACCCGCATCGAGATCCGGCCCTCGCTGAGCACGACGGGCGTGAAGTTGAGCGAGATGCCGAACTTCTTGAAGCTGATCTGCGTCGTACAGACATGGGTCGTCGGATCGCAGGAGTAGCCGGCAGGAACCGGAAACTCGCCGCCGGCGATGAAGGTCGCGGACTCGCCCGAGATGGCGGTCAGATTGGGTTCCGCGAGGGTACGGATCACGCCCGCGTTCTCCATCGCGCGCAGCGTCGCCTGCACCGTCGGGGCCGCTCCGAACGCTGCGCTCACGGCATTGTTCGAGACCAGATTGCTGCCATAGGCCGTGAACGGATTGGAGTTGGCGAATTTGACGACGGCCGTTCCATAGTTGAGCTGGCCGGAGAGATCGATGCCGAGCTGCTTGACGATCGAGCGCTGCACCTCGGCGACCGTCACCTTCAGCATGACCTGGTCGCGGCCGCGCACGGTGATCGAGTTGACGACCTTGTCGGCGCCGCCGGCGAGCCGGGCGGCGAGTTCGCCGGCCTGCTGGGCTTCGATCTGGCTCGACGCCGAGCCGGTCAGCACGATGCTGTCGGCGAGGCCTTCGATCTGGATATCGGCATTCGGCAGCAACTGCTTCAGCGCCGCCCGCGCGCCGTTCAGGTCGCGCTTGACCGCGATGTCGTAGGCCGCGATCTGCTGGCCCTGCGCGTCGAAGAAGACGATATTGGTCTGGCCGATCGCCGCACCGATGATGTAAGCGCGCTGGGCGGAGCGCACGACGGCATTCGCGATCTTCGGATCGGCGACGAGAACGTCCTTGATGTCGCGCGGCAGATCGATGACGACGGACTTGCCGATGCCGAGCGCAAGGAAGCGTGCATTGATCTGGCCGTCCGCGGCGGCTGCGGTCGCCGGGCGGTAGTCTGCCGCGATCACCGGCGCGATCGCCGGATTGAGGGTCAGCGCAGCGGCGGCCGAAAACGACAGCGCGCGGACCAACAGGGTCCGCATCTTCCGCTGATTTTCGCTGCAGGTCATCTTGGTGGTCCTCTTGCTCACTTCTGCGTCGTCATCGTGCTGGGAATGCCGAAGCGGACGACGGCAACGCTGTCGCTGCGCTTGCGGCTGGTCTCGTCCGTGCGGTGCTCGGCCACGTTGACGTCGGCGATGCTGCGGAGCGCCAGGGACAGCGTTCCGGTTTGACGGGCACGCGCGAGCGTCTCGGCCTGTTCCGGCTTCAGCTCCAGCGTGACGGTCTTGCCGACCACCGTGGTCTGGCCGTCTTTTTCCTTCGGAGCCTGATCGATCGCCAGCACGCGGATGTTCGACAGGATGATATCGGAGCTGACGACGTCGCCCGCGTTGGGCTGATCCGGATTGCGCTCGCGCTTGGACAGGATCACGTCGACGCGGTCGTTCGGCAGGATGAAGCCGCCGGCGCCGGTCTCCGGAGAAATCTCGGTGGAAACGGCGCGCATGCCGGCCGGCAGGATCGCGGCCATGAAGCCCGAGCCGTCGGCCTTGACGAGCTTCTGTTCGCGGATGGGCTCGCCGGCAATGAACGGAGCCCGCGCGATCGTGCCCGTTATCTGCGTCTGTCCTTCGGGCCGCTCGCTGCGCCGGATGAAGCTGGAGCTGGCCGTGGCCGCCGGCCAGCTCTGCCACTGCAGATCTTCGGGCTTGAGCGATTGGCCGAGGGCGATGTCGCCCTTGGCGACGAGAACGTCGACGGTGGGCATCTGCGGCGCGGGCGCGGCAACTTGAGCCGGCCGGTCGTCGGACCCGCTCGCGAGATATGCGGCCACGCCGCCAGCGCCTACAGCGATGGTCAGAACCACAATGCGTGCGGTATTCATACGCTTCACTTTCCACATGACGCCGCGACGTTTCCGCCGCCGTGATGGGAGTTGAGCAGTTATTCGTCAAAGCATGGTTAATGAGGCGTATCTAAATCGCCTTAACACCGCGTTGACACGGTGCTTTCAGAGCAATGCAAGACGCGCAGCGTCGATCGCCTTCACCCAATCGGTCTCCGGATAGACCATCAGAGCGCCCAGGGCGAGCGCGATGCCATAGGGCACGCCGCTCTCCTTGGCGTGCAGGCGTGCAAGCCAGGGTTGCCCCGCCAGCATGTAGGGCAACGGCCATTGCCGGAACTGCATGAGGGCGAGAGTGAGCACGCCGCCGAAGATCGAGGCGTACAACAGGTAGTTCATCAGGTGGGCGAAGCCGAACCACAGCGCGGCGGCGGATGCGACCTTGGCGTCACCGCCGCCGATCCAGCCGAATGCAAAGCAGGTGAAAGCAATCACCAGCAGGGTCGCGCCGGCGCCGAGGTGCATCAGCATGTCAGCCATGCTCATGCCGCTCAGCGGCGCCAGAACCAGAAAGCCGGCGACGAGCGCAAGGGAGACCCGGTTCGAAATGGTCATCGTGAACAAATCGCTCGCCGCGGCAAAGGCCATCAGGGCCGGAAACAGCAGAAGGCGCGCGAGATCGAGGGTCATGGGCTCTCAATGGCATCGACGCGGCGCGTGGGTGCGCCGCTGCGCCAGAGTCTAGCTGCAAGAAATAAACGATCGGGAAACAGCCGGAATGGCCGGTTGGCTGTCGATCTCACCAGACGCTGACGATGCGGGCCGCGAGAGCGAGGATGGACAGGCCGAGGCCGCCGCAGATCCAACGCAAGGCGACGTCGGCCGCCCTGGGCGGGGGCCGGGACGCGGCTGCGGACAAAACGTGGTTACGCATCACTGAACGCCGCGAAGCTGAATGTGGAAATGATAAAGGCCCCGGATGTCCGGGGCCTTCTTTGCTCGGCCGTGACGACCGCTTACTTCAGCGAGGTGTTGATCGCGCCGAACTTGGAGCTCAGGCTGGAGCCGAGACCGTTCACCGCGGCAATGATCGCGAGCGAGATGCCGGCGGCGATCAGACCGTATTCGATCGCGGTCGCGCCGGATTCATCCTTCACGAAGCGAGCAAGAAGATTCTTCATAGGTAACTCCATGTACACGTGGCTGGTCGAACAAACTCTGGTCGTTGCGGCGTTCTCAGCACCGTGACCATGCGGCCACCCTAGGGGGCAGGAATTTCGGCGTAGTTAATTCGGTCGCCGAAACACGGCGACAAATGACTGTTATTGTGCAGAGTAAACATAGGATGAAGCGCGGCGCGATCATTCGAAATGATGCATGGTCGCGCCGCGGTCGGTCTCGTTGAAAAGATGAGCGCAGGGTTTCGGCGATCATGCCCGACCGGTCCATCGCGGGGCCTGCTCCGCATTCCGCACTATATGCATATGGCCGTGTCGACCTGGCTGGCGGAGCATGTGGCTCGATGTCGATCGCGCTGGGCCGATAGGCAGAGCGGTTTTGCCGGCGCCGAGGTTCACGGCTCCTTAAGCGCCAAGGAGTACCCCTCGGAACAGTTCATGAGATGAGGAATGTGATGTCCGGTCTGCCATGGGAAGTCGCGCTGATGCTCGGCCAGACCATCGAGAAGGTGTTGCCGATCACCTTGGTGCTGGCGGTGGTGTTCTCGGTGCTCAGTCACTTCTGGGCCTGCAATCCCGGCAAGCCGTGGTGGCAGAAGCGCGAGCTCGTCACCGACGTGGTCTACTGGTTCTTCGTGCCGGTGTTCGCCCGGGTGCTCCGCATCGGCTTTCTCGTGCTCGGCGCCAGCGTTCTCTTCAAGATCCGCGACGCCGACGAGTTGATCGCCTTCTATGAGAACGGGCACGGCCCGCTGGCGCAGCTTCCCGAATGGCTGCAGGGGATGCTCTTCCTCGTGCTCTCCGACTTCATGCTGTACTGGACGCATCGTCTGTTCCATGGCGGCGAGTTCTGGAAATACCACGCGGTTCACCACTCGTCGGAGGATCTGGAGTGGATTTCGGCTGCCCGCTTCCATCCGATCAACTTGATCCTCGGCACGATCGCGGTCGACGTCATCCTCTTGATGGCCGGCATCTCGCCCAATGTCATGATCTGGGTCGGACCATTCACCACGTTCCATTCGGCCTTCGTGCACGCCAATCTCAACTGGACGCTGGGCCCGCTGAAATATGTCCTCGCCACGCCCATCTTCCACCGCTGGCACCACACGTCGATGGAGCAGGGCGGCAATACCAACTTCGCCGGCACGTTCCCGATCTGGGACATCCTGTTCGGCACGTTCCGGATGCCGGCGGGGCAGTTGCCCATGGCCTACGGCAAGGACGAGGCGACGATGCCCGGTGAGTTCGGCGGCCAGCTCGCGTTTCCGTTCCGGCGATGAGGGGTTTTGCAACCGCCCCAGACCAAATGGCGACGTTTGCAGATCATTCACCAATTGAGCGCAGATTTGCCGCGTCGGGCGCCGTCACCGCTGCGTATCGCTTGAGACGGCTCGTCAATGTCCCGGGGTTTGAGTATGTCGTTCTGTGTATCGCGTCGTCCTAGTGTTTCCTTCGCATTGCGGGCAGCTGTCGCCGCGGTGCTGCTGTGGCCGGCTGCCGCCTTGGCGGAGCCTGATCCCGCCATCGCCGTGAATGTCGACCAGGCCAAGCTGGTCAAGCTGCCCGACCGGGTCGCGACCCTCGTCGTCGGCAATCCGATGATCGCCGATGTGACCTTGCAGAGCGGCGGCATCATCGTCGTCACCGGCAAGAGCTATGGCGCCACCAACTTCATTGCGATGGATCGTGGCGGACAGGTGCTGATCGATCGCCAGATCCAGGTCGCCGGGCCCACCGACCAGCTCGTGACGGTGTATCGCGGCGTCGACCGTGAGACCTATAGCTGCATGCCGATCTGCCAGCGCCGGGTGACCTTGGGCGACGGCGACAACTACTTCAAATCGGTGCTCGACCAGGCTGGAACGATGTCCAGCACGGCGAGCGGTAACGCGGCGGCGGCCTCGAAGACCAACTGAGCGCTGGCCTTGCCACGCCTGCCCGGGTCGATGGCAGCGCCTGACCGCCTCTCCACGCGTGTCCGCGCCGACGATGCGGCGAGCCTTGCCGCTGGTGCTGCGGCTGGGTCGCCCGATTCGTTTGGTTTCTCGTTTGGTTTCGATGATCGGATCGGGCGGTGACGCGCTGTCTCGAAGGGCTGGCTGCGTGCGAACCCCCAAGCACGGTTAGCGGGACGTTGATGCGGCAGGCCATACTGTCCGCATCGTGGGAAACCCTTTCCCAAGGAGTTTCCGCTATTCCTTTCGCTCAGATTGATGTGCCTTTCCAGTCCGGATGAACCCATGCAAGCCCCCGTCTCCTCGACCGCTTCGATGCGCCGGATGCTGCGCCGCTTCCGACGCAACCGGCGGGCGTCGGCCGCGCTCGAATTCGCGCTGGTCGCGCCGGTCTTCTTCGCGCTGCTGTTCGCGATCATCGAAACGGCGCTGATGTTCTTTGCCGGGCAGGTGCTCGAGACGATCACGCAGGACTCGGCGCGCATGATCCTGACCGGACAGGCGCAACAGGGCGCCTATACGCAGGCGCAGTTCGCGAGCTACGTCTGCACCCAGGTTCCCGCGCTGTTCGACTGCAACAAGATCTATATCGACGTGAAGAGCTACTCCTCGTTCGGGAGCGTCTCGATCAGCAACCAGATCGACAACAGCGGCAACTTCGTCAACAACATGACCTACAGCCCGGGTGCCGCCGGAGACATCGTCGTCGTCAGGCTGTTCTATCAATGGCCGATCTTCGTGACGGGGCTCGGCTACAACATCGCCAACCTGAGCGGCAGCAAGCGGCTGCTGGTGGGCACGGCCGCATTCAAGAACGAGCCGTATTCATAAACACGGCTCTCACGACAAGGCTCTCGCGAGCTCCTTCAGAGGGACACCAGGAATTCATCATGCCGTTGGGAAGAATGCCGGGTATGTCTTCGAGCCTGCACCTGTGGCGTCGCATCGACGCCTTTGTCGCCGATCGACGCGGTGTCGCGGCCACCGAATTCGCATTCATCGTGCCGCTGATGCTGGTGATGTTCTTCGGCACGGTCGAATTCTGCTCGGCGATCGCCGTCGACCGCAAGGTCACCTTGATGGCGCGAACCCTGTCGGATCTGACATCGCAATCGACCACGGTCGGCGATAGCGACATGTCGAACTTCTTCGCCGCCTCGACCGGCATCATGTACCCCTATTCCACCACGCCGGTGAATGCGACGATCACCGAGCTCTATGTCGATCCCACCACCAAGCAGGCGACGGTGAAGTGGAGCAAGGGGTCGACACCGCGAACCGTCGGCATGACGGTCGGCGTGCCGGCTGAATTGCTGGTGTCCGGCACCTATCTGATCTTCAGCGAGGTGAACTACCAGTACGTTCCGACGATCGGCTACGTCATGGGCAAGACGGGCGTCAATCTCAGCGACGTCGCCTATACCCGCCCGCGGCAGTCGACCTGTGTGATGTATAGCCCGGCGACCTACTGCTGAGGTGAGGGCTGCCGCAACGGAGCCCGCCCGCGCCGGGGCTGCGGTCGCACGCGCCTGCGAACCGGCGCGACATGCGGTCTTTCGGGCGAGCGGAGCGCGGCGATGGGCATTCAGGCAGCGAAAAGCAGGCAATAAAAAAGGCCGCGCAAGGCGGCCTTTCGTTGTCCAGGCGGGCAATCGCGCAGGCGATTACCCTGGCGTCGCTCAATTGGCGGCGCGGAGATTATCGGCCGACGACTTGCCCGAACGGCGGTCCGCCACGATCTCGTAGGAGATCTTCTGGCCTTCGCGCAGCGTGCCGAGACCAGCGCGCTCGACGGCGCTGATGTGCACGAACACGTCGTTGCCGCCGTCATCCGGCTGAATGAAGCCATAGCCCTTGGTTGCGTTAAACCACTTCACGGTTCCCATGCTCACGGGGGTAGTTCCCTTCTCAGATATCAAATGCGTAACCCAGATTCCTGGGCTGGTTAGATCGAATTTTTGGAAGGGTCGTCAGCGTCTGAACCGGCTGTACCGGTAATAGCTAATCTCGTCCGGCCGAAAATCGATTGCGGGATATACTATTGGAAATGCCCGCGCAAAACAATCCTGAGCTGCGCGAGGGCGCATGATTTTTTGACGCGCCGGCTCGAGGCCGACGCGCTGAATTGTCGCTGATTGCGCAAGAGTTGATCAATTCGCTGGGTTGGGCGGAACCATTGCTCCGCCCAAGGCTCTAGCGCCGCCGGAACTGGCCGCCGCGCTGCGCTGCGCCACGCGGAGGTCCGCCGGTCGAGCTGGGGCGCTCGTCCTTGTGGCGGAAGATCAGCCGGCCCTTTTCCAGATCATAGGGCGACATCTCGACGGTCACGCGGTCTCCCGCGAGCGTCTTGATGCGATTCTTTTTCATCTTGCCGGCGGTGTAGGCGACGATTTCGTGCCCCGCATCGAGTTGTACCCGGTAGCGCGCGTCGGGAAGGATTTCGGTGACCAGCCCTTCGAACTGGATCAGCTCTTCCTTAGCCATGTCTCTCTCCAGATCGATAGACGTCTAGTTTGGCCGTTGGTTGCGGTTGTGAGCGTGGTTTTTGGGTCTGCCCTCGCGATGCAGGAAAGCAACGCCTTGAATCGACCCGGCCTTGCCGCCGCCTTGCGACGGCCGCTGGGGCTCCTGACGATTGCCTGGCAGAGGCGCCATCTTAGCATTGGAACGACGGCGACGGCGAGGGCCTTTTGCGGCGGTGCCACCCTCGTTGGTCCGCGCATTCTGCATGCCAGGACGGCCGCCACGCTGAGGCGGTTTGGCCGGTGCCGCGGCCTCGCGGAGGCCCGGCGTGCGGCGATCGTCGCGCGGCAGCGAGATCTTGATCAGCCGCTCGATGTCGCGAAGGTAGGACAGCTCGTCCGCTCCGGCGACGAGCGAAATCGCGATGCCTTCAGCGCCGGCGCGTGCCGTGCGGCCGATGCGGTGGACGTAGGTCTCCGGCACGTTGGGCAGGTCGAAATTCACGACATGGCTGACGCCGTCGACGTCGATGCCGCGGGCCGCGATGTCGGTTGCGACCAGGGTTCGGATCTCGCCGGTGCGGAACGCTGCGAGGGTGCGCTCGCGGTGGTTCTGTGACTTGTTGCCGTGAATCGCCTGGGCGGGGATGCCGGCCTTTTCCAGGCTCTTCACGACCTTGTCGGCACCGTGCTTGGTACGGGTGAACACCAGCGCGCGGTTGACCGGCTCCTGCTTGAGCAACTGAGCCAGAAGGTTCGGCTTGGCCGAGTGGTCGACGTGGATCACGCGCTGGGCAATGCGCTCGACCGTCGAGGAAACGGGGGTCACCGCGACCCGCGCGGGGTCGCGCAGCATGGCGTCCGCGAGCTCGGCGATGTCCTTCGGCATGGTGGCCGAGAAGAACAGCGTCTGCCGCTTGATCGGCAGCTTGGCGACGATCTTCCGGATGTCGTTGATGAAGCCCATGTCGAGCATGCGGTCGGCTTCGTCGAGCACCAGGAACTCGACCTGGTTCAGCTTCACGGCGTTGCCCTGGACGAGGTCGAGCAGCCGGCCAGGCGTGGCGACCAGCACCTCGAGGCCCGGCATGAGCGCGCGGACCTGGCGTCCCATCGGCACGCCGCCGATCGCGAGCGCCGAGGTCAGGCGGATGTGGCGGCCATAGGTGTTGAAGCTGTCGAGGATCTGGCCGGACAGTTCGCGGGTCGGGCTCAGAACGAGCACGCGCGCCGTCTTCGGCTGCGGCTTGATCCGGTTCTGCAGCAGGCGGTGCAGGATCGGCAGGGCGAACGAGGCGGTCTTGCCGGTTCCCGTCTGGGCGATGCCGATCACGTCGCGGCCTTCGAGGGCGAGCGGGATGGTCTGTGCCTGGATCGGGGTGGGGGTGGTGTAGTTCTCTTCCTTCAGCGCGCGCGTCAGCGCGTCGGCGAGGTTAAAATCCTGAAAGGATGTCAAAAGATTGGGCTTTCCATAAGAGGATGAGGCCCGTGTCGGCAGCCAGCCGGACGCGGGTGGGTGGTTGAAGAGACACCCGCGTGTTTGGAGCGTCGAGATTGGATGGGTGAGAATGCGAAGCCAGAAGCTCTGAACGAGCTAAAGAACACGCGGCTTGCAAAGATCCGGCCGATTCGCCTCGATCTATCAGATATATGGAACAGACTGGCGGCACTTTCAAGGCCGGTGCGCAACGGATCGGCGATTGAGCCGGTACTCTGCTGCTTTAATTTTAGCCATTCAAAACAAAGTGCATAAATCGTGTGCTCGATGCCAGCCGAATGATCACCGTGCCTGCCTAAACCGGCGGCACGAGATTGCGACCTTCCGTCGCGATTGGCCCAAGTTCCAGATTGGGATCAATGGCTTACGAGATGTGAACGGCATGGCATGCTTCTTGCGATTCTTCCGCCGCAGACCGCCGGCCGCCTTGGCTGTGAAGCACGTCTGCGTCAGGGAGATATTACCTCATGCTTACTCGACTCACTCAGGAATTAACGGCGCCATTCAGCCGCCGTCGCTGGCTGGCTGCTGCTGCCGGCCTGGCGCTCGGCGTCGCCGGCTTCGGCCCGGCCATGGCTGCCGACGACACCATCAAGATTGGTGTTCTGCATTCTCTGTCCGGCACCATGGCCATCAGCGAAACCACGCTGAAGGATACGATCCTGTTTCTGATCGACGAACAGAACAAGAAGGGCGGCGTGCTCGGCAAGAAGCTCGAGGCCGTCGTCGTCGATCCCGCGTCGAACTGGCCGCTGTTCGCCGAGAAGGCGCGCGAGCTGATCACCAAGAACAAGGTCGCGGTCGTGTTCGGCTGCTGGACCTCGGTGTCGCGCAAGTCGGTGCTGCCGGTGTTCAAGGAACTCAACAGCATCCTGTTCTACCCGGTCCAGTACGAGGGCGAGGAGAGCGAGCGCAACGTGTTCTACACCGGTGCGGCGCCGAACCAGCAGGCGATCCCGGCGGTCGACTACCTGATGAAGGAAGAGAAGGTGAAGCGTTGGGTGCTGGCCGGCACCGACTACGTCTATCCGCGCACCACCAACAAGATCCTGGAAGCCTACCTGAAGTCGAAGGGCGTGGCTCAGGACGACATCATGATCAACTACACGCCGTTCGGTCACTCCGACTGGCAGACGATCGTGGCCGACATCAAGAAGTTCGGTTCGGCCGGCAAGAAGACCGCGGTGGTCTCGACCATCAACGGCGACGCCAACGTTCCGTTCTACAAGGAGCTCGGCAACCAGGGCATCAAGGCCAAGGACATCCCGGTCGTCGCGTTCTCGGTGGGTGAGGAAGAGCTCGCCGGCATCGACACCAAGCCGCTGATCGGCCATCTCGCCGCCTGGAACTACTTCGAGTCGATCAAGACCCCGGCCAACGAGAAGTTCATCAAGGATTGGCAGGCCTATACCAAGAACCCGAAGCGCGTGACCAACGACCCGATGGAAGCGCACGTCATCGGCTTCAACATGTGGGTGAAGGCGGTCGAGAAGGTGAAGTCGACAGATGCGGACAAGGTCATCGACGCCCTCCCTGGCACCGAGGCCCCGAACCTGACCGGCGGCGTGTCGAAGATGCTGCCGAACCACCACATCACCAAGCCGGTGTTCATCGGCGAGATCAAGGGCGATGGCCAGTTCAGCGTCGTCTACAAGACCAAGGATCTCGTCCCGGGCGACGCCTGGTCGAAGGAGCTCGAGGGCTCCAAGGACCTGATCGGCGACTGGGTCGGCAAGAAGTGCGGCAACTTCAACGTCAAGACCAACAAGTGCCTGGGCTCGGGCAGTTGAGATCGATCTGACGTCCAAGTCACGACTGGAGAAGGCGGTGGATAGCGCCGCCTTCTCACTTCCTCCTGCCGGGGTTGTCCAGTGCCTGCAATTGTTCGCGCGATTCTTCGTCGCATTCTTCTTTCTATTGTCCTGATTGCCGTGGCCGCGCCTGCATTCGCGGCCAGCTTCGAAGAGTCCGTCGCCAAGTTCGCCAATGACGATTTCTCCGACACCGATGATGCGGTGGGCGAGATCGCCGTGTCGGGCAATCCGCTGGCCTATCCGATCATCAGCGCGCTGCAGGATGAGCGGCTGATGTTCGATGCCGACACCAAGAAGGTCTATGTCAAGCAGACCGACGGCAAGATCATCGATGCCGCCACCGGCGCCGCCGTCGACAGGCTGCCCGACAACGCCGCGGCGGTCAGCCTCAACAACCGCCTGCGCCGCAGCGTCGACGCCGCGTTGGGCGGCCTGACCCTGCTGTCGCCGGACGTGAACACGCGCCTGTCGGCCGCCAAGTCGGTGTTCAAATCGCATGACGAGGCGACGCTGCCGACGGTGGAAACGGCGCTCGCCAAGGAAGCCAATCGTTCGGTCAAGCAGGCGCTCGCCGAAGCCCGCGCCGCAATTCTCCTGTTCAAGTCCGATGCCAGCGAGGTCGACAAGCTCGAAGCGGTAGCCACCGTGAAGGCGCGCGGCGACCAGGAGGCGCTGGCGCTGCTCACCGAGATCAGCAGTGGCGATCAGCCCGCAAGCGTCGCCAAGGCCGCGGCAGGTGCCATCGCTTCGATCCAGAGCTCGCTCGCGATCTGGTCCGGCGTGCAGAATGCCTGGTACGGCCTGTCGCTCGGCTCGGTGCTGCTGCTGGCCGCCATCGGGCTTGCCATCACCTTCGGCGTCATGGGCGTCATCAACATGGCCCATGGCGAGATGGTGATGCTCGGCGCCTACACCACCTTCGTGGTCCAGGAGGTCATCCGCACCAGCTATCCGGCGCTGTTCGACTACTCGCTCTTGATTGCCGCGCCGCTCGCCTTCCTGGTGGCCGGAGCCATCGGCGTGCTGATCGAGCGCACCATCATCCGCTTCCTCTACGGGCGGCCGCTCGAGACGCTGCTCGCGACCTGGGGCCTCTCGCTCATCCTGCAGCAGGCGGTGCGCTCCGCGTTTGGCCCGACCAACCGCGAGGTCGGCAATCCCTCCTGGATGAGCGGTGCGTTCGAGCTCGGCCAGATCACCATCACCTATAACCGGCTCTGGATCCTCTGCTTCACGATGGCCGTGTTCGCGATCCTGCTCGCGATGCTGCGCTACACCGCGCTCGGTCTGGAAATGCGCGCCGTGACGCAGAACCGGCGCATGGCGGCGTCGATGGGCATCGCCACCTCGCGCGTCGATGCGCTGACCTTCGGGCTGGGGTCGGGCATCGCCGGCATCGCCGGCGTGGCGCTGTCGCAGATCGACAATGTCAGCCCCAACCTCGGCCAGAGCTACATCATCGATTCCTTCATGGTCGTGGTGTTCGGCGGGGTCGGCAATCTCTGGGGCACCCTGGTCGGCGCCTTCACGCTCGGCATCGCCAACAAGTTCCTGGAGCCGGTGGCAGGCGCCGTGCTCGGCAAGATCGCGATCCTGGTCCTGATCATCCTGTTCATTCAGAAGCGCCCGCGCGGCCTGTTCGCGCTCAAGGGCCGGGCGGTGGAAGCATGATGCCGCATATGCTGACGAGGTCGCTGGACCGCGCCGCGACCATCTTCGTGCTGATCGTTGCCGCCTGCGGCATCCTGATCCCGCTGTCCAACCTGCTGCTGCCGGCCGGCTCGGCGCTGCAGGTGCCGACCTATCTGGTCGCGCTGTGGGGCAAATATGTCTGCTACGCGATCCTGGCGCTCTCCATCGACCTGATCTGGGGCTATTGCGGCATCCTCTCGCTCGGTCACGGCGCGTTCTTCGCGCTCGGGGGCTACGCGATGGGCATGTATCTGATGCGCCAGATCGGCACCCGGGGCGTCTATGGCAATCCGATCCTGCCGGACTTCATGGTGTTCCTGAATTATTCCAAGCTGCCCTGGTACTGGCACGGCTTCGACATGTTCTGGTTCGCAGCTTTGATGGTGCTCGTGGTGCCCGGCCTGCTCGCCTTCTGCTTCGGCTGGCTCGCCTTCCGCTCGCGCGTCACCGGCGTGTATCTGTCGATCATCACCCAGGCGATGACCTACGCGCTGCTGCTCGCCTTCTTCCGCAATGATTTCGGCTTCGGCGGCAACAACGGCCTGACCGACTTCAAGGACATCCTCGGCTTCAACGTCCAGGCGGAAGGCACCCGCGCCGCGGTGTTCGCACTGAGCTGTCTCGCGCTCATTCTCGCGTTCCTGATCTGCCGGGCCGTCGTGTCGTCGAAACTCGGCAAGGTGCTGATCGCGATCCGCGACGCCGAGTCGCGGACGCGCTTCCTCGGCTATCGCGTCGAGTCCTACAAGCTGTTCGTGTTCACGCTGTCCGCATGCATGGCCGGCGTCGCCGGTGCGCTGTATGTCCCGCAGGTGGGCATCATTAATCCGAGCGAGTTCGCTCCGGGCAACTCGATCGAGGCCGTGATCTGGGTCGCAGTCGGCGGCCGCGGCACGCTGGTCGGCGCTGCGCTCGGCGCCGTCGTCGTGAACTACGCCAAGACGTTCTTCACCTCGGGCGTGCTGGCACCGTACTGGCTGTTCATGCTCGGCGCATTGTTCGTGCTCGTCACCCTGCTGCTGCCCAAGGGCATCATCGGCACGTTCAATACGTGGTGGGATCAACTCAGCACCAAGACGCCCAACGCCGAGAGCGCCGCCCGCGAGGACGGCGTCACCGAACCCAAGATGGCGGAGTGAGCGCATGAACGTGATGGATACCCGCGCGACGTCGTCGCTGCTCTATCTCGACGGCGTGCACGTCTCCTTCGACGGCTTCCACGCCATCAACAATCTCTCGCTGACGCTCGAGCCCGGCGAGATGCGCGCCATCATCGGCCCGAACGGCGCCGGCAAGACCACGATGATGGACATCATCACCGGCAAGACCAAGCCCGACGAGGGCACGGTGCTGTTCGACGGCAAGACGGATCTCACCCGCCTCGACGAGACCCGCATCGCCGAGCTCGGGATCGGCCGCAAGTTCCAGAAGCCGACGGTGTTCGAGAGCCAGTCGGTCGAGCACAATTTGCTGCTCGCCCTCAACGTCGACCACAGCGTCAAGGGCACGCTGTTCTGGCGCGGATCGAGAAGCGAAGCCGAGCAGATCGACAAGGTGCTCGAAACCGTGCGGCTCAAGGACCTCAGGCGCAAGCTCGCCGGCAGCCTGTCGCATGGCCAGAAGCAGTGGCTGGAGATCGGCATGCTCTTGGCGCAGGACCCGAAGCTCCTGCTGGTCGACGAGCCGGTGGCCGGCATGACGGACGTCGAGACGCATCAGACCGCCGAGCTGCTCAAGGAAATCAACAAGGATCATACCGTCATGGTCGTCGAGCACGACATGACCTTCGTTCGCGAGCTCGGCGTCAAGGTCACCTGCCTGCACGAGGGCACGGTGCTGGCCGAGGGCACCATCGATCAGGTGTCGTCGAACGAGCGGGTGATCGAGGTCTATCTGGGCCGTTAGTCGGCCGGCGAATAGCGAATGACGAGTAGCGAATAGGGCAAGGGACGATGACGCAGAGAATTCAATCTATTCGCCATTCGCCATTCGCCATTCGCCCATCAGCGGCCGGAGGTCGCTGATGCTCACCGTCGACAACATTAACCTCTATTACGGCGCCGCCCAGGCGCTGCGCGGCGTCTCGATCGCGGCGGAGCCCGGCAAGGTCACCTGCGTGCTCGGCCGCAACGGCGTCGGCAAGACCTCGCTGCTTCGGGCGCTGGTCGGGCAGTATCCGCTGGCCTCCGGCACCATCACCTTCGACGGCGCCGACATCACCCATCTCAAGCCCTATGAGCGGGCGCGCAAGGGCATCGGCTTCGTGCCGCAGGGCCGCGAGATCTTCCCGCTGCTGACGGTCGAGGAGAACCTCAAGACCGGCTTCGGCCCCCTGAAGCGCGCCGACCGCAGCATCCCCGATGACGTGTTCTCGCTGTTTCCGGTGCTCGAATCGATGCTCGGTCGGCGCGGCGGCGATCTCTCCGGCGGCCAGCAGCAGCAGCTCGCGATCGGCCGCGCCATGGTGATGAGGCCAAAGGTCCTGCTGCTGGACGAGCCGACCGAGGGCATCCAGCCCTCGATCATCAAGGACATCGGCCGGGCGATTTCGTATCTGCGCAATCTCGGCAACATCGCGATCGTGCTGGTCGAGCAGTATCTCGACTTTGCCTGCGAACTCGGCGACAACTTCGCGGTCATGGATCGCGGCGCGGTAAAATTTACCTGCACCCGCGCCAACCTCGATCCAGCCGAGATCAGCCGCCAGATGGCGCTCTGATCATCACGTAGCTTCTCGACGCGGACTCGCCCCGCGTCTGGTCCCAGGGGGAGGGGATCGATGCGGGCCGATCCCGCCAACGCCGCCGCCGACATCTTCGAGGCCAACCGCGCCCGCGGCGCGGTGCGCTTCGACGTGCGGCTGCAGGACGGCATGACGCGGCGTCATCATCTGCATGAATCCGGCTCGCTGCGGGTGCGCTTTCCCTCGCCCGAGGACGACGGCCTCTCGGCGATGTTCGTCAACACCGCCGGTGGCATCGCCGGCGGCGATCGTTTCGCAATCGAGGTCGCGGCCGGCGAAGGCAGCCGCGTGACGCTCTCGAGCGCCGCAGCGGAAAAGGTCTACCGCGCGGCCGGAAAGCCGGCGGACCTCGACATTGCGCTGACGGCCGCGGCGAACGCGCACATCTCCTGGCTGCCGCAGGAGACCATCCTGTTCGACCGCGCCCGTATCCATCGCCGGATCGACATCGACCTTGCCGATACCGCCTCCCTCCTGCTCTGCGAGATCGTCGTGTTCGGGCGCACAGCCATGGGGGAGACGATGCGGGAGGGCGAGTTCGTCGATCGCTGGCGGGTGCGGCGCGGCGGTAAGCTCGTGTTCGCCGAAACGATCCGCCTCGACGGCGACATCGGCGCAAAGCTTGCGCAGCCCGCCATCGCCAAGGGCGCCGCGGCGATCGGGACCGCGCTGATCGTGCCCGGGGACGCCGCGCTGGTCGAGCGCATCAGGGAGAGCCTGCTGGCCTTCCGGGGAGAGGCCGGGCTGTCGGCCTGGAATGGATTTGCAATGGCGCGCCTCTGTGCCCAAGATGCCGCGAGTCTGCGCGCCGACATGATGGCGGTGCTCGGCTGTGCTTCGAATAAACCGCTGCCGCGGCTGTGGCTCAACTAGACGTTTACAAACCGACGATTACCAGAAGACGATCACCAGAGAGTCCGCATGAACCTGTCTCCCCGCGAAAAGGACAAGCTCTTGATCTCGATGGCGGCCATCGTGGCCCGCCGCAGACTCGAGCGCGGCGTCAAGCTGAACCATCCCGAGGCGGTCGCGATCATCTCCGATTTCATCCTGGAAGGCGCGCGCGACGGCCGCACCGTGGCCGATTTGATGCAGGCCGGCGCCCAGGTCCTGACCCGCGACCAGGTGATGCTCGGCATCCCCGAGATGATCCATGACATCCAGGTCGAGGCGACGTTTCCGGACGGCACCAAGCTCGTCACGGTGCACGAGCCGATCCGGTGAAGCGAGCCCAACTCTTTCGGTCGTCATGCCCGGGCTTGACCCGGGCATCCACGCTGTTCGATCTGAATGGAAAAACGTGGATGGCCGGGACAAGCCCGGCCATGACGCAGTGGAAACCTGCGAGGTAAATCATGATCCCCGGCGAACTCTTCATTCAGGACGGCGACATCGAGCTCAATGCCGGCCGCAAGACCGTGACCCTTTCGGTTGCCAACACCGGCGACCGGCCGATCCAGGTCGGCTCGCACTACCACTTCTTCGAGACCAATCCGGCGCTGAAATTCGACCGGAAAAAAGCGCGCGGCATGCGCCTCGACATAGCGGCCGGCACGGCCGTGCGTTTCGAGCCAGGCCAGACCCGCGACGTGCACCTGGTCGCGCTCGCCGGCAAGCGCACCGTCTACGGCTTCCGCGGCGACGTCATGGGCAAGCTGTAGACGATGCTGACCGGATTACGCCTCGTCTCCGAAGCCGCCGAACTGGCGGCGCGCCGTCACGCCGGCCAGCAGCGCAAGGGCCGCGACGAGGAGCCTTACATCAATCATCTCGCCGAGGTCGCAAACATCCTGTCGGCGGTCTGCTACGGCGAGGACGCCGAGCTCGTCGCGGCCGGCTGGCTGCACGACACCATCGAGGACACCGACACCACCCACGACGAGCTGACGCAGCGCTTCGGCCCGCGCGTCGCCGGGCTGGTGGAGGAGGTCACCGACGACATGACCCTGCCGAAGAGCGAGCGGCGCGCGGTCCAGGTCATCGCGGCTCCCGGCAAATCGGCTGGTGCCAAGCAGATCAAGATCGCCGACAAGATCAGCAATATCCGCGCGCGCATCTTCTTCGAGCCGGACCTCGAGCAGCAGCTGGAGCTGCTGGAGTATCTCGGCTGGGCCGAGCAGGTCGTCGCCGGCTGCCGCGGCGTGAACGCGCGGCTCGATGCGCTGTTCGACGAGACGGTTGCCAACGCGCGGGGGACGCTGTGAGCGGTTCGCCAGCGTCTCGAAATCAAGACAAGCAGAGCTGAGTGGGGGCCATCGATGTCCGTCAAGATCAAGCGTTCCGTCTATGCCGACATGTTCGGCCCGACCACCGGCGACAAGGTCCGGCTCGCCGACACGGACCTGATCATCGAGGTCGAGAAGGACTTCACCACCTACGGCGAGGAGGTGAAGTTCGGCGGCGGCAAGGTGATCCGCGACGGCATGGGCCAGTCGCAGGCGACCAACAAGCAGGGCGCCGCCGACACGGTCATCACCAATGCGCTGATCGTGGATCACTGGGGTGTCGTGAAGGCCGACGTCGCGATCAAGGAAGGCATGATCTCTGCGATCGGCAAGGCCGGCAATCCGGACATCCAGCCCGGCGTGACCATCGTGATCGGCCCGGGCACCGACGTGATCGCAGGCGAGGGCAAGATCCTCACCGCCGGCGGCTTCGACAGCCACATCCACTTCATCTGCCCGCAGCAGATCGAGCACGCGCTGATGTCTGGCGTCACCTCGCTGCTCGGCGGCGGCACCGGCCCGTCGCACGGGACCTTCGCGACCACCTGCACGCCCGGCCCGTGGCACATCGGGCGGATGATGCAGTCGTTCGATGCCTTTCCGGTGAATCTCGGCATCTCCGGCAAGGGCAATGCGTCGCGCCCGGCCGCGCTGGTCGAGATGGTCAAGGCCGGCGCCTGTGCGCTGAAGCTGCACGAGGACTGGGGCACGACGCCGGCGGCGATCGACAATTGTCTCTCGGTCGCCGACGACTACGACGTCCAGGTGATGCTGCATTCGGACACGCTCAACGAATCCGGCTTCGTCGAGGACACCATCAAGGCCTTCA
Organism: Bradyrhizobium sp. SZCCHNR1043; assembly: GCF_032489675.1. NCBI lineage: Bacteria > Pseudomonadati > Pseudomonadota > Alphaproteobacteria > Hyphomicrobiales > Nitrobacteraceae > Bradyrhizobium > Bradyrhizobium sp. SZCCHNR1043. Next base: position 199,935 of record NZ_JAUEYN010000014.1, read on the forward strand.
AGGGCCGCACCATCCACGCCTTCCACACCGAAGGCGCGGGCGGCGGTCATGCGCCCGATATCATCAAGGTTGCCGCCCTGAAGAACGTGCTGCCGTCGTCGACCAATCCGACGCGGCCGTTCACGCGCAACACCATCGACGAGCATTTGGACATGCTGATGGTCTGCCACCATCTCGATCCGTCGATCGCGGAGGACCTCGCTTTTGCCGAGAGCCGCATCCGCAAGGAGACGATCGCGGCGGAAGACATCCTGCACGATCTCGGCGCGCTCTCGATGATGTCATCGGATTCGCAGGCGATGGGCCGGCTCGGCGAGGTCATCATCCGGACGTGGCAGACCGCCGACAAGATGAAGAAGCAGCGCGGCGCGCTGCCGCAGGACAAGGGCAAGGACAACGACAATTTCCGCGTCAAGCGCTACATCGCCAAATACACGATCAACCCGGCGATCGCGCATGGCGTGTCGAAGCTGATCGGGTCGGTCGAAAAGGGCAAGCTCGCCGACCTCGTGCTGTGGTCGCCCGCCTTCTTCGGCGTCAAGCCGGACTGTGTCATCAAGGGCGGCACCATCGTCGCGGCGCCGATGGGCGATCCCAACGCCTCGATCCCGACGCCGCAGCCGGTGCACTACCAGCCGATGTTCGGCGCCTTCGGCAAGTCGCTGACGGCATCGTCCGTGATCTTCACCTCGAAGGCGGCCATCACCGGCGGGCTCGCCCGCAAGCTCGGCCTTTCGAAGAAGCTCTACGCGGTGCAGAACACCCGCGGCAGGATCTCGAAGAAGAGCATGATCCACAATGACGCGACACCCAACATCGAGGTCGATCCGGAGACCTATGAGGTGCGCGCCGACGGCGAGCTCCTGACCTGCGAGCCGGCCGAGGTGCTGCCCATGGCGCAGCGCTACTTCATGTACTAAGCTTCCGCCCGGTACCAGAACCAGAAAAGTACCGGGAGGACGTGTTCGTGATCTATGTCGTTGCCACCTTGACCATCAAGCCCGAAACCCGTGCGGAATTCATCGCCGCTGCGACCGCCTGCATTGCGGGGACCCGCAAAGAACCCGGCAATATCGCCTATGATTTGCATGAGAGCGTCACCGATCCGAGCAAGATGGTGTTCGTCGAGCAGTGGGAGAACGCCGAGGCCTTGGTGCCGCACCGCGCGACCGAGCACATGAAGACGTTCGGGCGCGTCGCGGTCAAATGCATGTCGGCCCCGCCGAAGATCGAGATCATCACGCCTGAGAAGGTCGATGTCCGCTGAGCGGAAAAAGAGAATGAGGGTTTCAGCATGATCCGCGCGACACGCGTGTTTGGGCAGCATCGTTGGAACGAGGCTGCCGCCGATTCCGTCCTGCTCGATTTCGACGACCGGCATCGGCGGCGGCTGGCCATGACCGGAACGCGCGGGTTGGAGTTCCTGCTCGACCTCGAGCACGCCACCGCACTGCGCGGTGGCGATGCGCTGGTGCTGGAGGACGGCCGGCTGATCGAGGTCGTCGCGGCGGCCGAGCCGCTGCTCGAGATCCGCGCCGCCGATCCGCATCACCTGGTGCGGCTGGCCTGGCACCTCGGCAACCGGCACCTGCCGACGCAGATCCTGGCCAAGAGCCTGCGCATCCGCCGCGACCACGTGATCGAGGCCATGGTCAAGGGTCTCGGCGCGCGTGTCATCGAGATCGAGGCGCCGTTCGATCCGGAAGGCGGTGCTTACGCCGAGCCGAGCCATGCGCATGGCGATGATGATCATGATCACCACGGGCACGATCATCACGATCATGCCGGGCACGATCATGCGCATCACGGCCATGACCACGGCCACGCGCATGATCATCACGTGCATGACGAGCACTGCGGCCATGACCATCACGATCACGGTCATTCCCATGCTCACGAGCACAAATGAGCCGGAGCTTCGGCCGGCCTCGATCAGCGCCGCGGATTCGGCCGCGCTGTATCGGCTGCTGACGTGGCTGTCGCCGGCGTTTCCGATCGGCGGCTTCTCCTATTCGAGCGGCATCGAATGGGCCGTCGAGGCGGGCGACATTGGCGATGCGGCGGGGCTGCGCGGCTGGCTTGCGACGATGCTGACCAATGGCTCCGGCTTCTGCGATGCGGCTTTCCTCGCGCACGCGTATCGCGCGGTCGAGCTGGACGACAGGACCAGCCTCCGCGAGGTGGCCGAGCTCGCGGCGGCTTTCGTACCGTCGCGCGAACGTCAGCTCGAAACCACCGCGCAGGGCCGTGCCTTCGTCGAGATCGCACGGTCAGCCTGGAACAGCGCAGGTCTCGACGAGGCGGTGGCGCAATGCGAGACGATCGTCTACCCGGTCGCCGTGGGGCTGGTCGGCGCGCTTCATGGCGTTCCTCTGGCGGCCCTGCTGCACGGCTTTCTGCACGCGGTCACGTCGAACTGGATTTCCGCCGGCAGCCGTCTCGTACCGTTGGGGCAGACCGACAGCCAGCGCGTGCTCGCCGCATTGGAACCTGTCGTCGCCGCGACGGCGGACCGCGCTCTGCTCGCCTCGCTCGACGACATCGGCGGCGCAACATTCCGCGCCGATCTCGCCAGCCTTCATCACGAGACGCAATATACAAGGCTGTTTCGGTCGTGATGAAGCGGGGCAAGGGTTGCTCCGATCACGGCCCCGCGCGGTCGCGCGAACGATAGAAGGGTAGATGACATGGCATCGTCTCACGGTCCGCTCCGCGTCGGCGTCGGTGGCCCAGTCGGGTCCGGCAAGACTGCGCTGATGGATCTCCTGTGCAAATCGATGCGGGAGAACTACGACATCGCCGCGATCACCAACGACATCTACACCAAGTGGGACGCGGAGTTTCTCGTTCGCTCGGGATCGCTGACCCCGGATCGTATTGCCGGCGTGGAGACCGGCGGCTGTCCGCACACCGCGATCCGCGAGGACGCGTCCATGAACCTCGCAGCCGTGGCCGACATGCGCGCGAAGTTTCCTGGGCTCGACTTGGTGTTGATCGAATCCGGCGGCGACAACCTCGCGGCAACGTTCTCGCCGGAACTGGCCGACATCACGATCTATGTCATTGACGTTGCGGCGGGCGACAAGATCCCGTCGAAGGGCGGGCCGGGTATCACCCGCTCCGACCTTCTGGTGATCAACAAGATTGACTTGGCGCCCCATGTGGGCGCTTCTCTGGAGAAGATGGAGACGGATGCCAAGCGCATGCGCGGCGCACGGCCCTTCGTCATGACCAACCTGAAGAAGAGCCAGGGGCTTGACCGGATCATCGGCTTCATCGAAGCCAAGGGTGGTCTCAAGCCGTCGGCGTGAGCGCGGGGACTGATCTGCGTCGCACCGTTCTTCGTTGCGCGAGGTATCTGCTGCAACGGCAGACGCAAAAAAGCCTCAACCGGCCGGAACAACTTGAGCCCCTGGGTGTTGCCTCGGCCCGGGGTGCGCCTTGCTCCAAGGCGTCTCGGCGGCCGATGAACGGCCGGTATCCTGGGATCGCTTTCCGCTGATCGCTCCGATCGCTCCCGTCGCCCCGAGGTGCGTCCTTGAGTTGCAGGCCCGGTTATTGGATGACTCGTCTCCTTCGCCACCAACCCTTTACCTCAGAGTAAACGAGTGCTCCGGCTGGGTGTCATCATCGGCTTGATCGCGCTGCTCGGGACGGCGCTATCCGGCTTGGCTGCCTACCGCGTACACGACCAGGAGCTGGCGCTCGATCGCATTGCGCTGGCTCGCGCCATCGACGTCCATGCCAGCCTGGTGCAGGACCGGCTGACCGAACGTGAGCTGCTGGCCCGGGTGGCCTCCGGGCTGTTCCGCGCTCCCTCCGTGATCAAGGCCAATATGCTGGAGCCGCTGCGATCGTCGATCTACGCGTTCAAGACCGACTTCGTGGTGGCGTCGTGGATCGCACGGCTGCGGCCGGATGAGTTTTCCATTGCGCAAGCCGAGCTGCGCCAGGCCGGCTTCCCGAATCCGACCATTCGCAATTTCGATGACACGCCGCTGGGGCCGAACGTCGATCGTCCGTTGGACGTTCTGATGGATCTCGAGCCACGCAATGCCGAGACCTCCAGGCTTCCCGGTATTGCCCTCGACCGGCAGCCGATTGTCGGACCGATGCTCGCGCGGGCCATGGCTGAGGGCAAGCCGGTTGCATCCGATCCCACTCCGCTGGTGCGGAGCGATGGTCCGATCGGGATCGTGCTGGCAGCCCCGGTCGTCCCGCAAGGCGCCACTGCACCGGCGGGCTTCGTGACCTTTTCGTACGAGATCGGGCCGCTGCTGCTTACCAATGACGATCTGTCGTTGTTCTCGGTGGCGTTGAAGGACCCGCGCAACGCGTCGGACGAGCTGGTTGCCAATGATCAGGGGGCGGTGACGAGCCGGACCCGCGGGCCGGACGATCCTGCTCCGTCGTCGACCCGCACCGTGGCCTTCGGCAATCACGACTGGTCGTTGGTCTATTACGCCAAGAGCAATGCGGTCCGGCGTGCGCAACAGACCGCGGCGATCGTCGGCGTCATCGGGATGGCGCTCACCGGCATCATCTGCGGCCTGTTCGGCTACGTCGCCTACAACAATCTGCGCCTGAGCCGCGAAATCCAGGTGCGGATCGGCTTCGAGCGCCGACTGACGGCGGTCATCGACGAGCTGAACCACCGGGTCAAGAACATCCTGGCGGTGATCCAGTCCATCGTGACGCGAACGCTGCGTCATGGCAGCGACATGGACGTCGCGCGCGAGCTGCTGATCGGGCGGATCCATGCGATGTCGAACGTCGTCACGCTGCTCAGCGAGAGCCAGTGGCAAGGCGTGCAGCTGCGCGGGCTGTTCGAAGCTCGCGCCATCCCGCATGCCGAGAGGATTGCGGTCAACGGACCCGACATCACCGTGAGCGCGCGTGCCGCGCAGAGCCTTTCGCTGCTGTTCTTCGAACTCGCCTCGCACTCGGACGAGGGCCTCTCGCTGGTGGGAAAGCACCCGCACATCACCGCCAGATGGGAGGTGACGGGCGAAGAGCCGAATGCCGTCTTCCACTTCCGTTGGGAGGAATTGAATACCAGTGAAGCGACGCGGCGGCCCGACAGCGATTTCGGACTGATCCTACTCGATCGCGTTGCGCCGGAAGCACTCGGTGGCACGTCAAAACGCTTCTTCACCGAGGCGAGCTATGTCTATGAGCTGACCGCTCCGATGGAGACCGTCATCGACATGACCGAGCGCGACCGCACCGAGCAGTTCTCCGCGCCGGTGCATCCGCCGCGATAGCTCGCCGGGCTCGTCAGTGAACAGGATATCAAGGCGCACGATGCCCGGCGAAACTGTTCAACAACAACAAGTTCAACAACAAGAAGAGGCGGCTCTTTCGGGAGCCGCCTCTTTGCTGGCTTGTTTGCGACGGCTTGGCTGATCAGCCGCCGCTGCCGCCGATCACCGCCCGCACGGTTTCGTCGGGGCCGAAATCCTCGGCGCCTTCGACATAGAGCAGCGCTGCCAGCTTCGAGCGCGCGCGGTTCACGCGGCTCTTGATGGTGCCCACCGCGCAGCCGCAGATCGCTGCCGCATCCTCGTAGGAGAAGCCCGATGCACCGACCAGGATCAGTGCCTCGCGCTGGTCCTGAGGCAGCTTCTCGAGTGCCGCACGGAACTCCTCGAACTCAAGATGCGCGCCCTGCGAGGGATGCGTCTTGAGCGTCTTGGCGTAGTTGCCTTCGGCATCTTCCACTTCGCGCCGGCGTTTGCGGTAGTCGGAGCGGAACAGGTTGCGCAGGATCGTGAACAGCCAGGCAGGCAGATTCGATCCCGGTTGGAACGAGTCGATGTTGGCCAGCGCCCGGAGCAGGGTTTCCTGCACCAGGTCGTCGGCGCGATCGCTGTTACCACTTAAGGAAATCGCAAATGCGCGAAGGCTGGGGACGGCCGCGAGGATATCGTCCCGCAAGGAATCAGTGAGAGGCATTCACTCCCTCCCGTCGGTTTGGTCGTTGGATCCCCCGCCGTTTTCCACGTGGGACTGTGCTGCCGGCGCATCAAGCTTCCGCACCAACTCCGCGAAGCGGTCCGGCACTCCCTGACGGACGACGTCGTCGTACATCGCGCGGAGTTGATGACCGATCCTGGATTGAATTTCCGCGTTCAGTCCGCCGGGCTTGCGCGGTGCCGCATTCTTGCTGGCTTGAGACTTTACATCTTTCATGACCTTTTCCACGTTTCCCCGAGAGTTAAGTCCCTGAAGCTTCAAGAATTATTCTCGCCACCGAGAGGGTCTGCCGGGAACTAATGCGACGGGGCGACAAAAGTTCCACGGGTTTGGGGAACTTTTCGTCGGTTCGGGCGTAATCAGCCCATGATGGAACCCGGGCGGGAAGCCCAGATGACCGAATGGAGTGGGGATGAGCCGATCACAGCTTGTTGCTGAACATTTGCCGCTGTTGCGCCGGTATGCGAGGGCCCTCACCGGCAGCCAGGGTTCCGGAGACGCCTATGTCGGAGCGATGCTCGAGGCCCTGATTCAGGATCCGGCTCTGCTGGACGAGCGCTATGGACCGCGGGCTGCGCTGTTCCGGCTGTTCACGCAGATCTGGAACTCGGTGGCCCTCAACGACGACGCCGAAGTGGCGACCCTGCCGATGCCGCCGGAGCGGCGGCTCTCCAACATCACGCCCTTGCCACGCCAGGCCTTCCTGCTGCTCTCGCTCGAGGGTTTTCCCGAGGAGGAAGTGGCCTTCATCCTCGATATCGACGTTGCCGAAACCCGCCGGCTGGCGGATGCCGCCGGACGGGAGCTCGCTGCCGAAATCGCTACCGATGTGCTGATCATCGAGGACGAGACTTTCATCGCGATGGACCTCGAGAGCCTGGTCAAGAATCTCGGCCACAACGTCATCGGCGTGGCGCGAACCCATGCCGACGCGGTGGCTCTCGCCAAGAACAAGAAGCCCGGTCTGATCCTGGCTGATATTCAGCTCGCCGATGGTTCGTCCGGCCTGGATGCCGTGAACGAGCTGCTGCGCACCTTCGAGGTTCCGGTGGTCTTCATCACCGCCTATCCGGAGCGCTTCCTCACCGGTGAGCGGCCCGAGCCGGCGTTCCTGATCTCCAAGCCGTTCCAGCCGGCCATGGTGTCGGCAGTCGCCAGCCAGGCTCTTTTCTTCCAGCGCAACTCGCGCAACCGGATGCCGAAGCCGGCGGCCTGATCAGGTCACGGTGTACGATGTCGTCCCGGCGCGTTCGTCATGGAGCGCGCCGGCTTCGTTTGTAGCCCCAACAACAAAGGGCGAGATCAGCAGCCGCGGCAGACGCCGTCGAGCCGTGCCTTTAGCACCGCGTCGTTCGGCTTGGTCTCTCGGAACTTCAACCTGTTCTCGTCGAGCTGGAAGATTTCAGACGTCCGCCGCGGCGCGAAGACGATTGGCACGAGAAAGGTCAGATCACCATCCGCCAGCTCCGGCGGCGGTGGAGCAAATGGCTGGGCTCGCTCGACCATGGCGACCGCTTCCCGGTCGAGCGCCGGATCGCCAGTCGTTTCCGCCAGCACGGCTGAGATGAGATGACCCTCGCGGTCGATGTGAAACAGGACCTTGGCTGTTCCGCCCTCGCCCGAGGCCTGCAACGGGTAGCGGCGCTGAATCTTCAATTGCGCGACCAGACTCTTGATCCAATTGTCCCTGGCGCTTTCGGCAGCTCCAATCGCAGGAAAGAGGCCTACGAGAGCCAGAGCCAATCCAATCCCCCGCCATACGCCGACGCTATCCAACGTGCTCAGCATTTCGTCCCCACGCGCGGACCATGAAGTCAGCCGCGCCGCTCCAACATATACCTCAGACGAAATGGGGATAAAGCGCCGCGACGGGTGGGCGGAGATCTGACCGGTAGTGCTGGATCAGAAAAGAATGCGGGGCACCGCCGGCATCACCACGGCAGTGCCCCGCGTCGCCGGTCAATGGGGCAGGGGGAATAACCGGCTGCCGAGATGACGCGTGACCCGAAAAGTCGTTCCGTGTGAGACCGAATTTTTTGACGCCATAAAGCTGAAGAATGTCGCCGCAGTTTACACACGGTTAAGTGATTTGCCCAACCGAGAACCCGGTTCCTGCGACTTACGTTGGTATGCCGATCGCCTTGCGGCGAGGGGAGCAGAGACATGTCGCAGACCAAGAAAGTTGTCGTTTTGGGTTCGCTTGCGGCTTCCGCCATGCTCGTAGGCGCAATGCAACTGGCTTCCGGCCATGATCTTGGCGCCGGCCTGGCGGTTCAGAACACCACTCGCGAGACGATCGTCGCAACAGCGAATGACGTGAACCGGGCCGCCAAGTCTGACCGCGCCAACCAAAACGGTACTGCGGCGCCGTCACAGACTGTGTCGATCAAGCTGGCTGCTTTCGCGGAGACCTCCTTCCTGGTGCGGCTCCCCGTCAACCCCACGGGTGTAAGCGCGGGCTCCCCGCCGTCGCCGCAGGGATCGCAGCTCATCACCACCGGCAACGAGAGGGCCGCCAAGCACCCGGTGGCCTGCGAGCCGTCGGTGTCGGTGCTGACGGAGATCGCCAAGCGCCTGCAACCGGGACGGTGTGTGACTTAGCTACAGCAGCGCCGCGCCCGGTCCGAGGCGTAAGCAGTCGATCAACGCCGGGCAATGACGGTCAGGGCAGCCCTCACTCCGCAGGCGTTTGTTCTTCCGCCGCTTGGCGGCTGACCATGAATCCGAGCGCCAAACCGCCGACAGCCAGAATGGGAATCAGCCGTTTGATGCCGATCATGCGGACGATCTGCAGGCCGCTCGCCAGCAACATCGGGTCTGCAAAAGCGGACTGGACTGCCGACCGCGCCGTTTCCGCGGTCCGCGCGGCACGGATCGCGATCGCGCGCTTGCGCGCCATGTAGCTGATTGCGGCGATCAACGTCACCACGAAGAAGATGGCGGCACCGGTGAGGCACGCGGCCACGAGCCCGTATCGATTCAGCACGGCGACGAAAGCTGCGGCGCACAGAAAGCTCGTGGTGACGAACAGTCCGACCGCTGCAGCGATCGCGAGCGACGTGAGCCGAACGGCATGCCCGGTCGATTCCTGGAAGTCCGCAATCAGGCGCTGCAGCATGTCATTACCCTCGGCGTCTCATTCATCTGCGCAGCAAACTCAAATCGGCGCCGAAGACGCGGCGCCGAAACAAGACAAGCCTCTGGATTTCAGGGGCCGCCGCTTAGCGTCTCCAAGCGGCGCCGATGAGGAATCCAAGTCCGAGCGCAAGACCCACGGTGGCAAGTGGGCGATGGGAGATCACGTCCTCGAGGCGCTCCTCGAGTGAGTTTGCGGCATCCTGGGCTGCACCAAACATCGCGGTGCCCCGCTCGGACATGTCGTCGAACGTCTGGTCCACGTTGTCGCGTGCCTGGCGATAGCCGCTGCGGGCCTGCTTGCTGGCCTGCCCGGCGAAAGCATTGAGCGCATCGGTGATCTGTTCGGTGAGGGCTGCGATATCGTTTTTCACGGCGTGGACATCCTTCTGCAGGCGTTCGTAGTTCGCTTTGTCGACGAGATCCTTCAGGGCGGTCTCACCGTCAGTCGGTGGCATGGCAAGCTCCCGGAGCAAGGTGATTGCGTCTGCTCGACAAACGCTGGGTCTCGGCCGAAGTTCCGACGGTGGAAACCGAATTAGTCTGCCGGCAGTTGCGGCGAATCGTCCGGAAGCAGGTGCTCCTTCACGATGAGGGCGACGATCAGGAGCGGCGAGGCGAGGAAGGCTCCCATCGGGCCCCACAGCCAGGTCCAGAATGCCAGCGCGATGAACACCGCGAGTGCGTTGAGCGCAAGGCGCCTGCCGATGATGGTCGGCGTGACGAAGTGGCCTTCCATGAAGGTGATCACGGCGAAGATGGCGGGCGCGACCATGCCGGCGCTCAAGGTCGGGAATGCGATTGCGCCGACCAGGACGAGCACCGCGAACATGGCGATGGGCCCGATGATGGGGATGAAGTTCAGCGTCGCCGCAAGCGCCCCGAGGCCGGCGGGATTGGGCATGCCGGCGATGGCGCAGGCGAGACCGGCCGCAATGCCGACACCGGTGTTGATGAGCGTCACCGTCAGGAGGTAGTTGCCGAGGTGCAGCTCGAGCTCGTTGAGGATGCGGAGCGTCCGCAGCCGGACCTCGTGATCACCGAAGGTCATGATCAGCGCCCGCCGTAGATCGCGCCAGCTTGCGATGAACAGCACGAGCGTGGCGAAGAACAGTAGGAATTCGGTGAAGGTCGGCGACAGGAATTCGATCGTCGGCTGAACCCAATCGAATTTGGGCAGCTCCAGGCTGGCCGAGGCCGGTGCGCTTCCGCCGCCGATGGCCGCCTGCATTTCGTGCCACAGCGCCAGCGGCCGATCGAAGACGTGCAGCTTCGACTTGAGCGTGGCGGCAAGCTCGGGAAGGCGATTGGTCCAGTCCAGCACCGGCGCCGAGATCAGGCCGATGATGAAGGCGAGCCCTGCCGCAACCGCGAGCACGATCAGCACGGCGCCCACACCGCGCGGCACGTGGAAGCGTTCGAGAAAGTTGGCGGCCGGCGACAGCATGGTGCCGACCACGAAGGCCATCACGATCGGGAGAAAAAATCCACGGGCGACATAGAGGACACCCGTCACGCAGACGGCCGTGAGGATGATGAGAGCGATGGCGACGACGTCAACCCGTCTGATCACGGGAGGTAATTCTTGGCGACTTTCATTCGGGGCTGAATCGTCGTTCCCGCTGGCGAGCAGCCGCTCGGTGGGAAGTACACGCACCATGAATCTCCCGATCGAGTCGTTCGCGCACAGCTCGCGTGGCTTGTCATCCAACAGCCGGGGGGCCATCCGGTTCCGTCGCGCAAACGTGAGAGCTCACACGCTTGACTGACGCAGGGCGACCACACCGAAGCCGGAACTACGACGAGACGTTCGGCGTTTGGAAGGTAATCACGCATCGCACCGCGATGCTCGCATGACAGGGGCATTCCATGACACAGCTCGCTTCCGGCCATCGCCGCAATTCGCGGCGGACGGCTTCGCTGATCGCCGGCGTCGCGGTCCTCTTGCTCGCAGGTGCAACTGCATCTCACGCCCAGATTCTCGGATATGCGCCGGTCAAACAGCAGGCATTTCCGCCGGACGAGGCGACGGCATCTGCGGTGGAGCAGGATGAGGACAGCCGGCTGCCGGACCGTCTGCGCCGCACGATCGTCAACCTCGATACGCGGGAAGCGCCGGGGACGATCATCATCGATACGAGCAACACCTATCTGTACTACGTGCTCGGCGGCAGCCGTGCGTTGCGCTACGGCGTCGGCGTCGGGCGCGAAGGCTTCACCTGGGCCGGCGTGCAGACCGTGACACGCAAGGCGGAGTGGCCGGACTGGCATCCGCCGGCGCAGATGATCGCGCGGCAGCCCTATCTGCCGCGTTTCATGGCCGGCGGCCCGGGCAATCCGCTCGGCGCGCGGGCCATGTATCTCGGCTCCAGCGAGTATCGCATCCACGGCACCAACGATCCCACGACAATCGGCAAATTCGTGTCGTCGGGCTGCATCCGCCTGACCAATGAGGACGTCTCCGACCTGTTCAGCCGGGTGCAGGTGGGGACGAAGGTCGTCGTGCTGCCGAAAGCCGCCTCGCTGCAGGCGCGCACCAATGCCGGCCGTGCGCCGCGCGTGACGTCGCTGCCGTCGGGGCGGCAGGCGATGTCGCTGCCGGTTGCGGCCGTCAACTAAGCGGGGAGTTGTGTCATGAACGGCCGACGTGCCCTCGCTGCCACCGCAGTGGCAACCATGGCAACCGCGGGCGCGTTGGCAGCGCCGACCACGGCGGGAGCGCAGGATTTTATCTCCGCGCTGTTCGGCGGCTTCAATGCGCCGCAGCGCCAAGCGCCCTATATCCGGATGCCGTTCGCCGACGAGGCGCCGCCGGTGCAGCGTCCAGCGCCGCGCAGCCAGCCGGTCTATTCCGGTGGCGGCAGCACCGCGTGGTGCGTGCGCACCTGTGATGGCCGCTATTTCCCGCTCGGCGCCACCGGTGACCAGAGCAAGGAGGCCGCCTGCAACAGCTTTTGCCCGGCGGCCAAGACCGAGATCGTCTATGGCAGCTCGATCGACGGCGCCGAGACGGATGGCGGCAAGCCGTATTCGGCGCTGCCCAACGCATTCAAGTATCGCACCGAAATCGTCGACGGCTGCACCTGCAACGGCAAGGACCATTTCGGCCTCGCCAAGGTGTCGATCGCCAACGATCCGACCTTGCGCAAGGGTGACGTCGTTGCCAGCGACGACGGCCTCAAGGTCACCAACCGGACCAGCAGCGGCAAGCGCGCCGAGCTGAACTTCTCGCCGGCGCCCGCGGCGCTGCGCGCGAAGTATGAGCGCGCGCCGGTGATGGCGTCCGACTGATCCTGCGAGACCGTCAGGCGGCGCGGATCTTGCTGAGGAAGTCCCTGACCAGATGACCAAGATTTCTGCTCTGGCTCTCCAGCGTCTCTGAGGCATTGCGCACGTTGTCGGCGGCGGCCGCAGCCGCGTCTGCGTCCGACTTCACGCCGGTGATGTTGTCGGAGACGTTCTTGGTGCCATCTGCAGCGAACTGGGTGCTGCGCGAGATCTCCTGTGTCGCCGCGCCTTGCTCCTGCACGGCAGCGGCGATCGCGGTCGCCACCTCGTTGACCTCGCCGATGATGCCGCCGATCCGCTTGATGGCGTCGATCGCGTCATTGGCGACACGTTGAATGTCGGCGATCTGCTCGGAAATCTCGTCGGTCGCCTTCGCGGTCTGGCTCGCGAGCGTCTTCACCTCGGAGGCGACGACGGCGAAGCCCTTGCCGGCCTCGCCGGCGCGCGCCGCCTCGATGGTGGCATTCAGCGCCAGCAGATTGGTCTGCGAGGCGATGCTGTTGATCAGCCCGACAACCTCGCCGATCCGGTTCGCCGATTGCGCCAGCCCCTGCACCGTGTCGTCGGTCATGCGGGCCTGTTCGACCGCGCGGCTGGCGATGCCGGCGGCATGGGAAGCCTGCTTGGAGATGTCCGCGATCGACGCATTCAGCTCCTCCGCCGCGGAGGCGACCGTCTGCACGCTCATCGAGGCGTCGTTCGAAGCCCTCGCGGCGACCTCGGCGCGGGTGTTGGTTTGCCGCGACACGTTGGTGAGGCCGGCCGACGTGGCCTGCATGTCGGTGGAGGCCTGGCCGAGCTGCTCCAGCGACCCGCGCACCAGACTTTCGAACTCCGCGACGTAGGACTCGATCGCGCGCTGGCGCGCAACTGTCGCGGCGTTGCGCTCGCGCTCCTGGGCCTCGATCGCGAGCTTGTCCTTGGCCTGCTGCTTGAACGTCTCGAGCGCGTTGGCAAGCGCGCCGATCTCGTCCTGCCGCTGGGTGTAGCCGGTGTCGACGCCGAGATCGCCGCCCGCGACCGCGAGCATGGCATCGCGCATCCGGTGCAGCGGCCGGATCACCCGGCCGCTCACGGCGGCGATCGCTGCGCCGCCCAGTGCGACGGCCAGGAGCAGCAGCGTCAGCTGGAGCATCAGAGACTCCATCGCCGTGCTCTGCTGCGCGCTGGAATGGTCCTTGGCCGCGTCGAGCGCCGCCTCGGCCAGGGCGACCGCGCTCGTCATCTTGTTCACGGAGAACGGACTCCACTGATATGGCGTCAGCTCGGGCTTCTCGCCCTTTTGCACCGCTGCCAGCAGACGTTCGCGCAGGCCGGCATACTCCGGCGTGAAATAGGCCTGCTCCGTGCCCGACATCGCTGCGGAGAGCGCCGGCGGCAAGCTCATGCCGGAGGTGGCGAGCTGGACCGCCTTCCACGCGGCATCGACGCCGCCGACCTGCTTGGTGTAGGCCAGCACCGCTTCGGGCGACACCTTGCCGGCCGTCAGCGCATTGCTGACGACGAGCGATGCTTCACCAGCCGTGTTGCGCATCAGCCAGGCCATCTGCTTGATCATCAATAGCTGATCGACGGTCGCACTCTGATGATTGACGCTGGCGGCGATATTGACCGTGATCTTGTCGAGCAGGACCAGCAGCGCGTCGAACGTCTCGCCATACTCCTTGGGCAGGCCGGCGCGGCGGGCCGCCTTCGGCTTGACGATCTCGGTCCAGAACTCGCTGTGCTCCGCGGTCAGCGTCTTGTTGAGCCGGTCGAGGTCGGCAACCAGGCTCTGGTTCTGTTGGAAGTCGATGCCTTGCAGCAGATCGAGACTGCGGTCCAGCGCAGGGACGTAGATGCCACGGGCGGAGCGCAGGAATTTCTCGGTGTCGCCGTCCATGGCCTGATCGGCATTCAGCACGCGGATCGTGGTCGAACGATCGCTGCGCATGCTGTTCATGGCCTTGAACAAGACGCCCGAGACTTCGGCAACGCGTGCGATCCGCTGGGCAGATTGCAGCCTGCTCCAGGAATTCCAGGCGTTCAGCGAGAAGAGGGCGACGACGGCGAGGGCGGCGGTGGCGATGACCGTCTTCAGCAATGAAGAAATGGTCAGGCGATTCAACATTTTGATCTCCGGTTCCCGGCATTCGACCGCAAACCGGTAAAGAACTGAATGCGAGGTGGGTCCGTGGAACTACGGAGAAAACGGAGTGGCCAAAGTTCCGACCCGGGAACTGCAAGCCGCCGAGCGGGTTAGCTCCACAGCGCCAGCGCATTCTTCATCTCCCAGGGGACTCCCATGCTCATCAGTGCTCTCGTCACCTTCCTCGTCGTCATCCTCATTCTGTATTTGATCAATCTGTTGCCGATCGACGGCCGCGCCAAGCAGATCTGCCGCGTCGTCGTGATCGTGCTCGGCGTGATCTCGCTGCTTCGCTACATCGCGGTCATATGATCTGAGGATCATGTTACCTCTCGCCTGATCAAAAAAAGCCCCGGCGGATCGCCGGGGCTTTGTGACGTCTGGCCTAAGCCTTCTCGTTCTGCTTGGCCTCGCGGCGCCGGGCGGTGAGGATGTACTCGGTGTAGCCGTTCGGCTGGGTGCGGCCTTCGAACACGAGGTCGCAGGCTGCCTTGAAGGCGACGCCGTCGAACGACGGCGCCATCGGCTGATACAGCGCGTCGCCGACGTTCTGCTTGTCGACCACGACGGCCATGCGCTTCAGCGAATCCATCACCTGCTCCTTGGTGACGACCCCATGGTGAAGCCAGTTGGCGAGATGCTGGCTGGAGATCCGCAAGGTGGCGCGGTCCTCCATCAGGCCGACGTCGTGGATATCAGGCACCTTGGAGCAGCCGACGCCCTGGTCGATCCAGCGTACGACATAGCCGAGGATGCCCTGGCAGTTGTTGTCGATCTCCTGGCGCACGTCGTCCGGTGCCCAGTTCGACTGCGACACCGGAATGGTGAGGATGTCGCCGAGCTTGGCGCGCGGTCCGCCCTTGGCGAGCTCGTCCTGGCGGGCGTGCACGTTGACCTGGTGATAGTGCAAGGCGTGCAGCGTCGCTGCCGTCGGCGACGGCACCCAGGCGGTGGTGGCGCCGGCTTGCGGGTGGCCGATCTTCTGCGCCAGCATGTCGGCCATCTTGTCCGGCGCGGCCCACATGCCCTTGCCGATCTGGGCATGGCCGGGCAGGCCACAGGTCAAGCCGTTGTCGACGTTCCAATCCTCATAGGCCTTGATCCAGGGCTGCGCCTTCATCTCGTTCTTGCGGATCATTGGACCCGCTTCCATCGAGGTGTGGATCTCGTCGCCGGTGCGGTCGAGGAAGCCGGTGTTGATGAAGACGATGCGCTTGGACGCCTGCTGGATGCAGGCCTTGAGGTTCACCGTGGTGCGGCGCTCCTCGTCCATAATGCCGACCTTCATGCTGTTTTCCGGCAGGCCGAGCAGCTTCTCGACGCGCGAAAACAGCTCGACCGTGAGCGCCACCTCGTCCGGGCCGTGCATCTTCGGCTTGACGATGTAGATCGAGCCGGTGCGGCTGTTCTTAACCTTGGAGTTGCTCTTGAGGTCGTGGATCGCCAGGAGGCCGGTGACGGCGGCATCGAGAATGCCCTCCGGCACCTCCTCACCCTTGGCGTCGAGCACGGCGTCGGTGAACATGTGGTGCCCGCAATTGCGGATCAGCAGCAGGCTGCGGCCGTGCAAGGTGAGCGTCCCGCCGGACGGCGTGGTGTAGCTGCGGTCGCTGTTCAGCGCGCGGGTGAGCGTCTTGCCGCCCTTCTCGAAATCGGCCGACAGCGTGCCGTTCATCAGGCCGAGCGTGTTGCGGTAGACCAGCACCTTGTCCTCGGCGTCGACGGCGGCGACCGAGTCCTCCATGTCGAGGATGGTCGAGACTGCGGCCTCCAGGATCATGTCGGAGACGCCGGCCGGATCGTCCTTGCCGATGATGTGGCTGCGGTCGATCACGACCTCGACGTGGAGGCCGTTGTTGGCGAGCAGGATCACGGAGGGGGCGTCGGCCGAGCCCTGGTAGCCGGCGAACTGGTCGGCGTTCTTGAGCGCGGTGGCGTTGCCGCTCTTCAGCTTGGCGGAGAGCTGGCCGGCGATCACGCTGTAGGCGGTCACGTCGGTGTGGCTGCCGGTGGCGAGCGGTACGGCGGCGTCGAGGAACGCCTTGGCCTTGGCGATCACCTTGTCGCCGCGGGCCTTGTTGTAGCCCTTGCCGGACTCGCTCGGATCGTGCGGGATGGCGTCGGTGCCGTAGAACGCGTCATACAGCGAGCCCCAGCGCGCATTCGCCGCGTTGAGCGCGTAGCGGGCATTGGTCAGCGGCACCACCAGCTGCGGGCCGCAGATCTTGCCGATCTCCTCGTCCACATTGGCGGTCTCGACCTTGTGGGTCGCGGGCTCCGGCAGCAGGTAGCCGATCTCCTTCAGGAACGCGGTGTAGGCGCCGAGGTCGAAGGCCTTGCCCTTGTTGGCGAGGTGCCAAGCGTCGATCTTGTCCTGCAGGGCATTGCGGAGGGCGAGCAACTCGCGGTTCTTCGGGGCGAGATCGCGCAGGATCGCGCTGAGGCCGGCCCAGAACGCGTCCGGATCGATCCCGGTCTTCGGCGCGGCCTCCTTGGCGATGAAGTCGAACAAAACGGGGGCGATCTTCAGTCCATGGACGTCGATACGGGTCATGATGAGACGTTTCTCTCGAATAAGGGCGACGTTGCGCGTGTCTTGGCGTGCTGAAATGGCCGCCTCGAAGGCGGCGTGTGCAGTGCATTTAGCGCCAAAGCGGGGGCCACGAAAGGGGGGAGGGGTATCGCAGTTGGTCGGGGGGCAGCGGACAGGCGGGCTGGTTCCGGGCGGAGTGATGCCAAGTAATTTCGCAGGACCGCCTCAGAGTTCGGCCGCGAGCCCACAACCGTGCGGAGCTCTCGGATCGGGCACGCTGCCACCCTCCCCTGGAGGGGGAGGGTCGACTCGCAACGAGCGAAGCGAGATGCGAGGCGGGGTGGGGTGATCTCTCCACGAGCGCCGGTGCGCGTGGCATCACCCCACCCCGCCGCGCATCGCTGCCGCGACGCGCGCCGACCCTCCCCCTCCAGGGGAGGGTGACAACGCAAAGCGTGCCGCAAATGGCGTTCCGAGGTACACCAAACGGCTGCGGACAACTCAACGAAGGTGATCGCTCGTGGAGGTGATGGCTCATGCGACTTCGTCCTCGCGGCGCGTGATCGCGTCCGAGCTTTGCTGACGTGCCGCCCCTCGATGACGAGAGGCGCAGGGAAGGCCGGGTGCAGGCTGCACCCATGGCCCGCCTGCAGAAAAAAATGCAGGCGGCAGGAACCACAGGTACGAGCCGGACATCCGGCCTTCCCTGCGCGATGGCTCTACGGTTGCTCCGTGGTCTCCCCGGTGCGCCGGGCTTTCTGGTCACCGTTGCCCGCGCGACGCATTGGCGTCATCGCAAGCGTGGCATCAGCATCGGGATGCCAGGACCCCACGGCTTGGCCGTGCGCCTCGGGACTGTCCGTCGACATGATTGCTCACGCCGCAGCCCAAAGCGCCCACCGCATCCCGCACCCGACGTCCGTGACGGTCGCGAACTGTCCCTCGTGTGGGACGGGATGCGCAGAGATAAGCATGAATTCGGAAAAAAGGAAAGAGGAATATTTTTGGGCCGAGGACTGGATAGGGCAAATCAGCTTGGCCGGACGAGGGAAACAGGCTTTTCCGTGCGAGAGGTACGCGTTGAAATCTGTAGCACCTGGTGCTATATAAAGCCATGGCTGGCCAATTCAAGCGAGTTTTCAAAACCGCATGGTTCTCGAAGGCGGCACGCAAGGCTCGTATCAGGGACATCGAGCTCTGCGAGGCCGTCGAGGCAGTCATCAAGGGCCAGGCTGACGATCTGGGAGGTGGGGTCTTCAAGAAGCGTCTGAACAAGAACATGCACCGGAGCATCATCCTCGCCAAGAGCGGTCGATACTGGATCTACGAATATCTATTCGCCAAGAAGGATAGAGCGAACATCGACGATGATGAGCTGGAAGACTTCCGAACTCTCGCAAAGAGCTATGCCGCATTGAATAGCGCACAACTCGCGCAACTCCTGGCGGACGAAGACTTGGTGGAGATCTGTCATGACGAAAAAAAATAGGTTCAAGAGCGACCTCTCGGAAGCGCTTCATTCGTCCGCCACGATGCTTCACAAAGTCGGCGCGCTCGACAAGGCGACGATGCGGGACTTCGATTCCCGTCATCTAGCCGTCGCCAGTGAAATGAAGCCTGCTCAGATCAAGCGGCTCCGTGAGGCCAACAATGTCAGTCAGCCGGTGTTCGCCCGATATCTCAATACGAGCGAAAGCACCATCGAGAAATGGGAGACTGGAGCCAAGCGGCCGAGCGGCATGGCGCTCAAGCTGCTGACAATCGTCCAGAAGCACGGGTTGAAGATCCTCGCCTGATGCAGTCAGTACCTCGTGGCGGGCGGCTAAACCAGCGTGAACGGGGCGATATATAGGTCTGGCCTTCGGTATCGCTGTTGCTGATACGGAGCTACACGTGTTCCGCACTTTCCGAGCCTGCCTTGCGAGCCTCCGGCGGCGGAAGCGGCTGTTCAGGGAGTACGACGTCGTTCGTCTTCGGAGGTTGGTGCCAACCATACCTCTTCCGATCGGCGCGCAAGGTACCATCGTGATCGATCATCGTTCCAGGCCGCCGGCATATCTGGTCGAGTTCTTTTCTGACGGAGAGCATGCCGGGCTTTATGACGTCGTGCCTGAGGACATCGAGTTGATGATCCCATACGAAGGATGGTTCGTGAAAGGGAGCCCGCGTGAGCTCTCGCGACACGCGGTGCCTGCTCGAAGTGATTGGCGACTGAAATGATCGGCGCGCGTCGTCTCGCCGGCTCTACGGTCTGTGGAGTTTGCAGCGCAATCTTGCTTACTCAAGCGGGCCTCAAATAGAGTATTCTCGCAGCAGACTCGATAAATCGTAGAAATTGACAATGCGCGCCAGAATCTCGAGTGAAATAAAGAGACTTGCGGAGGCTAACGGCGGTCAGGCTCCAGGTGTTCGCGCGTTCGAGAGCGCAACCGGCATTACCGAGGGGACTTGGCGCGGCCTGTATTGGGCTCGTTGGAGTGATGCCCTAGCCGAGGCTGGCTACGCGGCGAACAAGTTTCAAGGTAAGTCTGAGGCCGATCATATTCTGGCGAGCTTCGTGGAAGCGGCCCGATACTATAAGCGGCTGCCGACCATTATGGAAATTCGGATGTTCAGGCGGCAGCGCGAGGACTTCCCGAACGAGAAGACAATCCACTCTTATTTTGGATCAAAAGAGGGATTGATCTCGAACCTCAGGGCATGGTTGGAGGGCAGGCCGGGATACGACGATATCGTCCAGATGCTCGGCCAGAAAGTGGAGGCCGAAACTCCGACCAACTCGAGGGAAGGTCTAGTTTATCTCATAAAATCCAGTACCCACTACAAAATTGGCCGCAACGATGAATTGGAACGCCGAGTCAAAGAAATTCGTATCGCTCTTCCCGAAGCCGCAACGCTTGTTCACTCGATCCGCACCGATGATCCCGCAGGCATCGAGGCATATTGGCATCGTCGCTTCGTAGACAAGCGAGCGAACGGTGAGTGGTTTAAGCTGACTAACGCGGACGTAGCGGCGTTTAAGAAGCGAAGATACCAGTAGCGCATCATCGTCAGGCACTGGATGTCGCCCCGTTCATCCCGGCTACGCGCCGTTGTGAGGCCACCGCCTGAGCCGTGCCGCCTCGACCGGCATTCCGATCGTCAAGGGCTGCCGTAGGTGGCGCAAGCTGAGAAGCCGTAGGACAAACCCGGTCAACGTGAAGCCCTCCGGTCCAAAATGACGGTCGAACGCGAAGTCGGGCAGGTCGACTTCGAACTGCCGTTGAAATGCAAGCAGGAATTCGCGCGCATCCTCGCCGTCCACGCCGAGGTCGCGGGCGACGTCGGTCTCGTCGAAGAGCGGCC
This sequence comes from Bradyrhizobium sp. SZCCHNR1043, assembly GCF_032489675.1. NCBI lineage: Bacteria > Pseudomonadati > Pseudomonadota > Alphaproteobacteria > Hyphomicrobiales > Nitrobacteraceae > Bradyrhizobium > Bradyrhizobium sp. SZCCHNR1043. The sequence goes on from NZ_JAUEYN010000014.1 coordinate 220,340, forward strand.
TGCGCGTCGCCGTCTGCGCCGCGACGAACTGCAGGACGGATTGACGGAGCAGGTCTGTTGTCTGTTGCATCATCTCGTGCCTGACTCTGCATGCTGCCACGCGCCGACTGCCAAAGTCGCTTTTGCCCTCCTACGCAACAATGGATCTATGCCCACGCCATCCCAATCACGATGGCCGGACCGTCGCTTTCCTTGTTGGATCCCTTGGTCACGGGCCTCCGGACGCTTGTGCCGCGCTCGCGCCGATGCCGGCCATCCAAGCGGCGCGCCGCTGTCGCCAGGCTGTTCGCCAGGCGTCCGATCGACGCGGTCGCCTGCTTGATGAGAAACAGGATCGTCGTGAGGCGGCTGAGGATGCCGACCAGGAGCAGGACGGAGAAGACATCGATATAGGCCAGGATATCGCCGACCAGCATCAATTCGGGCGGGATCGGAATGCTGTGATAATACGCCACAACGAGGATGATGACCGGCAGGAAGGCGATGATCCGCCGCAGCGTCAGCCGGTCCAGGAAGGCCGCGAGCTGGACGACAAAGACGTCCCACAACCAGTCACCCAGGAGGGCGGGTCTGTCGATCGTCCATGTCCGCCAAAGCGCCTTCCACATCGAGCGACTCCATATGCGAGATAGGGCAAGCACTCGCAAGATAGCATGCGTTGCGATGCGCGGATATTTCCGGGATGTCGCATGTCCAACCGGCGGGCGGTGTGAATCGCCGTTGCTGTGGCTACAACGCGCCGAAGGTGACGAGCCGGAGCTTCAACCAATCCGAGGGCGGCACATCGCTGGCTTGTCCGATCGGCCCAGTTGCGATCGACGGCCGTATGCTTCCGTCCTGCTCCCCTCATGCCCTTGACGGCGCCAGGCGGAATTCGACCACGTCCTCGGCCGTGGACAGGTCGCGGGCCATCTGGGCGGTCTCGAACCGGCCGGCGGCCTGCAGCACGAGCTCGAAATGGAATTGCCGCTTCGCCTCGCTGTATTCGTAGCACCAGTCCAGCACGTCGAAGCCATAGGCCCGCATGCATTCGCGCAGTTCGGCCTCGCTCGGTTGCAGGCCATGGCGATAGACGACCGACAGCGACAGCGTGGTCTGATGCGGCAGCCATTGTTCGACCTTGCCGAGCAGGGTCATCGCGGCCAGGGACAAAGCCGTGGCGCAAAGCGCAGTGCCGTAGAAGCCGATGCCGATGATGATGCCGATCGCCGACGTCATCCAGATCGAGGCGGCCGTCGACACGCCGCGGATGGTGAAGCCGTCCTTGATGATGACGCCGGCGCCGAGGAAGCCGATGCCGGTCATCAGGCCCTGGATCACGCGCGTCGGATCGGAGACGGTCGGCGACACCGCCATGCCGCCATACCAGCTGCCGGGAAAGCCGTTGATCGCCGTCAGCAAGGTCGATGCGACGCAAACCAGCGCGTAGGTCCGCATGCCGGCCGCGCGTCCGTGATAGGTGCGCTCGTAGCCCAGCAGCAGGCCGACGGCCGCTGCACCCATCAGGTGCAGCAGCAGAATCCCGTTCGTCTCCAGTTCTGCCCTCGACCAATAGGCCGCCAGATGCTCCATCCTGCGCCTCGACCGCGTTGCTGCGCGTGCCGTGAACTGTGCGGATCAAGTGCTAATTTCTGCTTGCAGATCGTACGGCGGCCCCATGGGTAGGCTTGGCGTCCAAGAGCGAATCGGCGCACTCCCCCGTAGTTCTTCGGGGAGAAGGTGACCACGCTTGGCTGCGGCTGTCGCTCTGCTCGCCGATGTCGCGCGTGACGTCACGAGGCCGAATTTGAGCCAGGCTGCGGGCGGCACCTCGGGTGAGGTGTGTGCGGTCGACGATGTCGATCAAGCCGGGGTCGATGTCCCTCTCGCGCAAGATAGCGCGACCTGCTCACCATGAGACATGGTCAGGCCGGCACGATGCTGTCGCTCAATCCCGCGCGCGCCGATTCATTGCCCCCGCACAGTCCCACTTCGGACGCAAAAGCTATCGATAACTACTTGCATCTAGGGGGGAGGCGCATCATGTCGTTCACTGGGCTGCGGTCGATCATCCTGTGCCTCGGCCTGCTCGCCTTGCCCGCCCTCGCAGCCGACAAGTCGACAGCACCGTACCTGCACGCGGCTGAGAGAAACGCGGCTCCGTACAAGCCGACCCTGCTGCAGATGCTGGTGGCCGCGTTGAAGCCGAGATCCGTCCACGCGGCCGAGCCCGCCCACAAGCCCAGGGTCAGGCACGCTGCAACCACAGCAAGGAGGCCGAAGGCCCCGCCCGCCGCTGCAGCGACGGAGCCGCCCGTGGCGCCGCCCACCACGGTCGGCGCCGCCGCGACTCCACCTGCACCCCTCTCCGAGGCGGACCCCGCCGCTAAGGGGCTGGCGCTGTTCAACGACGTGAGCCTGTCGGACGGTGGCAAGGCGTCCTGCGCCACCTGCCACTTCTCGACCGGGCATACCAACAACAAGACCTATGTCGGGCTCGACGTCGTCGCCGACGGCGACCCCAACGGCAGGAATACGCCGACCCTGTGGGGCGTCGGCGAGCGCTCGGTGTTCGGCTGGGCCGGGCAGGCGGCGACGCTGGAGGACAGCATTCGCGGCATCATCGTCAACCGCATGAAGGGGCCGGAGCCGTCGAAGGAGAAGCTGGCGGCGCTGGTCGCCTATGTGCGGACGCTGAACTATCCGGCGAACTGGCAGGTCAAGGACGACGGCACGCCGAGGGAGGATGCCAGCGCGGCCGTGAAGCGCGGCTATGAGCTCTATGTCGGCGATGGCGGCTGCGGCACCTGCCACGTGCTGCCGAGCTTCGACAAGAAGAGCCGCGACGACATCGGCACCGGCGGCAAGTTCAAGGTGCCGACCCTGCACGCGGTGGCGTCGACGGCGCCGTATTTCCACGACGGCCGCACCGCCTCGCTGCGCGACGCCGTCAAGCTGATGTGGGAGGTCTATGCCAAGAAGATGGATTCGCGACTGCCGACCGACGCCGAGCTCGACGATCTCACCGCCTATGTCGGCGCGCTGTAGCGTGGCACGGACAAGAAGCTGGCGGTCGTGTCTTCACCGTCATTCCGGGCGATTGGCAATGCGGAGGCGCGAAGCGGTTTCGCATTGACGATCGAACCCGGAATCTCGAGCTTGTCAAGAATGGACGCAAGACAATGTCGAGATTCCGGGTTCAAGGCCTGCGGCCTTGCCCCGGAATGACAGTGCGTATCACGAGCCTGACAGGCAAACGTGAGAGGCTTGATTATCTGCCAACCCTGTCATGGACCGCGCGTGCGCGGTCCATGATCATGCAGTGACGACGCAATCAGATGTTGGCGCCGAGATCCGCGATATCGTCGAACAGCACACCTGTCCGCGACAGCAGCGCCTCGAGCTCGTCGGTGGCGTCCGCAATCCCGCGCGTCGCGGTGTCGATCACCAGCTCCGCATCGAGCGGCGGCTCGTAGTCGGTGCCGATGCCGGTGAAGTTCTGCAGATTGCCGGCACGGGCCTTGGCGTAGTGGCCTTTGGGATCGCGGCTCTCGCAGATCTCGGCGGCCGTCGCGACATAGACCTCACGGAACAGGTCGCCGGCGACGCGACGGGCGGCCGCGCGGTCCTCGCGCGCGGGCGACACGGCGGCCACGATCGCGATGTGGCCGTTGCGAGCGAGATGGGTCGCGACCTCGGCGAGGCGACGGATGTTCTCGGCGCGGTCCTCCGGCGTGAAGCCGAGATCCTTGTTGAGGCCGGCGCGGACGGTGTCGCCGTCGAGCAGCACGGGCGCGCCGCCGCGGCCGAACAGCCGCCGCTCCAGGGCGCGGGCGAGCGTCGACTTGCCGGCGCCGGGCAGGCCGGTCATCCACACCACCGCGCCCTTGTGGCGGTAGCGGTCGGCGCGCTCCTGCGGCTGCAGCGCCGATTCCACCGGCATGATGTCGACCGGCGCGGCGCGCTTGCCGGCGTCGACCGTGAGCACCAGACCGCCGCCTGCAATGCGGCCCTGGACCTCGATGACGAGGCGGCCGGTGCGCGCGTTCTCGGCGTAGGGATCGATGGCGACCGGCTGGGTCAGCGCGATCTCGATCTCGCCGACATGGTTGCGCGCGATCGCGGCATTCTGCTCGTTGGAGAGCGAGCCCGGATCGACCGCCTTCTCGATCGCGACCACGCTGCCGCGCGCCTCGCGGGTGCCGAGCCGCACCAGGATGCTGTCCCCCTTGGCGAGCGGCTGGTCGTGCAGCCAGAAGATGCGCGCGTGCAGGCGTCGAGCCGCCTGCGGCTCGCGGCCGACATGGGCGATGACGTCGCCGCGCTCGATGAACAGCTCGCGGTCGAGCGTGATGCCGACCGAGCGGCCGGCGCCCTGCGGCGCCGTCACCGGCGTCTGCGGCCAGCCCTCGACGGTCTTGATCTTGGCGATCTTGCCGGCCGGCATGATCACGATCTCGTCGCCGGTCTTGAGCTCGCCAGCCTCGACGCGGCCGGCGACGATGCGACGGTCGTCGAATTTGTAGATCGCCTGCACCGGCAGGCGCAGCGGCAGGCTCGACAGCGGCCGTGCCGGCTCCAGGCCGTCGAGGGCCTCGACCACGGTCGGGCCGCCATACCAGCCGATCCGCGAGGTCAGCTGGGCGACGCCGTCGCCGTCGCGCGCCGAGATCGGAATGATCGCGACCGGCTCGACGCCGAGGCCCTCGAGATGCGCGGAGATCTCGGCCTTGATCGTGTCGAAGCGCTCCTCGCTGAAATCGACGCGGTCCATCTTGTTGACGACGACCGCCACCTGCTTCACGCCGAGCAGATGCAGCAGATAGCCGTGGCGCCGGGTCTGGTCGCGCACGCCTTCGAGCGCGTCGATGATCAGCACTGCGCCGTCGGCCTGCGAGGCGCCGGTGATCATGTTGCGCAGGAATTCGGCATGGCCGGGCGCGTCGATCAGCACGACCTCGCGCGCATTGGTGCGGAAGCGGATCTGCGTGGTGTCGATGGTGATGCCCTGGTCGCGCTCGGTCTGCAGCGCATCGAGCAGGAACGACCATTCGAACGGCATGCCGCGGCGGGCGGAGACCGCCTGCAGCATTTCGAGCTTGCCCTCGGGCAGGCTGCCGGTCTCATGCAGCAGGCGGCCGACCAGCGTCGACTTGCCGTGGTCGACGTGGCCCACGATCACGATGCGGACCTGCGGACGGGTGGTGCCGTTCGGCGTGGCGGGGGCGGCTGACGGGACTCGCATGTTCATGGCCTCGTCCCCGCTCACAGATAGCCGGCGACGCGCAGGCGCTCGAAGGCGTCCTCGGTCTCGTGGTCGAGCGCGCGGCCGGCGCGCTCCGGCACCTTGGTGCTTTCGAGCTCGGCGAGAATCTCGGGGATGTTGGAGGCGTTGGATGCCACGGGGAACGTGATGTCCTGATCGCCGAGCGAGCGATAGCGCTTGCCGTTCCTGGACAGATACAGCGGAATGATCGGGATGTTCTCCCGCGCCGTGTAGGCCCAGATGTCGGCCTCGGTCCAATGCAGGATCGGATGGATGCGCAAGTGAGCGCCCTGCGGCGGCGAGGCGTTGAAGTGATCCCAGAACTCAGGTGGCTGATCGCGCACGTCCCAATGGCCTTCGGCGCCGCGCGGCGAGAACACGCGCTCCTTGGCGCGCGTCGCTTCCTCGTCGCGGCGGATGCCGGCGATCAGGCCGTCGAAGCCGTGCTTGGCGAGCGCCATCTTCAGGCCTTCGGTTTTCCGCGCAGCCGAGCGCGCCGCGGGGGGCAGGGTCGGATCCACCGCGTCGATCGGCGGGCACGGCTCGACCTTGAGATCGAGGCCCCATTCCTTCGCGTAGGTGTCGCGGAAGGCGTACATCTCCGGAAACTTCTTGGCCGTGTCGACATGCATGGCCGGAAACGGCACGCGGCCGAAGAACGCCTTGCGCGCCAGCCAGATCATGACGTTGGAATCTTTTCCGAGCGACCAGAGCAGCGCGAGCTTCTTCAGCCGTGCAAAGGCCTCGCGGAGAATGTAAATGCTCTGCGCCTCGAGCTGATCGAGATGATCCATGGTCGGTGCGGCGCTGAGGACGCGCGGCATGGAAGATGCTTGCTCGATCTCGGAAGAGGGCAACCGATCTCTGGAAACGTCGTTGGTGAGAATGTGCATGCTATCAGCCATCGCCTGCTTGGGAGAAAATTCTATGGCGAAGCCAAGGAATAATTTTCTCTTTACGTGTGCGGCGTGACACTTATATAGAAAATAATTCCAGTCAACCCCGAAGAGTCGAAACCGAAGAGCGCGATGCAATATCTGCCGGTGTTTCTCGATCTGAAGACCGGCCCCGTGCTGCTGATTGGCGCGGGCGAGCTCGTGCGCGCCAAGCTTCGCGTGTTGCTGTCCGCGGGCGCGCGCATCCGCTGGTTCGCCACCGACGGCGACTTCGATCTCGCGGGTCTGCGCGATGAGCACGGCCAGATCGAGCGCGCCGAAGGCGACCCGCTGAGCGCCGATCTCACTGGCGTCATCGCCGTGCTGTGCGCGGGCGCCGGCGACATCGGCGTTGCGATGTCGGCGCGGGCACGCAGCGTTGGTCTGCCCGTCAACGTGATGGACGACCTCGCGCATTCCAGCTTCATCTTTCCGGCGATCGTCGATCGCGGCGACGTCGTGGTGGCGATCGGCACCGGCGGCTCCTCGCCCGTGGTGGCACGCCGCGTGCGCGAGCGCATCGAGGCGCTGCTGCCGGCGCGGATCGGCGAGCTCGCGAGCTTCATCGGCGACTTCCGCAGGACCATCAATCCGCTGATCACCGAGATGCCGCTGCGCCGCCGCTTCTGGGAGCGCATCGTCGACGGCCCGATCGGCGCGCTGGTACTGGCGGGGCGCAAGCACGAGGCCGCGGCGGCGCTGCATGGCATCGCCGATCCGACCGCGTTCGCGGGCGCGGATCATGCGGGCCGCAGCGAAGGCCATGTGACCCTGGTCGGTGCCGGCCCCGGTGATCCGGACCTGCTGACGATCAAGGCGCTGCGCGCGCTGCAGGATGCCGACGTCGTGTTCTATGACGAGCTGGTCACGCCCGAGATTCTCGACCGCATTCGCCGCGACGCTTCGCGCGTGCCGGTCGGCCGCCGCGTCGGCAAGCCCGGCATCGGCCAGGACGCCGTCAACAAGCTCTTGATCGAGGCGGCGCGCGACGGCAAGCGCGCGGTGCGTCTCAAGGGTGGCGATGCCTTCGTGTTCGGCCGCGGTGGCGAGGAGGTCGACGCGCTGCGCAAGGCCGGCGTGTCCTACACGATCGTGCCCGGCATTACCGCCGGCATCGGTGCTGCCGCGCAGTTCGAGGTGCCGCTGACCTTCCGCAGCAAGGCGCTGCGCATCACCTTCCTCACCGCGCACAAGGAGCGCGACGCCGAGGCGGTGGACTGGTCGGCGCTGACCGACACCAAGATGACGGTCGTGGTCTACATGGGCATGACGGCCGCGCCTGCCGTGCGCACCGGGCTCCTCGCCGCCGGCCGCTCGCCGCAGACGCCGGTCGGTGTGTTCGCTAAGGTCACGCGCCCCGACGCGCAGGCCGTGGTCGGCACCTTGGATCAACTGCCTGACCTCGTGGCCAAGATCGATGGCGGTCCGGCCATTCTCATCATCGGTGATGTCGTGGCGCATTCGGCGCCGTGGCGTCAGCAGAACCTCAGTGGCGTGATCGCAAAACTCCTGGAACCCGTCTGAATGACCTCTCCGCTGCAACAGAAGATCAAGATCACCGGTCCCTCGATCATCACCGCGAACCGGACCTGGGACGGCGCGGTGATCTACCGCACCGGCACCAAGAGCTGGTCGGATGAGCTGAGCGATGCTGCGATCGTGCGCACCGCCGACGAGGCACGTACGCTGTTGTCGGAGGCGGTGGCCGACGATCTCGGCGCGATCGGTCCCTACATCGCGCCGGTCGAGGTTGGCACCGACGGTGCGGTCAAGCCCGGCAATATGCGCGAACACATCCGGCTCACGGGCGCCACCATCGCGCTCCCGGCTCAAGCCTGAAGGCTCTCTCATGTACGCTTATGACGAAATCGATCGGACCCTGGTCAACGAGCGCGTCGCCGAATTCCGCGACCAGGTGAAGCGGCGCCTGTCGGGCGAGCTCTCCGAGGACGAGTTCAAGATGCTGCGGCTGCAGAACGGCGTCTATCTGCAGCTCCACGCCTACATGTACCGCATCGCTATTCCCTACGGCACGCTGTCGTCCGAGCAACTGCGCCGGCTGGCGCATGTGGCGCGGCGCTACGACCGCGGCTACGGCCACTTCACGACGCGGCAGAACATCCAGTTCAACTGGATCAAGCTCGCCGAGCTGCCCGATGCGATGGCCGACCTTGCGGAAGTGGGCATCCAGTCGATGCAGACCTCCGGCAACAACATGCGCAACGTCACCTCGGACCAGTGGGCCGGCGTGGCGCCGGGCGAGATCGAGGATCCGCGCATCTGGGCCGAGCTCTTGCGCCAGTTCACGACCCTGCATCCGGAATTCTCGTTCCTGCCGCGCAAGTTCAAGATCGCGATCACGGCGTCCGAGCATGACCGCGCTGCGATCAAGATCCACGACATAGGCCTGCGTCTGCTCAAGAACGCGCAGGGCGAGACCGGCTTCGAGGTGCTGGTCGGCGGCGGTCTCGGCCGCTCGCCCTTCATCGCCAAGACCGTCAAGCCGTTCGTCCACGGCCACGACATCCTCAGCTATGTCGAGGCCATCCTGCGCGTCTACAACCAGTACGGCCGCCGCGACAACATCTACAAGGCGCGCATCAAGATCCTGGTGCACGAGCTCGGTATCGAGAAGTTCGCGTCCGAGGTCGAGGAGGAGTGGCAGCAGATCCGCGACGGCGTGCTCAAGCTCGACGACGGCATCGTCGAGGACATCCGCTCGCGCTTCTTCTATCCGGCCTACGAGACTCTGCCGCACATGCCGGAGGAGCTGAAGCAGGCCGCGCACGATCAGAAGTTCGAGGCCTGGCGCAAGAACGCGGTCTTCCCGCACAAGGCGCAGGGCTATGCGATCGTGGTCGTGTCGCTGAAGCCGGTCGGCAAGCCGCCGGGCGATGCGACCGCCGACCAGATGGATGCGCTTGCCGAGATCGCCGACAAATATTCGTCCAGCGAGATCCGCGTCGGTCATGAGCAGAACCTTGCGTTGCCGCATGTGCGCAAGCGTGATCTGCCGGCGGTGTGGAAGGCGCTCGAGGCGATCGGCCTCGCCATCCCCAACGTCAATCTCGTTTCCGACATCATCGCCTGCCCGGGGCTCGACTACTGCTCGCTGGCGAACGCGCGCTCGATCCCGATCGCGCAGGAGATCACGCGCCGCTTCGCCAATCACGACACGGCCAACCTGATCGGCCGGCTGCACATCAACATCTCCGGCTGCATCAATGCCTGCGGCCACCACCATGTCGGCCACATCGGCATCCTCGGCGTCGAGAAGAACAACGAGGAATTCTATCAGATCACGATCGGCGGCCGCGCCGATGAGGGCGCCGTGCTCGGCACCCTGATCGGACCCGCAGTGCCCTATGCCGAGGTCGCCGACGTCGTCGAGGACATCGTCGAGGCCTATCTTGCGCTGCGCGCGAGCCCTGAGGAGCTGTTCGTCGATACGGTGAAGCGGCTCGGGGTCGAACCATTCAGGGAGCGGGTTTATGCCACTCGTTAAGGGCGGACACATCATCGCGGACGCGTTCGTCCGCCTCACCGACGATGCCGAGCTGCCGGCGCAGGGGGCCGTCCTGGTCTCGGAGACGCGCTTTCTCGCCGGCCCGGACGCGCTGGTCAGCCGCAGCGGCGGCAAGCTCGGCGTGATCTGGCCGAACAATCGCGATGTCGACGATCTTGTGCCCTATCTCGATCGGCTCGCGCTGATCGCGCTGGTGTTTCCGAGCTTCCGCGACGGTCGCGCCTACACCCAGGCGCGTCTCTTGCGTGAGCGCTACGGCTATCGCGGCGAGCTGCGCGCGACCGGGCAGGTGCTGCGTGACCAGTTCGTGTTCATGCTGCGCGCCGGCTTCGACGCCTTCGAGGTCAAGAAGCAGGCGGATGCCGAGGCCTTCACCGAGACCGTGAAACGCTATTCGGTGTTCTACCAGCCGACCGGCGACGGCCGTATCTCGGCGCTGCATCAGCGCCTGCAACTGCGTCATTCGGAGAGTGCCGGGCTGTGAGCACGCTGGCTGCATCGCCTTCGGTTGCGGAGATCCCGGTCGCGGCGCTCGACGCCGCGCTGCGCACGGCCGCGCCGCGCGAGGTCATTGCCGCTGCTCTCGAGGCGATCGGTCACGAGCGGCTGGCGGTGGTGTCGTCGTTTGGAACGGAGTCGGCGGCGCTGCTGAAGGTGACGGCCGACGTTGATCCGGCGATCCCGGTGATCTTCCTCGACACCGGGCACATGTTCTCGGAGACGCTGGCCTATCGCGACCAGCTCATCGAGATTCTCGGCCTGCGGGACGTACGCTCGATCAAGCCCGACGCCGCGGCGCTGGCGCGCGAGGATGCCGACAACGAGTTGTGGTTCTCTGATCCCGACGCCTGCTGCCGCATCCGCAAAGTCGAGCCGCTGGCACGCGCGCTGGCGCCGTTCGCGGCCTGGATCAATGGCCGCAAGCGTTTCCAGGGCGGACTACGTGCGGCCATCCCGGTCGTCGAGCAGGACGGCGCGCGCGTGAAGTTCAATCCGTTTGCGAACGTGACGCGAGAGGACATCGCCGAAATCTACCGCTCGGCCAACCTGCCGCAGCATCCGCTGGTCGCCTCCGGCTTCCGCTCGATCGGCTGCATGCCCTGCACCAGCCGCTCGGACTCCGGCGAGGACGACCGTGCCGGGCGATGGCGCGGCCGCGGCAAGACGGAGTGCGGCATCCACACGGTGGCGACGTCGTCGGTGTAGGCTGCATGCGGCCATGAACATCGTGTTCGTTGAGAAGGACAGCGCGGATATCGAAGGACGTCCTTGGCCTCGCGGACTGCTTCCACCCCTCATCCTGAGGAGCCCGCCCCGAGGCGGGTGTCTCGAAGGATGAGGCCCGGACCACCTCTGCCGACGGCACTCCAGCCGACCAATGCGTCTTCAACACCGCCACACGCTCCCCACTCAGGGGGTGCATTCCGTGGTGAGAACAAGCGATGAACAAAGTCAAGCGCGATCGGGTGTCATGCGAGTTGGATCACGCCCATTCGCTGTGCTTCGCGCCCTCACGACGACAATGTGTCGCGGCGAAGAACAGCCATCCCATTGCGCCCCGCTTCGTAGCACAATGCCCATGTCCGGCCGGAAACAAGAGAATCCGGTTTCGTTGACTCTGAACCGCACATCCGGCGATCTGCAGTGCGCGCCTGCAGCATTGCGGGCTTTGGTCAAGGGAATGGAGAGCTTGGATGATGCGGCGTGTTCTGGCTGTTATCGCGGGCCTGGCATGGGCGGGGTCGGCCGTTGCTGCCGACGTAAACCTGCTCAACGTGTCCTACGACCCGACCCGCGAACTCTATGTCGAGTTCAACAAGGCGTTTTCAGCCGCCTACCAGAAGGAGACCGGCAAGAGCGTCGAGGTCAAGCAGTCCCATGGCGGCTCCGGTGCGCAGGCCCGCAGCGTGATCGACGGCCTGCAGGCCGATGTCGTGACGCTGGCGCTCGCCTATGACATCGACGCGATCGCGGGCAAGGGTCTGCTCGACAAGGAGTGGCAGAAGCGGCTGCCGCAGAATGCCTCGCCCTATACGTCGACCATTGTCTTCCTGGTCCGGAAGGGCAATCCCAAGGGCATCAAGGATTGGGACGATCTGCTCAAGAAGGGCGTCGAGGTGATCACGCCCAATCCGAAGACGTCCGGCGGCGCGCGCTGGAACTATCTCGCCGCCTGGGGCTATGCGCTGAAGAAGTTCGGCTCGGTCGACAAGGCCAAGCAGTTCGTCGGCGACCTCTACCAGCACGTCCCTGTGCTCGACACCGGCGCCCGCGGCGCCACCGTGACCTTCGTGGAGCGCGGTGTCGGCGACGTCCTGCTCGCCTGGGAGAACGAGGCCTATCTGGCGCTGCGCGAGTTTGGCAAGGACAAGTTCGAGATCGTCGCCCCGCAGCTGTCGATCCTGGCCGAACCACCAGTTGCGGTGGTCGATTCGGTGGCCGATAGGAAGGGCACGCGGAGTGTGGCTGAATCCTACCTGAAATACTGGTATACAAAGGAAGGTCAGGAAATTGCCGCACGCAACTCCTACCGTCCGCGGGATCCCGAGGTCGCCAAGAAGTACGAGGCGGCCTTCGCCAAGGTCGAGCTGTTCACCATCGACGAGGTGTTCGGCGGCTGGACCAAGGCCCAGAAGGAGCATTTTGCGGAAGGCGGTATCTTCGATCAAATCTACAAGAATTGATCGAATCGGAAGGAACGAGTTGGTGGCAGCCGGTCTGATACGGCTTCGAGACAGTAAGGCAACAAGCTGGCGTTGCGGCGATCTGCGACATTGCGCATGAGACGCTGTCCCCGGTCTCGATTTGCCGAGACGAGGCTGGGGGCGGCGGGCGGACACCACAATCGATTCAAGCCCATCGACACCGATCATCAACGGACCAGGCCTTTTTTTGAACGTACTTGCACCACGTCGCAGCACCTTGCCGGGCTTTGGTCTCACCATGGGACTGACGCTGACCTGGCTGTCTCTGATCGTCCTGATTCCGCTTGCGGGGCTGTTCGTCCGCTCGACCGATCTCAGCCTCGACCAGTTCTGGGACATCGTCACCAGCCGGCGCACGTTGAGCGCACTCAAGATCTCGTTCGGCCTCGCCTTCGCCGCAGCCTGCGTGAATCTCGTGATGGGCACCATCGTCGTGTGGGCGCTGGTGCGCTACCGCTTTCCGGGGCGCCGACTGTTCGACGCGATCGTCGACGTTCCGTTCGCGCTGCCGACGGCAGTGGCCGGCGTGGCACTGACTGCGCTGTTCACCCAGAAGGGCTGGCTCGGCGCGCCGCTCGCCGCGATGGGGATCAAGGTGGCGTTCACGCCGCTCGGCATCTTCGTCGCGATGATCTTCATCGGCATCCCCTTCGTCGTCCGCACGGTGCAGCCGGTGCTGATCGATCTCGATCCGGAGATCGAGGAGGCGGCGGCGAGCCTCGGCGCCGGGCGCTGGCAGATCGTGACCCGCGTGATCCTGCCGAGCCTGACGCCGGCGCTGCTCACAGGCTTCGCACTCGCCTTTGCGCGCGCGGTCGGCGAGTACGGATCGGTGATCTTCATTGCCGGCAATCTGCCGAACGTCTCCGAGATCGCGCCGCTGCTGATCGTGATCCGGCTGTCCGAATTCCGCTACGCCGATGCCACCGCGATCGCGGTGGTCATGCTCGTCGTGGCGTTCCTGATCATCTTTGCCGTGAACCGGTTGCAGCGCTGGGCGCAGAGCCGGGCGCCCTTGAACTAGGACCCGACATGAGCGTGGAGATGACCCTGCAGGCGCCGTCCGTGGCATCGTCCGCGACCAGCCCGCGCCTGGCGCAGGCCGGCCGCCCCGATCCGCGCACCGAGCCGCGCCTGGTCCGCATCGTCATCACGACGCTGGCATTGGCGTTCCTGTCGGTGTTCGTGGTGCTGCCGCTGATCGTCGTGTTCGTGGAAGCGTTCGGCAAGGGCATCGCTGCCTATTTTATCGCGCTTGCCGACGCCGAGGCGTGGGACGCAATCCGCCTGACGCTGCTGGTGGCGCTGGTCTCGGTCGGCACCAATCTCGTGTTCGGCCTGTGCGCCGCCTGGTCGATCGCCAAGTTCGACTTTCCGGGCAAGACGTTCCTGATCACCCTGATCGATCTGCCGTTCTCGGTGAGCCCGGTGATATCGGGCCTCGTGTTCGTGCTGCTGTTCGGCGCGCAGGGGTTCTTCGGTCCGTGGATGCAGAGCCATGGCCTGCAGATCCTGTTCGCCTTTCCCGGCATCGCGCTGGCCACCGTGTTCGTGACCTTCCCGTTCGTTGCGCGCGCGCTGATACCGCTGATGCAGGAGCAGGGCACGCAAGAGGAGGAGGCGGCGATTTCGCTCGGCGCGTCCGGCCTGCAGACGTTCTTCCGCGTCACCTTGCCGAACATCAAATGGGGCGTGCTGTATGGCGTGCTGCTCTGCAACGCGCGCGCGATGGGCGAGTTCGGCGCCGTCTCGGTGGTGTCCGGCCATATCCGCGGCGAGACCAATACGATGCCGCTGCTGGTCGAGATCCTCTACAACGAATACCAGATGGTCGCCTCGTTCGCGATCGCCTCGCTATTGGCGATGCTCGCGCTGATCACGCTGGTCGTCAAAACCGTCCTCGAACGGCAACTCGATGAGGGAGGTCAGCATGACCATTGAAGTCAGGGGTGTCGTCAAGACGTTCGGCACGTTCAAGGCGCTCGACGGCGTCGATCTCAAGGTCGCCGACGGCGAATTGCTGGCGCTGCTGGGCCCGTCCGGGTCGGGCAAGACGACCTTGCTGCGGATCATCGCCGGGCTGGATTGGCCTGATGCCGGCGAGATCCTGTTCGACGGCGAGAGCGCGCTCGATCGCGGCGCGCGCGAGCGCCATGTCGGCTTTGTGTTTCAGCACTACGCGCTGTTCCGGCACATGAACGTGTTCGAGAACGTCGCCTTCGGCCTGCGCGTGCAGCCGCGCCGCGTCCGCAAGAGCGAGGCGGAGATCCGCGCGCGCGTGAAGGAGCTGCTGGATCTCGTCCAGCTCGACTGGCTCGCCGATCGCTATCCGAGCCAGCTCTCCGGCGGCCAGCGCCAGCGCATCGCGCTGGCGCGTGCGCTCGCCATCGAGCCGCGTATCCTCTTGCTCGACGAGCCGTTCGGCGCGCTCGACGCCAAGGTGCGCAAGGAGCTGCGGCAATGGCTGCGCACCTTGCATCACTCCATCAACGTCACCTCGATCTTCGTCACCCACGACCAGGAGGAGGCGCTCGAGGTCGCGCATCGCGTGGTGGTGATGGACAAGGGCCGGATCGAGCAGGTCGGCTCGCCGAGCGACGTCTACGACGCGCCGGCGACGGCGTTCGTCCACGGCTTCATCGGCGAGTCGATCATGCTGCCGGTCGAGATCACCGGCGGCGCGGTGCACCTCAAGGGACGCCCGCTCGATCTCGCGGCCGAAGGCGCGGCGGCCGGGGCCTCCACCTTGTTCGTGCGCCGCCACGACATGGTGATCGGTCCGGCCGGCAGCGGAACGCTGGACGGCGACATCACTCATGTCCGCAGCTTCGGCCCGGTGCAGCGCGCCGAAATCGCGCTGGCGGAGGGCGTCGCGACGATCGAGATCGACGCCCCGCGTGACCGCGAGCTCAGGATCGGCGAGCGGGTCGGACTGAAGCCGCGGCATTATCGGATCTTTGCGGGCGGGTAGGGGCGCGTGGCCGCGTGGGCCGCGGCCAGCTCGATCCGGCGATGTATGCCGCGAGCTCCGAGCACTTGCAGCTCTGAGCCGTAGACCTCAACCAAAAAACCAGTGTCGTCCCGGACAAGCCCGACAACGCGTAGCGTTGGCGGGCGCCGATCCGGGACCCATACGCCGTGACGTCCGTTGTTGAGCCCGCTCGACCGGCATCGCGTCTCGCCACGACCGCCGCGGCGTCTGGGTCCCGGTGCGACACTAAAGATGTGGCGCCGTCCTTGACGTGATCACTCGGAGGGTCCGCGCCGCCACGGCGCTTGACCGCGTGGACGTTATGGTTGACGAACCGTTGCCGGCAGGATTGGCCGCAATTGTACCGATGGAACTTACCTCCGATTCACCTTTCAGCCACGGTTGATGTGCAACAACCCGCCTCTCTCGTCGGCATAGGGACTGGTTCATTGAAGCATCTGGCACTCGCTCTCTCCGTTGCATTCCTGCTCGCCGGCTGCGCGGCCGAGACGCCGGTGGTGCAGGCGCCGACCATGTATGCCGACATGGCGGTCGCGGGCGCGAAGCTCGATGCTGTCGCTGCCGCGACGATGATCTCGCAATACCGCCAGAACAACGGGCTCGGCATGGTCGAGGTCGATCCCGAGCTGATGCGGCTCGCGGAATCGCAGTCGCAGGCCATGGCCGACAAGAACAAGCTGGATCATGACGTGCGCGCCCCGCTGGCGAAGCGCCTGACCGGTGCCGGCTATGACGCTGTCGTCGCGGTCGAGAACGTGTCGGCCGGCTATCACACGCTGGCGGAAGCGTTTTCCGGCTGGCGCGACTCGCCGCCGCATCGCGCCAACATGCTGAAGAATGGTGTCACAAAAATAGGCATCGCAGCGAGCCATGCTCCGAACACCAAGTACAAAGTGTTCTGGACCATGATCCTGGCCGCGCCGGACGGCAAGAAGCCTTCCTGACAGGCAGGGCTGCCGCCGCCCTGCGCAGGCCGAGCGCGCGGCGCTCGCGCGAGTCAGGGCCGACCTAGCCCTTGGGGTGGATTGACGTCACCGCGAAGTGACGCCACGTTGGCGCCTTGCTTTGCTAATGACCGCAGTAATGACGCAACATCCATTTCCCCCGCTGCCTGCAACCCCCAGCGAATCGCAACGTGTCCTCGTCCTGCAGGGCGGCGGCGCGCTCGGCTCCTATCAGGCCGGCGCCTATCAGGCGCTGTGTCATTTCGATTTCGAGCCGGAATGGGTCGCCGGTATCTCGATCGGCGCCATCAACGCCGCGATCATCGCCGGCAACGACCGGGACAAACGCATCGGCCGTCTCAAGGAATTCTGGGAGATGGTGTCGTCGCCGGTGCCGTGGAAGCCGCTGCTCAATGGCGATCATCACCGCTCGGCCTTCAATGAGGTCAGTGCCGGGCTGATCGCAGCGTTCGGCGTGCCCGGCTTCTTCACGCCGCGCTTTCCGCCGGCGCCGCTGTGGCCGTCCGGCACGCCGCAATCGGTCAGCTATTACGACACCGCGCCGCTCAAGCGGACCCTGGAGCGACTCGTCGATTTCGATCGCATCAACGATCTGAAGACACGCCTCTCCGTCGGCGCCGTCGGCGTCACCACCGGCAATTTCACCTATTTCGACAATGTCGAATTCAAGAAGCAGGGCAAGCGGATCGGACCCGAGCACATCATGGCGTCTGGCGCGCTGCCGCCCGGCTTCCCGCCGGTCGAGATCGACGGCGAGCATTATTGGGACGGCGGCATCGCCTCCAATACGCCGCTGGACTACGTGCTCGACACCGAGACCGATCGTGATCTCCTGATCTTCCAGGTCGATCTGTTCTCCGCACGCGGCGATCTGCCGAGGACGCTGCTGGAGGCCGCCGAGCGCGAGAAGGACATCCGCTATTCCAGCCGGACGCGGATGAACACCGACAAGAACCGAATGATCCACAACACGCGCAAAGCGCTGCGCGAGCTCTATGCCAGGCTGCCGGACGAGCTGCGCAACGATCCGTCGCTCGAGATCCTGTGCAAGGCAGCACAGGAGAACACCGTCACGGTGGTACACCTGATCTACCGCAGCAAGAGCTACGAGACCTCGTCGAAGGACTACGACTTCTCCCATGTTGCGATGGTCGAGCATTGGGAGGCGGGCGTTCGCGACGTCCACCAGTCGATGCATCATAAGGACTGGCTGGAGCGGCCGCAGTCCGGCGAGACCATGGTCACCTACGATCTCACGCAGGACGGCAGTCTCGCTGCCGCCAAGAAGGAGTGAAGCAATGACGACGAACCTCAAGGGCAAGACCGCGGTCGTGACCGGCTCCACCAGCGGCATCGGGCTCGCTTATGCCCGCGCCTTCGCGTCCGCCGGCGCCAACATCGTCCTCAACGGCTTCGGCGCCCCCGCCGACATCGAGAAGGAGCGCGCGGCGATCGAGAGCGACTACAAGGTCAAGGCGGTGCACTCGCCGGCCGACATGAGCAAGCCGGCCGAGATCGCCGGCATGATCGCGCTCGGTGAGACCACGTTCGGCTCGGTCGACATCCTCGTCAACAATGCCGGCATCCAGTTCGTCTCGCCGGTCGAGGACTTTCCGCCGGAGAAGTGGGAGCAGATCATCGCGATCAATCTGTCGTCCGCGTTCTACGGCATCCGTGCCGCCGTGCCCGGCATGAAGAAGCGCGGCTGGGGCCGCATCATCAACACCGCCTCGGCACACTCGCTGGTCGCATCTCCGTTCAAGTCGGCCTATGTCTCGGCCAAGCACGGCATCGCCGGCCTCACCAAGACCGTGGCGCTCGAGCTCGCGACCTTCAAGATCACCTGCAACTGCATCTCGCCGGGCTATGTCTGGACGCCGCTGGTGGAGAAGCAGATTCCGGACACCATGAAGGCGCGCAACCTCACCAAGGAGCAGGTCATCAACGATGTGCTGCTGGCGGCGCAGCCGACCAAGGAGTTCGTGACCTCCGAGCAGGTCGCGGCGCTGGCGCTGTTCCTGTGCGGCGACGATGCGGCGCAGATCACCGGCACCAACCTCTCGATCGACGGCGGTTGGACTGCGGCGTAACGATCGCAGAGAGCGCTGAACGAGGCACCAGTTTCGCGCCGAGGCGGGTTTCGCTTCGGCGCGGTCCATTCTACAAGCGTGCGTTTCCACGACCAGCGCACGGACCCCTGACCTTGCTGACCACGATCATCGGCCTTGGCGCCGCCATCTGCACCACGAGCTCGTTCCTGCCCCAGGTCATCAAGGCCTGGCGGTCGCGCTCGACCCATGACATCTCGATGGGCATGTTCGTGCTGCAGACCACCGGCAACTCGATGTGGCTGCTCTACGGCGCGCTGATCAGCGACCTGCCGCTGGTCGTCGCCAACGCGATCACGCTGGGCTTGGTGGCCGCGATCCTCGGCCTGAAGCTGCGCTACGGCTAGGATGCAGACGATGGCCTTCGATCCGGTCCGCTTGAGCAAGTTCCTCAGTCTCGTGCTGCGCCACCAGCCAGATGCAATCGGCTTGGTGCTGGATGCGCAGGGCTGGGCGATCATCGATGACCTGATCGCGCGCGCGGCGGCGGCGGGGACCGTCCTCAGCCGGGCCGATCTGGAGCAGGTGGTTGCGACCAGCGACAAGAAGCGCTTCACGGTCTCGCAGGACGGGCAGCGCATTCGGGCGGCGCAGGGACATTCGGTGGCGGTGGAGCTTGGCTTGACCCCGCGCGAGCCGCCCGCCGTGCTGTATCACGGAACGGCGACGCGCTTCGTCGAAGCGATCATGGCAGAAGGCTTGAGGCCGCAGTCACGCCAGCAGGTGCATCTGTCTTTGGATGAGGCGACGGCCGTCAATGTCGGGCGCCGGCACGGCGAGCCCATCGTGCTGCGCGTCGATGCCGCAGCGATGCATCGGGATCGCTTGAAGTTCTTCGTTGCGGACAACGGCGTCTGGCTGACCGACCACGTGCCTCCGGAGTACCTGAGCGTCGACCCCGCGCCGTAACCCGCGCGCGCGTCGCAGAACGTCGCGATATCAGCTGCGGCGCGCGAACACGCTCGCGGTGGTGGACGCGACGCTCTGTCCCGGCGGCAGCACGACCACGGTCGATCCGAGCTGGACGTGGTTGTAGAGGTCGGCGACGTCGGTGTTGGTCATGCGGATGCAGCCGGATGAGATCGCCTGGCCGATATATTCGGGCTGGTTGGTGCCGTGGATGCGGTACAGGGTGTCCTTGTTGCCCTCGTAGAGATAGATCGCGCGGGCGCCGAGCGGATTGGCCGGGCCGCCGGCGACGCGCTTCGGATACGGCCCGAGGCGCGCCTGGATGTCGGCGGTCGGAACCCAGTCCGGCCATTCCGCGAGCTTGCCGACCGTGGCGACGCCGGAGAAGGCCATCGCCTCCTCGCCGACGGCGACGCCGTAGCGGACCGCCTTGCGGTCGGGCAGCACGTAGTACAGGAACCGCGCGTCGGTATCGACGACGATCGTGCCCGGCTGTTCCTGCCGGGTGTATTCGACGATGTGGCGCTGGAACTGCTGCGGGATCTGCGCCTCGGCATAGGGGGCGTGCGCAAGCAACTGGCGGTCGCGCGGTGTCAACGCCGCATCGGTCGATGGCGACAGCGTCGCTTCCATGCAGCCGGCCAGCATCAAGGTTCCGGCCAGCGAGAGTGCGACCCCCAGTCTCGACATCTCATTCTCCCCCAGCGCGCATTCAAATCATGTGCCCGGAGGATCGCGCCAATATCAAGGCGTTGCACCCAACACTTGCGTGATCGCCGCGCGAGACGAGGTGTGGCGGCACCGCGCCCGCGGTTCCGCCAAGGCGAGGCCAAGATGACGCAACAGATGCGTCAACATGGTTCCCTCAAGATGCCTTGCCGAAGGCGAGGACGTGCAGCCCGAGCCGCTGCTTGACGATGCGGAACAGCAGCACGGTCTCGAAGGCCAGCGACAGCGAGGTCGCGGCCGCGGCGCCGTGGCCGCCGAACTGCGGAACCAGCAGGATGCAGAGCACGAGGTTCATGACGAAGGCCGCCGCATAGGCCATGGCGCAGGCGCGCTGCTGGCCCAGCATGTTCAACAGTCGCTCCACCGGACCGATCGCCGACCGCACGACGAGGCCGATCGCGGCGATGAGCATGATGTCGTAGCCGGCGGTGAACTGCGCGCCGAACAGAAACAGCAGCGGCTTGCCGAGCGCGAGCAGCACCAGGGTCGCCGCGAGCGACGGCCAGAATGTCCACTTGATCGCATGCGCGACATAGGCCGACAGCCGCGCTTTGTCGCCGAGCGCGTGGTACTCGGCGAAGCGATGCGCCGTCGTCGCCGACATCGCGTAGTGGATGAACGACACCAGCGCGAGCGTCTTCACCACGGCGAAATAGATCCCGACCTCCTCCGAGGAGCGGAATTGCTGCAGCACCAGCACGTCGGTGTAGGACAACAGCAGATAGAAGCTCTCGACCAAGAGGATCGGCAGCGAGATCGCGAGCCAGCCGCGGAGATCATATTGTCTGGGGCCCGGCTCGATGTGGCGGCCGAGCCTGTTGTTCAGCACCAGCATCTGGCCGAGCATCGCGAGCCACACTGCGGCCGCGCTCGCGGCCATCGCCGCGGTGGCGCCGAGATCGAGGCCGAGCACGAAGGCGCCCGCCGTGAAGCCGATGATCAGCGTCTGGCGGATGATGAATTGCGGCATCAGCCCGAGCGTCATCCAGTCGTGCGAGCGGGCGATGCCGTCCTGGGTGTTGGCAACGACGAAGGCGGGCAGGGTCAGGCAGCCGAGATAGAGCGGCACGCGCTCGCTGGCGTCGATCCAAGGCGACAGCAGCGCGATCAGGCCTGCAAGCAGCAGCGCCGCTGCAGTGGACGTCGCCAGCGTCAGCCAGCGTCCGCCGGAGAGGAAGCCGCGCAGCAGCGCCTGCTGGCCCGCGGTGCGGTAGTCCGGAATGATCTTCTGCGCCGAGGAGGCGATGCCGACATCCAGCATGCTGCCGAGCAGCAGCACCCAGGTCCAGACATAGACGTAGGTGCCGTAGTCCGAGCCGCCCATCCAGCGCGCGAGCAGGATCTGGCTGAGATAGGCGAGGCCCGCGCTGAGCACGCGGATCAGGAAGATGGTGCCGGCCAGGCGGCGCGTCAGCGACGCCTCGCCGCTGCCGCCGAGCGCAGCCAAGCGCGCCTTCAGCCGGCCTGCGAGGCCGGTCGATGCGGGGGCGTTGCGGGCATCCATCACGGCCACGGCGGGGTCCGTCTCCACGGCCGCGCGGATGGCGGCGATGCTGCTTCCCTATCAACGCAACGTTAAGATTGAGTTGGACCGGCCCCGCGTCGCTCGCCCGGCGCAGCCGCCGTCAGGGCAGATTGAAGTTGAACTCGTAGGCCCTGTCGGGGCCGACCAGCGTGAATTTCAGGGCCGCGCCGTCCGGCTTCACGCCGGGCGGAACGCCGTCGAGCTCGAAGGCGAAGCGCTTGATGCCCGGCATGCCGCTGTCGCGCACGGTCGGGATCGGCAGCGCCCAGTCCGGCGTCGGCCCCTCGACATAGAGCTGGACACCGCGCGGATCGGCGACGGCCACGTCGACGATGACGTCCTTCTGGCCGTCGCGCTTGACGTCGCGGATCGTCAAGGGATTGGCATCGCCGACGGTGGCCGGCTTCGGCACCGTGTCGAGGGCCGCCGAGAGCGCCGTATCCTCGGTGCTGGCGACGCTGGTGAAGGCGAGCTCGGCCTTCGCTTCGACGGGAATGCAGATCTTCTCGCAGACCGCGTAGCTGATGTCGGCGCGCAGGGTCATCGGCTTGTCGGCGTTCCTGGCGACGATGCGCAGCGGCAGCACGACCTGGTCATGATAGCCGAGCGAGTGTCCGCCGGCGCCGTCGTCGAACTTTGTCGGCGCGGGCCACAGAACCGTCACCGCTTCGACGTTCTCCGACTTGGAAAAGTCGAACCGCGGCGGCACGCCTGAATCGCCGGGCGTTCGCCAATAGGTCTTCCATCCCGGCTGCAGCGCAAGGGCGATGCCGCCCAGCATGACCGGACCGCTGCGCGAGCCCGCGAGCAGGCGCACCGCGGAGTGGCTGTCGCGCTGCCAGGGCGAGGAATCCTGCGCCTGCGCACCGAACGCAAGGCAGGATGATACGACGGTCGCGACGAGCAGTGTGGCAGAGTGGTGAGGAACCAAGGCGGACATGAGACGTCTTTAGAGTGCGGTTCGGGCGCAAACCATTGAAATGCTTGTGAGCAGATTTCCTCGCGAGGACCTGAACCTTGATTGACAGATGCGCATCCCAATATCAGGATATCAATGATCATGAGAGTCCTTGCGGATGAATCCTGAGGCAAAAAGGCTGGGCGACATTCGCCGCAAAGTGACAGGGATCGGGGATCACACCTCTCACGGTGGTTACCTCGACGGCCAGCTGCTGGTTGCCATGCCCGTGATGGGCGATTCCCGTTTCGAGCGCTCGGTGATCTATCTCTGCGCGCACTCGGCCGAGGGCGCCATGGGTATCATGGTGAACCGGCCGGCGGGCAGCATCGACTTCCCTCAGCTGTTGATGCAACTGAATATCATCGAGAAGAGCGATCAGATCAGCCTGCCCGACAGCGCCGAGACCATGAAGGTGCTGAGCGGCGGCCCGGTCGATACCGGACGCGGCTTCGTGCTGCATTCGAGCGACTACTTCATCGCCAACGCGACCTTGAAGATCAACGACGGCGTCTGCCTGACGACGACGATCGACATTCTCAAGGCGATCGCCAAGGGCGACGGTCCGAAGCACGCCATCCTCGCCCTCGGCTATGCCGGCTGGCGCGCGGGCCAGCTGGAGGAAGAGATCCAGGACAATGGCTGGCTGCATTGCGACGCCGATCCGGAGCTGATCTTCGGCGACAATGTCGACGCCAAATACGATCTTGCGCTGCGCAAGATCGGCATCGATCCGGGCATGCTGTCCAACGCCGCCGGGCACGCATAGGCCTTATCGTCCGGTTGGAGCCCCCGCGCTCGCTGGGATCAGAGAAGGCTTAATGGGGCGCTCTGCCTCTCCGTCGTCATTGCGAGCGCAGCGAAGCAATCCAGAATGTCCACCGCGGATGCAGTCTGGATTGCCTCTGCGCTTCGCTGCTCGCAATGACGACATGGAGACGGAAGAAGCCGCACATCTCTGCTGAAGGCAGAACTACTCCGCCGCCTGCTGCGCCACCGTCGGCTCGGTGCCGGCCACGGTGGCGCGGCGCATGTCGCGCGGTTGCGACTGATCGTAGCGGCGCACGCGGTGCATGGTCTGCCTGTTGTCCCACATGATCAGATCGTGCAGCGTCCATTTGTGGACGTAGACGAACTCGGGCTGTGTGGCATGCTCGGTGAGGTCGCGCAACAGCAGCCGCCCTTCCGGCATGCTCATGCCGAGCACGGCGCCGGCATGCGACGACAGATACAGCGACTTGCGGCCGTGCGCCGGATGGGTGCGGACCAGCCGCTGCCTGACCGGCTTGAACATCTCCTTCTCCTCACCGGTGTAGTCGAGGAAGCCGAGCGAGCCGCGCGAATACATCAGCGAATGTTCGCAGACGAGATCCTCGATCTCGTCCTTGGTCTCCCGGTCGAGCGCGTCATAGGCGGCGCGCATGTCGGCGAATTCGGTGTTGCCGCCCTTCGGGTTCACGATTCGCGCCGACAGGATCGAGTACTTCGCCGGGATCGGCCGGAACGAGCTGTCGGAGTGCCACAGGCAGTTGCCGAGATTGAACAGATGCGTGCGATGGTCCGGTGGCAGCGGCTTGCCATCCTTGCCGAGATTGGAGACGTCGTTGAGGCCGGTGGTGAGGCGGTAATCCTCCTTCTTGGTGACGGTGCCGCCGCGCGCCTGCTCGCGGTCGCCGAAACTGAGCGCAAAGGCGAGCTGCTGCTCGTCGGTGATGTCCTGATCGTGAAATACGAGAACGGCGTAGTGGTCGATCGCGGCCTGCAATTGCGCGACCTCGTCCCGAGCGAGAGGCTTGCGCAGATCGACACCGGACACTTCGCCGACGAAATGCGGATGCAGCTGCCGGATGGCGATCGCCATGGTGTCCTCCTCGCGTCCTCATGACGGCGGACTCCTGTCCGCTTCTACTGAAGCAAGAGGCTACGCCGGCGATGTGCGAAGTCAACGCAAGGCGCGGAGCGCCGCGCGCACGGCTGTCATGCCGGCGCGTCAGACGTCATGCGTTGCGGGCCATCAGCCCGCCGTCCACGGGGATCACCGCTCCGGTGAGGAACGAGGCGGCCGGCAGGCACAGGCTCAAGGTTATGTGCGCGACTTCTTCGGGATCGCCATAGCGGCCAAGCGCGGTGCGGCGCCGCGCATAGACCGCCTTCTGCTCGTCGGGAATGCGCGCGGTCATCGCCGTGGTGATCGGGCCCGGACAGATGCAGTTGACGGTGATGCGATCGCGGCCGAGCTCAACCGCGAGCGAGCGCGTCAATCCGGTCACCCCGGCCTTTGCAGCCGAATAGGCGCTGTGCAGCGCCGTTGCGCCGAGCGCCTCGGTCGAGGCGATGTTGACGATGCGCGGGCTGGATGAGCGGCGCAGATGCGGCAGCGCGGCGCGGATGACGCGCTGCTGCGCCGTCAGCATGATCGCAAGCCCTCTCGCCCAGGCCTCGTCGTAAGCCTCGTCGTCGATCGCGACACGGACCGAGATGCCGGCATTGTTGACGAGGATGTCGAGCCCGCCGAAATGCGCCGCGGCCTCGCCGACGACGGCGCTGATGGCGTCGCGGTCGGCGAGGTCGAGCCGCCATGCACGCGCTGTTCCGCCGCAGGCCAGGATATCCGCCGCCACGGCGCCGGCCCCGTCCTCATCGATATCGGTGACTGCGACGCTGGCGCCTTCATCGGCGAACACGCGCGCGGTCGCGCGCCCCATCCCCGACGCCGCGCCGGTGATCAGGACGGTCAATCCCTTGACCGAGCGGTTGAGTTGCCTGTGCTGGTGCATATTTGCGGCTCACGGAAAAATGCGCATCGCATGCGCGCCGTCGGGATTAACACTGATCGGACGCATTCGGTAGGCACTCATCCGGCGTGGCCGAATTTGCGTTGCCTACGACAGGGATCAACAAACCGGAGTGATCATGGCGCTCTCCAAGATCTTCATGCGCTTGGCGTTGGTGGTGGGACTGATAGCAACCACGGCAGCGCATGCCGACGGCATCAATTCCGGCGGCCGCAAGGCCAGCGCGTTGCGGCCGTTCGACGCGCGGAGCGTTGCCGAGTTCGATACGCCCTGGGCCATCGCCTTCTTGCCCGATGGGCGGATGCTGGTCACGGAGAAGCCGGGTCGGATCTTTCTGGTCACGCAAGGTGGGAAGAAGATCCAGATCGGCAACGTGCCCGCGGTCGCTGCGCGCGGACAGAACGGTCTCCTCGATATCGCGGTGTCGCCGAGCTTCGCGACGACGTCGCAGATCTATCTCACCTACACCGAGCCGAGCGGCGAGGGCAGCCGACTCGTACTGACCCGCGCCGAGTTGTCGGTTTCGAATGACAACGCCACGCTGACCGACCCCACCGTCATCTGGCGCCAGACGCCCGCCGGCGGCGGCGGGCAGCCCGGCGGCATCATCGCGTTCGATCCGTCGGGAACGCATCTGTTCCTGACGGTCGGCGACCGCATGCAGCCGAACAGCGCCCAGGATCCGCGGCAGGCGCGCGGCAAGGTGCTCAGGCTCAATCTCGACGGCGCGACTCCGTCGGACAATCCCATGGCCGAGGACAAGGGCGTGCCGGCCCAGACGTGGACCACCGGCCACCGCAATCCCTACGGGCTCGCCTTCGCATCAGATGGCAAGCTCTGGCTGCACGAGATGGGACCGCGCGGCGGCGACGAGCTGAACCTGATCGAGCCGGGCAAGAACTACGGCTGGCCGCTGGTGTCGAACGGCGACAATTACAACGGCACGCCGATCCCGCGGCATGCGACGCGGCCCGACCTCGCGCCGCCGCCGCTCTATTGGGATCCTGTGATCGCGCCGGCCGGCTTGGTCTTCTATGATGGTCCGATGTTTCCGCAATGGAAGGGATCGGCGCTGATCGGGGGCTTGCGGGTTCAAGCGCTGGTCCGCGTCGCCTTCCGGCCCGATGGTCAGCCTGACGAGGCCGAGCGCTGGGACATGGGCGAGCGCATCCGCGATGTCGCCGTGGCGCCGGACGGCGCCGTCTGGGTGATCGAGGACGACTCGCCCGGCCGCCTGCTGCGGCTGACACCGATGAAGTAGCTGCGCAGCAGCATTGATGCGAAGGCGCCGATGCCGGTGTCGCCACAGCCGCGATGCCGTTGACAGGGCCTGCGCTGATCTCCACACCATCCGACAAATAACAATAGAAGGAGTGGGGAGATGAACGCGCTCGATTTCACGGGACGCTCGGTGCTGGTGATCGGCGGCTCGAGCGGCATCGGCAACGGCATTGCGCAGGCGTTTCGCGCGCAGGGCGCGCGCGTCGATATCAGCGGCACGCGACCGAGTGCTGCCGATTATGCCGCAGACGAGGGCTCCGATCTCGTGGGGTTGAACTACCATCAGCTCGATGTGAGCGATCCCGGCGCGATCGAGAGCTTCGCACCGCAACTCGATCGTCTCGACGTGCTCGTGCTGGCGCAAGGCGCGGTGCTCTACCGGCGCGGCGAGTTCGCCATGGACGGCTTCCGCAAGGTGGTCGAGGTCAACCTCATCAGCCTGATGGCCTGTGCGACGAAATTTCACGGCCGGCTGCGCGATGCCAAGGGCGCGCTCATCATCGTCTCGTCGACCGCGGCCTATCATTCCACCATGGGCAACCCGGCCTACAACGCCTCGAAGACCGGTGCGATGGGATTGACGCGAACCCTGGCGGAGGCGTGGGCGGAGGACGGCATCCGCGTCAACGGGATCGCGCCCGGTCTCGTCGACACCAAGATGACCAAGGTGACGACCGCCAATCCGAAGCGTCTCGAGAGCGCGCTGCAGCGCATCCCGCTGCGGCGGTTGGGCACGCCGCAGGACATGGCCGGTGCGGCGCTGTTCCTGGCCTCGCCGCTGTCGTCCTACATCATCGGCCAGACCCTCGTCGTCGACGGCGGCCTGATTTTGTAGTGGTCCGGAACCTGCGCCGTGCTGGCCGGTTAGCAGGCCAGCAATCCCGCACAATGCAGAGAAGGAGAGCGGCAATGGATCAGGATCGGCTGACCGGTACGGCCAAGGATGTCGCAGGCAAGATCGAAGGCGGCGTCGGCGAGATGTTGGGCGACAAGAGCACGCAGGCGTCGGGCCGTGCACGCGAGGCTTCGGGCGTCGTGCAGAACATGTATGGCCAGGCCAAGGACGCGGCGCGCGAGGCCGGCGATGCGGCGATGGATTTCGCCAAGGATACGTTCGGCAACGGCTCCGAAACGCTCCGTGACGGCACGCAGGCCCTGACCAAGCGGGTTCAGAACAATCCGATAGGTGCACTCCTGGTCGCCGGCGGCATCGGCTTCCTGCTGGCGATGCTGATGCGCTCGCCGAGCCGGCCGCAGCCGCCGCAGCGCTGGCGCTACTGAGGCTGCAACAGCCCCGCTGACGGACGATCAGATGAAAATCGGCCCGCATTCGTTCTCGAATGCGGGCCGATTTGTCATGGTCATCTTGTTCCGGAATGATCCGCGTCGATCGCCCCCAGCGCCGAAATGCGGTCACGATCAGCGGCCCTGGGTCTCCAGCGCTGCTGCCGAGCGGCCGACCAATCCTGGCGGCCGCGGCGGCGCGTTCGGATTGCGCGCGGCGGGCGGCCGCGCCGGCTGCTGTTGCTGCTGAGGCGCGCCGAAGCCAAAGAAGTCGCGGACGCCCTGATTCGGCTGCTGCGTTTGGGCTGGCGGCTGCTGAGCGGGCGCCGCCGGCGTGGTCAGCCGCTTCTGCCTCGGCTGCGGCGGCACCGGTCCCTGCGCGGCCGGAGTTGCTTCCGCCGGCGAGGTCGCGGCCATTGGCGCCTCCGGCCGGGTGAACTCCTTCGGCGGCTCCTTGGCCTGCTCGCGCCCAACCTCGCGGCGGGGCCAGGCGAAATCGTCGGCGCGGCCGGCGGGCGGGCTCAACGCCTCGCCCTTGACCAGGGTCCGGGCCGCCAGCGCATCGACCGCCGCAGGTCGGGAGCCGGGGCCGCCCAGCAACTGGTCGGTGCCGACGGATGACGCCACCAGTGGCAGGATCGGGCCGGCGACCGGCCGCGGCGCCGGCTGGCCGGGCACGGCATTGGCGTCCGGCGTCGCCGGCTCGTTCGGCAATTCGAGCGGCGCGGAACGGGCCGCGAGCAGCCGGTTGATCTCACGCTCGGCATAGTGGGCGAGCTTGCGTGCGCCCGGCTTGGTGAAATAGACGCCGTCATAGGAGCGCAGCTGCCGGATCTGGCCTTCGAAGTCCGGCCCCTTCTGCAGGAAGCGGCCGGACTCGTCGACAAAGCCATCCCAGACGTCGACATAGGTGATGCCGGCCTTGCCGGCCGCATCGCGATACAGCGAGTCGAGGAACAGCGTGTCCGCCGTGCCCTTGGGACCGCGAACCGCGGGCAGGCCGACCCAGAGCACGGGCACGCCCTTGCTCTTGGCGATCGCGATCATCTCCTCGATCTTCTTCGTATACAGCTCGACCCAGCGCTCGTCCCGGAACTCATAGAGGCCGCCTGGCGAGCGGGCGGCCTTCTCCGGTGCCGCGACCACAGGCGTGTCGTTGTCGGCCTCGTCCTGCGGCAGATCGGTATCGGCAGCCTTGTCGTCGGGCTTGGCCGCCGTGTCGGCCTTGCCATCCGGCTTGGCTTCGCCCGGCTTGGCCTCACCGGGCTTTGTCTCACCCGGCTTGGCCTTGGCATCCTTCTTGGCCTTGTCGCCCTTCTTGTCGTCGGGCTTCTCGGTCTTCTCCATCGCGGGCTCGCGCAGCGAGATGCGGTCGTTGAGGCCGAGCATGATGACGATGGCGTCGGCGCGCTCGGTCGCCAGGATGCCCTTGGCGGCGGCGGCCCAGTCGGCCGGCTCGCCCTTGGGCTGGTACTTGATGAGGCCCGAAGTGGTCCTGATCTTGCGGGTCACGCCCATGTCGGGCTGCTCGGAATAGGCCTCTTCCAGGCCATAGGCGAGCCAGTCGGCCATGGCGTCGCCGAGCACCAGCACATAGCGGTCCGGCGCGCCGTCACGCTTCTCCGGCGGCGGCGCCTTGGAATAGTCCTGGATCACCCTCTTCGGCTGTTGCTGCGGGAACGGAGTAAAGAAGTCGCCGCCGAACCAACCTCCGCCACCTCCACCGCCGCGCGGCGCCGGGCGGGGCGAGGCGAACGGGTTGAAGTTGAAGAACTGGGCCGAGGCGGGGCCGGCGATGCCGACGAGCATGGCGATGACGACCGCCAGCACGACCAGCGGGCCGGGCTCGTTCAACAGCTTGAGGATGGACTTCAGCTTTGACATGCGCACCCGTCGCGCGGCGAGATCGTGACAATCCATATAATAGGACGCGAATCAGGCCGCAAACGGGCATTCACCGGATGGTGTTGATGGCATCGGCAATCGCCCCACACGGTTACCGGCAGGGCAGATTGGGCTGTGATCAGCGCGCCCGCAGCCGTTCGAGCACGTCCGAGGTGGCAAATCCGTCCGCCGGCGCCCCGATCGAGGCCTGGAAGTTCCGCAGCGCCTCGCGCGTCTGGCCACCGAACTGGCCGTCCGGCGTTCCGCGGTAAAATCCGCGCTCGGCGAGCAATTGCTGCAGCTCCAGCCGCTCGCCGCGCGACAGCGTTCGTTCCTCGCGCGGCCAGGACTGAACGAACGGCGGTCCGCCCCGCAGACGGTCGGCGAAGTGGCCAATCGCCAGCGCATAGGCTTCCGCCGGGTTGTATTTCATGATGACGCGGAAGTTCTGCAGCATCAGGAAGCCGGGGCCCTGGGCGCCGGCCGGTGCCAGCAGATAGGCCTTTTCGGCGCTGGCCGGGAACGGCTGACCGTTGGCTCGCCGCAGGCCGAGCTGTTCCCACTGGCCGAAGCTCATGCTCTTGGCGCGGTCAGCGAGCATGTAGTTGAAGCCCTGGGGCACCACGACCTCGTAGCCCCAGCTCTGGCCGCTCTGCCAGCCGTCCTTCTTCAGATTGTTGGCGGTCGAGGCGATCAGGTCGGCCGGATTGTCGACGACGTCGCGGCGGCCATCGCCGTCGGCATCGACGGCGAAGCGCTTGAACGCGGTCGGCATGAACTGGGTCGGGCCGAAGGCGCCTGCCCACGAGCCGCGCATCTGCTCGGGGCGCAAATCGCCGCGATTGAGGATCTCCAGGGCGGAGAGGAACTCGTCCTTGAAATAGGCCTGGCGGCGGCCGATGCAGGCGAGCGTCGCGGTCGACTGAAGCACGCTGCGGTCGCCGATCTGGGTCGAGTAGTTGGACTCGATGCCCCAGATCGAAGCGATAATGTAACGGTCGACGCCATAGGCGCGCTCGGCCGCATCGAACTGCGGCTTGTACGTCGCCAGCACCTCGCGGCCTTTCGCCAGCCGGTTGTCGTTCACCAGGATGTCGAGATAGTCCCAGATCGACTTGGTGAATTCGGGCTGCGCGTCGAGCAGGTCCATGATGCGCAGGTCCGGCGACAGGCCGGCGGTGAAGCGCTGGAAATTGTCCTGCGTGATGTTGCGCCGTGCGGCATCTGGCCACATGCCGGCGACGCAATTGTCGAAATTGCCGGCGGCTTCGCGGATCGCGGCCGCCGTCATCAGCGGATGGCCGGAGGCGCCGTCCTCGCCGCTCCACGGCTGCGGCCCGCCGGCGGCGGGAGGCTGGTTGGGGGCGGGGTTGCCCTTGGTCGGGGTGCCCGTGAACAGGCCGTCGAGAAAGTTCAGCGGCCCGCCGCCGGATTGCGCGACAGCGGAACCAGACACCACCGTCAACGCCGTGACCAGAACCGCCGCGCCAGCACCGGCCTTCAGAGCTGTCAGCATCACGTTCCGTCGCATCATGTCTCGATCCAGATCGCATGGAAGATCGGGCTCCACGAGGCCCGGTCCTGCTTAACGGGAGATTAACAAGGTTAACGATTTCCGCAGCGAAATTTAGCCGTTCGGTTCGTGTCGAGCGGAACACTGGACCCAACATCCGCCTTTGTTCTCGGCTGCAAACGAGCTACCTAAAATGCGATCGATTTCGCATTCATATCGCCACAAGGTCTAGTCATCCCCATGAAGATCCGCAAAGCCGTTTTTCCGGTCGCCGGTCTCGGCACCCGCGTCCTTCCCGCCACCAAGGCGATGCCGAAGGAAATGCTGACGATCGTCGACAGGCCTCTCATTCAATACGTCTTCGACGAAGCCAAGGAGGCGGGCATCGAGCATTTCGTGTTCGTGACCGGGCGCAACAAGACCGCGATCGAGGATCATTTCGACCGCATGTACGAGCTCGACGCGACGCTCGCGGCGCGCGGCAAGAAGACCGAGATCGAGATCCTGGCGCGCGACCAGCCGGAGGCCGGCGCGGTCAGCTTCACCCGTCAGCAGGCGCCGCTCGGCCTCGGCCATGCCGTGTGGTGCGCGCGCGACATCGTCGGTGACGAGCCGTTCGCGGTGGTGCTGCCGGACGAGCTGGTGCTGAACTCGCCGGGGTGCCTGGCGCAGATGATCGCGGCGGCGAGCAAGCTTCCGGAGAAGAGCAACGTGCTGGCGGTGCAGGAAGTGCCCGCCGACCAGACCCATCAATACGGCATCTGCGGCGTCGGCAAGCGCGACGGCAAGATCTTCGAGGTCGACGGCATGGTCGAGAAGCCGGCCAAGGGCACCGCGCCGTCGAACTTCTCGATCACCGGGCGCTACATCCTGCAGCCTGAGATCTTCCAGATCCTGGCGACGCAGGAGCGCGGCGCCGGCGGCGAGATCCAGCTCACCGACGCGATGATCGGATTGTCGAAGACACAGAAATTCTATGGCGTGGATTTCGACGGCGAGCGGCACGATTGCGGCTCGAAGTCCGGCTTCCTGCGCGCCAACATCGCCTTCGGCATGGCGCGGGCCGACCTGCGCGATGGCCTGCGCGAGGACATGAAGCGCTATCTCGAAGGCAAGGGCTGAGGCCAAGCCGGCGAGAAATGCCGCGCCTTCGAGGCGGTTGGCGGCATCACGCCGCCAGCGAGGCCGCGGGTGACGGGTGACGCACCACTGCGCTGGCGCAGCGGTTACGGCCCGCGGCCTTGGCCATGTAGAGGGCGCGGTCGGCGGCGTTCAGCAGGCCGCTCCAATCGGTGTCGCGCGACGGCGTGACGCTGGCGGCGCCGATGCTGATCGAGGTGGTGCACGCTTCTCCCGCCCACAGCTTGACCTTGCTGCGGATCGTCTCCGCGACGCGCAGCGCATCCGCTTCCGAGGTCCCCGGCAGCAGCACCGCGAACTCCTCGCCGCCATAGCGCGCGGCGCAGTCGCCGGCGCGCCGCACCGAATCGGAGATGCACACGGCAATGCCGACCAGCACCTGATCGCCGGCCTGGTGCCCATGGGTGTCGTTGTAGCTCTTGAAGTGATCGGCATCGATCATCAGCAGCCCCAGCGGCGCGCCGGTGCGCTGCGCCCGCCACCATTCGAGCTCGATCGTCTCGTCGAACTTGCGCCGATTCTTCAGGCCCGTCAGCGGATCCGTGGTCGCGAGCTGCTCCAGCCTGGATTCGATCTTCGCCCGGAGCTGGATCTCGCGCGCGGCGACCTGCGTCGCGGCCAGGACGAACACGATCAGCGCCAGCATCATCGCCCCGATCTCTGCAGCCTCATTGCGCCAGTACGCGTAGACGCTGTCCCACGACTTGCTGGCGATCACGACCAGCGTCTCATTGCCGTTGCGCCAGACCAGCAGCCGCGGCAGATCGTCCAGTGCGCCATAGCTGCTCGACCAGCCGGACGGCTCGGTGAGCGCGCGGGTCACGGCCGGCGCCCGCGCCAGATTGCGGCCGATCGCGGCGGAATCGAACGGCGCGCCGACGACGACGGTGCCGTCGCGCCGGAGCACCGTGATGTTGTCGCCCGACCCGAGCGTGAGCCGTGCGAACAGGTCGCGGAAATAGCCGAGGCGGATCGAGCCGGCGACGACGCCGGCGAAGCGCCCGTCCGGCGTCGAGATGCGGCGGCTGAGAACGATGGAATATTGGCCATGATGCTGGGCGGGCCGCCCGACATAGAGTCCGGTGTCGGGCCGGTCGCGATGCACCTGGAAGAAATCGGCGTCGCTGCGGTCCTCCGGCACCGGGTCGAGCGTCGACGACTCGAGCGACAGCCGTCCGCGGGCATCGAACACCTGGATGGTGCCGAAATTCTTCGCGGTGGACGAACGGTCGAACAGGATCAGTTGGCGGACCGGCTTGCTGACCTCGTTGATTTCGGGCAGCAACATGTTGCTGGCCACCGCCCGCAGCGAGAGATCGTAGAGCTCGACGTTGCGGCTGATGTCGGCGCCGATGCTGGCGGCCATGTTCTCCAGCGCCTGCCGGGCGCGGACCTCCTCGCTCCGGCGCAGGTCGATCATGACGCTGGCGCAGATGGCGGAGAAACCGATGATGGTCGAGATGGAGCAGGTGATCAGCGTGCGCGCCGAGACCCGCCAAGGCTGCGTCGCCCGGCCCGTTCGGCGTTTCCAGCGCATCGGATCGTCCCGTCCCCGTGGAGTCCCGTCCGTAGACTGACGGATAAAGCCGAAGTAACGCATGTTAGATTAACGAGTCGTTGCGTTTGCCGCGCCTGTCGTCAAGGCGGCCGCACACGCGCTGGTACGATGGAGTCGAGACTTGCCGGACTATGATGCGCTTCGAGACTATCTCAAGCGGCAGACCCGCCCCGAGCTGGTGCTCAGCCTCGACGAGATCGAGGAGTTGATCGGCGACAGCCTGCCGCGCGCCGCGCAGCGCGCCTCGTGGTGGGACAGCCTGCGGAGCCCGCAGGAGAAAATGCCGCAGCGCGAGGCCTGCCTGGCGGCAGGCTATGTCGCGACCCGGCTGCCGGATGGCAAGGGCGTCCGCTTCCGCAAGCTGAAGCCGGAGCGCTGAGCTGCATCCGTGCCCGTGGCAATTGGCTTGCATCCTGCTTTCTGGGCGGTGACTCGCTTCGAGTTCAACGTCGACGAGGCGATCGAGATTTTGGAGAACGCCGGCTGGAAGGAGGGCGCGAGCGGCATTCGCGAAAAGGGCGGCAAGCCGCTCAAGCTCGTAGTCCAGACCTCCACCAACGTCCCGCGGCCGAAGAATCATGTCATCGTCACGCAGGCCTGCCAGAAGGCGGCCATCGAGCTCGAGCCGAAGTCGGTGGTGGATCGGCGTTCTTCTCCAGCGACGTCGCCAATTCCGACACCTACACGCACGTCTACTGCGACATGGAGATGCTGATGATCACGATGGTGTCGCCGGGTACGCGCGTCAGCGGCATCCGCAAAGGTTTGTAGAGCCGTTCCTCGGAATGGGACAACGACCTCTGGCAGTTGCCGAACTGGTGTCGCGAGAGCTGAGCGCACATCGAGAGCGTTCATGCCGAAGCAGAACATTCCGGTGTGTGGCGACCGTCGCTAGCGACGTAGTTCCATTTTCCGGGATGTGACTCGCAGTCAATCTTTCCGCATCTGCGAAGTGCGACAATCGATCCGTTCTTTATTGCGGAATTGGCCCGGATTCTGCTTTGACAGTCGCTTCGAAGGCTGATCCAATTTTATGCAGTTCCCGATCGATGCAAAGACGGGGACGCGTTTTTTGGCATTCAGCACCACCTTTGGAGTCGATTGATGAACGAGCGTGACCTCCGTAGCCAGATCGCTGATGTCAAAGCAGGACGCCTGTCACGGCGCGAATTTGTGCAGCGGATGATTGCCGTGGGGCTGACCGCGCCGATGGCCGGCGCGATGCTCGCCCATTCCGGCGTCGCCGTGGCCGCCCAAGCCATCGCCTACAAGCCGACCAAGGCCGGTGGCGGCGGTCCGCTCAAGCTGCTGCTCTGGCAGGCGCCGACGCTGCTCAATCCGCATTTCGCCATCGGCACCAAGGACCAGGAGGCCAGCCGCCTGTTCTACGAACCGCTGGCCGGATGGGACAAGGACGGCAATCTGGTGCCGATTCTCGCCGCGGAGATTCCGAGCAAGGAGAATGGCGGTCTTGCGGCCGACGGTTTGTCGGTGACCTGGAAGCTGAAAAAGGGCGTCAAATGGCACGACGGCAAGCCGTTCACCGCCGACGACGTCATCTTCAATTGGGAATACGCCAACAACCCCGAGACCTCGGCGGTCTCGATCGGCAGCTACAAGAACGTCAAGTCGATCGAGAAGATCGACGATCTGACCGTGAAGCTGATCTTTCCGCAGCCGACGCCGTTCTGGGCCGATGCCTTCGTCGCCTCGTTCGGCTGCATCATCCCCAAGCATCACTTTGCGGATTATATCGGCGCGAAGTCGCGCGAGGCGCCGGCGAACCTGAAGCCGGTCGGTACCGGTCCCTACATGTTCGTGGACTTCAAGCCGGGCGACACCGTCGCCGGCAAGCGCTTCCCGGACTATCACGTGCCGACGCAGCCCTATTTCGACACGGTCGAGATCAAGGGCGGCGGCGATGCCGTCTCCGCTGCGCGCGCGGTGCTGCAGACCGGTGAATACGACTACGCCTACAATCTGCAGGTCGAGGACGAGATCCTGACCAAGCTCGAGGCGGGCGGCCAGGGCAAGACCGAGCTGACGCTGACCGGCAACATCGAATATATCGGCCTCAACGTCACCGATCCCAATGTCGAGGTCGACGGCGAGCGCGCCAGCCTGAAGACCAAGCACCCGCTGTTCTCCGATCCCGAGGTGCGCAAGGCGATCAATCTGCTGATCGACCGTGCGTCGGTGCAGAAGTTCATCTATGGACGCGCCGGCGTCGCGACGCCGAACTTCCTCAACAATCCCGAACGCTTCCGTTCGAAGAACAACAGCTTCGAGTTCTCGATCGAAAAGGCCAGCCAGATCCTCGATGCGGCCGGCTGGAAGAAGGGCGCCTCCGGCATCCGCGAGAAGGACGGCAAGCCGCTCAAATTCGTATTCCAGACCTCGATCAACGGCCCGCGCCAGAAGAACCAGGCGATCATCAAGCAGGCGTTCCAGAAGGCCGGCATCGAGGTCGAGCTGAAGTCGGTGGTCGCGTCGGTGTTCTTCTCCTCGGACGTCGCGAACCCCGACACCTACTCGCATTTCTACTGCGACATGCAGATGTATCAGACCACGATGCCGCAGGCGGATCCGCAGTTCTTCATGAACCAGTTCGTGTCCACCGAGGCCGCGACCAAGGAGAACAAGTGGCAGGGCCGCAACATCTGCCGCTGGCAGAACAAGGAGTATGACGAGACCTACAAGCTGGCCCAGAGCGAGCTCGATCCGGTCAA
The DNA here is from genome assembly GCF_032489675.1 of Bradyrhizobium sp. SZCCHNR1043. NCBI lineage: Bacteria > Pseudomonadati > Pseudomonadota > Alphaproteobacteria > Hyphomicrobiales > Nitrobacteraceae > Bradyrhizobium > Bradyrhizobium sp. SZCCHNR1043. Next base: position 257,121 of record NZ_JAUEYN010000014.1, read on the forward strand.
GCGCGCCGCGCTGTTCATTAAGCTCAACGATCTCGTCGTGCGCGACAACTACGTCCTGCCGGAGATCAACCGGCTCAATGCGATCGGCGTGAAGAACGGCATGGTGCTGTACAAGAGCGGCTGGGACAACGATCTGGCGTTCATCGCCACCTGGTATCGGGCGAGCTGACGCGCGGCCAGCATGACCAGCCAGACATCGTAGGGGTGAAGCGATGGGAAACTATCTTCTCAGGCGCCTCATCGTCGCTGTGCCGAGCCTGCTCGGCATCAGTCTCATTCTGTTCGTGCTGCTCGCGCTGGCACCGGGCGATCCATTCGGCGAGCTCGCGAGCAACCCGAACGTGCCGCCCGAGGTGCGCGAGGCGCTGCGCATCAAGTTCGGGATGAACGATCCCGTGCTGTTGCGCTATGTCCACTGGCTGGTCGCCATGTTCCAGGGCGACTGGGGCTTCTCCTTCGCCAGTCGCGTCAACGTCGACACGCTGATCCTGCAGCGGATACCGACCACGCTCTACGTGGTCGGCACCGCGCAGATCCTGGCGCTGGCGGTGGCGCTGCCGGTGGGCGTGCTCGCGGCGCGGCGGCCCTATTCGATCTTCGACCAGATCGCCAACACCTTCGCCTTCATCGGCTTCTCGCTGCCGACCTTCTTCACCGGCCTGTTGCTGATCCTGATCTTCAGCGTCAATCTCGGCTGGCTGCCGTTCGTCTATCGCGCCGACCTCAGCGCTACCGGATGGCAATGGTGGTGGGAGAGCATCAAGCAGGCGATCATGCCGGTCACGGTGCTCGGCCTCTACCAGGCGGCATCCTATACGCGCTATGTCCGCTCCGCCGTGCTCGACGTCATCAAGCTCGACTACGTCACGACCGCGCGTTCCAAGGGTCTCGACGAGCGCAAGGTGATCGTCAAGCACGTCGTGCGCAATGCGCTGATCCCGGTGGTGACGTTGGTGGCGCTGCAGATGCCGACGGTGTTCGGCGGCGCCATCGTCACCGAGCAGATCTTCCGCATTCCCGGCATCGGCTCGCTCCTGATCAGCGCGATCCTCGCCAACGATACGCCGGTCATCATGGCGGTGACCTTCGTGTTCGCCTGCCTCGTCGTCCTCTTCAACCTCATCGCAGACATTCTGTATGGCTGGCTTGACCCACGCATCTCCTTCCGTTGAGACGGCGCCGGTCGCCGCATCGCCCAAACGGCGTTTCTCGCCGGGCCGCGACGCGCTCCGCCGCTTCCTCCGTCACCGCCTCGCGGCCGCCAGCATCGTCGTGCTGCTGCTGCTCGCGCTCTCGATCCTGCTCGGCCCGTGGCTGTGGCGGATTCCGATCAACGAGATCGACTTCACGGCACGCCTCGCGCCGCCGTCCTGGGAGCATCCGTTCGGCACGGACGATCTCGGCCAGGATCTGCTGGCGCGCATGATCTATGGCGGCCGCATCTCGCTTGCGGTCGGCTTTGCCGCGATGGGCGTGGCGCTGTTCGTCGGCATTCTCGTCGGTGCGATCGCCGGCTCGGCCAAGGGACCGGTGGATGCCGCGCTGATGTGGCTGACCGATCTGTTCCTGTCGCTGCCGCAGCTGCCGCTGCTGCTCCTGATCATCTATTTGTTCCGCGATTTCCTGAAGGGCTGGCTCGGCCCGGAAGGCGGCGTCTTCGTGCTCATCGTGCTCGTGATCGGCGGCTTTCGCTGGATGCATGTGGCGCGTCTGGTCCGCGCGCAGTTCCTGTCGCTGCGCGAGAAGGAGTTTGTCGAGGCGGCGCGCGCGCTCGGCGCCTCCAACGCCCGTCTCGTCGTCCGCCACATCCTGCCGAACGCGCTGGGGCCGGTGATCGTCGCCGGCACCATCGACGTCGCGGCGGCGATCATCGCGGAGTCGACGCTGTCGTTCCTCGGTCTCGGCTTCCCGCCGGACATTCCGACCTGGGGCCGGCTGCTGTTCGACGCCAAGGACTATCTCGACATCGCGCCGCATTGGGCGCTGTTCGCCGGCGGCGCGATCTTCCTTACCGTGATCGCGATCAACTTCATCGGCGACGGCCTGCGTGATGCGCTCGATCCGCGGAAGGTGATGTGATGGATGCCCGCGTAGCTCCGCTCCTCGAGATCAAGGGGCTGAAGACCTATTTCAACAGCGACGAGGGCGAGGTCCAGGCCGTCGACGGCGTCGACATCTCGATCGGCAGCGGCGAGACCCTGTGCGTGGTCGGCGAGTCCGGCTCCGGCAAGACCGTGACGGCCATGTCGGTGCTGAAGCTGATCGCGATGCCGCCCGGTCGCATCGCCGGCGGCCAGATCCTGTGGCGGGGCCGTGACCTGATACCGCTCGGCTCGTCCGAGATGAACAAGATCCGCGCCAGCGAGATCGCGATCGTGTTCCAGGAGCCGATGACCTCGCTCAACCCGGTCTACACCGTCGGCGACCAGATCGCCGAGGTGATCCGGCTGCATCAGGGCTTGTCGAAGAAGGCGGCGATGGATCGGGCGGCCGAGATGCTGGCGCTGGTGCAGATCCCCAATCCGAAAGCCCGCGTGAACGACTATCCGCATCATTTCTCTGGCGGCATGCGCCAGCGCGTGATGATTGCGATGGCGCTGTCGTGCAATCCCAAGCTCCTGATCGCCGACGAGCCGACGACCGCCCTCGACGTCACGATCCAGGCGCAGATCCTCGATCTGCTGCTCGATATGAAGGAGCGGCTCGGCATGTCGATCATGCTGATCACCCACGCGATGGGCGTGGTGGCCGAGGTCGCCCAGCGGGTCGTGGTGATGTATGCCGGCCGGGTAGCGGAGGAGGCGCCGGTCGATCGCCTGTTCGCCAATCCGCGCCATCCCTATACCCAGGGCCTGATCCGCTCGATCCCGCGTATCGATCTCGCGGCGGTCAGGAAGAGCCGGCTGGAGAGCATCCCCGGCAGCGTGCCGAAGCTGGTCAATCCGCCGGAGGGCTGCCGCTTCGCTTCCCGCTGCCGCTTCGCCATTCCCGATTGCAAGCGCGCGCAGCCGGAGCTGCGCGAGATCGAGCCCGGCCACAAGGTGGCGTGCATCCGCGCCGAAGAGACATTGCTGTGATGACCGAAGCTGCGATTGCCACGCCCGCCGCCCCCGCGCCGCTGCTCAGCGTGCGCAACCTGACCAAGGCGTTTCCGATCCGCGGTGGACTATTGAAGCGCCAGATCGGCAGCGTGCGCGCGGTCGACGGCGTCAACTTCCACATCGAGCCGAGCGAGACCTTCGGCCTCGTCGGCGAGTCCGGCTGCGGCAAGTCGACCACCGGGCGCTGCGTGCTCAGGCTGATCGAGCCGAGCTCGGGCGAGCTGAGCTTCGAGGGCAGGGACGTCATCGCGCTGTCCGGCGACAGGCTGCGCGCGTTGCGCCGCGACATCCAGATCATCTTCCAGGATCCCTACGCCTCGCTCAATCCGCGCATGACCATCGGCGCCATCATCGGCGAGGCGCTGACGATCCATGGGCTGGCGACCTCACGCCAGCAATATGAGGCGCGCATCGTTCATCTCCTGGAGACCGTCGGCCTGCAGGCCGACCACATGACGCGCTATCCGCATGAGTTCTCCGGCGGCCAGCGCCAGCGCATCGGCATTGCGCGGGCCATCGCGGTCGAGCCCAAGCTGATCATCTGCGACGAGCCGGTATCGGCGCTCGACGTGTCGATCCAGGCCCAGGTCATCAACCTGCTCGAGGATCTGCAGCAGAAGTTCGGCATCGCCTATCTGTTCGTCGCCCACGACCTCTCGGTCGTCGAGCACATCAGTCGCCGCGTCGCGGTGATGTATCTTGGCCGCATTGTCGAGACCGCGCCGTCACGCCAGCTCTATTCGACGCCGAAGCATCCCTACACCGAGGCGCTGCTGTCGGCGGTGCCGATCCCGGATCCGAGCGTCAAGCGCAAGCGCGTGCGGCTCAAGGGCGAGGTGCCGAGCCCGATCAATCCACCATCGGGCTGTCACTTTCACACCCGCTGCCCGATCGCCAAGGACGTCTGCAGCAAGGAAGTGCCGCCATTGAAGGCAAGCGCCGAGGGGCATCTCGTCGCCTGCCATTTCCGTTGAGGCAGGGGGCGGCGCGTTACGCCGCCTGACGGTTCGAGACCAGCGCCGTCAGCCGCACCGATTGCTCTGGGTTCAGTGCGAACTGGACCAACACGGTGCGGTCGCCGACGCGGGTCAGGGTCCCCGGCAGATCGGACACCATGCCGGTGATGGCAAGCGTCACCGACGTGTTGATCGTCAGACGAACCGGAACGGCTTCGAGCAGGGCGCCGCCGAGCGAGAGGTTGCGCACGGTGACAGGGATCGCTTCGCCATTCACCTGCAGCGTGCCCTGGCGGTTGATGTTGAGCCGCGTCGACAGCCGGCGATCGACGTCGGCAGTCGAGGTCCGGATCACCCGCACCAGTTCGGTGCGCAGTCGCTGCACCTTGTCGGCGACAACAGTCGAGCCGTCGCGGATGTCGGTCGAGCGCCGGCCGGCCTCGCTGGCCTCGCGAGAGACCTCAACTGAGCCATGGGGCGGTCCGGACATGTGAGGAATCTAGATGCGAGCCATTTTAAGGATTCGCAGTTGATGCCCGGTTAAGTGCGGATGGCAACTAGTTGCCGTACGCGCGGGGGCGTTTCCGTAGTTGTACGGACGCCATTTTGTGAGTGTTGAGTAGTTGCGTAGTTCTGGGTCAGGACATGTCAGGCCTGATCAGCTCGGTCGCGGTTTCATCCTTCAGTCGTGCGACCAGATCAGCGCGGCGGGTGAGCACCGCGCGCTGGTTGACATAGCCCTTGTCAGTGATCTCGCCGGCATCGAGCAAGGGCGGCTCCGCCATCAATAGCGCACGGGTCGCATAGCGCGACGAGCCGACCGCCTCAGTGCGAAGCTTGGCCAATCCTCGCGCGATGGCAGTGCGCACCGATGGATGCGCCAGAACGTCGCTGGCCGGGGCCGTCTCGGTCAGCCCAGCGGCGCCGCGGCACGCTGCGATGTTGGGCACGATGAGAAAGTGCACCTCGTCGGTGCCGTGGCCTGCGATCACGATATCCTGCGCCAACGGCGCCAACGCCGCGATGCCGGCAATGCGCAGCGCGCCGACGTTCACCCATGTCCCGGAGCTGAGCTTGAAATCCTCGGTGATGCGGCCGTCGAAGAACAGGCCGCGCTCCGGATGCTCGGGATCTGCGAGCTTCACGGCGTCGCCGATCTTGTAGAAGCCCTCCTCGTCGAAAGCCGCGGCCGTGAGCTCGGGCGCCTTCCAATAGCCCGGCATCACGTTCGGCCCGCGCACGCGGACCTCGAGCTTCTCGCCGGTCGGCACCAGCTTGAGTTCGGTGCCGGGGATCGGCACGCCGATGTTGCCGGCGCGCTCGGCGAAGAAGTGGCAGTCGGTCGCGAGCGGCGATGTCTCGGTGGCGCCCCACGCCGACACCAGCGGTGCAGGACGGCCGATCGTGGCCCGGCTCATCTCGTTGAGCGCATCCCACAGATTTTGCGGCAGGGCCGCGGCCGCATAGAGGATGCACCTGACGCCAGAGAAAAATCTGCGGCGCAGATCGTCATCGGCCCTGAGTGCCGCGACCAGCATGTCGAAGCCGCGCGGCACGTTGAAATAGATCGTCGGCACCAGGCTGCGTAGATTGGCGAGCGAGGTCTCGAACAGGCCGGGCGCCGGCTTGCCGCCGTCGATGTAGATCGACCCGCCGTGGCTCAGCACCAGGTTGAAATTGTGGTTGGCGCCGAAGGTGTGACTCCATGGCAGCCAGTCGACGATGACGGGGCCGCCCTCGACCTCGCGCAGGAAGGTCCACAACTGCGCCTTGGCCTGCTGGCTCATGGTCAGCATCCGGTGCGTGTTGATCACCGCTTTCGGCTGCCCGGTCGAGCCGGAGGTGAACAGCAGCTTGGCCACCGTGTCCGGCGTGACCGCGGCGAAGGCGCGGTCGACCTCGGCGCCGGGCTTCGTCGCGAGCAGGGTCTGCAGCGGCACCGCGCTCGTTCCATCGCCGTCGCCGGCAATGATCGTTGCCCGATGCAGGCCGTCGACGGCCGCGAGCGCGCGCGCGAACGGCTCGCGCTGCGCGACGAAGATGGCGCCCGGATCGAGCAGACGGATCATCGCGCGCAGCTTCTCGTGATCCGTCGACATCAGCGAATAGGCCGGCGAGATCGCGCAGACGGGGATGCCGACATGCTGCGCTGCGAGCGCCAGCACGGCATGGGCGATGCTGTTGTCGGACAGGATCGCGAGCGGACGCTCCGGACCAAGGCCCTGCGCGAGCATCCAGGCCGCGGCGGCGCGGACCTGCATCAATGTTTCGCCGTAGGTCAGCCAGGTCCAGTTGTCGCCACGGCGTTCGGCCAGGAACGTGCGATCCGGGAAATGGTGGCCCCAATGCTCCAGCCATTCGCCGGTGCATCGCGCGGCCGGCTGCAACGGCATGCGCGAGCGCAGGATGATCGCGCCGTCGTCACGCCTGACGGCCTCGATCGACGGCTCGGCGAACATCGCAGGCCCGGATGGGCGGCGTTCTGCATCAACCATGGCGCGTCTCCGCGCTGCGGGCCGTGATTGCGGACGATGCAATGCGGGAGGGAGTGGGGAAGGAGAATGCTGCGCAACAGGCGCTGCGATCGGGTGCAATGTGCCGCCGCATTGCGGTCGCAATGCAGGCAGCCGTCGCCATGAATGACGGCATGCGTCTCCCTCCCATGTTGTAGTCGTTGATCGCGAGACTAACAGAATGGTTGTATTTTGCAATTATTGTGGATGTGACCAATTGCGGCGGCTTGCCCTTGCGACGGCATCGGTCTAGGCAGGGATGCTTCATGTCAGCGAGCCAGCATGCCCAAGAGCGCGAGCGCCGGAGCGCAGCGAGACTCAGCCAGCCGGGTTTCCGGGATCGGTCTCGGTGAGCTCGAGAGCCATCTCGGCTATTTCGTCCGCCGCCTGCAGCACTGGATCTTCCGCGACGTCAACGCCGCGCTCGCGGCCGTCGACCTCGACGTCATCCTCTATTCGATCCTGGAGACGATCGCGGCCAATCCCGGCGCCACGCAGATCGCGATCGCGGGCGCGCTGGGCATCGAGCGCGCGCGCATGGTCGCGCTGCTCGACGACCTGCAGCAGGCCGGGCTGATCGTGCGCGAACGCTCCGAGCACGACCGCAGGGCCCATGCGCTCGGCCTGACGCCGCGTGGCCGCATGATTCTCAAGAAGGCCAATGCACTGGTCGCCGCGCACGAGAAGCGGGTGGCACGCCGGCTCGGGGGCGACAATTATCGCCGCGCGCTCACGGCGCTGTCGCAGTTCGAGACGGACTAGGCTCGTCGCGAACGGGCCATGTCGCGAGCCTTCTGCCCCGCAAGCACGCATTGGTCATCACTCACACGGCACCCTTTACGCGGTACCGCGGTAACTCTACCTCAAACGAAGCAAAATGAAAGATGCATCCTGAGGCTGCTGCCATGCTGGATGCATTGCAGCTCTCAGCTCGCCGCTTCCAGCCGCTCTTCCGTGAGAAGCCGCATCGCGGCGTCGGCGTCCATCGGCTCGCCGAAGGCGTAGCCCTGGGCGTATTCGCAGCCGAGCTGATAGAGCTCGACGGCATCGGAGTCGGTCTCCGCGCCTTCCGCCACCACGTCCATGCCGAGATCGTGCGCCAGCGCGATGATCGATTTGAGGATCACCGGCCGCGTGCCGCGCGCGGTGGTGCGCACGAACGACTGGTCGATCTTCAAGGTGTCGAACGGGAAGCGCTGCAGATAGGCGAGCGAGGAATGGCCGGTGCCGAAATCGTCGATCGACAGGCCGACGCCGAGCTCGCGGATGCGCGTCAGCATCTGCGCGGCGTGCTCCGGGTTCTCCATCACCAGCGATTCCGTCAGCTCGATCTTGAGCGAGCCGCGCGCGACCGAGGAGCGGGCCAGCACCGAGCGGATGTCGTGGATCAGGTCGTGGCGCAGGAGCTGGCGCGAGGAGACGTTGACGCTGGCGAAGATCGGCTCGCGCAGCCGCGTCGCGCGCTGCCACACCGAGAGCTGGCGCGCGGTCTGGTCGAGTACGAAGGTGCCGAGATCGACGATCAGGCCGATCTCCTCGGCGATGGTGATGAACTCGATCGGTGACATCCGCCCGAGCTTCGGATGATCCCAGCGCGCCAAGGCCTCGAAGCCGGCGATCGAGCGATCCTCCAGCCGCACGATCGGCTGGTACAGGATCGTGATCTCCTGGCGCTCGATCGAGCGGCGCAGCTCGCTCTCCAAGGTCAGGCGGTCGTTCTTGCGCGCCCGCATCGCCGGCTTGTAGACGTCGATGCGGTCGCCGCCGATGCGCTTGGAGTGATACATCGCAAGCTCCGCATCCTTGATGATGTCCTCCGACAGCTGCGTCTGCGGGTCGGACAGAGCAAGGCCGATCGAGGCGGTCAGGAAGATCTCGCGCTCGTTGAAGGCGATCGGCGCGCGGATGGTCTTGCGGATGGTCTCGGCGAAGGCGGTGATGCGGGCGGGGTCCTGCTCGGACAGCAGGATCAGGCCGAACTGATCGCCTGCGAGCCGGGCCAACGTATCCTGGGGCTTGAGGATGCGCGACAGCCGCCGCGCCAGGGTCAGCAGGATGGAATCGCCGACCGCGATGCCGACAGAGTCGTTGACCTGCTTGAAGCGGTCGAGATCGATCACCATCAGGGTCGGCCGCATCGCCGGCATCGACTTGGCGAAATTGGCGACGGCGGCGAGACGGTCGATGAACAGCTTGCGGTTGGGCAGGCCGGTCAGATTGTCGTGCACGGAATCGTGGAGCAGGCGCTCCTCGGCATTCTTGAACTCGGTCACGTCGGTGAGCGTGCCGACCACGCGCGAGACCTCGCCGTCCGAGCCGACCACGGGGCGCGCCTTCAGCGCGAACCACATGAAATGGCCGTCGGGCGTGCGCAGCCGGAAGTCCTGCACCAGGCGGCCGCGGCGTTGGTCGAGGACACTGTCGAGCGCGGCGCGGAAGCGGTCCTGATCGAGCGGATGCAGCACCTCGAGCCATTTCGCGGCCGGGCCTTCCAGCGTGCCGCGCTTCAGGCCGAGCAGGCTCTCGGTCTCCGGGCTGGTGAACACCTTGTCGGCGGAGACGTCCCAGTCCCAGATCAGGTCGCCGGAGCCGGCCAGGGCCAGCGCGCGGCGCTCGACGTCGGAGACGATGCCGGTGGTGGCGCCGCCGCCGGCGAAGGCGTGCTGCATCACGGTGAAGCCGATCAGCATCACGATCAGCACGAGGCCGCCGAGCAGGGCCGGGCCGACGATGTCGTTGGTGACCTGACCTGCGACCGTCATGCCGGCGGCGGCGACCCACACCGTGAGCAGGAACCAGGTCGGGATCAGCAGCACCGCGCGGTCGAAGCCGTGGCTGGAGAGATAGACGATCAGCGCGAAGCCGAGCACGGCGATCAAGAGCAGCGACATCCGCGCAATGCCCGAGGCCACCGCCGGGTCGAACAGCGCTACGGCGACCAGCGAGCCCAGGAAAAATAGCCAGCCCAGCGTGATGTGCGAATAGCGGACGTGCCAGCGCGACAGATTGAGATAGGCGAACAGGAACACCAGCAGGGTCGCCGCCAGGATCGCCTCGCCAGCGGCGCGCCAGACGCGCTCGGCATTGTTCGACATGTCCAGGACCTTGCCCCAGAAGCCGAAGTCGACGCCGATATAGACCAGCACCGCCCAGGCCAGCGCCGCGGCCGCCGGGAACATGATGCTGCCCTTGACCACGAACAGGATCGTGAGCACGAGCGCGAGAAGCCCGGAGATGCCGATCACGATGCCCTGGTACAGCGTGAACGAGTTGACCTTGTCCTTGTAGGCCTCGGGCTCCCACAGATAGAGCTGCGGCAGCTTGTCCGTGCGCAGCTCGGCCACGAAGGTGACGACCGAGCCGGGATCGAGGGTGACGCGGAAGACGTCGGCGGTCGGGCTCTCCTGCCGCTCCGGCAGGTCGCCGACCGAGGGCGTGATGGTGGCGATGCGCGACAGGCCGAGATCGGGCCACAGCACGCCGGAGCCGACCACGCGGTAGTGCGGTGCCACGATCAGGCGATCGAGCTGGTCGTCGGTGTTGTTGGCCAGTGCGAACACGATCCAGTTCTGGCCGCCCTCGCGCGCCCGCACCTCGATGCGGCGGACGATGCCGTCGGTGCCGGGCGCGGTCGAGACCTGGATGCGGTCGTTCTCGCTGCGCTGATGATCGAGGATGCCCGTGAGGTCGATCGCAGGCGCGTCGCTGCGAACGCTGACGGCGTCAACGGCCTGAGCGGGGGCAGCGGCACCACACATCACGAGGCCCAGCGCCGCCAACGACGCGAGGCACCTGATCAGACGCAATGTCAAATCTCCGCGTTCGACACCAATTCAAAGCGAAACAAGCCAAATCGAAAGAGGTCGTCGCCGGGCTAATTGGAGCCGTTCCAGGCACGGTTCAGATGTGCGCGATCATTGGCACGAAAGCGAGGAAAATCAAAGAGTTTCCAAACACGCTCTGTTTAGACTGCACCTAGATTTCCAACACAATTTTGCCAATATGTTGGCTCGTCTCCATGCGTGCGTGCGCTTTCGCTGCGTCGACGAGGGGAAAGGTCGAGTCCATCAGCGGCTTGATGCGGCCCTCGCGCAGGAACGGCATCACCTTGGCCTCGATCGCCGCCACCATCGCCGCCTTGTCGGCGTTGCTGCGCGGGCGCAGCGTGGATCCGGTATGGGTCAGGCGCTTGACCATCAGCTTGACGAAATTGACGGTCGCCTTCGGGCTACCCAGGAAGGCGATCTGGACGATGCGGCCATCGGTCGCCGCGGCGTCGTAGTTGCGCTCGATATAGTCGCCGCCGACCATGTCGAGGATGACGTTGGCGCCCTTGCCGCCGGTCGCCTCCTTGACCACGGCGACGAAATCCTCGGTCTTGTAGTTGACGGCTCTGATGGCGCCGAGCTTGACGCAGGCGTCGGCCTTGTCCTGCGAGCCGACGGTGACCAGCACCTTGGCGCCGAACGCCTTGCCGAGCTGAATCGCCATGGTGCCGATGCCGGAAGAGCCGCCATGGACCAGCAGGGTCTCGCCCTGCTTGAGGCCGCCGCGCTCGAACACGTTGTGCCAGACCGTCATCAGGGTCTCGGGCAGAGCGCCGGCTTCCAGAATTGAGAGCGCGGAGGGGACCGCCATCGCCTGCGCATCTTGTGCGATGCAATATTGCGCGTAGCCGCCGCCGGCGACCAGGGACATCACGGTGTCGCCGAGCTTGTGCCGGACGGCGCCCTCGCCGAGGGCCACGACCTCCCCGGCCACTTCCAGCCCCGGCAGGTCGCTGGCGCCGGGCGGCGGCGGATAGCCCCCGGAGCGCTGGGCGACGTCGGGACGGTTAACGCCGGCGGCCTTCACCTTGATCAGGATCTCGCCGGGGCCGGGCTTGGGCACGGGCCGGGTTTCCGGCTTGAGCACCTCGGGTCCGCCCGGCTGGCTGATGGCGACCACGGTCATTTGCGCGGGCAGCTGTTCCATGAGAAATCCTTCGGCGAGGGCTGAAAGCGGGTGCTGCCGCGTGCTTAAGCCAGCCGGGGCATGGCTGGCAACCGGGAGGAGGGTGAGATGGCGAACGAGGACGACGATCGGCCGCGCAAGGCCGTTTCGCACGAGATCGGGCAGGATCTGTCGATGCTGTCGGTCGAGGAGCTGACCAGCCGGGTGGCGCTGCTCCGCGCCGAGATCGAGCGCATCGAGCAGGCGGTGGCGAAAAAGCGCGCCTCGCGTGATGCCGCCGCCAGCATCTTCAAGTCGTGAACCTCGCGGCCGTAGAAACACGGTCGGCCAGTGGCCGACATGGCTAACGAAGATTGAAAAATTTTCGCCATTTACGGTTGATTAAGCTTTCGCGTTTACAACCGAAACCGTCCTCGTTTGGACACCGAGTGGCTCCTGTCCACTCTGTTTGACGCCTCCCTGTTATCAACTTCAAAGCCGCCGGAAACGGCGGCTCTTTTTTTGCGCCCGCGCCGAGCCGGGCGAACCGGGCGGTCGTCCTTGGCGCGCTCCCCCATGCGCAGGCGGCGATCGTGGAACGAACGTCGTGTCTGCTCATTGCGCCCGTGCCGGTCTTCGGTCGCCAGCAGGTCGCGCGCGAAAATCCTGTGCGCCGCGGCAGGCGTGACGACCCTCGTTCGACGACTGCAAACTATTGCCGTGATCATGGTTGCTAGTTGAGCTGATCGTGCGACTCGGCCGCGATCGGCCGTGTTGCAGTCGCAAATGGTACGAGGGCACGGCATGGCCCACGCCGTGGAAACCATAAAAGGCGTTGCTGCTGGACTCTCGAAACCGGCCGCGCAATGATTTGTTCATCATACCGGCGTCGTTGCCGGGTTGCGTAAACAGTCGCGTTTAAGAGGCGTTAACCATGTCGGACCGTTTGCTGGGCGATGGCGCTCTGGTTCAGTTCAACGAGCGGCTCACCAATTCTGCTGCATTCGGCGCGCTGTTCCGGGAAGGCATGGATCTGGTCGAGGAGACCGCCGCCTATCTCGATGGCGACGGCCGCAACGAGGCCAAGGCGCTCGACCGCGCCGTCAGCCTGACCTACGCGACCGAGAGCATGCGTCTCACCACCCGCCTGATGCAACTGGCGTCCTGGCTGCTCCTGCACCGCGCGGTGAAGGAGGGCGAGATGACCCTGAGCCAGGCCAACCGCGAGAAGACCAAGGTCAAGCTGACCGCTGCAGATCCCGGGCCGGATGATCTGCTGGAGAAGCTGCCGCAGCAGCTGCAGAGCCTGATCTCGCGCTCGATGAGCCTGCAGGTGCGGGTCCGCCGGCTCGACTCGACCATTCATTCCCCGCCGCCGGACCAGAGCGCGATCGGCAATCCGCTGGTGCCGCATCTCAACCGGCTGAAGGCCGCGTTCGAGCAGTAGGCCCCGGCATCGGGCGGCCCCGCCGGGCCGCTCCCCCAGCCGAAGGTCTCGTTGCGACCAGCCCAGAAACAAAAACGCCCCCGTCTCCGGGGGCGTTTTGCTGTGAGCAGTCCATCAGGCGCAGGCCAGGAAGGCCGGTACCGGGGCAAGAAGGCATCAATCCTTCTTGAGGAAGCCCTGGAACTTCTTCTGGAAGCGGGAGACGCGGCCGCCGCGATCCATCAGCTGCTGGGTGCCGCCGGTCCACGCCGGGTGCGACTTGGGGTCGATGTCGAGGTTGAGCTTGTCGCCCTCTTTGCCCCAGGTCGAGCGGGTCTGGTACTCGGTGCCATCGGTCATCACGACCGTAATCGTATGATAATTCGGGTGAATGTCGGCTTTCATGGCTGATCCTACGGCACGATGCGAAGACATGATGCGGCGCGGCCGCGCCTGATCCTGTCGTCACTGAAGGGGGACAATTGCCGGGCTCTATAGCCCAAGGTTCTGCCCAAAACAAGCCAAGGTCGCGGATGAACACCTTGGTACGTTTCCGGATTTGCCAAGCCCGGCCCGGCAGGCCTATCAGGACGGCAGATCGGTATTTGGAAGAATTCTCAGGTGGCCCATGAGCGTAGTGGAACGGCTTGACGAGCGGCAGGGCGCTGCCCCAGGGCAGGATCCGGTCGGAGATGCCGTTGCGGCCGTCGAGGCATTGGCCGAGCCGGCAAGCCCTGTGCGGCGCTCGAAGCTGCGCCCGCTGCTGGCGCTGTCTCCCTATGTCCTGCGCTATCGCGGCCGCGCCCTCCTGGCGCTGATCGCGCTCACGGTCGCGGCGCTGACCACGCTGCTGGTGCCGATCGCGGTCCGCCGCATGATCGATTTCGGCTTCACGCCGAAAGGCATCGAACTGATCAACAGCTATTTCAGCGTCATGATCGCCGTCGTGGCGGTGCTCGCGCTGGCAAGCGCGGCCCGCTACTACCTCGTCATGACGATCGGCGAGCGCATCGTCGCCGATCTCCGGCGCGACGTGTTCGCGCATCTGATGTCGCTGTCGCCGTCGTTCTTCGATTCCGCGCGCTCCGGCGAGTTGGTGTCGCGGCTCACCGCCGACACCACCCAGATCAAATCGGCGGCGGGCGCCTCCGTGTCCATCGCGCTGCGCAATCTGCTGCTGTTCATCGGCGCCACCGCAATGATGGTGATCACGAGCCCTAAGCTGTCCGGCTTCGTGCTGCTGGCGATCCCGCTGATCGTGCTGCCGCTGGTGGCGTTCGGGCGCTGGGTCCGGCGGCTGTCACGCAACGCCCAGGACACGCTCGCCGACGCCTCGGCCTATGCGTCCGAGCTGATCGGTTCGATCAGGACGGTGCAGGCCTATACCAGCGAGAGGCTCGCGGCGGCGCGTTTCGGCGGCGAGGTCGAGCAGGCCTATGAGGCGGCGCGGGTCTCGACCCAGGCGCGCGGCGTGCTCACCGCGATCATCATCTTCATCGTGTTCTCCAGCGTCGTCGCGATCCTCTGGGTCGGCTCGCACGACGTGCTGACCGGTGCCATCAGCGCCGGCCGGCTCGGTCAGTTCGTGCTCTACGCGGCCTTCGCGGCCGCCGGGCTCGGCCAGCTCTCGGAGGTCTGGGGCGAAGTGTCGGCGGCGTCCGGCGCGGCCGAGCGGCTGTTCGAGCTGTTGCACGTGCAGCCGGAAATCACGGCGCCCGCGCAGCCGCGCCCGATGCCGGAGCCGGCGCGTGGCGACCTCGGCTTCGAGCGGGTCAGCTTCGCCTATCCGGGTCGCCCAGACGTCCGCGTTCTCGAGGACGTGTCGTTCTCCATTCGCGCCGGTGAGAAGGTCGCAATCGTCGGCCCCTCCGGCGCCGGCAAGAGCACGCTGTTCCATCTGCTTCTGCGCTTCTACGATCCCGCGTCCGGCTCGATCTCATTCGACGGTGTGCCGGTGCGCGCGGCCGACCCGCGCAAGATGCGCGAGCGCATCGCGCTGGTGCCGCAGGAATCCGTGGTGTTCGCCGCCAGTGCGCGTGAGAACATCCGCTTCGGCCGGCCCGAGGCGACCGACGCCGAGGTCGAGCGCGCCGCCGATCTCGCTCATGCCAGCGAATTCATCCGCCGCTTGCCGAACGGCTTCGACACCTCGCTCGGCGAGCGCGGCGTCACGCTCTCGGGCGGCCAGCGCCAGCGCATCGCCATCGCGCGCGCCATCCTGCGCGATGCGCCGCTGCTGCTGCTCGACGAGGCGACCTCGGCGCTCGACGCCGAGAGCGAGACGCTGGTACAGACTGCGCTCGAGGGGCTGATGAAGGACCGCACCACCCTGGTGATCGCGCATCGCCTCGCCACGGTGCTGTCCTGCGACCGCATCCTGGTCATGGACCGCGGCCGCATCGTCGAGCAGGGCACCCACACGTCGCTGGTTGCGGCCAACGGTCTCTATGCGCGGCTGGCCCGGCTGCAGTTCGAGGGCGTGTAGTTCCTGCAACACCGTGGACGGCCGGGAACACCCTCGAATTCTCGTTCCCGACCCTGCAACCTTTCTCCCGCCTTGTACGTTCCCTGCCGGAACAGATGGCGCGCCGCTCGTAGCAGGCGTGCCTGGTCCTAACAGGAGCAACGGACATGCCTTATCGTCGTGGCAGTTTTGCCCTCACGCCGCCCTCCTTTGTGATCTTCGCAATCGCGCTGGTGCTCGCCCTCGTCGCGATGCTCGCGCACTACATGCACGCTTCGGTGCCGCTGCTGTCGGCCGCGCACGCCTTCGATGCGCTGGCGATTGCGTTCGTGGTGTTGACGATCGGCGTGCTGTTTCGCGGCGTGTAGTTGCTGATCGCTGCACCCTCGGTGTCGCCCCTGCGAACGCAGGGGCCCATAACCACAGACCGATGTTTGGCGCCCGAATGCCAGGGACACCCACTCGTCGCAAAACCTCTGCCGCGGCGTATGGATCCCGGATCTGCCCTCGCTGCGCTCGGTTGTCCGGGACGACAGCGGTGGATATGGCCCGCGATCCGGGGTGGCAGTGCCTAAGGCGTCCACGCCATCCGCAGCACCGGACGCCCTGAGGTCGGATTGACGTCCTCGCCGGCCTCCAGGAAGCCGTTGCGCTTGTAGAAGCTGATCGCGCGGGCGTTGTCCTTGTTCACCAGCAGCGTGATGCCGCCCGGAGAGCGCCGCTTGGCGGCGTCGACCAGCTGCGTGGCGAGCGGCGAGCCCCAGTGCCGGGGCGAGAGCACGAGCTGATCGAGATAGCCTGACGCATCGATCGTGACAAAGCCGGCAAGCGCCCCCTCCGTCTCGGCGACGATCACGTCCGCCTTCGGCACCAGCTCATTTCGCCAGCGCTCACGCCACCATGGAACGCGCGCGGCAAAATCGATGGCGGGATAGGCGAGCTGCCACGTCTCCTCCCACAACGCGATCGCCGCGTCCTCGTCCTCGGCGCGATAGGGGCGCAGGGTGGAGGTCGACGTCACCGCTCCGTCAGCTTCAGCTCGATGCGCCGGTTGCGGCGGAAGGCATCCTCGGTATTCGCGGGGTCGAGCGGCTGGAATTCGGCGAAGCCGGCCGCGACCAGGCGCTGGGCAGGCACGCCGAGCGAGATCAGATACTGTACCACCGAGATGGCGCGCGCCGAGGACAATTCCCAGTTCGACTTGAACACCGGGCTGTTGATCGGACGAACGTCGGTGTGGCCATCGACCCGCAGCACCCAGGAGATCTCGGCGGGGATCTGCTTGTCGAGATCGACCAGCGCCGTTGCCACCGAGTTCAGCTCCTGCTGGCCCTCGGGCAGCAGGGTGGCTTGCCCCGTGTCGAAGAACACCTCGGACTGGAACACGAAGCGGTCGCCGACGACGCGAATGTCGGGACGGTTGCCGAGGATGGCGCGCAGCCGGCCGAAGAACTCCGAGCGGTAGCGGGTCAGCTCTTGCACCCGCTGTGCCAGCGCGACGTTGAGGCGCGAGCCGAGATCGGCGATGCGGCTCTGCGATTCCTTGTCGCGCTTCTCCGAGGCATCGAGCGCATCCTCGAGCGCGGCGAGCTGGCGGCGCAGTGCGCTGATCTGCTGGTTGAGCACCTCGATCTGGGCCAGCGCCCGCGCCGTGACCTGCTTCTCGGAGTCGAGTGCCCGGTTGAGCTCGTTGGCGCGGCCGGCGGCATTGCTGCCGGCATTGGCGAGCCCGTCATAGAGGCCCTTGACGCGGTCGCGCTCGGCTTCGGCGCTTGCGAGCCCGGCGCGCAGTTGCGCAACTTGGTCGTCCAGCGAGAGCTTGCCGAGCTTCTCCAGGGACAGCATCTCGTTGAGCTGCGCGATCTTGGCGTTGAGCTGCTCCAGCGCCTTGTCCTTGCCGGTGACCTCCTGCGACAGGAAGAACTGCACCACCAGGAACACGGTCAGCAGGAACACGATCGACAGCACCAGCGTCGACAGCGCGTCGACGAAGCCCGGCCAGTAGTTGAGGCCGGAATCTCCACGGCGGGTACGGGCAAGCGCCATTCAGCGTCTCCTAGTTCGTCTTCGGCAGGCCGGTGGAGCAGCTCAACTCTTCTCGGTCTGCCGCGCGAGCCGCTCCAGCAGCCGCTTGATCTCGCGGTTCTGCTCGCCCTGGCCGTCGGCCCATTCGCGGATCATCTGCTGCTCGGTGCGCATGTGCCCGACCAGCCCCTGGATCGCCTCGGCGAGGTTGGCCATCGCCGCGGTGGCGCCGCGGTTCGAGCCGTCCTCCATGGCGGTGCGCAGCCGCTCGATGGCGACCGAGAGATCGGCCCCGGTATCGCCCGTCCCGCCATATTCGCGCACGGTGCCCGCGAGCCAGTCTTCCAGGTCGGTATAGAAGCGGTTCTGCGCCTGGCTCGACTGCAGGTCGAGGAAGCCGAGGATCAGCGAGCCGGCGAGGCCGAACAGCGAGGACGAGAACGAGATGCCCATGCCGCCCAGCGGCGCGGCAAGGCCGCCCTTCAGCGTATCGAACAGCGCGCCGGCGTCGCCGCCGACCTTGAGGCCCTCGATCACCTTGCCGACCGAGCCGACCGTCTCGATCAGGCCCCAGAACGTGCCGAGCAGGCCGAGGAACACCAGCAGGCCGGTCATGTAGCGGGAGATGTCGCGGGCCTCGTCCAGGCGCGTAGCGATCGAGTCGAGCAGATGGCGCATGGTCTGCTGTGAGATCGACATCCGCCCCGAGCGCTCGCGGCCGAGGATGGCGGCCATCGGCGCCAGCAGGACCGGGTGACGAGGCACCGCCAGGCCGGGATCGGCGATGCGGAAATTGTTGACCCAGGACACTTCCGGATAGAGCCGGACCACCTGTCGGAACGACAGGATGACGCCGATCAGCAGCACCGCCCCGATCAGGGCGTTGAGGCCGGGATTGGCGAAGAACGCCATGATGATCTGCTTGTAGAGCACGACGCCGACCAGCGCGCACAGCACCAGGAAGACCAGCATCCGCACCAGGAAGATCCGGGGCGAGGACAATTTGGTCATTTCGACGTCCATCGCGGAGCGGGAAGGGGAGCCTTGAGGCATTGTCGATGACATCCGTTGCGGGGACCGGTCCCTGAAATCCACTATGGCACAGCAGCAGCGGGAAAAAAGCCGCGATCGGCGCAATCCCCGTCCCCTGCGCGGAACTATGGCTGAAACCGGCGGGCATCCGCGGCGTAGTTAGTCCCGTGGCTCATATCTAGCGGGAACGCCCTGGCTTTGTCATGACCGTCGTTGAATATCTGCAAGCGCTCCTGGCGATGGCCGCGGCGATGTCGGTGCTGATGGGGCTCGCCTGGGTCGTGCAGCAGCGCAGCGGCAACTCCGGCTGGGTCGACACGATCTGGACATTTTCCGTCGGGCTGGTCGGCGCCGCCGGCGCGATCTGGCCCGCCGGCGGCGCGGCCCCCAACGCACGGCAGTGGCTGGTCGCGGTGCTGGTGGCGGTCTGGTCGCTGCGGCTCGGCGGCCATGTCGCGGCACGCAGCCGCGGCATGTCCGACGACCCGCGCTATGCGGAGTTTGCCCGGCAATGGGGCGCGGCCGCACCGCGGCGCATGTTCCTGTTCCTGCAGCAGCAGGCCTGGGGCTCGATCCCGCTGGTGTTCGCGATGTTCGTCGCGGCCCATGCGCCGGCCGCCGAGCTGCGTCTGCAGGACTATCTCGGCATCTTCGTGCTGTTCGCAGGCATCGCCGGCGAGGGCGTCGCCGACGCTCAGCTCAAGGCGTTCCGCGCCGATCCCGCCAACAAGGGCAAGGTGTGCGACGTCGGCCTGTGGCGCTGGTCGCGCCATCCCAACTATTTCTTCGAATGGGTGTGCTGGCTGTCCTACCCGGTCATCGCGCTGTCATTCGATCATCCGTGGGGCTTCGCCAGCCTGCTCGCGCCGCTGTTCATGTACTGGATCCTGGTCCACGTCACCGGCATCCCGCCGCTGGAACAGCAGATGCTGCGCTCGCGCGGCGATCGCTACCGGGCCTACCAGGCGCGCACCAGCGCGTTCTTTCCCCTGCCGCCAAATCCTTTTACGAAGTAACGGAGCCACTGCATGAGCTTCATCTCGACCATCATCGGCGCCGCCGAGCGTGTGCCGCTGCCTGACGCCGTCGTCCGCTCAGCGATCTCCGAATTGTGCGCACGCACCGCGGCGCGGCTGGGCGGGGCCGATGCAATGGGTGATGCAGAGTTCGCCCGCGTGCTGACGATGCGCCCGATCGCCGAGCATACCGACGCGGCGAACAGCCAGCACTACGAGGTGCCGGCGGCGTTCTTCGCCCGCGTGCTCGGGCCGAACCGCAAATATTCCTGCTGCTTCTACAAGGAGCCGGTCTCCACCCTGCAGGAGGCGGAGGAGGAGGCGCTGCGCCAGACCGTCGCCAATGCCGATCTGCAGGACGGCCAGAGCATTCTCGAGCTCGGCTGCGGCTGGGGCTCGCTGTCGCTGTTCATGGCCCGGCAGTTCCCGCATGCGAAGATCACGGCGGTGTCGAACTCCCATTCGCAGCGCCGCGCGATCGAGGAGATGGCGGCCGCGCGCGGCCTGCTCAATTTGCGGGTCATCACCGCCGACATGAACGGGTTCGCTCCCGACGCGCAGTTCGATCGCATCGTCTCGGTGGAGATGTTCGAGCACATGATGAACTGGCGCGAGCTGCTGTCGCGGGTCAGATCGTGGCTCGCGCCGGACGGCCGCCTGTTCATGCACATCTTCACCCACCGCACCGGATCCTACCTGTTCGACCGCAACGATCGCGAGGACTGGATCGCGCGGCACTTCTTCACCGGCGGCATCATGCCGAGCCACACCTTGATCCGGCAGTACGCGGATCTGTTCGCGGTCGAGAAGGAATGGTGCTGGAGCGGCACGCATTATCAGCGCACGGCACGGGACTGGCTCGCCAATTTCGATGCCGACTACAACCGCATCCTGCAGGTGCTGCAGCCCGTCTATGGCGACGACACGGCGCTGTGGATGCGCCGCTGGCGCTGGTTCTTCCTCGCCACCGCGGGTCTGTTCGGGCACGACGAAGGCCGTGAATGGGGCGTCAGTCACTACCGCCTGCGGCCGGCGAACTAATTTGTTCGCTGCGGCGGGATGCCGCAGCTCCGAAGGAGATTCGCGTTTCACTGTGCGGATTCTGCGGGGAACCTGCTGCCACAAAGCACTCACAATTAGGTGAGTCCAAAAAAATCTTGATCTATCAGTCACGTAGTTCGTGTGACATCAAGCCGCCCGGGTTCCGCGTTGCGTCGCAGCAGCTCTTTTCTATGTTGCAGGCAAGGCGAGCGCCAGAATGGCGCCATGACTGGGCCATCCGGTCGACCGGTTTTCATCATCATCGAGGGGCTCCTCCACCCATGTCTCGTTTTCGCGCGTCGCTGGTCAGCAGTGCATTGATGCTCGCGGCCGCCGCGCCGCTGCTGGCCGGCTGTAACGACCCCATCCAGGCTCAGGCCTCCGCCAATGAGCAGATCGTCATCCCCGACGTCGGCATCGTGACCGTCGAGCAGAAGGCGCGAGCGATCGTGCGCGAGCTGCCCGGCCGCATCGCGCCGACCCGCGTCTCCGACGTCCGTCCGCGCGTCTCGGGCATCATCGTCGAGCGGCTGTTCCGCCAGGGCAGCGAGGTCAAGGCGGGCGATCCGCTCTATCGCATCGATCCGAAACCGTTCGAGGTGGAGATCCTGTCGAGCCGGGCGGCGCTGGCCAAGGCCGAGGCGGTGCATGAGCGCGCGGTGCAGCAGGCGCGCCGCATCGCCCTGCTGTTCAAGGAGCGCGCTGCGCCCGAGGTCGAGCAGGAGAAGGCGGTCGCGAGCGAGCGCGAAGCCGCGGCCGACATCGAGGCCCGCAAGGCCGATCTCGCGCGCGCCCAGCTCAATCTCGACTATGCGACCGTGCGCGCGCCGATCGACGGCATCGTCGGCGCGGCCCAGGTCAGCGAGGGCGCCATCGCGGTCCAGAACGAGACCTCGTTGGTCACGATCCAGCAGCTCGATCCGATCTATGCCGACTTCACCCAGTCGGTGAGCGAGCTCAACCGCCTGCGCCGGGCGTTCGAGTCCGGCGACCTCGACCAGATCTCGCCCGACGCGATCAAGGTCCGTCTCGTGCTCGACGACGGCACGCCGTACTCGATCCCGGGCAAGCTCTTGTTCTCCGACGCCAAGGTCGATGCCGCCACCGGTCAGGTCACGCTGCGCGGCGAGTTCGCCAATCCGAAGCGCGAGCTCCTGCCGGGCATGTATGTCCGCGTCCGCATCGAGCAGGGCATCGACAGCGACTCCGTCGGCGTGCCGCAGCAGGCGGTGCAGCGCAACGCGGCCGGCGGGTCCGAGGTCTACGTCATCCGCGACGACAACCGCGCGATCGCCAGGCCGGTCCGCACCGGTCCGACCCAGGATGGCCTGGTGCTGATCACCGACGGTCTGCGCGCCGGCGACAAGGTCGTCGTCGACGGCTTCCAGAAGTTCGCCGCCGGCGACAGGGTCGCGCCGCAGGTCTGGACCGAGGTCAGCGCCGCGACGCAGCTCGAATCGAAGTCGGCGACGCGGTAAGTCGCATGCCGAGCTTCTTCATCGACCGGCCTATCTTCGCCTGGGTCGTCGCGCTGTTCATCTGCCTGATCGGCGCGATCGCGATTCCGCTGCTGGCGGTGGCGCAATATCCGATCATTGCGCCGCCCTCGATCTCGATCTCGACGAGCTATCCCGGCGCATCGCCGGAGAACCTCTACAACAGCGTGACGCGGCTCATCGAGGAGGAGCTCAACGGCGCCTCCGGCATTCTCAATTTCGAATCCACCAGCGATTCGCTAGGCCAGGTCGAGATCACCGCGAACTTCGTGCCGGGCACGTCGACCAACGACGCCTCGGTCGAGGTACAGAACCGCCTCAAGCGTGTCGAGGCGCGGCTGCCGCGCGCCGTCATCCAGCAGGGCATCCTGGTCGAGGAAGCCTCCGCCGCGGTGCTGCAGATCATCACCCTGCAGTCCACCGACGGCAGCCTCGACGAGGTCGGCCTCGGCGACTTCATGATCCGCAACGTGCTCGGCGAAATCCGGCGCATTCCCGGCGTCGGCCGCGCCACGCTGTATTCGACCGAGCGCTCGCTGCGCGTCTGGCTCGATCCGGCCAAGCTGGTCGGCTACGGCCTCACCGCCGACGACGTCACCAAGGCGATCGGCGCGCAGAACGCGCAGGTCGCCTCGGGCAGCATCGGCGCCGAGCCCGCGACGACCTCGCAGCGCACCTCGGCGCTGGTGCTGGTCAAGGGCCAGCTCGATTCGCCCGACGAGTTCGGATCGATCATCCTGCGCGCCAATGCCGACGGCTCGACGGTCCGGCTGCGCGACGTCGCCCGCATCGAGATCGGGGGCCTGAGCTATCAGTTCAACACCCGCCTCAACGGCAAGCCGACGGCCGGCCTGTCGGTGCTGCTGTCGCCAACCGGCAATGCGCTGGCAACCGCGAGTGCGGTCGAAGCCAAGATGAAGGAGCTGTCGCGCTTCTTCCCTGCCAACATCTCTTACGAGATTCCCTACGACATCACGCCGGTGGTGAAGGCCTCGATCAAGCGCGTGCTGATGACCCTGGTCGAAGCCGTCGTGCTGGTGTTCGTGGTGATGTTCCTGTTCCTGCAGAACATCCGCTACACGATCATCCCGACCATCGTCGTTCCCGTAGCGCTGCTCGGCACCTGCGCGACCCTGATGCTGGTCGGCTACTCCATCAACATGCTGACGATGTTCGGCATGGTGCTCGCGGTCGGCATCCTCGTCGACGACGCCATCGTCGTGGTCGAGAACGTCGAGCGCATCATGACCGAGGAGGGGCTGTCGCCGAAGGAGGCGACGCGCAAGGCGATGGGCCAGATCACCGGCGCCATCATCGGCATCACCCTGGTGCTGATGGCGGTGTTCGTGCCGATGGCGTTCTTCCCCGGCTCGGTCGGCATCATCTACCGGCAGTTCTCGGTCACCATGGTCGCCGCGATCGGCTTCTCGGCGCTGCTGGCGCTGTCGCTGACTCCAGCGCTGTGCGCCACCCTGCTGAAGCCCGTCGCGGCTGGCCACGGCCATGCGAAGAAGGGCGTGTTCGGCTGGTTCAACCGCTTCATGGACAACAGCCGCAACCGCTACACCGGCGTGGTCGGCGGTGCGCTGAAGCGCACCGGACGGTTGATGCTGATCTATGCGATCTTCCTGGTCGGGTTGACCTTCGCCTTCATCCGGCTGCCGGGCGGCTTCCTGCCGGTCGATGACCAGGGCTTCATCACCACCGACGTGCAGACACCGGCGGACTCCTCTTATGCGCGGACGCAGGCGGCCGTCGAGGCGGTCGAGAAGTATCTCGCCAAGCGCGAAGGGATCGAGAACGTCACCTTCCTGACCGGCTTCAGCTATGCCGGCCAGGGCGTCAACACCGCCCAGGCCTTCATCTCGCTGAAGGACTGGTCGGAGCGCAGCAAGCGTGACGGCGCCGCGGCGCTGGTCGCCGACATCAACCGCGATCTCGCCGGCTTGCGCGACGCCAAGATCACGGCGCTGCAGCCGCCGCCGATCGACAATCTCGGCAACTCCTCGGGCTTCAGCTTCCGCCTGCAGGACCGCGGCCAGAAGGGCTACGCCGCGCTGACCGCGGCCGCAGACCAGCTGATCGCGGAGGCCAATGCCAGCCCCGTGCTGCAGAAGGTCTATGTCGAAGGCCTGCCGCCGGGACCCCAGGTCAATCTGATGATCGACCGCGAGAAGGCCGGCGCCTTCGGCGTCACCTTCGAGGACATCAACAACACGATCTCGACCAATCTCGGCTCGACTTACGTGAACGACTTCCCCAACCGCGGCCGCATGCAGCGCGTCGTGGTGCAGGCCGATCGCATCAGCCGCATGAACGCGGACGATATCCTCAACTACAGCGTCAAGAACGCCAAGGGGCAGCTGGTGCCGTTCTCCTCTTTCGCGACCATCCAATGGGCCAAGGGGCCGAGCCAGATCGCCGGCTTCAACTACTATCCGGCGATCCGCATCTCCGGCGAGGCCAAGCCGGGCTACACCTCGGGCGATGCCCTCAAGGAGATGGAGCGGCTCGCCGGCAAGCTGCCGCGCGGCTTCGGCTATGAATGGACCGGACAGTCGCTGCAGGAGAAGCTGTCGGGCTCGCAGGCGCCGCTGCTGCTGGGCCTGTCGGCACTGGTGGTGTTCCTGTGCCTGGCCGCGCTCTACGAAAGCTGGACGATCCCGCTCGCGGTGCTCTTGACCGTGCCGCTCGGCATCCTCGGCGCCGTCGTCGCCGCCAATCTGCGCGGCCTGTCCAACGACGTGTACTTCACGGTGGCGCTGATCACCATCATCGGACTCGCCGCCAAGGACGCGATCCTGATCATCGAGTTCGCCAAGGACCTGCGCGCCCACGGCAAGCCGCTGGTCGCGGCGACGATCGAGGCCTGCTCCTTGCGCTTCCGCCCGATCATCATGACCGGCCTCGCCTTCGTCTGCGGCGTGCTGCCGATGTCGATGGCGACGGGCGCCGGCGGCGCCAGCCAGCAGGCGCTCGGCACCAACGTGATGGGCGGCATGATCGCGGTGGTGATCCTGGCGCTGCTGATGGTGCCGGTGTTCTTCGTCTCGGTGCAGCGCGTGCTCGCAGGCGATCGGGAGAAGACGGAGCCGGTGGCGGAGCGCGAGGCGTACGGGCCTCCGGCGCCGGTGAAGTCGTGAGTGAGGTTGAATAGGCCTTTTCGGAGGA
Source organism: Bradyrhizobium sp. SZCCHNR1043 (assembly GCF_032489675.1). NCBI lineage: Bacteria > Pseudomonadati > Pseudomonadota > Alphaproteobacteria > Hyphomicrobiales > Nitrobacteraceae > Bradyrhizobium > Bradyrhizobium sp. SZCCHNR1043. Next base: position 282,294 of record NZ_JAUEYN010000014.1, read on the forward strand.
TTGTGCCGACATCCTGCCGCGCGGCCGGTCTGCTCCCCTCCCCCTCGCGGGGAGGGGTTGGGGGTGGGGGGCGCCGAACGCCGAACGTCGTGGCATGCTCCGTTCAAGAGTCAGTCAGCGGACATCGGTGCGAAGCGCACGATCTGTAGCGGACCGACTGCGCACACATGAATTGGGCGGTGGGTCATTACATCTCGCGGGACTCTGACCGACCGGGTTGATCCCTGACATTTTGGACCGGGCTGATCCCTGACACTATTCGATCACTGCTGTGTTGTCTC